>NZ_POAG01000009.1:0-6078 GCF_002930065.1 Nocardioides sp. 616 | reverse complement strand
GGTCGGATCGAGGTCTCGGGTGTACTCGCGGATGGGGCTGGTGTCGGCAACGTTCTGACGTTCGAGTTGGCGGAGGTGAACCAGACGCACCTCGCAAGTTGGATCAGCAGTCTGGACGACATCGAGAGGGCGCACCCGGCGATCGGCATGCCCTAACCCGGACGAGGTCACCGGCAGACGGTATGTCCACTCGCGACGGAATGACACACATCCTGGAGTGCGCGATTTGCGGCAGATCCGTTCTTGCGGCGGCCCGCGGAGTGGTGACTCCGTCAGACGTGTGATCGGACGGCTCGGCAGCGTGAGTGGCATCCTGCTGGAATGAGAGAGCGAGACACGGAGATCTCCGCTAGCGCCGAACTGGAGCGGGCTCGGGATGAGTTGCTCATCTTCGAAGCCGTCGAGGAAGCTGCGAGCAACCCGCATGATGTGCTGGACGTGTTGCTGACTTCCGCGGACTCCGAGTCCGCTGGCGAGGCACTTCAGCGGCAATTCGGTTTCACAGAGATGCAGGCGGACGCGGTGATGAGCTTGCAGTTCAGACGGGTCACGCATATCGAGAGACGTAACATCCGGGAGCGTTGCGAGGCGTTGACCGAAGTCATCAGCGATCTTGAGGCCCAGGCCCATCGTTCCTGAACAGCGCTGTCAGCTGACGTCGTGCCTCGCGGGATCACGAGGCCATGGCAGACCGTCGCGACTCGAAGCTGATGAGTACGTCAGGCGGCAAGTCGGGCGGACCCGTGGCGCGGGCTGCCCATGCCTCTCTGGCGACGTAGGGTCCGGCCATGCAATCTCGGCGCATTTCGAGGGCGTGCCTATTGGGTGCCTGCCTGTTGCTGCTGGTCGGTCTGTTCCTGTGGTTCGACAACCCGACAGTGAACGTCAGCGCATCGGACCTCAGCGATGGCGGACCGGCGGGCGAGGTTGGCTGCAGCATCGCTCCGTGGGACGCCGGGCTTAACGACAACCGTGATGGACCAGGCGGTGAGCACCCTCGCACCTACTTCGACGAGGTTGCAGCCGAGTGCTACTCCGCCAACACAACGAGGTTCAGCGCCGCTGTGGGCAGCGGAGTCCTCGCACTTCTCATGCTGAGCGTCGGCGTTATGGTCGCAGTCAGGTCGAGACGGCCAGTGCCGGCGACGTAGCAATGAAAGCCGTGCTGGCTCACCTCATGAGGATGTGCACGTGGCGGTCATAGGCGGGGGAAGATGCACTCCTGGCGGTACGCAAGAGTGCGGTTGGACGTGCCCACGTTCGGTGCGTGCACTCGGTTTGGGACGCAAGCACCATCGGGGGTAGCGGCCCGTCATGTTTCGCGAGGCCGAGGTGGCCGTCGCCCTCCAACTACGACCTGCTGCGACTTCACCTGCAATTATCCGGGTGTCCGACCGACAGGTCCCGGCGTGGGAGGCGCGATGCGGAGACCGCATGCTGCTCTGGTGACGCTCGGGGTCGTGCTGGGAATCGGCGCGGTCAACGGCTGCACCGGCAACGACCCCGACCTCGCGCCGGGACGTGGGACGGTTGGCCAGGCCCCTGCCTCGGGGGCAGCGTCCTTGGTCTCGGACTCCGGTCGGACCGAGGTCGCTGCACTGACGGCGCCGATGCGCGTCGCGCAGGTCCGGTGGGCGCGCGGCAACGTCCCGCGGACCGTGCCGGAGCCCGACGATGCGCTGCCCTCGCTGCTCGACGATCCCCCTGGGCGAGCGCTGGTGGCTTCCTACGTCCCCCGCCCGTCCTCGGGGTTCGACGGTGAGGCGGTCGAGTTCTACGGCCGGGACGGCCGTTGGCGTCGGCTCGACCTGGGAGATCTGGACCTGCCGCGGGATAGGTGGTCAGGAGGTGACACCTACGGCGCGGGAGCGCTCTCGCCCGACGGCCGCTGGTGGGCCGGACCGATGCACGCCGGGATGTTCCTGGTCGACCTTCGCGACGGCAGCGCGACGGTGCGACGGGTCGCGGGTCCGTACGGCATGGCTTCGTTCGCCTGGTCGCCCGACAGCGATGAGCTGGTGCTCCTCCTGGCCGGTCACAGCACCAGGGTCTCCGTGCCCGACTTGAAGACCGAAACCTTCCCGCGCCCTGGCAAGGCCTACCCCGTCACGCACGTCTACCCTCGGCTCCTCGCCGACGGGGGATGGGTGGAGTGCCCGTACCGCCGAGCCCACCTCGTCGCGTGCCAGACCTACGGGCCCGATGGGGCGCTGATCGAGGAGCGCCCCGTGCCGGAGGACCTCCAGCACAAGGGGGCGGGTCCCTGGGGGAGCGCTTCGGCCGATTCACTCGACGAGGTCGAGGAGACAGTCTTCTACAGCCTTCCCCAGGGGTACTCGGGGAACCGGAGCCACGACTGGGAGGTGCTGCGGACCGATCTCGACTTCCGGGCCGATGCGCGTCTGGTCCTCCCAGCAGGGAGCGAGATCAACGCGCTCGACAGTGCGCTGAACCGCAACGTGCTCGGACTGGCTGCCCTCGACCGGAGGCTCCAGCTCGCTTGGCTCGCCGAGGAGCAGGTGATCGTCAAGGTCCTTCGCCCCGGCGTCGGCGCTGGGGGCGCAGGGCAGGACTTCTGGAACATCGCGTACGCCCGCGACTTGGTCACAGTTCGCTAGCGATGACAGTGGCGCGCTTTCACTCATCGGCACAGCAGTGCGTCTCACGCGGGGGTGTGACGCGCTCATCGCGGTCTGGCCGGAACCCAGGGTGAGCCTCGTCTACGCGTCCAGGGCGCCCGTGTGACTCGGCGAGCGGCACTTGGGCCCATTGATACCACCGCGAAGCCGTCGCGACCATCAGCGCAGCGGTACCTCCGAGCGGCTGACAGTTATTCCTCGAAGCCCGTTGTTGCGTAGAAAGCTCTCGACAGACTCGACGTGCTCCTCGTGTAGCAGAGGCCCAAGCCGAACTGACCTGATCGGCAGTACTTCCTCTGCGTCCTTCTTGGGTAGGACGCGGTACGAGCCGCTGCCGGAAGGGTCGGTTACCAATTCCGCATATCCCATGATTCCGTAGGACCCAGCTCGGTACTTGATGTGCCTTTGCTGCATGAAGAACGTCACAACGATGCGGACCTCGTCCTCACCCGAGAAGCCGGGTTCCTTGATGAGGTGAGCGATCTCGGCGAGATCGTTGTAGGCCTCCTCGCCGAAGTTCTGAAGTGCTTGATCCTTCTCGTCGGGGTCAGCGGTTGAAGACCGAACGCTCGCGGTGGTGGCGTCGATTTTGTCAATCAGTGCCTCGAGGGCCTGCACCATTTCGTCTTCGCTATAGATGACGTGCATCCACGGCCTAACCTCAACGACATCTCCTGCCGCAGAAAACGACATCCTGCCGGAGGAAACGGGGGTTACGTCGTATTCCGTCGCAACAGTGAGTGAGACAGCGGGGTCGAGTTCGACCGCGTACCCGTTGCCGCGGTTCGCGTACAGACGCCACTGGTTCGCGTCGTCGGGGCGGGTGGAGGCACAGAGAACGAATACTTCATGGCTGCGCCTGAGCGGGTCCTTGGCGTGATTGCGGAGCAGGTCCACCGCGTCGCCAGCGGGCTGGCTGTCCAGCCAGAGGCGGATCTTCCGCCAGCCTTGCCGCACCTCGGCACGGTCGTTCATTCCAGCCGCTTCGGAGGCCCAGAGCACGCGACCTTGAACCAGGCCGATCAGAGCACCCGCGCCCGTGTAGTGAAACACAGGCTCGGTCGCGACCCGGACACCGGCCAGCGCTACGGAGGACATGCCAGCAACCTAGTCGTCTCGTCCAGTCAGCACATGAAAGTGGCTCGATTGTCATGGCCGGCCCGTATCGAGGCAGTCCGCGTGCCCGACAAGCGGCCGAAAGACGCACTATCCCGGAAAGTCCGACGGCTGGTAGACCCGGCGCCGGCGGTTACATCGACCCATCACGGAACAGATTCACCCGGACTCGCTGGGCGATAGGCGTTCTTCGACCTGCTCCGAAAGCCATCGGATCTGGCCGTGTCTGGCGATGGACTCGAAAGTGGCGTCAGGTGCGTCGCACTCGCGAAGTAAGCACATGACGAAGAGCCAGTAGACCTGCTCGGCGAGCACGTGCTCGCCAACCTCGCCGGTAATGCGGAACGGGTCGTCGTGATGAGCGAGCTGGTTGCGCACGAACTTGACGCGCTTCGCCCAGACCGGTGCGTCTTCAACGATGAGGTCGGCAAAAGTAGGTCCGGCGTAGTCGGCGCACGCGATGATGCGGTCGACGAACGAAGCGACATGCCACTTCCCGTCGCGAAAGACTTTCGGTGCATCGGGTCGGCGCACCTTGTCGAAGCGCTCGAGGGCGGCGGAGGTGTTCATGATGCGGTCTTCGAGATACATCGCGTCGGTGTACCTCGTCGCCATGACGCGCCTCAGCTCTGTGCGGTAAGTCGAAGCTGCGTCAAGCCACCGCCGGACACCGTCGGCGCCACCCAACTGCTCAAGATCGAAGTACAGGTCATGCTTGCGGATAGAGGAGTCGTTGCTACCGCGGTGGGCCCAGCGGTTCAGGTAGGTGATGTCATCGCGGAACGCTGGGACGGGTGTCCCGTCAAGGGTGTGCTGGTGCAATTGCGGGTGTTGGAGGACCGCTCGGGTGATGTCAGCGGTCTTGCCGGCGCCGATGGTCACCAGCGCTCGGATGTCGATCGCAATGTCCGTGAACCGTTCCAGTTCACCCATCGGCTCAATCTTGATGACGAGTTGCCAGGATTGATCTACTCCACTGGCGTGCTCGTGGTCTCCCGTTTGACGGAGCAGTTGGCGCAGTTCAACGATCGCGTTCTCGTGGGTGGTGCTGAATGCTGGCAGATCGGTACCTGTAATGACGATGAAGGGGTCGACATGGCTGCCGCTCAGTTGGGGGTACTCGATCTCAAGGCCAGAGAGGTTCACCCAGCTGGAGAGGTGACTGAGGTCGAAGATCGCACGGTCGGCTTCGATTTCTGAGGGGTCGGTGTACCAGGCGCCGTGCAGCAGAGCGCCCGGCGAGATGTGCTCCGGGAACTCCTCGAGTCCGTGGAAGCCCACGCTATTGAGGCTTAGGGAGTTCAGGAGGGTGTACGCCTCCTCGCGGCCTGCGTTGGTTTTGTGGCTCCCCAGGATGACCGGGTAGTGCCTTTCTAGCTTGTTCGGCCGCACGCGGTACTTCTGGACGCCGCCGTCTGCGAGGTGGTTGTCGAGGATGACCGGCTTGCGGAGCTCCCCCATCAGTTTCAGATCGCCACCTCGATCGGGGTCCCATGTAAGCCGCCCAGGCACTCTGCGGTCTGGGTAGTCGGGGAGCCACCAGTAGGCAAGGACGTCGGGGTGGGCGAACTCGGAGACACTCACCAGACCAGAATGCGCGGCAGCGGGGGCGGAGCGCGGACGGCGCGGCGAGGAGCGCCAACCAATCTTGCGGCGGATGGACGCAGTTCTGCCACTCCAGATCCACGAGGCCTGCCCGTAGGTCAGGCGCCCGAAGAGCCGGAGAACGTCAGCCGTTCAGTCGCCGATAGACTGTGCGGCTGACCTTGGCTGCCACCTTGGCTGGGGGGTGTGCCGCGATGCCGAGCATCCCCCCGAGGCCCGCGAACACCGGCAGGTTGAGGAGCAACGCAAACACGATGGAGCCGACGAGAAGGTATACGTATCCCGCGACGGCGTCCTCTTTCAGATCCCGCTCGGAGAGGCCGGCGGCAGCCAGCGCGCGCTCCACGAGCGCTGCCACCCAGGATGAGACCAGCGCCGCGTCGTCGACGAGCAGGCCTTGTTCGTCGACCGGCAGGGGAACGGCGTAGACGGCCTTAAGGACGACGGCCTGGATGACCTCATCAGTCGGGACAGCCTTCGGTGCTGCATCACGGGCCGCACCCACAAGCCGGTGAAGCTCCTCAACATCCAGCACGGATGCACGCCGTGCCATTGCAGTGACACCGTCTTCGAGGGAGTACCGGACGCCAACCTTCAGGAAGTTGGAGGTGATGCTGCGTGCCATGGCCGCGCTGAGTGACGCCGCGTTGAACTTCGGCATGAAGTCCGCTGCGGTGACCATTGGAGCCATGCTCGCGACCAGGTCCGCCGCGTTGAA
>NZ_POAG01000008.1:0-11027 GCF_002930065.1 Nocardioides sp. 616 | reverse complement strand
GTCTCGGTGGGCGTCGGCGTCGGCGTCGGCGTGGGTGTCAGCGTCGGTGTCGGCGTGGGTGTGGGTGTCTCGGTGGGCGTCGGCGTCGGCGTCGGCGTCGGCGTGGGTGTCAGCGTCGGTGTCGGCGTGGGTGTCAGCGTCGGTGTCGGCGTGGGTGTCGGTGTCTCGGTGGGCGTCGGCGTCGGCGTCTGCGTGGGTGTGGGTGTGGGGGTCGGGGTAGGGGTGGCCGCGACGGTAGGGGTGGGTGTCGGCCTGGGCGCGGCGTCGACGGTCAGGATGAAAGATCGTGCAGTCACCTTCGGCCGCTTCCCTCGCGCCGGGGCCACAGCCCGGTAGGTGTACACCCCAGGAACGGTGGGGGTGACCTGGTGCTGGGAGACCCCCGACGCGTCTGAGAGCGCGCGGCCCACCCAGGCCCACGTGCCGGAGGACTCAAGGCGGAAGAGGTCCACCGGCTGGAGCGGGCGGAGCGGGGAGAACGTGGCCCGGAGAGTGGCACTCGTCCCGACCAGCACAGCCGTAGGCCCGACCAGAGCCCCGGAGTGCGCGCGGGCCCGGATCACTCGAGTCGCCAAGACCCTCGAACGGCCGACGAGGACGCGGTAGCTACGCCTGGTGCGCTCCTTGCCAGCGGTGAATCGGAGGGAGAACCGCCCGCGTCTGTCAGGCTTGGTGCTCCCGATCGTCTTCCAGTGCCAGCCCTTCTGCATCTGGAGCCTGACTTTGGCGCGCCGCCTGTCAGGGGTGCTCCCGGTGACGGTGACGCGCTCACCCGCGGCCGGCTGATCTGGTGTGAAGGAGACCGAGGATCTCGGTTGAACCAGCCTGGGCGACGCGTGTACGGAGGTGTCTAAGGCGAGGAGCAAGCTGCCCGCCAGAAGCAGCAGCGCGATGATCGTTCTGGAAGTACGCATGGCTGCGTGCATTTGGTGTCCCCCGACTCCGAAGATGAGCAGTGGCGCACCACCGTGCGTGTCCGGTGCATGGATCGGACCTGCCCACGGATGAACCTAGAGAGGCGGTACTGTCGCCATGAGCGTTTGCGCAATGCGCACTTCGCCAGCGACGTTCGGCCGCGGATCGCCCTGGGTACCCCAGTGCCATGACGACGACTGAGAAGCCCGACGTGATCGAGCTGCTGGTTGCCCAGCACCAACACATCCGTGAGCTCTTCGCGGACGTCGAGAGTGCCTCCGGCGCGGAAAAGCAGCGCAGGTTCGAGGAGCTGCGGCGCTTCCTGGCGGTGCACGAGACCGCCGAGGAGCTGATCACCCACCCGCGGGTCCGGATGAGCGGGGCCAACGACGTGGTCGACGCCCGGCTGGAGGAGGAGACGGAGTCCAAGAAGCTGCTGGCCGCAATGGACGGCATGGACGTCTCCGAGACGGACTTCGACCCTCGGCTCCGCACGCTGCGCATCGCGGTCCTCGCCCACGCCGACGCCGAGGAGCGCGAGGAGTTCCCGCTGCTGCGTGAGGCCGCCGACGACCGACAGCTGCGGGTGATGGCGCTGGCCCTGCAGGCGGTGGAGGCCATCGCCCCCACTCATCCGCACCCGTCGGTGGGCAGCTCGATGACCACCAATCTGATGGCGGGGCCGCTGGCCTCCGTGGTGGACCGCACCCGCGACGCGGTCGCCGCGGTGCTGCGCAAGGGCTGATCGCCGTACCTGGGTAGGGTCGGCGGTGATGGACCGCCGACCGCCCGCCTCCACCCTCACGGCAGAGCTGCTCTGGGGTCGCGCGGTGGTGCTCGCGGCGGTGGGCCTGGGCACCGGGATCGCCTCGCACCTGGCCGGCGGGGGGAGGCTCCCCGGGCCCCTCTCCCTGACGCTGCTGCTGGCGGGCAGCGTGCTGCTGGCATCGCTGTTCCTGCGTCGCCGTGTCGGCCCCGGCGTGCTGGTGCTGCTGGTGGTCGCCGGACAGACGCTGACGCACGGACTGCTGAGCATGCTCGCCGGGCACCGCGGCGATGCCCCCGCCACAGGACCCGTCGTCCTGCCCCCGGCGACGCTGCCGGAGGGCAGCGGGCGACGGAGCGGCAGCCTGTACGACCTCTACGCGGCCTCGGTCCCGACGCCGACCGGTGCCGGCTCCGGCCACGGCGGCTGGTGGGCGCACCAGCTGCAGCACCTGAGCGACCAGGGACCCGCGATGGTGGTGGCCCACCTGGCGGGGGCCGTCGTGCTGGGACTGTTCCTCTCGGTGGGGGAGTCCGCCCTGTGGGCCCTGCTGCTGCTCGTCGCCGCGCGTGGTGACGTCGCCCGCGCCTCCGGACGCCGGCGGCTGGCGGCCGCCCAGCTGCGTCTGGGCATCGCCCGCTGCGCCGGCCGGCTCCGCTGGCCCGACGTCGCGGTGCGCCCCTCGCAGCGCCGAGACCGTGCCGTCCTGAGACGGCGCGGCCCGCCCGTCCTCCTCGCCTGACCTTCGGGTCGGACCAGCCCCAGCTCCGCCACGGCCGTGTGCGGGGCCGTCGCCCTGACTTCTCGCGAGGAGAACGCTGATGAACCGCACCACCCTGCCCCGACCGTCCACCCACCTGTTCCGTGCCCTGTCCGGCGCCGCCGTGGCGCTCTTGCTGGGCTCCGCCCTGACGGCCTGCGGCGAGGAGGCGTCCAGCTCCTCGGCCGGCGATCGACCCAGCTCGGCCAGTACCTCGGCCAGTACCGGTGCCAACCCGGTGCTCGAGGTCGAGGACCCGTGGGTGCGGGCCACCACCGGGACCAAGGACCCGACGATGAGTGCCGCCTTCATGACGCTGGACAACACCGGCGACGTCGCGCTGCGCGTGGTCGGCGCCAGCTCGGAGGTGGCCGGGACCGCGCAGCTGCACGAGATGGCCACGGTCGACGGCAAGTCCGCGATGCGCCAGATGCCCGACGGCATCGCCCTGGCCCCTGGACGCGGCCAGCTGCTGCAGCCCGGTGGCATGCACGTGATGCTGATGGACCTGACCACCGGGCTGGCCCCGGGCGACGAGGTCGAGCTCACGCTGGAGCTCGACGACGGATCACAGGTCGAGGTGACTGCCCCGGTGAAGGAGTTCACCGAGGAGGAGGGGCACTACCACGCGCCCGGCACAGACGAGAACCACTCCCACTGATGTCCGCCTCGACGAGCGGTCCCGGACTCGGTCGGCGCCGGTTCCTGGGCTATCTCGGATCGGCGGCCGTCGGCACCGCGGCGGGCGCGACGGGGACCGCCGCGCTGCGCGGGCACTCGGCCGTCCCCAGCGCCGATCCCGTCCAGGGGTCGTCCTCGGGCCGCACGGTGTCGCCGTACGGGGTTCACCAGCCCGGTGTCGCCGCGGGGTCGAGCGCCGTCACCGAGATCGTGGCGCTGGACCTGCTGCCGGGGGTGCGGCGCGCAGCCGACGTGGCGGCGCTGGGACGGCTGCTGCGCGTGTGGACCGGCGACGTGGCGGCGCTGACCACCGGACGTGGGGCGCCCGGGGACACCACTCCGTGGCTCGCCAGCCCGGTCGCCGACCTCACGGTCACCGTCGGGCTCGGCGCGCCCCTGCTGGACGGCACCTGGGACCTGCCGGTGCCCCGGGGCTTCGCGCCGGTCCCCGCGATGCGGCACGACCGCCTGGATCCGGACTGGTCCGGCGGGGACCTGGTGCTGGTGGTCGCCGGTCGCGACGGCACCACCGTCGGGCACGCCGTACGACGGCTGGTCGCCGATGCCCGGCCGTTCGCCCGGCTGCGGTGGCGCCAGCAGGGCTCGTGGAACCCCGTCGGCGCCGACGGTGCCCCGGCCACCGGCCGCAACCTGTTCGGGCAGGTCGACGGCTCCGCCAACCCGCGCCCCGGCACGCCGCTGTTCGACACGACGGTGTGGATCGACGACGGGCCGTGGGCCGGGGGCACCACCCTGGTGGTGCGGCGCATCCGGATGGACCTGCCGACCTGGGACGAGCTGACCCGGGAGGAGCAGGAGCGCTCCGTGGGCCGGGACCTGGCCACGGGAGCGCCGCTGACCGGAGGAGGCGAGCTGGACGACGTCGACCTCGCCGCACGCCGGGACGGGCGCCCGGTGGTGGCCGTCCAGGCGCACGCGCGACGCTCGCACCCCTCGTCCAACGCCGGGGCACGGATCTTCCGCAAGGGCGCGAACTACGAGGTGACGGATCCGGGCCGGTCGGAGGCGGGCCTGCTCTTCTCCAGCTTCCAGGCCGATCTCACGCGGCAGTTCGTCCGGATCCAGACCACCCTGGACGAGGCTGACGAGCTCAACGAGTGGACCACCGCCATCGGGTCCGCGGAGTTCGCGGTGCTCCCGGGCTTCACCGAGGGGGAGTGGCTGGGTCAGCGCGTTCTCGGTGGGTGAGCACCCAGCACCGCAGGCGCATCCAGTGGCGGGCCGCGGGGTACCCAACCCGTCCCCCACCCGGAAGGACACCCCATGCCCCGTGACGTCGTTGACCTCATCATGGACGACCACCGCGAGTTCGAGCGGCTCTTCGCCGTCCTGCGCACCGACCCGACCAAGCGAGCCACCGTCACGCCGGTGCTGACCACCCTGCTCTTCGCCCACGGGCGCGCCGAGGAGGCGGTGATCTACCCGGCGGCCATCAACGAGGCGGACGAGGCCGACGAGGTCGAGCACAGCCAGGAGGAACACGTCGAGGCGGACGAGCTGATGGAGAAGCTCGCGGGCAAGGACCCGGAGTCCGACGAGTTCGGGGAGATCCTGGAGGAGGTCATCGAGGCCGTCACCCACCACCTCGAGGAGGAGGAGGAGACGGTGCTGCCCGGGATGCGGGAGAAGATGTCGTCCGAGCGGCTGATCGAGCTCGGGCAGGAGTTCCTCGCCGTTCGCAAGGAGCTGCTGGGCGACCAGGTCGAGGACGTCACCAAGGCCCAGCTGGAGCAGCAGGCGGCCAACATGAACGTCGAGGGCGCCTCCTCGATGTCCAAGGAGGAGCTCAAGGACACCCTGCAGGAGCAGGCCGCCGAGGAGTGAGCCTCAACGCTCGCGCGGCGCGACGACCTCGTCGAGCCGCGCGAGCAGCTCCGCCACGTCGTCAAGCACGCACGCGGCGCCGGCCTCCTCCAGCTCCTGGCGGCCGAAGCCCCCGCTGAGCACCGCCACCGTCGGGATGCCCAGGGCGTTGGCGGCCTCGATGTCCCACACGGTGTCGCCGACCAGCAGGGCCTTGCCGCCGGAGACCTTGTCCAGGGCCACGTCGAGCAGCTCGGGGTCGGGCTTGGTCTCCTCGGCGTCCTCGGCCGTGGTGATGGCGTCGACCTTCTCGTCGGCGTCCAGCAGCCGCGCCGCGTGCTCGGCGTGCTCAGGGATCGAGGAGCTGGCCAGCACCACGTCCAGACCACGCTCGGCCAGGGCGTCCAGCAGGTCGCGAGCGCCGGGGAACAGGGTGGTCTGCTCGATGATCTCGTGGTACTCCTTCTCCCACGCCTCGCGGATCGCGTCGCCGTCGCTCTCCTCGACCGCGTCCCCGGCCACCGCGGCGACCAGCTTGTCTCCGCCCATGCCGACGTGCCGGTGTACCACCCAGCCGGCCACGTCGTGCCCGTGCCGGGCGAACGCGCGCAGCCACGCCACCGTGTGGTGGTAGTTGGAGTCCAGCAGGGTGCCGTCGATGTCCAGCAGGACGGTGTCGACGGCCAGGGGGAGGGGAGCAGGGTTCAAGGGGAGGTCTCGCTTTCCAGTGTCAGGAGCCGGTCGGGTGCAGCGGGGCGGTGCCGTGGCCGGCTTTCTCGGGGAGTGCGGCCAAGAGCTCCGCCAGGGCCTCCTGGGCGGTGTGCTCCGGCCGCCAGCCGAGCTCGCGGACGGCGCGCTCGCACGACATGATCGGGAGCCTGGTCAGGGCGTCGAAGAGCTTGGGGTCCGCCGGCACCAGGCGGGCCTTCCACGCCGCCGCCAGGCCGTTGCGCAGCACCCCGGCCGGGACGCCGACTCTCGGGGCCTGCAGCAGCTCTGCCAGGTCGTCGGGCTCGATCACGTCGGGGCCGGCGAGGTTGAACGGGCCACCCGCACGGCGCACCACGGTGCGCACCACGGCGTCAGCGAGGTCGCTGGCATGCACGGCCTGGAACGGCACGTCGTGGGGGAACGGGAGCACCGGCACCAGCGCGGGGCGGATCAGCCCCTGGGGGACCAGCCGGCCGATGAAGATCCGCTTCTGCTCCGAGGCGGCCCGCCGCTGGAAGACGAACGCCGGCCGCAGCCTGGTCACCACTGGCGCGTGCTCCCGGGCCTCGGCTGCGTCCAGCAGTCGCTCGACGTACGCCTTCTCCCGGGCGTACGGCGCGGCGGAGGCACCGTGGGTGGGCCAGGACTCGTCGACCGGAGTGAGATCGGTGCGCGGCGAGTACGCCGCGATCGAGGAGGCGGCCACCACGTGCGGGACCCCAGCGGCGGCGACGGCCTCCAGGACACGTGCGGTGCCGACCGCGTTGGTCTCCCACGTCACCTCGGGACGGTGGCTGGGCTGGAACATCCAGGCCAGGTGCACCACGCAGTCCGCGCCGCGCAGCAGGTCGGCGAGCGGGTCCCGGCGTACGTCGGCGCTCACCCACTCCACGCGCCCGGACCTGGCAGCCTCGGCGTCGAGCGGGGTGCGCCGCGCGACCCCGGTGATGGTGGTGACCTCGGGCTCGGCGAGCAGCCTGTCGAGGACCGCCGTGCCGATGTTGCCGGTGGCGCCGACCACCACGACCTTCATGCCGACCTCCTGCTGGCGGGGGTGTTCACGACTCGGCCAGGGCAGGCAGCAGCTCGTCCGCGGCCCAGGTGAGGAACTCCTCCTGGGTGTCGCCGCCGATCTGGATCAGCGCCAGGTCGGTGAAGCCGGCCTCACGCCACTCCGCGGCCGCCTCCACGATCGCGGAGACGTCGTCGCCGCAGGGGATGGACTCCGCCACGTCCTCGGGGCGGACGAACTGGCTCGCAGCGGCGAAGCCTGCGGTGCCGGGCAGCTCGGAGTTGACCTTCCAGCCGCCGCCGAACCAGCGGAACTGCTCGTGCGCCCGGCGTACGGCGGCCTCACGGTCGCGGTCGAAGCTGATCGGCATCTGCCCGATCTTGCGCTCCCCGCGCGA
Organism: Nocardioides sp. 616; assembly: GCF_002930065.1. Taxonomy (NCBI): domain Bacteria; kingdom Bacillati; phylum Actinomycetota; class Actinomycetes; order Propionibacteriales; family Nocardioidaceae; genus Nocardioides; species Nocardioides sp. 616. Next base: position 3,961 of record NZ_POAG01000008.1, on the reverse strand, counting down.
GCCCGCGCCGGACCACTGCTGGACCAGGTCGGCGTTCGGCTCGACCGCGACCATGTGGTCCACTAGGGGCGCCAGCTTGGCGATCGAGGCCGGGCCCGACACGGCCGCTGCGATCGGCACCCGCACCTCGGGCAGGTCCCAGAGCTTGGCGGACTCCACCGAGAAGTGCTGCCCGCGGTGGTTGACGTAGCCGCCGTCGAAGAGGCCGTTGATGATCTCCAGCGCCTCGACCAGCATCTCGTGCCGTACGTCGACCGAGGGCCAGCCGCCTCCCACGACGTGCTCGTTGAGGTTCTCCCCGGAGCCCACGCCGAGGGTGAACCTCCCGTCGGAGAGCAGCTGCACGGTCGCGGCCTTCTGCGCCACCACCGCCGGGTGGTACCGCTTGGTCGGGCACGTCACGTAGGTCATCAGCTCCACCCGCCGGGTCACCTGGGTGACCGCGCCGAGCATGCTCCAGGCATAGCCGGCATGCCCCTGCTCGTCGAGCCAGGGGAAGTAGTGGTCGCTCATCACCTCGAAGTCGAAGCCCACCTCCTCAGCCCGGGCGGCGTGCCGCACGAGGTCGGGAGGGCTGACCTGCTCCGTCATGAGTGTGTAGCCGAGGCGCATGTGCGAGCCGTACCCGGGTGCTGGGGGAGTCATGCAGCGCGGAGTCGGGGCTGCAGGAAACCCCGCCTGAGCGGGGAAACTGGACCTTAGAGGGGCATGCATGCCCCTCTAAGTGCAGGGACACCCGCCTAAGCGGGTATCCCTGCACCGGAAGATCAGGGGCGGAAGACCACCTTGAAGGTGCCGTCGACCTTCCCCTGGAAGTCGGCGTACGCCTGCGGGGCGTCGTCCAGGGAGACGTGGTGGCTGGCGAAGGACTCCAGGCCCAGGGGGTCGGCGTCGTCGAGGGCGAGCGGCATCACGTCGTCGATCCAGCGCTTGACGTTGGCCTGGCCCATGCGCAGCTGCAGCTGCTTGTCGAACATCTCCATCAGCGGCAGCGGCTGGGTCATGCCGCCGTAGACGCCGCTGAGGGAGACGGTGCCGCCCCGGCGTACGGCGTCCAGGGAGGTGAGCAGGGCAGCGGCGCGGTCCACGCCGACGCGCTGCATCACGGCTGCGGAGACCTTGCGGGGCAGCAGGCCCAGCGCCTTCTGGCTGAGCTCGGCGACCGGGGACCCGTGGGCCTCCATGCCGACGGCGTCGACCACGGAGTCGGCGCCCCGGCCGGCGGTCAGCGAGCGGATCTCCTCGGCGACGTCGTCCACTGCCGACAGGTCGATGGTCTCCGCGCCCGCCGCCTGGCCGCGGGAGAGCCGCTCGGGCACCTGGTCGACCGCGATCACCCGCAGGCCCAGGTGGCGGGCGATGCGCACCGACATCAGGCCGATCGGACCCAGGCCCATCACCGCCAGCGTCCCGCCCTCGGGCACGTCGGCGTAGGCGACGGCCTGCCACGCGGTGGGGGCGACGTCGGAGAGGAAGAGGAACCGGTCGTCCGCGGGCCCCTGGGGCACCTTGATCGGACCGAACTGCGCCTGCGGGACGCGCAGGTACTCCGCCTGCCCGCCCGGCACGCTGCCGTAGAGCTTGCTGTAGCCGAACAGGGCGGCGCCCGAGCCGTACTCGCGGACCTGGGTGGTCTCGCACTGGGTGTAGAGCTGGCGCTCGCACATCCAGCAGTGGCCGCAGGCGATCTGGAAGGGGATCACCACGCGGTCGCCGACGGCGAGGTTCGAGACCTCCGAGCCCACCTCCTCCACGATGCCCATCGGCTCGTGGCCCACGACGTCGCCGGGCGTCATGAAGGGACTCAACGGCTCGTAGAGGTGCAGGTCGGAGCCGCACAGGCCCGAGGACGTGACCTTGATGATCGCGTCAGTCGGCTGCTCGATGACCGGGTCCGGCACCTCCTCCACGCGGATGTCCCGGGTGCCGTGCCATGTCACTGCCTTCATGTGTAGCTCCTCGTCGAAAAGGGGGGAACTGCTCGGTACCCCTGATCGCGGAGGGCGACACCCTCAGCCCGGGGGGACCGGGGGGTCCGCGAAGATCCGCGGCAGCTCCGAGGCCCGTGAGGTGAACTCGGGCGCCCGCTTCTCCCGGAAGGCCGCGACCCCTTCCTTGCCGTCGCCCACGCTGGTGTGGAACATCGCCAGGCTGTCGGCGAGGTGCGTGGTGAGCGGGTGGGGCGCCGCAGTGCCGGCGTACACCAGCTGCTTGGCCAGCGCCAGGGCGACCGGCGACCTGCCGACGACGAACGAGCGCGCCAGCTCCAGCGCGGCGGGCACCAGGTCGTCGGGCTCGTGCACCGAGCGGACCAGCCGCCCGGCCAACGCCTGCTCGGCGTCGAGCACGTCGGCGGAGTAGATCCACTCCAGGGCCTGCTGGACGCCCACGATCCGCGGCAGGAACCAGGTCGAGCACGCCTCGGGCACGATGCCCAGCCGACCGAAGACGAAGCCGATCCGGGCCTTGGTGGAGGCCAGCCGCAGGTCCATCGCACAGGTCATCGTGGCCCCGATGCCCACCGCCGGGCCGTTGATCGCGGCGATCACCGGCTTGGGGCAGGCGTGGATGGCGAGGGTGACCTTGCCGCCGGTGTCCCGCACCCCGTCGGCGTACGGCGGCTGGTCGAAGTTGGCGGCCAGCTCGGCCGGCGTGGGGTCCAGGGACTCGTCGAGCCCGAACACGTTGCCCGGCGCCGAGAGGTCCATCCCGGCGCAGAAGGCGCGCCCGGCTCCGGTCACCACCACGGCCCGGACCGTGTCGTCGCCGGCGGCGGCGAGGAAGAACCGCTCGAGCTCGGCCGCCATGGTGACGGTGAAGGAGTTGAGCTGCTCGGGCCGGTCCAGGGTGAGCAGCGCGACGCCGTCGCCGTCCACGCTCACGCTGAGCGTCTGGTAGCCGCCGTCGGGCGCGGCGGCGCTCATCGGGGCAGGCCCGAGGGGGTGCAGAGGCCCTTCGGGATGGACTCGGTGTCGTCCTCGATGAGGTGGGTGAAGAACTGCTTCGAACGCTCGGCGTCCCAGTTGACGGCGGTGTCACGGATCGGGATCCCGCAGGTCAGGCCCTTGTCCCCGTCGACCCGGGTCATCGCCCAGCCGAACCTGGCGAAGGCGAGCGGACTGGTGCCCTCGCTGACGGTGAAGGATCTGGCGGTGGCCATCGCCAGCCGGTAGTAGCGCACCGGGTTGATCACGGTCCACGGCGAGGCGGCGGTGCTGCCCACGGCGGAGACCACCTCGCGCTGGGCCCGCGCCCGGTCGATGTCGCCGAGCTGGGTGTAGGTCTTGCGGGACCGGGCGTAGCCGAGCGCGGTGCGGCCGTCGGCCTCCTGGCACCCCTTGGCGATGTCGAGCTTGGCCTGGGGGTCCTTCATGTCCTGCTTGGGACAGATCTCCACGCCGCCCACGGCGTCGACCATGTCGACGAAGCCGCCGAACCCGACCTCCACGTAGTGGTCGATCCGGATGCCGGTGTTCTGCTCGATGGTCTCCACCAGCAGCTTGGGGCCGCCCCACGCGTACGCCGCGTTGATCTTGCTGGTGCCCTTGCCCGGGATCGGGACGATCGAGTCGCGGGGGATCGACATCAGCACGTTGGGCCCGCTGCCGGTGTGCAGCACCATGATCGTGTCGGTGCGCTGGCCCACGTCGCCGCCGGTCCCGAGGTCCTTGCGCTCCTCCTCGGTGAGGTCGCCGCGGGAGTCGCTGCCCACCATCAGGTACGTCGTACCGGGCTGCTCGGCGGGACGCTCGCCGCCGGGGTCGGCGTCGACCTTGTCGACCTTGCCCCAGGCCCAGAACGGCACCGCGACCAGGAACACCAGCCACAGCAGGAAGACCCAGCGCAGCAGCCCGAGGCGCAGCCGCGGACGGAACCGGCCGCGCGAGCGTCCCGAGCCGGCGGGCGCGGGGCGCGGCGGCGAGGGTGGCTGCGGGGGCGGCGCGGCCGGCGCGCCGGCGCG
>NZ_POAG01000007.1:0-21834 GCF_002930065.1 Nocardioides sp. 616 | reverse complement strand
CGTCGGGGTCGACGTCGACCCCGAGGCACTGGCCGCGCTCGCCGCGCGGGGACTGGAAGGACACCGCGCCAGCCTGCTCGGCCCGGACGTGACCGGGGAGCTGATGCGCATCCTCGACGGCCGCCGGCTCGCCTCGATCAGCTTCCTCGACGGACTCGAGCACTTCGCTGACGGTGCTGACGTCCTCTCGGCGATGTCCCGGCTGATGTCGGAGCACCGTGCCGCGGGGGTGATCAGCGTCCCCAACGTGACCCACCTGGACGTGGCGACGAAGGCCGTGCTGGGGGAGTGGGAGTACACCGACGCGGGGCTGCTCGACTCCACCCACGTGAGGCTGTTCTCGGGGCGCTCCCTGGCCGCGGCGCTGCGCGCGGCCGGTCTGGGCCGCATCGCCTCGCGCGACGTCGTGCTGGCCCGCAGCGACCAGCACCAGCCCGCCGACCATGCGGGGCTCTCGGAACGGACGTCGTTCGCCCACTGGCTGAACGCCGTGCGTGGCGACGCAGAGCCGCACGGCCAGACCAACCAGTTCGTCTGGGCGCTCGGCCCCGTCCCCGCCCAGGCCGGGGTCGAGGCCCACCGGGACGCCTCGAAGGTCTTCCTCAGTGTGCTGATGCGTACCCAGGGCCGCCGGCCCCAGGAGCTGCGCGAGGCACTGCTCTGCCTGGCCGCCCAGACCTGCCAGGACTTCGAGGTGCTGCTGGTTGCGCACCGGACCACGAGGCAGGAGCAGGTCATGGTGGAGCGGCTCGTCGCGGACCAGCCGCCGAGCCTGCGGTCGAGGATCCGGCTGATCCTGCTCGACGAGGGCGGCCGGACGGCGCCGCTCAACCTGGGGCTGCGGGAGGCCCACGGGCGGTACGTATCGATCTTCGACGACGACGACCTCGTGCTGGCCCACTGGGTGGAGGCATTCGCCAAGGCCGAGCAGGGCAACGAGGGCCGCGTCCTGCGGGGGGTGGCGTTGCGCCAGGACGTGGACGTGGTCGACGTGCGCGGACGTCAGGGCGTGCGCGCCCTGGATGCGCCGCACGCCGTCTACGACCTCGAGTTCTCGCTGGCTCACCACCTCGTCCGCAACCAGACCCCGCCGCTGTCGTTCGCGTTCCCCAGATCGCTGCACGTCGACTTCGGACTGGCGTTCGACGAGGAGCTGTCGACGACCGAGGACTGGGACTTCCTGCTGCGGGCCGCTCAGCTCACCGGAGTCACCGACATCGCGCGCACGATCGCGGTCTACCAGTGGTGGACCGCCCGGGAGTCCTCCCGGACGCTGCACTCGGAGGATGAATGGGGGGAGAACTACTCCTCCATCAACCGGCTGATCGACTCGCGGCCGCTGCTTCTCCCCGCGGGGGAGACCGGGGTGCTCAGGCGAGACCTGGGTCGACTGCGGAGGGCCGAGCAGATCGTCGGCGAGCAGCAGGACCTGATCCTTGAGCTGCACCGCAGCTACCAGAAGACGCAGGACCAGCTGCGCGCCGACCTCGAGGCCGCGCTGACCAGGGTGCACCGGCTCAACACCATCGTGGCGAACAGGGACGCTCAGCTGGCCAAGATCAAGACCCGGCTCAAGCGTGCCAAGGCCAACGCGGCCGACGCCGGGGTGGCGACCGAGACGGAGCAGCCGAAGCGTCGGCGGCTGCGGCGGCTGCGCCGCGACGACCTCAGCGCAGGATCGTGAGCAGCTGGGTGGCGCGGGTCAGCACGACGTAGAGGGTGGCCCGCCCGGTGGCGGACTCCGCCTCGATCTCGTCGGGCCGCACGACCACGATGCCGTCGAACTCCAGCCCCTTGGTGTCCACACCGGTCAGCACGACGATGCGGTCCTCCCCCGAGGGAGCCTGGGTCGAGTCCACCGCGCGCGCCGCGCCCCGGGCGTCGTCGGCGAACTCCGGCCAGGACGCGAGCCAGGCGTTGACCTCCGAGCGACGGGCGGCCGGCACCACGATGGCCACCGTCCCGCCCACGCGCCCGGCGAGGTCGGCGACGGCCTCGCGGGTGCCGCTCTCGAGGTCGTCCACCTGCACCTCGCGCGGCTCCTCGCCGGTGGACCGGACGGCCTCGGGCAGGTCGGCGTCGAGTCCCACGCGCTGGGCGTACGCCGCGGCGTAGGAGTAGATCTCGGCGGAGTTGCGGTAGTTCTTGGACAGGTGGAAGGAGTGGATCTCCTTGCCCGACAAGGCCTCCTTGCGGGCGGCCTCGGCCTCGGCCGGCACCGGCCAGGAGGACTGCGCGGGGTCGCCGACGATGGTCCACGAGGAGACGCGACCGCGGCGGCCCACCATCCGCCACTGCATGGGGGTGAGGTCCTGGACCTCGTCGATCAGCACGTGCGCAAAGGGGTCGTCCTCGAGGCGGTGCAGCGGCGGACGCCACGTCCGGCCCGCCGGTGCGTACTCCCGGTCCGAGGCCGTGGTCAGCTCCTGGAGGTCCCCGCCGACGTGGTCGTCCAGGGTGTGGTCCTCGTCCGCGCGCACCGGCACGTCGCCCAGGGCGTAGCGCAGCTCGTCGAGCAGCGGCACGTCCTCCACGCTGAGCGGCAGGCCCTCGGCCCACGACTTCGACAGCAGGGCCTGGTCCTCGGCGCTGATCACGCCCTCGCCCACCCGGGCCAGGAGCTCGGGGTCGGCGAGCCAGCCGAGCACGTCGGCGGGGTTCAGCGGCGGCCACCACGCGGTGGCGAAGTCGAGGAAGGACTGGGTGGAGAGCATGTCGTCGTTGAAGAGCTCCCGGCCCCGCTCCCGGCCGCGCTCGCCGCGCACCTGGCGCCACATCGCGTCCAGCAGGGTAGAGGCCACCCGCGGGAGCTGGCGGTTGCGCATGCCCTGGGTCATCAGCTGGCGCCGGAGCCGGCCGAGCAGTGCCGGGTCGAGCACGATGGTGTCGTCGCGCCAGAAGATGCGGTAGTCGCTCGGGCTGCCCGGCGCGGCCTGCCGCGCGGTACGGCGCATCAGCTCCGCCATCCGGGCGGCGCCCTTGACGTCGGCCACCGCGGGCTCGTCGTGCCGGGTGGCGCGCACGCCGTCGACGACCTCGCCCAGGGAGCGCAGGGCCACCGCGGTCTCGCCCAGGGAGGGGAGCACCCGCTCGATGTAGCGCATGAAGACCCCGCTGGGGCCGACGATCAGCACGCCACCGGTCTCGTAGCGGCGGCGGTCGTTGTAGAGCAGGTACGCCGCGCGGTGCAGCGCCACCACGGTCTTGCCGGTGCCGGGGCCGCCGGAGATGGAGACGACGCCCTTGCCCGGGGCCCGGATCGCCCGGTCCTGCTCGGCCTGGATGGTGGCCACGATCGAGTGCATGGAGCGGTCGCGGGCCCGGGACAGCTGGGCCATCAGCGCGCCCTCGCCGACGATCGGCAGGTCGGTCGGCTCGGAGTCGTCGAGCAGCTCGTCCTCGACGCCGACCACGGTGCGGTGGTCCGAGCGCAGCACCCGACGACGTACGACGTTCATCGGCTCGGCGCCGGTGGCCTGGTAGAACACCGCGGCCGCGGGGGCCCGCCAGTCGATGAGCAGGGAGTCGCGGTCCTCGTCGCGCAGGCCGATCCGCCCGATGTAGCGGGGCTCGGAGTCCACCGCCGGCTTCAGGTCGAGGCGGCCGAAGACCAGGCCCTCGTGCGCGGCGTCGAGCTGGGCGATCCGCTTGGCGGCCTGGAAGACCATCGCGTCACGCTCCACCAGGCCACCCTCGTGGCCCAGCTTGCCGCGACCGTGACCCTCACGCGCGAGCTGCTTGGCGGCCTCGGCCGACTTGCCCAGCTGCACGTAGACCCGGTCGACGAACGCCTGCTCCGTGGCGATCTCCCGCTCGACGAGCTCCTCGGACAACGCGGCTACCTCACTCCTGTGCGACCGCGGACACGGTCGGGACAAGTAGTCAAGACTACCGGCCCCTCAGTCGCGGGGCTTCAGGGCGTCCGGGTGTAGATCGCCGCGCCGGGGCGCCCTCCGGCACCAGTGCCCTCGACGCGGACGTCGATCCGGCTGCCCGGGGGGAGGAAGAACGGACCCATGCCGCCGCCTCCTTGCATGGTGCCTCGGACCTCTCCGTCGACGGTGACCACGACGTTGGACTTCTCCCGAATCCCGGAGGCGAACGCGTATCCCATGGACGGCTCGTCGACGCGGACGCGATGCTCGACGAGGTCAAGGGCGGTCCCGGTCCGGGTCCGGAGCCTTCCGAGGTCGTTCGCCAGCGTCCAGGTCACCCCGTCCACCTCCACGAGCCTGGGCACCGGCACGCCGGCAGGTTCCAGCAGGGTCGCCGGCTCGGCGACCTCGTAGAACCCGGCGGCGAGCAGCGTGTCGGTCCCCACCTCCACCGGGCGTCCGTCGGCGTCGACGAGCCGCAGCTCGGCGGCCACCACGTCGCCGGGGGCGAGCGGACCGGCGTCGGTCTCCACCTCGTCGGTCAGGGTGGCCAGGGTGAGGACACCGGGATCGAAGGAGACCTCGTCGGCGCAGGCGTCTCCCCAGACGACGCGCGAGCCATCGAGCAGGAGCTCGTACTGGGCGGGCCCCTCGGTGCCCGCGCAGACCGCGCCGAACCGCAGGTCCCCGTCGGGCACCTCCACGGAGAGCCGCAGCGTCGACTCGCCCCGCACCGCGTCGGCGGCGACCAGCCGGTCACCCGCCACCTGCTCCCGGAAGGTCATGCCCTCCACGGTCACGCCGGCTGGAAGCTCGTCGGAGAGCTCGTAGAAGGCCAGAGCGTTCTCGCCCGGGCCGGAGAACTCGAAGGTTCCCTCCTCGCCCGCGTCCGCCCGCCAGTACTGCGAGAAGTCCGCGGCGGTGGGCCGGTAGGCGTCCCCGTCGGGCTCCGCGACCTTCCAGGCCTCCAGGTTGTAGGGCTGCGGGATCACTTCGTTGGCCCAGGCGATCACGATCGGGCGCCCCAAGCCCTCCAGGTCGAGCTTCACCTGGTCGGTGCCGGTGACGGAGCCGGCGTACTCGTAGGTCCACCCGGCCGCCTCGATGGTGGCCGGCACCGGGTGTCCGGCGAGCTCGGTGGGCACGGAGGCGGGGCTGGGCGCCCGGTCCCCGGGCAGCAGCACCGGCACCAGGGAGACGACGCCGACGACGGCCGCGGCGGCCACCGCCACCCCGGCGGCCCGGCGCCGGCGGACGGCGCGGACCCGGCCGCGCAGCTGTGTCGTCCGGGTGCCGACGTCGAGCGGCGAGCCGTGGTCGAGGTCGTGGGCGTGGGTGCGCAGCGAGGTACGCAGCTCGTCGAGGCTGTTCATGCCAGGTCTCCGTTCAGGTCGAGGACGTGCTGGTCACCGCTGTCCAGGGCAGGGTCGATCCGGAGCTTGGCGAGCGCCTTGCTCGTCTGGCTCTTGACCGTCCCGGTCGAGCACTGCAGCAGCGCTGCTGTCTCCTCGACGGAGAGGTCCTCGAAGTAGCGGAGCACTACGACGGCGCGCATCCGCCGGGGGAGCCGGTCCATGGCCACCCACAGGTCGTGGGTGTCGTCGGCGCGGGTGCCGTCGCCGGTGCCGTGCTCGGGCAGCTCCTCGGTCGGCCGCTCGTGGTTCCAGCGCCGTCGCCACCACGAGGCATAGGTGGTGAACAGGATGCGCCGCACGTAGGGCTCCGGGTCGCGGTCGACGCGTCCCCAGGCGAACCACACCTTGGTGAGCGCGGTCTGCAGCAGGTCCTCGGCGAGCGCGTGGTCGCGGGTGAGCAGGTAGGCGCTGCGCAGCAGCCCGGGGGAGCGGGCCGCGACGAAGTCGTCGAACCCGACGGCTGCTGTCACGGCCCGCTCCGAGGTGTCGTCCCACACGGTGGTCATGCCCTCTCTACCGGGTGGAGGCAGGAAGAGGTTGCCTCTGAACGGCTACTTCTTCCGTGACAGGAACGCCGTCATCGCCTCGCGCGCCTCGTCGGAGCCGAAGAGCCGGGTGCTGAGGGTGGCCATCTCGTCGCCCAGCGCGTCGATGCGCGCGACCAGGTCGGCGTTGAGGATGCCCTTCGTCTCGCGGATGCCCTGGTTGGCGCCGGTGGCGAAGGCCGCGCACAGGCGCTCGACCTCGGCGTCGAGCTCGGCCGCCGGGACCGCCTTCGTGACCAGGCCGTACGCCGCCGCCTCGGCGCCGGTGAAGACCTCGCCGCCCAGCGCGGTCAGCGACGCGGCGCGCGGGGTCATCCGGTGGAAGACGGTGAGGCTGATGATCGCCGCGGCCAGGCCGAGCTTGACCTCGGTCAGGGCGAAGGTCGCCTCCTCGGCACAGACGGCGACGTCGGCCGCGGCGACGATGCCGATGCCCCCGGCGCGCACGGCGCCCAGGTTCTTGGTGACCACCACCTTCGGCATCGTGGCGATGAGGCGCTGCAGCGCGATGATCCGACGGGTCCCCTCCTCCATCCCGGTGGTGCTCGCCTCGGAGAGGTCGGCGCCGGAGCAGAACACCTTGCCGGAGCTCTGGATCAGCACCACTCGCACGGCCTCGTCGCCCGCGGCGGTCTCCAGGTGCTCGAAGAGCTCGGTGACCAGCTGGCGCGACAGGGCGTTGCGGTTGTGGGGAGAGTCGAGGGTGATGGTCGCGACGGCGTCGGAGACGGCGTACGTGACGAGCGTGGTGGGGGCGTCAGACATGGCGCACATCCTGCCGTACCGGGGCCGTGGCCGGCGGTGAACCAGTCGTGCCGTTTTGCTCCCGCGGACCCCGCTCCGCGGCTAGCCTCCGGCTCAGGTGGCGGCTCCCGAACCGAGGACCGCCTCGAGCGAGAGGCCCTGATGGTTGTCGAGGTGCAGGCCCCGTCCACCGGACCCACGGCGTCCCCGCCGCCGCTGCGGCACCGTCCCGGGCTGACGCTGCTGTTCGCCCTCACCTCGTTCGTCGGGGCCTCCCTGCTCTTCGTGGTGCAGCCGATGGTGGCGCGGATGCTGCTGCCGCACTTCGGCGGCTCGGCCTCGGTGTGGAGCACCAGCAGCCTCTTCTTCCAGGTGCTGCTGCTGGGTGGCTACCTCTACGTCCACCTCACCACCGGGCGCCTGGGCCGCCGGGTGCAGCCGGTGCTGCACCTGGGAGTCCTCCTGGTGCCGCTGCTGGTGCTGCCGGTCGCGCTGCCCCAGCTCGGCGACGTCACCAGCTCACCGGTGGCCAGGCTGCTGTGGGCGCTGGCCCTGATGATCGGCCTGCCCTTCGTCGTCATCTCCACCACCGGGCCGCTGCTGCAGCGGTGGTACTCCTGGACCGGGCTGCAGCGCTCGGAGGACCCCTACTTCCTCTTCGCCACCAGCAACCTGGGCAGCTTCGGCGGACTGCTGGCCTACCCGTTCCTGATCGAGCCGTTCCTCCGGCTGGACCAGCAGCGCACCTGGTGGTCGTGGGGCTTCGTGGTGTTCGGGCTGCTGATGGCGACGTGCGGCCTGCAGGCCCTGCGGGGCGCCCGCGCCTCGGTCGCGGTCGAGGAGTCCCGCAGCGAGCCGCTCCCAGCGGCACCCTCGGGGCCCCGGCACCCGGCGCCCACCGGGCGCACCGTGGGCTGGTGGCTCTTCCTGGCCTTCCTCCCCAGCACCCTGATGCTGAGCGTGACCTCCCACATCTCCACCGATGTGGCCGCCATCCCCCTGATGTGGGTGGTGCCCCTGGCGATCTACCTGGCGACGTTCGTGGTGGCCTTCGCCCGGGGCGAGCGGGAGCCGGGACCCTGGGTGCTGCGGCTGGCGGTGGTGATCGCGGCCGGTGCCGCCCTGGTGAGCCTGAGCCAGAACGCGCTGCCGATCGTGGCTCGGCTCGGCGTCGACCTGGTGCTGCTCGGCGCCGGCGCGTACGCCGCACACGCCAGGCTCGCCGCGACCCGCCCGCACCCCGACCACCTCACCCGCTTCTATCTCGTCGTGGCCGCCGGTGGGGCGCTGGGCGGCCTGCTCAACGGTGTGCTGGCCCCGATGTTCTTCGACCGGGTCTGGGAGTACCCGATGGCGCTGGCGGGGATGATGCTGCTCGGTCTCGGCACCGGCGCCCGGCCCCGAGGGCGCTACCACCCGGCCTTCGCGCTGGCGCTGCAGTCACTGGCGCTGGGGGTGGCGCTGCTGGTCATCGGCAAGGTCGGCATCTCCTGGGGGGCCGAGCGCGGCTGGCCGCTGCTGCTCGTCGTGGCGGCCGCGGCCGTGCTGGCCGCTGTGGCGTCGCTGAGACCGGGTGCCCTCGCGGTCGCGGTGGTGGGCGCGCTGGTCGTCGCGGAGGTCGCCAGTGTCGGCGACCTCTACCGGGACCGGACCTTCTACGGCAGCTATCGGGTGGAGCAGATCGACGACAAGCGCGTCTTCGTGCACGGCACCACCGTGCACGGTGTGGAGATCACGGGTCCGGGCGATCCCCAGCCCATCTCCTACTACGGCCCGCGCGGTCCGGTGGGCGAGCTCTTCGCGGCGCTGCCGGCCCCCGACCACGTGGCCGTGGTCGGTCTCGGGGTGGGCACCTTCGCCAGCTACGTCGGCGCCGGCCAGGAGCTCACCTTCTACGAGATCGACCCCGAGGTGGTGCGGGTCGCGGAGAACCCGGAGCTCTTCACGTTCCTGTCCTCCACCGAGGCGGACGTGCGCCAGGTGGTGGGCGACGGGCGGCTCTCGCTGCAGGCCGAGGCGCCGGGGTCGGTGGACCTGCTGGTGCTGGACGCCTTCTCCTCCGACGCGATCCCGGTTCACCTGCTGACCCGCGAGGCGTTCGGCGGCTACGCCGACGCGCTCGCCGAGGACGGGGTGCTGCTGGTGCACATCTCCAACCGGATGTTCGACCTCGAGCCGGTGGTCGCCGCGGCGGCCGACGAGCTCGGCTGGAGCACCCTGGTGGGGGAGGCAGAGGGGACCGGGGACGAGCTCTCCAGCACCTGGGTCGCGCTGGCCCCCGACCGGGCCTCACTGGGAACGCTGGTGGAGCACCCCGACTGGCGGTCCCCCCACGAGGAGCGGGTCGCCTGGACCGACGACTTCTCCTCGGTGCTGTCCGTGCTCGACGTGAGCTGAGGCGTGCTGGACCTGGGCTGAGGCCCGGGTCGTTTGGGACGCGGCGCCTAGTGCCGATCACCGCGAACTAGGGTGCTCGCCATGGACACCACCCACGCGTCGGCCCAGGAGGTGCGAGCAGCGCTCGCCGAGCTCCAGGGGCACGAGGCCTGGGCACTGCTGCGGCTGGCTCGCAAGGAGCCCGGGGACCCCGACGTCGTCACGTTCGTCGGCGGCCCGCGCAGCGAGGTCGACTCACTCCTCGACGTACCGCTGGAGGAGGGAGTGCCTCCCGAGGGGCGCCGTTTCGACCGGCTGCTCGCGGTGCCCTTCCGCCAGGTGCGGGAGCGCGGCTTCGAGGCCCACGACGACGGCGCTCCGCTGGTGGTGGTCGACATCGAGACCGAGCAGCGGTTCGCGGTGCCGGCGGTGCTCGAGGCGATCGTCGACGCGGGCCTGGAGTTCACCGACCGCGGCGGGTTCGAGACCTCCGACGAGGACTACGCGGCAGTCGTGGAGTCGATCATCCGCGACGAGATCGGGCAGGGCGAGGGCGCCAACCTGGTCATCGGCCGGCACTACACCGCGGTCGTCGCCGACTGGGACGCCGACAAGGCGCTGACCCTGTTCCGGCGGCTGCTGGATCGCGAGCGCGGCGCCTACTGGACCTTTCTCTTCTTCACCGGCGACCGCTACCTGATCGGCGCCAGCCCGGAGCGGCACGTCAGCGTGCACGGCGGCGACGTGCGGATGAACCCCATCTCGGGGACCTTCCGGGTCGGGGCGACCAGCGCGGCGGAGATGAAGCCGCGGCTGCTGGAGTTCCTGCGCGACGAGAAGGAGATCTACGAGCTCTTCATGGTCGTCGACGAAGAGCTCAAGATGATGTGCGAGCTGTGCCACGAGGGCGGCATGGTGCTCGGGCCCTTCCTCAAGCCGATGACCCACCTGGTGCACACCGAGTACCTGCTGGCGGGCCGGTCCGACCGGGACGTGCGCGAGATCCTGCGCGACACGATGTACGCCGCGACCGTGACCGGCAGCCCGGTGGAGAACGCGTGCCGGCTGATCAAGGCCTACGAGCCCGAGGGTCGCGGCTACTACGGCGCGGCGCTGGCCCTGCTGGGGCGCGACGAGAGCGGCGAGGCCACGGCCGACAGCCCCATCGTGATCAGGACCGCGGACGTCTCCCTCGACGGCCGGGTGAAGGTGACCGCGGGCGCCACGCTGGTGCGTGACTCCGACCCGGCGTACGAGGTGGCGGAGACGCACGCCAAGGCCGGCGGCATCCTCTCCGCCCTCGGCCTGGTGCCCGGTGCCGGCACCCCCGCGCAGGGCCTGGCCGAGCTGGCGCGCGACGAGGACGTGCTGATCGCCCTGCAGTCGCGCAACCGTCGGCTCTCGACGTTCTGGCTCACCGACCAGGCCGGGTCCACCCCGGACCCGGAGCTGGCGGGCAAGCGGGTCGGGATCATCGACTGCGAGGACGACTTCGTCAACATGCTCAGCCACATGCTCGGCGTGATGGGCATGACCAGCGAGGTGGTCCGGCACGAGGCGCTCGACGACCACGACCTCGACGAGCTCTTCGACCGGTGGGACCTGGTCATCGTCGGGCCCGGTCCCGGTGACCCGCGCGACGGGGACGACCCGAAGATCGCCCGGGTCCGCGCCGCGGTGGACCGGCTGCTCGCGCGGCGCCAGAAGTTCCTGGCCGTGTGCCTGGGGCACCAGACGCTCTGCGAGCGGCTGGAGATCCCGCTGGTCTTCAAGGACATCGTCTTCCAGGGCACCCAGTCCTCGGTCACGATCGGCGACCGGGTGGAGCGGGTGGGCTTCTACAACACCTTCGTCGGCCGGGTCGGGGAGTCCGGCCTGCCCGACTCGGTGCGGGTCGAGGCGGACCCCGAGACCGGAGACATCCACTCCTTGGTGGGACCGCACTACCAAGGCATACAGTTCCACGCGGAGTCGATCCTCACCGAGCGCGGCTACGACCTGATCAACGAGCTCGTCGCGCAGGTGCTGCGTGGCTGAGGCACCAACCACCACAGGGGGACGCACGACATGACGGCTGGATTCAAGGTGCGCCTCGCGGCGTGCGCGTCGGCGGCAGCGGTGGCGCTGGGCGCCTTGGCCGGTGCCCCCACCGCCACGGCTTCCCCCACCCCCACCGAGGTCAGCCTGAGCATCGTCGACCCCGCCGCCCGGGCCGCGGGGCAGCGGGTCTCCGCGCCCTCGTCGGCGCCGATCAAGAGCAAGTTCTCCATCCGCGGCAAGGTCAAGGTCAAGGGCAAGTCCAAGCGGGCCGTGCGCCTGCTGGAGAAGCGCGGCAAGCGCACCGTGGTCATCGCCCGCAAGAAGACCTCCAAGAAGGGCGTGTTCACCTTCAAGGTCAAGGCGGGCAAGAAGCAGAAGGCCCGCAAGTTCACCGTGCTGGCTCCCCGGGCGCGTGGGGCGAAGAAGTTCCAGAAGCGGTTCAAGGTCCGCATCGTGTCCAACAAGGCCGCGACCGCCCTGGCTCCGGCCTGGGCCAACGGCACCTCGGTCGCCTACTCCGCGGCGCCCACGATCGCCTCGGGGCTCGTCGGCGGTGAGGCGGCCGCCGGTCGCACCGTGCTGGTCCAGCAGCAGTTCGGCAAGAAGTGGTTCGACGCCGCCCAGACCGTCTCGGGCCCCGACGGCTCGTTCTCGGTCGCGCTGAGCAACGACTGGCTGCGCAGCGCCCCCACCCGGGTCCTGGTCCCCAAGACCGGGTCCGCCCGAGCCGCGGTCTCCGAGCCCGCCGGTACGGCGGTCGCCCCCGACTACGTGCCCAACGGCACCGACCCCGGCGACTGGACCGAGTTCGACCCGACCCGTCGCTACCGGTTCAACCCGTGCGCGCCGATCGTCTACAAGGTCAACTACACGCACGCTCCCGGGTACGCCCGGGCGATGGTGGCCCGCGTGATGCGCCACGTCCGGCTCGCCACGGGCTACACGCTGGTCGACGGCGGGGACACCGCCGGCTGGCCGGACCCCGCTCCGGGGCAGGCCGGTGCGGACGCCGACACCATGCTGATCATCGGCTTCGGCGGCCAGGCGAACACCTCCATGGACCTGTCGGGCAAAACGCTCGGTCGCGGCGGTCCGGACCGGGGCGTGTGGGCCAAGGACTCGCGCGGGCGGCACGTGCAGATCACCCGCGCCTCGCTGATGCTCGACACCGTCGAGCCGCCGGTCGCGTGGAACGAGGACATGATGTCCAAGACCCTGACCCACGAGATCGCGCACGCCCTCGGCCTGGGCCACGCCACCTCGCTGGGACAGATGCTCGGCCCGATCAACGGCCCCGAGCGGCCGACCCGCTACGGCACCGGGGACCTCGCCGGCCTGGCCACCAAGGGGATGCAGGCCGGGTGCTCGCGTCCCGAGCTCAAGAAGGGCGCGCGGGTCGCTCCGGTGACGAACAGCGTCAAGCTGCCCTGATCGTCCCTAGGATGGGGGGCAGCACGGGGGAGAGTGACATGACGAGAGCACGGTGGTGCGCCGCGCGGGCGGTCGCCCTGGTCGCCGCCGTGGCGATGCTGCTCGGATGCGCCCCCGCGGTGGGCGACGTGCACCCGGACCCTCCGGCCCGCAAGCCCCAGACCGCTGCGCCCCAGGCCCGTCCGAACATCGTCCTGGTCCTGATGGACGACTTCTCCATGGACCTGCTGCCGACCATGAAGGGGGCGCGGCGCCTGGCCCGCCGGGCTGCGACGTACCAGCACTTCGTCGTGGACTCGCTGTGCTGCGTCTCGCGCGCCAGCCTGATGACAGGGCAGTACCCGCACCAGACGGGGGTGCGGACCAACACCGCCTCGGTGGTGCCCGGGGCGGGACCGATGGGCGGCTGGTCGGCGTTCCACGCCTACGGCAACGAGCAGCGCAGCGTCAACGTGCGGCTCCAGGACGCCGGCTACACCACCGGCTTCGTGGGCAAGTACCTCAACCAGTACGAGTACCTTCCCGGCGTCAAGCCGCTGCCGCCGCTCCCGGCCGGCTGGTCGCAGTTCAACGCCCTGTTCGGGTCGGCGTACGACGGGTGGGGCTTCGACAGCACAGGCGTCTCCGGTGGCCGGCTGCAGGCGCGGCACCACCCCATCCCGCCGGCCACGGCCTCGCGCGCCACCCGGGACGCCTCGTACGCCGGCCAGGTGGTGGAGGACTACGCGCTCGACTTCATCCGCGGCCACCGCGACGACGCCGCGCCGTACTTCCTCGAAGTGGCGCCGTACGCGCCGCACAACCGGACCAACCCGCAGGGCGCCTATCCGGGCGACCCGATCTTCCCGCCCGCCTTCCGGGACCGCGCGGGTGGCAACAAGGCCCAGGGCAAGAAGGCGCAGGGCAACTGCGGCCTCGTCCCCTGCCGCGCGCTGACCACCAAGGACCTGCCCGGTTTCGGGGACCGCCGTGCCGACAACGCGCCACGCACCCTGGCCGGCCGCAAGGCCCGGGCCTGGAACACCGTGCCCACCCTCGGCGCGGCCCGGGCGACGGCACAGCTGCGCAACCGGGCGCAGATGGTGCAGTCGATCGACCGGACCCTGCGCCGGATCCTCAAGGCGGTCGACGACGACACCGTGGTGGTGCTGACCTCCGACAACGGGTTCCACCTAGGCCAGCTCGGGTTGGGGATGGGCAAGGGGACGGCCTACGACACCGACATCCGGGTGCCGCTGCTCATCGCGGGCCCTGGGATCACCCCGGGCGCGCGGACCGAGATGACCAGCAACCTCGACCTGGCCCCCACCTTCGAGGAGCTCGCCGGGCTGCAGCCGGCCGCGTTCCGCTCCGGCACCTCGCTGGTGCCGACCTTCACAGACCCGTCGCTGCGCATCCGCGACCACGTCTTCGTCGAGCACACCACCGACACCGCCGGTGACGACCCGGACCTGGCGTTCACCGGGGGCGAGCTCAAGCGCATCCCGTCCTACGTCGCGGTGCGCAGCCGCGACGCGCTGCTGGTGCGACTCGACCTGGACCCCGACCTGCGCAGGACCAGGTACGCCTACGAGTTCTACTCCTACGCCAAGCGCGGCTGGGAGAAGACGAACGTCGTGCACCAGGCCCGGTACGCCGCCCAGGTCGCGGCGCTGCGGGCCAAGCTCGAGGAGTTCGACGCGTGCGCCGCGACCGCCGGGGACACCGCGGTGAGCGAACGCTGCCGCCGCATCACGCAGTGAACCCTGCTATGACTGGCGCTGCCATGAGTAGCGCTGCCGTGACTCCCGACGTGGTGGTGGTGGACCACCACGACTCCTACACGCAGAACCTGGTGCACCTGGTCGCGGGCGTCACCGGGGTGCTGCCGCGGGTGGTGCAGCACGACGAGGTCCCGGCCGCCGAGGTGCTCCGGCACAGCCACGTGGTGCTCTCCCCGGGCCCGGGCCACCCCGACGTGGAGCGCGACTTCGCCGTCGGGCGCGAGGTGCTGCGCGCCGGCACCCGCCCGGTGCTGGGGGTCTGCCTGGGGATGCAGGGCCTGGTCACCGCCTTCGGCGGCCGGGTGGACCGGGTGGAGCCCGCGCACGGCGACCTCGCGGTGGTCGAGCACGACGGTCGGGGGGTGTTCGCCGGGGTGCCGCAGCGCTTCGGCGCGGTGCGCTACCACTCGCTCGCGGCAGTGGCGCTGCCCGACTGCCTGGAGCAGACCGCCACCAGCCGCGGTGCGGACGGCGACGCCGTGGTGATGGGGGTGCGGCACCGCCGGCTGCCGCTGGAGGGCGTGCAGTTCCACCCCGAGTCGATCCTGTCCGAGCACGGCGCCGCGCTGGTGGCGAACTTCCTGGCGCCCGGGTTCGGGCGGGGTGCGTGATGACCACTCCCGAGGAGCACTTCGCCGAGGTGGCGGCCGCCCAGCCGCGCTGCTTCTGGCTCGACGGCGGCGGCGCCCGCGACTGGTCGGGACGCCGCTCGATCATCGGCTGGCTGGACCCCGACGACGTCTCCCTGACCCTCGATGCCCGGGCCGGGGAGGTGCGGCGGCACACCGGCGGGGGGTCCGTGGTGGTCGGCTCCGACATCTTCGAGGTGCTGGAGGCCGAGCTGGCGTCCGGGTCCGCCCAGGACCAGTGGTTCGGCTACCTCGGCTACGCCTCCCGCCCGGACCTGCCCGCTCGGCCGGACCGGTCGGCGGCCGAGGGTGGGATGCCGGACGCGGTGTGGATGCGGCCCCGGCACGTGCGGTCCTTCACCCACGCCGCGGCGGTTGGCACCCGGCGTACTGGACCGGCGGAGGGGTTGCCGACGGTGCCGGTGGCGTACGCCGCCGCCTTCGCCGCCGTCCAGGAGGAGCTGCGCGCCGGCAACTCCTACGAGGTCAACCTGACGCACCGGGTCACCACCCGCTCCGACCTCGACCCGGTGACCGCCTACCTGCGGTTGCGCGAGCTCAACCCCGCCCCGTACGCCGGGTTCCTCCAGCACGACGTCGACGGGGCCCGGGGCTGGCTGCTCAGCTCCTCGCCGGAGCGCTTCGCCCTGGTCGGCGCGGACGGGGAGTGCGAGACCAGGCCGATCAAGGGCACCACCCCGCGCGGTGCCACCGCCGCCCTGGACGAGGCGTCCCGCGCGCACCTGGCGGCCGATCCGAAGCTCCGTGCCGAGAACCTGATGATCGTGGACCTGCTGCGCAACGACCTCTCCGCGGTGTGCGAGCCGGGCACGGTCACGGTGCCCGAGCTGATGGCGGTGGAGTCCTACGAGAGCGTGCACCAGCTGGTCTCGACCGTCCGCGGACGGCTGCGGGCCGGGGTGTCAACGGTGCGCGCGCTGCACGCCCTTTTCCCTCCGGGGTCGATGACCGGCGCGCCCAAGCTGCGCACCATGGAGATCATCGACGCGGTCGAGGCGACCCCGCGCGGTGCGTACGCCGGAGGCTTCGGCTGGCTCGCCGCGGACGGGCGCGCGGACCTGGGGGTGGTGATCCGCTCCCTGATGACGGCCGGCGACGGGCGGTGGACGCTGGGGACCGGCGGCGGGATCACCGTGCGCTCCGAGGTCGCCGAGGAGTACGCCGAGGCGACGTGGAAGGCGGAACGGCTGCTCCAGGTGCTGGCGGGCTGAGGCTCTCGCGCGGCTGTGGATGACCGCAGCGAGTGTCGGCGATGGTGACTAGAATCGAACACATGATCGAGTCCTCCACTTCGGCGTCGCGCGGCGATTCCCCTGACCCCTGCGCCGGTCCGGGGACGCCGGAGGCGGTCGCCGTCGGTTGGGTCGCCGACCTGGTCGAGCAGCTCTCGCACCTCGGGTCCGGCGCGGCCTCGGGGACCGGCGAGCCGGCAGACGACGGTGGCACGCGGCTGGCCCTGATCGAGGAGCTCACCCGGGTCACCTGCGCCGCGGCGGCGGCTCGGGTGCGACTCACCGCGTCCTTCGTGGCCCAGGAGACCCAGCGGGTGGAGGCGGAGCGGGACCGGGTCCGGCGGGAGCGACGCGCCGGCACCCGCAGCCCCGACTGCCGTGCGGTGACGGGCCCCGGGGTGGCGCTCGTGGTCGGTGCCCAGGTCGGGCTGGCCCGGCACGAGTCCCCGGCGCGGGGCCGTCGCTACGCCGACGCCGCCGTGCTGCTGGTGCGCGATCTGCCGCACACCCTGGCCGCCCTGAGCCGCGGCGATCTCGACGAGGAGCGGGCCATGGTGGTGGTCCGCGAGACCGAGCACCTGGCGCCGACCCAGCGGCGGATCCTGGATGCCGAGCTGGCCGCGGCCGACGGTGCCGCGGAGGGGCCGGATGCTCTCGGCGGTCCGGTCGAGGGGGTCGGCGCCAGCGCGCTGGGCACGATGGGGCCGGAGGCGCTGCGCCAGGCCGTGGTGCGACTCTCCCTGCGTCTCGACGACGAGGCGGTCTCCGGTCGCATGAGGCGCGCCCGCCGGCAGCGGCGCGTCGTGGGTCGGCTGCTGGGCGACGGCACCGGCCAGGTCTCCGCCGTCCTGCCCGACGAGCACTACGCGTCCGTGATGGCTGCCCTGGCGCAGGCGGCCGGTGCCGCCGCCGCTGCGGGGGACTCGCGGACCCGTGACCAGGTGAAGGCGGACACCTTCGTCGCCCGGCTCACGGGGCTGGACACCACCCGAGCCACCCCGGTCGCGGTCAACCTGGTCATCAGCGTCGAGTCGCTGCTGGGGCACTCCAGCGAGCCGGGCTTCCTGCACGCGCTGACCACCACCGCCGGGCGGCCCACGGGTCGGGGTTCGATCGGTGGCTACATCCCGGCCGGACTGTGTGCCGACCTCGTCTCATTGGCGACCGCGGACTCCAGGGCGTCGCTGCGCCGGCTCTTCACCGCACCCGGCGACGACCAGCTGGTCGCGATGGAGAACCGTGCCCGGCTCTTCGACCGCCAGCTCGCCATGATGATCAACTTCCGTGACGGCGGCCTCTGCCGGACCGTCTGGTGCGACGCGCCCGTCCGGCACGCCGACCACGTCACCGCGGCGGCCGACGACGGGGCCACCAGCCTCGGCAACGGGCAAGGGCTGTGCGAGGCCTGCAACCTCGTCAAGGAGACGCCGGGCTGGGACAGCTGGGCCACGACCGACGACCGAGGTCGGCACGAGGTCGGCACCCTCACGCCGCACGGTCACCTCCACCTCTCCCATCCGCCTGGACTGCCCCGGCCGCCGGGCCCGGGCGCCGGGATGGGCGCCGGGTTGGCGGCGAGCAGGCCCGGCGCCCCCGAACCGCCGGGGGTGCCGGCCGGCCGGACGTGGCTGGAGAGCCGGGGGTTCAGCACGGTGGAGGCCGGTTTCGGTGCTCGGGTCCTCTTCGCCGACGCCGGCTGAGCGGCGCTTCCTACTCCGCAGCCACGTGCTGGGGCGCGCGCGGCAGCCACATCACCAGACGGGCGCCGCCGCTGGGGGACCGGTCCACGCGGACGGCGCCGGAGTGCCGCTCCACGGCCTGCCGCACGATCGAGAGCCCCAGCCCGGAGCCGGGCATGGAGCGGGAGTCGTCGGAGCGGTAGAACCGGTCGAAGACGTGCGGCACGTCCTTGGCGGCGATGCCGGGACCCTCGTCGTCGATGGTCAGCACCCCGCTGGTGAGCCGGACCTTGATGGTCCCGCCCTCCCTGCTCCACTTCGCGGCGTTGTCGAGCAGGTTGGTCACTGCCCGCTCCAGCGCCTGCGCCTCGCCGCGCACCCGCCAGGGCTCCAGCTCGACGTCGAAGACCACGGCAGGGGCCCGCCGGCGCACCCGCGCCAGCGCCCGCTCCACCACGTCGACCAGGTCGATCTCGGCGATCACCTGCGAGAGCGGCTCCTCCCGGGCCAGCTCGACCAGGTCCCCCACCAGGGTGGAGAGCTCCTCGATCTGGGCCCGCACGTCATCCAGCAGCTCGCGCCGGGCGTCCTCGGGCAGCCCGTCGCCGGCCTGGCTGAGCAGGTCGAGATTGGTGCGCAGGCTGGTCAGCGGGGTCCGCAGCTCGTGCCCGGCGTCCGCGACGAGGCGACGCTCCCGGTCGCGGGAGGCCGACAGGGCGGCCAGCATGTGGTTGAACGCCGTGGCCAGGCGGGCCATCTCGTCGTCCCCGTCCACCTCGAGCGGGCGCAGGTCCTCGGTCTGGGCGATGTCCTCGACGGAGGCGGTCAGCCGGCGTACCGGCCGCAGACCGCTGCGGGCCACCATCCACCCGGCCATCGCGGCGACCAGCACCCCGGCGGCTCCGAAGGCGAGCATCACCGTGCCGAGGCCGCGCAGCGTCCGCTCGTTCTCGTCCAGCGTCTGCAGCAGCACCAGGGCCTGGCCTCCGCCGGCAGGCACGGTGGCCGCCCGGTAGACGACGCCGTTCTCGGCCCGGATGGTGCGCACCGACTCGTCCAGGGTGCCCTCGGCCACGGCCAGCTCCGGGGCGCCCAGCGCCACGGAGGGGCCCTCGTTGTCGGCGGTGAGGACGTCCTTGTCCTCGCGGATGAAGATGACCCGGACGTCCGCGGCGCCCAGCATCCACGAGGGCACGTCCCGGGCGGTCATCTCGGCCAGGGCGCTGTAGGAGGCGGCCTTGGTGGCACGGTTGAGCAGCGACTCGTCGAGGGAGGACTGCAGCTGCATCCGGACGGTCACGAACGACCCGGCGGCCATGAACGCGATCGCCACCCCGACGGCCATGGTGGTCAGCAGCGCCACCCGGCTGGCCAGCGAGCGGCGGTAGTGCCACCCGTGCCGCTGCCACATCGCCGGGCTCACCCGTCCTTCAGCACGTAGCCGACGCCGCGCACCGTGTGCAGGAGGCGGGACTCGCCCTCGGCCTCGGTCTTGCGCCGCAGGTAGCCGACGTACACCTCGAGGGAGTTGGCGGTCGTCGGGAAGTCGTAGCCCCAGACCTCCTCCAGGATGAACGAGCGCTCCAGCACCCGGCGGGGGCGGCGCAGGAACATCTCCAGCAGGGTGAACTCGGTACGGGTGAGCTCGATCAGCCGGTCACCGCGCCGCACCTCCCGGGCGCCCAGGTCCATGGACAGGTCGCCGAAGACCAGCGACTCCTCGGCCTCCTCGGCCGAGGGAGTGATCCGGCGCAGCAGGGCGCGCAGCCGGGCCAGCAGCTCCTCGAGGGCGAACGGCTTGGTGAGGTAGTCGTCGGCACCGGCGTCCAGCCCCTCCACCCGATCACCCACCGCGTCGCGGGCGGTCAGCACCAGGATCGGCACGTCGTTGCCCGCGGTGCGCAGTGCGCGGGTGGCCTCGAGCCCGTCGAGCCGCGGCATCATCACGTCCATCACCACCACGTCCGGGAGGGTGGACCCGATGCTGGCCAGAGCCTCGGCGCCGTCGCGGGCCAGCGCCACGTCGTAGCCGTTGAACTCCAGGGAGCGGCGCAGGGACTCCCGCACCGCCTTGTCGTCGTCGACCACCAGGACCCGCGGCTTCGTCGACTGCTTGCTGTCCGGCATGACCGCCATGCTGCCAGCGGGACCTGAAGCGGCGCTGAGAGGGCCGCTCGACCTCACGTGAAGCGGCCGGCGACCGCACCGGCACGGGCGCCGTACCCGCCGCCGAAGTGGCAGGCGTGGACCAGGAGCGGGTGCAGCTGGTGCAGCCCCGTCCGGTCCTGCCACCCGTCGGCCAGCGGGGCCTCGTCGGCGTAGGCGGCGAGCGCCCGCTGCAGGTTGGGCAGCCCGAACAGCGACAGCATCGCCAGGTCGGTCTCGCGGTGACCGCCGTGCGCGGCAGGGTCGATCAGGTGCACCGCGCCGTCCAGCCCCCACAGGCAGTTGCCGTTCCACAGGTCGCCGTGGATGCGCGCCGGACCCTCCTCGGGCACCAGCGCCGAGAGCCGGCCCAGGACGGACTCCACGGCCGTGGCATCGCTCTCCTCGATCGCGCTCCGGTCGCGGGCCAGCTTGAGGTAGGGCAGGATCCGCCGGGTGGCGAAGAACTCCGCCCAGGTCGGGGCGGTGCGGTTGGGCAGCGGCAGCCGGCCGATGTAGCCGTCGCGCTCCCCGCCGTACGCCGGGGCACCCGCGGCGTGGGTGCGCGCGAGACGCCGGCCGAAGTCCACCGCCGCGTCCGGGGTCGTCCGCCCGGGCTCGATCCAGCGCACGATCAGGCAGTCGCTGTCGACGGCCAGCACCTCGGCGGCGGGAGCGCCGTCGGGGACCTCGCCGAGCCAGCGCAGCCCGGCGGCCTCGGCCTCGAAGAAGCCGGGCGGGGGGTGCGGGAGGGTCTTCATCAGGGCCGTGGAGCCGTCGTTGAGCCGCAGCCGGGTCGCCGTGGCGATGTCGCCCCCCGCGACGGGAGCGGTGCTCACCACGGCCACGCCGAGCAGCGCCTCGGCCCGGCGTGCCACCACGGGGGAGCGGGTCATGGGCCGACGGCGTCCGAGAGCAGCCTCACCAGGTGCGTGCTGGTGCGCTCGACCATGGACATCACCTCCGTGAATCCTTGCTCCCCACCGTAGTACGGGTCAGGTACCTCGCCGCCCGGGTTCTCCGGATCGAAGGCGCGAAACAGCCGGACCCGAGGGGTCTCGCCGCCGACGTCGGCGAGGTTGGACCGGTCCATCACCAGGACCAGGTCGCAGTCCTGGTGCCAGTCCGGCTCGAACTGCCTGGCGCGGTGCCGCGTCGGGTCGTGGCCGGCCCGGGCGAGGGTGGCGGCGGCCCGCTCGTCCATCGGCTCGCCCACGTGCCAGCCGGCGGTGCCGGCGCTGACCACCTCGACCCGGTCGTCGAGACCGGCGGCGGCGACCTGGTCGGCCAGCACCACGTGCGCCATCGGGGAGCGGCAGATGTTGCCCAGGCAGACCAGTGCCACCCGGTAGCGGCCCGGAGTGCGGGGAGGAGGCAGCGCCTCGGTGTCGCCCGGGCGGTCAGTCATCGACGGCGGCGCTGAAGAACCAGCCGACCAGGGTGATCACGATCGATCCGCCCACGGCCGTCCAGAACCCGTCGACCTTGAAGCCGATGTCGAGCTGGCCGGCGACCCAGGCGGTGAGCATCAGCAGCAGGGCGTTGATGACGAGCAGGAAGAGCCCCAGGGTGAGGATGATGAACGGCAGCGAGAGCAGCTTGACCACCTTGCCGACCACGATGTTGACCGCCCCGAAGATCAGGGAGACCACCACCAGCGGGACGAGCTTGTCCTCCAGCTGGGCTGAGAAGGGATGGTTGGCACCGGTGAACCGGATGCCGTCGAAGAGCCAGGCTGCGGTGGCCACCGCCACGGCGGTGGCGACCAGCCACGTCAGGAAGCGCATGCACCTCACCCTAGGGGGAGTCGCGCAGCCGGGTCGGAAACGCGGGCCTGGGACGTGCCTCAGAAGCGCAGGGCTGCCTTGATCGCCACCTCGGCGTCGGCGAGGTGCTCGGCGAGGTGGTCCGCCGCCGCGGCGACGTCGCCGCGCTCCAG
>NZ_POAG01000006.1:0-90425 GCF_002930065.1 Nocardioides sp. 616 | reverse complement strand
CGCCGCGTCCGTGAGGCGTCGCCGGCAGTACGGCGTGCTCACCGGCCTCCTGGGAGTGCCCGTGACCGTGCTCGCCGTGCGTCTCGCGGAGCTCACCGGCCTCGTGGGAGCGCCCGTGCCCGCGACCTGGCCGCTCGTTCGTGGTCCGGGCGCTCCGGCCCGGTGCGGTGCTCTCCACGACGGTGCTGGACACCGGCACGACCACCTCGGGGCCGGGCCGGGGCGCCGGGGAGACCCGGGGCTTCGCGGACTTCGCCGTCGCGGGACCGCCGACGACGACACTCTGCGCCGTCCTGACCCCCCTGGCCGGCCCGGCGCTCGCGCCCTGGGTCCGCAGGCCGAGGGCGCCCCGCTCCCCGCCGTTGTCCGACGGCGCAGCGCGCTGGGATCCATCGCCTGCCGGTTCCACCTTGGCACTGACCCGTGCGGGGTCCCGCTGAAGGGGGGCCTCGGGCTGGGAGAGCGCGGGGAGCGCGGCGCGGAGCATCCCGACCACGGCTTCGCTGCGGAGGGCGTGGCCGAGGGAGAGGGCGCACAGCAGACTGACCACGACGAACGCGAGCAGTGGTCGCTTGTGCTCAGCACTCATGGAGGAGGGTCCTTCGGCCTGGGAACAGAAGGAGGCCAGTCTCCCCGGCCATTCCGGCATCCGTCGGTCGAACGCGTGAAATGACTAGAAGTGACTAGTCGCGACCCGTCCCTCAGGCGGACTTCTTCTTCTTCTCCGGCTCCCGGAGGACCAGGGTGGGCGCCACGTCGTCCATCACGACCTCCCGAGTCACGACCACCTTCGCGACGTCGCCGCGCGAAGGCACCTCGTACATCACGTGGAGCAGGACCTCCTCGATGATGGCGCGCAGCCCACGGGCACCGGTCCCCCGCTCGAGTGCCTTCTCCGCGATCGAGGCGATGGCCTCGTCGTCGAAGACGAGCTCGACGCCGTCGATCTCGAACAGGCGCTGGTACTGCTTGACCAGCGCGTTGCGGGGCTCGGTGAGGATCTGCACGAGCGCCTCGACGTCGAGCTTGCTCACGCTCGCGATGAGCGGCAACCGGCCGATGAACTCGGGGATGAGGCCGAACTTGGTGAGGTCCTCGGGACGCACCAGCGCCAGCAGGTCCTGCGCCTCGCGCTCGGCCTCGCTCCGCACCTCGGCGGTGAAGCCCAGGGACTTCTTGCCCACCCGCTGCTCCACGATGTGCTCGAGGCCGGCGAAGGCCCCGCCCACGATGAACAGGATGTTGGTGGTGTCGATCTGGATGAACTCCTGGTGCGGGTGCTTGCGGCCACCCTGGGGCGGCACGGATGCAGTGGTGCCCTCCAGCATCTTCAGGAGCGCCTGCTGCACACCCTCCCCGGAGACGTCGCGAGTGATCGACGGGTTCTCCGACTTGCGGGCGACCTTGTCGATCTCGTCGATGTAGATGATGCCCGTCTCGGCCTTCTTGACGTCGTAGTCAGCCGCCTGGATGAGCTTGAGGAGGATGTTCTCCACGTCCTCACCCACGTAGCCCGCCTCGGTCAACGCGGTCGCGTCCGCGATCGCGAACGGCACGTTGAGCATCCGGGCCAGCGTCTGGGCGAGGTAGGTCTTGCCGCAGCCGGTGGGACCGATGACCAGGATGTTGGACTTGGCGACCTCGACGTGCTCGTCCTTGCTGTGCTTGGTCGCCGAGCCGACGGCCGCGCCGGACTGCACCCGCTTGTAGTGGTTGTAGACCGCCACCGCGAGCGCCTTCTTGGCGTGCTCCTGACCGATCACGTAGGAGTTGAGGAACTCGAAGATCTCCCGAGGCTTCGGGAGCTCCTCGAGGCTGACCTCGGCCCCCTCGGCCAGCTCCTCCTCGATGATCTCGTTGCACAGCTCGATGCACTCGTCACAGATGTAGACGTTGGGGCCGGCGATGAGCTTCTTGACCTGCTTCTGGCTCTTCCCGCAGAAGTTGCACTTCAACAGGTCACCGCCGTCACCAATTCGTGCCACGGGCGCTCATCCTCCGGTCCGGCCGGTCGCCCGGCATCGCTGCGAAACTCCTAGACGGTACCTCGCGCCCGCCCCCCTCGGGGGGCGGACACGAAGAGCCCGACGTTTGCTGTCTGATGGGTCAGCGACCCGCGCCGAGGGCGATCTCGCCGGACCTCGGCTCGAGCACGGAGTCGATGAGGCCGTACTCGACGGCCTGCTCCGCGGTGAGGATCTTGTCCCGCTCGATGTCGCGGCTGACCGTCTCGATGTCCCGACCACTGTGGTCGGAGATCATCTTCTCCAGGAGCTCACGCATCCGGAGGATCTCGTTGGCCTGGATCTCGATGTCGGAGGTCTGGCCGAACGTGCCCTCGGTGTAGGGCTGGTGGATCAGGATCCGGCTGTTGGGCAGCGCCAGGCGCTTGCCCGGCGTACCGGCGGCCAGCAGGATCGCCGCAGCCGAGGCGGCCTGGCCCAGGCACACGGTCTGCACGTCCGGCTTGATGAACCGCATCGTGTCGTAGATGGCGGTCAGCGCGGTGAACGAGCCACCGGGCGAGTTGATGTAGATGGAGATGTCCTGGTCGGGGTTCATCGTCTCCAGGCACAGCAGCTGAGCCATGACGGCGTTCGCGACGTCGTCGGAGATGGGCGAGCCGAGGAAGATGATGCGCTCCTCGAAGAGCTTGCCGTAGGGATCGATGCGGCGGAACCCGTAGGAGGTCCGCTCCTCCCACTGCGGGATGTAGTAGTTCATGCGTCAGTCCTTGTCAGCGTCGGAGGAGTGGGCGGGCCGGCCTTCGTCGGCGGCCTCGCGGGCGCTCTTGATCACCTGGTCGACGAGGCCGTACTCGCGGGCCTGGTCAGCGGTGAACCAGCGGTCGCGGTCGGCGTCGTTCTCGACCTGCGCGACGGACTGTCCGGTGTGCTGGGCGATCAGCTCGAGCAGCACCTTCTTGATGTGCAGCGACTGCTGGGCCTGGATCTTGATGTCCGAGGCCGAGCCGCCCATGCCCGAGGAGGGCTGGTGCATCATGATCCGCGCGTGCGGCAGGGCGTAGCGCTTGCCCTTGGTGCCGGCGCAGAGCAGGAACTGCCCCATCGACGCCGCCAGGCCCATGCCCACGGTCGCGACGTCGTTGGGGATGTAGTTCATGGTGTCGTAGATGGCCATGCCCGCATCCACAGAGCCGCCGGGACTGTTGATGTGCAGGAAGATGTCGGCCTCGGGATCCTCGGCCGACAGCAGCAGGAGCTGGGCGCAGATCGCGTTCGCGTTCTGGTCACGCACCTCGGAGCCGAGGAAGACGATCCGCTCCTTGAGCAGGCGCTGGTAGATGTGGTCGTCGAGCCCGTAGGAACCGCCACCGTTCATCTGTGGCGACGTCGCGGGTGCACTGGAGTTCGGGTTCACGTCAGCGACCCTAGCCCGAAGCTCCGACAGTTCCACGAGATACCCGCCCTGTTCGCCCAGAGCGCACACATCGCCGGCCAAAGCGACGATCCCCGCCCCGGCCAGAGGGCCGGGACGGGGATCGGAAGGTGCTGTGCAGGTGAGGCTCAGGCCTGCGTCGGCGCCTCGGTGTCCTCGGAGGCCTCGTCGGAGGCGCTGTCGCCCTCGGCAGTGGGCTCCTCGGGCTCGCCGATGCTGCCGTCGGGGCGCAGGTTCTTCAGCTCGACCACGTTGCCCGAGGCGTCCTTGACGATCGCGGACTCCACCACCTGGGCCAGGGCCTTGCCGCGCACGATCTCCTGGACCAGCTCGGGGATGTGGTTGTGCTCGAACATGTGGTTGGCGAACTCCTGCGGGTCCTGACCGGACTGCTGCGCACGCATCACCAGGTGCTGGGACAGGTCGTTCTGGTCGACGCCGATCTCCTCGGCCTTCGCGATGGCGTCCAGCACGAACTGGGCGGCCACGGCGTCGCGCACCCGGCGCTCCAGGTCGGCCTCGAACTCCTCGAGGGTCTGTCCCTCGTCCTCGAGGTACTTCTCCATGGTGAGACCGGCGTAGACCAGCTGCTGCTCGACGTTCTGGCGGCGGGCGTTCAGCTCGTCGGTGACCAGGGTCTCGGGCAGCGGGATCTCGGTCTTCTCCAGCAGGGCCTCGAGCACCGCGTCCCGGGCGGCCGCGGCCTGCTCGAGCCGCTTGCCGCGGCCGAGCCGCTCGCGCACGTCGGCGGTGAGCTCCTCGACGGTGTCGAACTCCGAGGCCATCTGGGCGAACTCGTCGTCCAGCTCGGGCAGCTGCTGCTCCTGCACGGCGGTGACCTTGACGGTGACGTCGACGTCCTCGCCGATCAGGTCGCCACCGACCAGCTGGGAGGCGAAGGTCTTCTCCTCGCCGGCCGACATGCCGACCAGGGCCTCGTCGAGCCCGTCGAGCATGCCGCCGCGGCCGACCTTGTAGGACATGCCGGAGACCTCGCCACCCTCGACCGTCTCGCCTTCCTTGGCAGCCACCAGGTCGATGGTCACGAAGTCGCCGTCGGCGGCGGCGCGCTCCACGTCGACCAGCGAGCCGAAGCGCTCACGCAGGGCCTGGAGCTGCTCCTCGACGTCGGCGTCGGTGACGTTGATGTCATCCACCTCGGCGGTGACGGCGTCGTAGGCGGGCACCTCGAAGTCCGGCTTGATGTCGACTTCGGCGGTGAACTCGAGGGTCTGGTTGTCCTCGAACTTCGTCACCTCGATCTCCGGCTGGGCCAAGGGCTCCAGGGAGTTCGCCTGCAGCGCCTCCATGTACTTGGCGGGCAGGACCTCGTTGATCGCCTCGTCCAGCACCGCGCCGCGGCCGACCTGGCGGTCGATCACGGCCGGCGGCACCTTGCCGCGGCGGAAGCCGGGGACGTTGATCTGCTGGGCGATCTTCTTGTACGCCGCGTCGAGGCTCGGCTTGAGCTCCTCGAAGGGCACCTCGACAGTCAGCTTGGCCCGGGTCGGGCTCAAGTTCTCGACGGCGCTCTTCACAGGTGATCTCCTTCGTCGGTGGTGGTGCGGAAGTCGGGGCGACAGGACTCGAACCTGCGGTCTCCTGCTCCCAAAGCAGGCGCGCTAGCCACTACGCTACGCCCCGGCAAAACACCCCGCGCACGCATGTCTGGGGCGCCTCTGAGCGGATGACGGGAATCGAACCCGCGTAATCAGTTTGGAAGACTGAGGCTCTACCATTGAGCTACATCCGCATGCACTGTGCCCCGCCCCGGCCACGAGCGCCGAGGTGGGTGAATTGCGCGATGCCATGGTGCCACACCGGACGGTTCGATCCCCAACCGAGGCCCACCGGACCGGAGCCGCCTCGACGTCGGGCTGCGCGCCTCAGCTGCGCCGGTAGTGCACCATCAGCAGCGCCCGGTCATCGTCGGGGGAACCCAGCGCGTCGATGAGCCGGGCGGCGCCGTTCTCGAAGTCCCCGCGCAGCACCCGCTCGGCCTGCCCGAGCATCCGGTCGATGCCCAGGCCGATGTCGCGTCCTCGCGTCTCGACCAGGCCGTCGGTGTAGAGCAGCATCGCGTCGCCGCGGCGCATCTGACCATGGACGGCGGGGAACTCGGCGTCCTCGATGAGTCCCAGCACGGGCCCCTCGGTCTCCCTCACGCCCCAGCGGCCCGATCCCGCGTCGTGCAGCGCCGCCGGAGGGTGTCCGGCCGAGCGCAGCGCGAAGCGACCCGATCCGAGGTCCAGGGACAGGTGGATCGCGGTGGCGAAGCCCTCCTCCCAGTCCTGGCGCAGCAGGTAGGCGTTGGCGGCCGGCAGGAACTCCTCCGAGCGCATCGCGCCCATCAGCCCGCCGAAGGCCCCCGAGAGCAGCAGCGCCCGGGTGCCGGCGTCCTCACCCTTGCCGGAGACGTCGACCACCGCCAGCTCGAGCCGCTCGGGCGTGGTGCGCGAGGCCACCACGAAGTCGCCCGCGAACGGCGTACCCCCGGCGGAGCGCAGCTCCCACATCACGTGCCAGCTGGGCGGCAGCGCCGGGATCGCGCCCTGCTTCAGGATGCGGTCCCGGAGGTCGACGAGCATCGACTCCCCCCGTGACCCCGCGACGCCGAGCTGGGAGCGGCGGAAGGAGCTGAGCAGGATGATGAAGCCCAGGGCGAACATCACCGCGACGCTCACCGCGATCCGGGCGGTCACGTCGGGCTGCCGGGTGACGGCGACCGCGAGCGTCATCAGCACGAAGACCACGAACCAGGGCAGCTGGCGTGGACCCAGCACCAGGCTGGCCACCACCATGGGCACCATCAGGAGCATCATCGGGGCGAAGTCCGGCAGCCCGATGATCGCCGCTGCCATCAGCAGGGTGGCCACCACCAGCATCACCAGCTGCTCGGACAGGCCGGTGCGGGTGGCGCGCTGCCACCGCTGCCTGAGCACCCGCCACGGGGCCGACAACACCGAGCTCACTTCAGCCATGTCCATCCTCGCGCGCGTGTTGAGCCGAGCCTAGGGCCCGCGAGCGGAAGGTGGGCTGACATTTGCTGCACCAGAACAGATTCCTGCCGACCAGCACCGCCGTGCGCACGGGGGTTCCGCACACTAGACAGGGCTGACCCGTGCGCCGGTAGACGTAGACCTCCCCGCCGTGGTCGTCGCGCCGCGGCTCCCGCCCCATGGCCTCAGGGGTGTGCTCGGGCCGCACGGTGTCGATCCGGCCGCTGCGCACCCCCTCGCCCATGAGCACGACCAGGTCGTCCCAGAGGGCGCGGAACTGCCCGCGACGCAGGGTCCTCCCGGGACGCAGCGGGTGGATGCGGTGCCGGAAGAGCACCTCGGCGCGGTAGACGTTGCCGACCCCGGCGATCACCGTCTGGTCCATCAGCAGGTCGCCGATGCCCCGCGGGCTGGCGCTGATCCGGCGCCAGGCCTTCGCCACGTCGGCGTCGGCACGCAGCGGGTCCGCGCCCAGCTTCGAGATCGCCAGGTCACGACCAGCGGGGCCGACGAGGTCGCACCGGGTGGCTCCGCGCAGGTCGGCGTACGCCGTGGGGCCGGGGTCGGCGGTGACCAGGCGCAACCGCACCTGGCCCACGGGATCGGGCACCTGCGCCACGTCCGCGTGCACCGCGAAGCCACCGATCAGGCCGAGGTGGACGTGGATGAACCGCTCCCCCTCGAGCTCCACGAAGAGGTGCTTGCCTGCGGAGTCGGCACCCTCGAGGACCGCGCCGTCGAGCTGCCGGGCCTCCGCCTCGAACCGGCCCTGGGGGCTGGAGACCCGCACCCTCCGGCCGGCGAAGGCCAGCGTGAGGTCGTCCGCGAGCCGCCGGAGGGTGTGCCCCTCAGGCACCCGGTCCCTGCAGTGCGGACTCCGGCAACGGCGGGAGGTCGCCGGTGACCTCGTAGTCGGCGAGCTGCCCGATCCGGCGGACGTGGCGCTCGTCGCCGCTGAACGGCGTGGCCAGGAAGACCTCGACGAAGCGGGTCATGTCCTCGACCGAGTGCATCCGGCCGCCGACCGAGACGACGTTGGCGTCGTTGTGTTCCTTGGCCAGCGCCGCGGTCTCCTCAGACCAGGCCAGGGCGCAGCGCACCCCCTTGACCTTGTTGGCCGCCATCTGCTCGCCGTTGCCGGAGCCGCCGATCACCACACCGAGGCTGTCGAGCCCCTCGGCCCGCTCCGCGGCCACCGCCTCGGCCGCCCGCAGGCAGAACACGGGGTAGTCGTCCAGGGCGTCGTAGACGAAGGGACCGTGGTCGACGACCTCGTGGCCGGCGTCGACCAGCCAGTTCATCAGGTGGTCCTTGAGCTCGAGGCCAGCATGGTCGGATCCCAGGTGCACGCGCATGGCCTGATCCTCTCAGACGTGCTGGTCCAGGAAGCCGGCCACCTGCCGCATCAGTGGCTCGGCGGCGTCGAAGACGTCGGGGTGGCGCCAGAAGCCGTGCACCATCCCGAGGTAGCGGGTCGCCACCACGCTCACCCCGAGCTCGGCGAGCCGGGTCGCCAACAGCTCCCCCTCGTCCCGCAGCGGGTCGTGCTCGCAGGTGACCACCAGCGTGGGCGGCAGGGTGTCGAGGCTGTCGGAGAGCAGGGGCGCCAGGTCGGGGTCCTCGAAGTCGGCCCGGGAGCGGGCGTACTGCTCCCAGTACCAACGGGCCTGGTCCCTGTCGAAGCCGTCGCCCGCGGTCTGGAACGACGCACCGGAGAGCTCAGGATCCAGGAACGGGTAGATCAGCGCCAGCGCCGCGAACCGTCCCGGGTGCCGCAGCGCGGCCACCAGGGCCAGGTTGGCGCCGGCGCTGTCACCGTGGGCGAACCACGGCAGGTCGGCGCCCAGGCCGAGGTCGGCCAGGCCCCGGTCGGCGAGCCACGCCAGGACCGTCGAGACGTCGTCGGGAGCCGCCGGGAAGCGGTGCTCGGGCGGACGCCGGTAGTCCACGCTCACCACCGCCATCGACGACCGGTTGACCAGGCGGCGCACCGCCGCGTCGTGCACCTCGACGTCGTTGAGCACGAAGCCGCCGCCGTGCAGGTGCACCACCACGCCGGTCGGCCGGCGCTGCGGGAGGTAGGCGCGCACCGGGACGCCGGCGGCGTCGAGGTCGCGGACCTCCCCCACCGGCTCACGGGGTGCGGCCAGGGCCGCGGCCCGGGCCTGGGCCCGCTCCCGGGCCACGTCGAAGTCGGGGTGGTGCACGGGGGTCTCGGCCGCCTGGGCCTCCAGGGCCCGGCGGGCCTGCGGGTGCAGCACCTCAGCTCACCTGCGTCATCGGGACATCAGCGCGTCCATGGCCACCGCCACCGCCGCCGCCAGCCGGAAGTCGACGCGACGGTCGGGCACGTCGACGGTGTAGCGATCCCCGATGCTCATCTGCCGGGAGACCGAGATCAGCGGCGCCCCGTCAGGAGTGACGTAGTCGAAGTGGATCGGCAGGAACGGGAAGTCCGAGAAGCGCCGCAGCAGCGCCACCCACACGTGCCGCTCCTGACCCGTGCCCTGGAAACCGGGACCCTCGAGGTGGAAGGTGGAGCGCAGCAGGCTCGCGCCGAAGTCCTTGCGGAAGAAGCCCAGCGGCGCACCGTCGGCGTCGGTGACGTCGTACCCGGCGTTGAGGTCCACCAGGGAGCGCGCCTTGAAGCCGAAG
The DNA here is from genome assembly GCF_002930065.1 of Nocardioides sp. 616. Taxonomy (NCBI): domain Bacteria; kingdom Bacillati; phylum Actinomycetota; class Actinomycetes; order Propionibacteriales; family Nocardioidaceae; genus Nocardioides; species Nocardioides sp. 616. The sequence goes on along the minus strand of NZ_POAG01000006.1, from coordinate 81,372 downwards.
AGCGGGCGGCTGCGGGTGGAGTCCTCGAAGAAGGTGACCTGCTCCTTGAACGCGAAGCGCTTCTGCTCCGCGAACGCCATCACCCGACCGGGCGTGCCGTCGGGCCTCGCCTCGAGAACCTCGTAGCGGTTGACCATCATGGTCAGCTTCTGCTTGAGGAAGAAGCGGGGGACGTAGGCCGGATCAGTCATGGGCAGACCCTACGACGGCTGTCAGCCCTCCAGCCCCAGCCGCGCCAGCTCCTCGGTCACCAGCGTGGGGTCGAGCTTGGTGAAGACCGGCGCCGGCTTCTCGATCGGGGTCCCCGGGACCACCGCACGTCGCTCCCAGGGCCGCACGCCGGTGTAGTCGCCGGTGATGACCGGATAGCCGGGTCCTCCGTCGAGGTCCTCGACCTCCTCGATCCGAGGCAGCGGCTGCAGGTCACCGGAGCCGCCGAGGACCACGTCGATCTGGTTGGCGGTGAACGGCAGGAACGGGCTGAGCAGGGTGTTGAGGTCCTGCACGCACTGGGCCATCACGAACAGCACGGTGCCCAGGCGCTCCGGGTCGTCCTTGATCTTCCACGGCTCGGAGTCGGTGACGTACTTGTTCACCTCGCCGACGGCGCGCATCGCCTCGGCGATGGCGCTGCGCATCCGGTTGCGGCCGATGAGGTCGCCCACGACGCCGAACGCCGCCTCGGTGGTGGCCAGGATCGTGGTGTCCGCCTCGCTCAGCGTGGCGGGCTCGGGGACCTGCCCGAAGTTCTTGGCGATCAGCGTGGCGGTGCGGCTGACCAGGTTGCCCCAGCCGGCCACCAGCTCGGAGTTGGTGCGCTGCACGAACTCGGCCCAGGAGAAGTCGGAGTCCTGGTTCTCGGGGCCGGCGGCGGCCACGAAGTAGCGGAAGGCGTCGGCCTGGTAGCGCGAGAGCAGGTCGGCGACGTAGATGACGACCTTCTTGGAGGAGGAGAACTTCCGGCCCTCCATGGTCAGGAACTCCGAGCTCACCACCTCGGTGGGCAGGTTCAGCACCCCGAGCTCGTGCGCACTGCCGCCCTTGCTGCCCTGGCCGTTGTAGGCCAGCAGCTCGGCCGGCCAGATCTGGCTGTGGAAGGTGATGTTGTCCTTGCCCATGAAGTAGTACGACAGTGCCTGCGGGTCGTTCCACCACTGGCGCCACGCCTCGGGGTCGCCCGAGCGTCGCGCCCACTCGATGGAGGCCGAGAGATAGCCGATGACCGCGTCGAACCACACGTAGAGCTTCTTGGTCGGGTTGTCCTGCCACCCCTCGAGCGGCACCGCGATGCCCCAGTCGATGTCGCGGGTCATCGCCCGCGGCCGGATCTCGGAGAGGATGTTCTTAGAGAACTTGATGACGTTGGGACGCCACGTGCCCGAGGCCTCCCGCTCGTCGAGCCACTCCCCCAGCGCGTCGGCCAGCGCGGGCAGGTCCAGGAAGAAGTGCTGGGTCTCGATGAACTGCGGGGTCTCGCCGTTGATCCGCGAGACCGGGTCGATCAGGTCGTGGGGGTCCAGCTGGTTGCCGCAGGCGTCGCACTGGTCCCCGCGCGCGCCAACGGTCCCGCAGATGGGGCAGGTGCCCTCGATGTAGCGGTCCGGGAGGGTGCGTCCCGTCGACGGCGAGATCGCGCCGTACGTCGTCTGCTCGACGAAGTAGCCGTTGTCGTAGACCCCCCGGAACATCTCCTGGACCACGGCGTGGTGGTTGCGCGTGGTGGTGCGGGTGTACATGTCGTAGGAGAGCCCGAGACCGACCAGGTCCTCCACGATCAGCCGGTGGTTGCGGTCGGCCAGCTGCTGCGGTGAGATCCCCGCCTCGTCCGCGGCGATCAGGATCGGGGTCCCGTGCTCGTCGGAGCCCGAGACCATGAGCACCTCGTGCCCTGCCATCCGCATGTACCGGCTGAAGACGTCGGAGGGCACACCGAAACCGGCCACGTGCCCGATGTGGCGCGGACCGTTGGCGTACGGCCAGGCGACTGCGGAGAGGACTTTGCTCATGAGGGCGATCCTAGTGAGGCTCGCGCCGGCGCGTCCCGGCGGTTAGGTTCCCAGCCATGAGGAGACGCCCGGGTCAGCTGAAGTCCAGGTCCCCGGTGCGCGAGCGCTTGAGCTCGTAGAAGTAGGGCACCTTCGCGACCGCGACGCAGCCGTCCCACAGCTGGCCTGCCTCCTCGCCGCGCGGGATGGCCGAGAGCACCGGGCCGAAGAACGCGGCACCGTTGATCGAGATCGTCGGGGTGCCCACGTCGTCCCCGACCTGGTCCATGCCCTCGTGGTGCGACTTGGCGACCGCCTCGTCCAGCGAGCTGTCGTCCATCGCGTCGACCAGGTCGGCCTCCAGGCCGGCCTCGGCCACCGCGGCGGCGATGAGCTCGCGACTGATCGGCTGCTGCTCCAGGTGGATCCGGTTGCCCATCGCGGTGTAGAGCGCGAGCAGGACCCCACGGCCGTGGCGCTGCTCGGCGGCGATGGCCACCCGCACCGGCCCCCAGGCTGGCTTGAGCATCTCCCGGTACTCGTCGGGGATGTCCTTGTCGGCGTTGAGGTAGGCCAGGCTCATCACGTGCCAGGTCACGTCGATGTCGCGGACCTGCTCGACCTCCAGGATCCACCGCGAGGTGATCCAGGCGAAGGGGCAGAGCGGGTCGAACCAGAAGTCGGCGTTGTTCTTGGTCTCGGTCACGCGTGCCAGTGAATCAGAAGCCCCGGCACCGCCACCAATAAGACCGCCGCCCGCGCCCACGCCGCGCTCTCGGCTCGGGATGCCATGATGGATCTCATGCCCGGAACCAACCTCACCAGGGACGAGGCCGCCACCCGCGCCGCCCTCCTGGACGTGTCCTCCTACGACGTCGAGCTCGACCTCACCACAGGTGAGAAGACGTTCGGCTCCACCACCACCATCGCCTTCACCTGCCGCGAGCCGGGCGGGTCGACGTTCGTCGACCTCGTCGACGCCACGGTGCACGAGATCACCCTGAACGGTGCCCCGCTCGACCCGGCGACGGCGTACGTCGACAGCCGCATCCAGCTCGACGGCCTCGCCGCCGACAACCAGCTGGTGGTCAAGGCGGACTGCACCTACAGCCACACCGGCGAGGGCCTGCACCGCTTCGTCGACCCCTCCGACGACCGGGTCTACCTCTACAGCCAGTTCGAGGTCCCGGACGCGCGGCGGGTCTTCACCACCTTCGAGCAGCCGGACCTGAAGTCGGTCTTCACCTTCACCGTGACCGCGCCGGAGCACTGGAAGGTCGTCTCCAACGCCCCGACTCCCGAGCCCGTGGCCGCCGGCGACGGCAAGGCCGTGTGGTCCTTCCCGACGACGGCGAAGATGTCGACGTACATCACCGCCATCGTGGCCGGGGAGTACCACGAGGTCCTCGACACCTACGAGGGCAAGTTCGGCACCATCCCGCTGGGTCACTACTGCCGCCAGTCGCTGGTGGACTACATGGACACCGAAGAGCTGGTGAAGATCACCAAGCAGAGCTTCGAGTTCTTCGAGGAGAAGTTCGACTACCCCTACCCGTTCGGCAAGTACGACCAGCTCTACGTGCCGGAGTACAACATGGGCGCGATGGAGAACGCCGGCTGCGTGACGCTGCGCGACGAGTACCTCCCCCGCAGCCGTCAGGCCCGCTCGTTCTTCGAGTTCCGCACCTCGGTGATCACCCACGAGATGGCGCACATGTGGTTCGGCGACCTGGTGACCATGAAGTGGTGGGACGACCTCTGGCTCAACGAGTCCTTCGCGGAGTGGGCCTGCTACTGGTGCGAGGCCGAGGCCACCGAGTTCACCGATGCCTGGACGGGCTTCGCCAACGCCCGCAAGCAGACCGGCTACCGCGCCGACCAGCTGCCCAGCACGCACCCGATCGCCGCGGACAACGTCGACCTGCACGCGGTCGAGGTCAACTTCGACATGATCACCTACGCCAAGGGCGCCTCGGTGCTCAAGCAACTGGTGGCCTGGGTGGGGCTCGACCCGTTCGTGGCGGGGCTGCGCCAGTACTTCAAGGACTTCGCCTTCGGCAACACCGAGTTCAGCGACCTGCTGGCCGCCTTGGAGCGGTCCTCGGGTCGCGAGCTCCAGGGCTGGGCCCAGGAATGGCTGCAGACTGCCGGGGTCAACACCCTGCGCCCGGAGTTCGCCCTGGACTCCGAGGGCAGCTACTCCTCCTTCCAGGTCCTGCAGACCGCCGCGGCGGAGCAGCCGACCCTGCGCCGCCACCGCCTGGGCATCGGCCTGTACGACGAGGTCGACGGGCGCCTGGTGCGCCGCGACTACCTGGAGATCGACGTGGAGGGCGCCTCCACCCAGGTCGAGCAGCTGGTCGGGGTGCGTCAGCCGGACCTGCTGCTGCTCAACGACGAGGACCACGCCTACGCCAAGATCCGTCTCGACGAGCGCTCGCTGGCCTGCGTCACCGCCGGGCTCTCCAAGCTCGACGACTCCCTGGCCCGCGCCCTGGTCTGGGGCGCCACCTGGGACATGACCCGGGACGCCGAGATGACGGCCAGCGACTTCGTGCGCCTGGTGCTGGCCAACATCGGCTCGGAGACCGACTCCTGGGGCGTCACCCGGATCCCCGTCTCCGCGGCGATGGCGGTCAACTTCTACTCCGCCCCCGCGAACCGCGCGGCGCTGCGTACCGAGTGGGAGTCCGGCCTGCGTGAGCTGATGCTGGCCGCCGAGCCGGGCAGCGACCACCAGCTCACCTTCACCCGCGCCTACGCGGCCGCCAGCCACAGCGACACCGCGGTGGCCGATCTGCAGGGTCTCCTCGACGGATCGTTCACCGTCGAGGGCCTCGCCGTCGACCAGGACCTGCGCTGGTCCCTGCTGACCGCGCTGGCCGCAGCCGGCCGAGCCGGGGATGCCGAGATCGAGGCCGAGCTGGAGCGCGACCCCACGATCGAGGGCAAGGAGAAGGCCGCCGCCGCCCGGGTCGCCCAACCGCGCCTGGAGGCCAAGGAAGCCGGCTGGGCCGCCATCATGGACCCGGCGACGCCGAACGAGACCTCGCGGGAGATGGTCTTCTCGATCTTCCGCTTCGGCCAGGAGGACGTCGTCGCCCAGTTCGTCGACAAGTACTTCGACGCGGCGGAGACGGCGATCGACACCCTGGGCTTCCACAAGGGCTCGGTGGTGCTGGAGTACGGCTTCCCCAAGCAGATCGTCGCCCAGCAGCAGCTGGCCGACCGGGTGGCGGAGTGGCTGGAGCGCACCTCGGCTCCGCTGGGAGCCCAGCGGTTCGCACGCGAGGGACGCGCCGACGTCCTGCGTGCGCTCGCCGCCCAGGCCCTGGACGCCGGGTCGAGCACCCAGCCGGGTGCTGGAGCCAGCTGAGCGCCTGCACGTGAACGGCTGAGCGCCGCACCCCTCGGTGCGGCGCTCAGCCGTTGTGGTCGTTCGGTGCCTGGTCGTTCCGTGCCCGCGCAGGGCAGACCCGGGTGGTCAGACTCCGACGTGCTCGGGCCCGACGTGCAGGGTGTGCTGCGGGATGGCGTGCTCGGCGAGCATCAGGATCCCGCGGCGCAACCCGCCGACCTCGTCACCCTCGGCGAAGGCCGACTGCATCGCCAGCACGGCGAGCTCGACCTCGCCGTCGGTGAGGTGACGACGTACCTCCGAGCCGGTGACGACCTCGAGCGCCCGGGACACCGGGTCGACCATGATCAGGATGCTGCGCTGCGGTGCCGCCAGGGATGAGTGCAGAGACTCGGCGAAGGCGCGCGGGGCTCCCGTGCTGACCCCGCGGAAGACCGAGAACTCGAACCGGCAGGCCTGCTCGGCCGCCCGGATGGCCTTGTCGATCTCAGCCCGCTCGCGGGCGGTGAGCTCACCAAGTGCCACTTGCGCCACCGGTGCCCTTCTCCTCGGCGTCGGAGGACTGCAGCTCGGCACGACCACCGCGCGGTCCTCCGAACCACTGGTCGTCCACGGGCTGGGAGTTGGGCGCGATCTTCTCGCCTCGGGCCAGCGCGGGCAGGTAGACCGCCAGCGAGATCAGCAGCGCCAGTCCCACCGGGACCAGGAAGAGCAGCATCAGGAACTGCATGGCGGAGACGTCGTCCGGGTCCGACCATCCCTCCGGCACGTCGGCCATGGCGGGGCCGGCGAGCAGCACGGTGAGCACGACGCCCGCCGGGACAGCCAGGCGCAGCGACGAGCGCACGACAGGACGGAGGTTCTTGAGCGCGGTCATGGAGGTCACGTGGCCAAGGATATCGTCCCCGGTCCTGGTGCCGATCACCCGAGCCCATCCGTGGCCACCTGCTGGGCCCTCGGAGCGGGCGGCACCGCAATACTGGGCGCCATGTTCGGACTCGCGACCCAGATCGACCATCCCTGCCTTCCTGGTGAACAGCTGTGCGAGTGGACCATGCAGGCCACCGGCAACGAGGACCTCGCGGAGATGGCCGACGTGCTCATCGGCAGGCCGCTGACCATCGCCATGCTGATCCTGCTGGCCCTGGTGGCCCGCTGGGTGCTGCACCGCCTCGTGGACCGCGTGGTGCGTCGCGCGGAGGCCGGGATGGTCCCGGACCGCTTCACCCGGGCGGCGGTGACCACCAGCGCCAGGTTGGGCCGCAGCACCGAGCACTCCCCCCGCGACCTGGCCGCCAACACCCGGCGGGCCCAGCGCTCCCGCACCATGGGCAGCCTGCTCAAGAGCATCATCAACGGGGTGCTGCTGGCCGTCACGTTCACCATGGTGCTCAGCGAGCTCGACGTGGACATCACCCCGATCATCGCCAGCGCCGGGATCCTCGGCCTGGCCCTCGGGTTCGGCGCCCAGACCCTGGTCAAGGACTTCCTCTCCGGGATCTTCATGATCGTGGAGGACCAGTACGGCGTGGGCGACGTCGTCGACCTGGGCGAGGCCTCGGGCACGGTGGAGGCGGTCAGCCTGCGCGTCACCAGGGTGCGGGACATCAACGGCACGGTCTGGTACGTGCGCAACGGGGAGATCCTGCGGGTCGGCAACATGAGCCAGAACTGGGCGCGTGCGGTGCTCGACCTGACCGTCGCCTACGACTCCGACCTGCTCCGGGTCCGCGAGGTCCTCACCGAGGTCACCCACGCGATGTGGCAGGACGAGGACTTCCGGGACCGGGTCATCGAGGAGCCGGAGTCCCCCGGGGTCGAGGCGATGACCGTGGACGGGGTGACCGTGCGAGTCTCGTTGAAGACCGCACCGATGGAGCAGTGGGCGGTGGCGCGCGAGCTGCGCGAGCGCATCAAGGCCCGGTTCGACCAGGAGGGCATCGTGATGCCGCACACCCGGTACGTCACCTGGACACCGGAGAAGGCACCGGTCCCGGCGGCCACCGACTCCTGAGCTCCACCGGGCCCGATGGCTGGGCTCAGGAGCGACCCGGCACAATGGTCGGCGTGACGACGTTCTACGAGGAGATCGGCGGGATGGAGACCATCCGCACCATCGTCGACACCTTCTACGCCGGCGTCGCCGAGGATCCGTTGCTGCGCCCGATGTATCCCGAGGAGGACCTGGGCCCGGCCGCCGATCGGTTCGCCCTCTTCCTCGCCCAGTACTGGGGCGGGCCCTCGACGTACGGCGAGACCCGCGGTCACCCGCGACTGCGGATGCGCCACGGCCCCTTCGCCGTGACCCCGGGCTCCGCGCAGCGGTGGCTGGTGCACTTCCGGGCCGGTCTGGACAAGGCAGCGCTCACCGAGGAGCAGGACGCGCAGTTCTGGGACTACGTGACCCACGCCGCCCAGTTCATGGTCAACAGCCCCGAGCTCTGAGGCCGGCGGGGGTCACTCCTCCAGCATGGCCAGCATTCGGGCGCGCACCTCGGGCGGCGGGTCCACACTGCGCTGGGTCGCGGGATCGAAGAAGACCAGGACCACCCGGGCCCGGCTCAGCAGGGTGCCCTCGTCGGTGATCTCGGCGTCCACGACCGCGGAGCGGTTCCCGACCTGCGACACCCAGGTGCGCACCTGGTACGGCTGTGCGCGGACGTGGATCGGGCGGCGGTAGCCCACCTCGGTGCGGGCCACGACCACACCGACCCCGCCCTCCTGAGGCATCTCGCGACCCAGGGAGTCCAGGAGCTGGACCCGGGCCTCCTGGAAGTACTCGAAGTACTTGACGTTGTTGACGTGACCGTAGACGTCGACGTCGCTGAACCGCACGTGCAGCTGATAGAGACCGCCGGCGACGTCACGCGGCTCGCTCCACAGCTCCGCGGCGGGCGCGGCCGGCTCCAGGAACCGACCCAGGGCCTGCCTCTCGGCGTCGGTGAGCCGCCGCGGGCGTTCGGTGGTGAAGGTGTACGGCGTCAGCACCGTGCTCGCCCGGGCGTACGTCGTGCGCACCCCGTCGTCGTCCTCGTCGAAGATCTCGTAGGCCATCGTGAAGGACGCGGCCTTGAGCTCGGTGACCCAGCACTCGATCTTGACCGGACGGAACCGGAACGACAACGGGTTGAGGTACTCCACCAGGTGCCGCACCACCACGATGCCCTCTCCCGGACGTCCGACCAGGCGCTCGGCCCTGCCGTCAGGGACGTGGGTGCGCAGCATGTCGACCCGGGCCTCCTGCAGGTAGTCGACGAAGACCACGTTGTTCACGTGTCCCAGCAGGTCCAGGTCGGCCCAGCGCATCGGGCACTCGTAGAGGTGGCGCACCCCGCGATGCTGTCAGACCGTGCGGGGCACCGGGATCAGTGGTGCCGGAAGTCGACGCCGAGGGCGTGGACGACGAGGGGGCTCCTGGGCGCTCTGCTCAGAGACGTCGGGCGCCGCGCCACGGATCTGCGCCGCGCCCTCGGTCACGTGCTCGGCGCGCTCGAGGACGCGCCCCAGGACCCCGTAGGCTGAAACGCGTCAACACCCGCCCAGATCGGAGAGTCAATGCCCGAGGCAGTGATCGTTTCAGCCGCTCGTAGTCCCATCGGCCGAGCCAACAAGGGGTCCCTGAAGGACTTCCGGCCCGACGACCTGGCGGCCCTCATCGTCCGGGCCGCCCTGGACAAGATCCCCGAGCTGGACGCCAACACCGTCGACGACCTCTACCTCGGGTGTGGCCTGCCCGGTGGCGAGAGCGGCAACAACATGGGGCGCATCGTCAACGTCCTCAACGGGATGGACCAGGTCCCCGGCGCCACCATCACCCGCTACTGCGCCTCCTCGGTGCAGACCACCCGCATGGCGTTCCACGCGATCAAGGCCGGCGAGGGGGACGTGTTCATCTCGGCCGGCGTCGAGACCGTCTCCCGCTTCTCCAAGGGCACCTCCGACCACATCCCGCACACGGTCAACCCGATCTTCGACGAGGCCCAGTCCCGCACCGCCGAGTACGCCAAGGGCGGCCAGGACTGGCACGACCCGCGGCAGGACGGCCTGCTGCCAGACGCCTACATCACCATGGGCCAGACCGCGGAGAACGTCGCCCGGCTGCGCGGCGTGGAGCGCAAGGAGCTCGACGAGTTCGCCGTGCGCAGCCAGAACCTCACCGAGCAGGCGATCAAGGACGGCTTCTGGGCCCGGGAGATCACCCCGCTCACCCTTCCCGACGGCACCGTGGTGCAGGCCGACGACGGCCCCCGCGCCGGAGTCACCTACGAGGCCATCTCCCAGCTGCAGCCGGTCTTCCGCCCCGACGGGGTGGTCACCGCCGGCAACTGCTGCCCGTTGAACGACGGTGCGGCGGCCGTGGTCATCATGTCCGACACCAAGGCAGCCGAGCTCGGCCTCACCCCGCTGGCGCGCATCGTGTCCACCGGCGTCAGCGGTCTCTCCCCCGAGATCATGGGCCTGGGCCCGGTGGAGGCGACCAAGCGCGCCCTGGCCAACGCCAGCATGAGCATCGGTGACATCGACCTGGTCGAGCTCAACGAGGCCTTCGCCGCTCAGGTCGTCCCCTCCTACCAGGAGCTCGGGATCGACCTGGACCGGCTCAACGTCAACGGCGGCGCGATCGCGATCGGCCACCCGTTCGGCATGACCGGCGCCCGGCTGCAGAACACCATGCTCAACAGCCTGGAGTGGCACGACAAGTCCACCGGCCTGATCACCATGTGCGTCGGCGGCGGCCAGGGCATGGCCCTGATCCTCGAGCGCATCTGAGTCACCCGGTCCGCCTGCGGCGCTTGCGGGCAGAACCACCGGACGCCCGGTCGCCCTCGTGGCGGCCGGGCGTTCGCGCGCACCGGGATCGGCACGTCGACACCCAGACAGAGGTTAAGGTCGTGCCCATGACTACTCGGGGGGAAGTCCGCTGGCTCGACGAGGACCAGCAGCGGGCGTGGCGCGCCGTGCTACTGGGCCACACACTGCTGCTGGGCCGGCTCGACGACGACCTGCGCCGCTCCTTCGAGATCTCCCTCACCGAGTACGACATCCTGGTGCGCCTCTCCGAGCGCGAGGGGCACTCGATGCGGATGGCCCAGCTCGCCGACGCCCTGGCCCACAGCCGCAGCCGCGTCACCCACACCATCGACCGCATGGAGAAGGCCGGGTACGTCGTACGCCGTGCCTCTCCCGAGGACGGGCGGGGCGTGTTCGCCACCATGACCGACAAGGGGATGGAGCTGCTCCGGCGGGCGGCGCCCGTGCACGTCGCCGGGGTCCGTCAGAACCTCGTCGACCTGGTCTCCCCCGCAGACTTCGCGGCGGCCGGCCGCGTGATGAACGCCGTGGCGGACCACCTGATCGCGGCGCACCCCGAGATGGAGCTGCGCCAGGCGGACTGAGGCCCTCGCGTCCGGTGAGACGACGATGCCCCCGACCGTCTCCGGTCGGGGGCATCGTGGTTCGCGGGATCAGTCCCGGGTGAGCTTGCGGTGCGTGACGCGGTGCGGACGCGCCGCGTCGGCGCCGAGACGCTCGATCTTGTTCTCCTCGTACGCGGCGAAGTTGCCCTCGTACCAGAACCAGTTGGCGGGGTCGGACTCGTCGCCCTCCCAGGCCAGGATGTGGGTCGCGACGCGGTCCAGGAACCACCGGTCGTGGGAGGTGACCACGGCGCAGCCGGGGAAGTCCAGCAGGGCGTCCTCCAGGGAGGAGAGCGTCTCCACGTCCAGGTCGTTGGTGGGCTCGTCGAGCAGCAGCATGTTGCCGCCCATCTTCAGGGTGAGCGCCAGGTTGAGACGGTTGCGCTCACCACCGGAGAGCACGCCGGCCTTCTTCTGCTGGTCCGGACCCTTGAAGCCGAACGAGGCGACGTAGGCGCGAGAGTTCATCTCGAAGTTGGCGACCTTGATGAAGTCCAGGCCGTCCGAGACGACCTCCCAGACGTTCTTGTTGGGGTCGATGCCGCCACGGCTCTGGTCGACGTAGGAGATCTTGACCGTCTGACCGACCTTCAGCTCACCCTCGTCGGGCTGCTCCTCGCCGGTGATCATCCGGAACAGCGTCGTCTTGCCGACACCGTTGGGACCGATGACACCGACGATGCCGGCCTTCGGCAGCGTGAACGAGACGTCGTGCATGAGGACCCGGCCCTCGAAGCCCTTGCCCAGGCCGTGCGCCTCCAGGACCACGTCACCCAGCCGCGGTCCGGCGGGGATGTTGATCTCGGAGGTGTCGATCTTGCGCATCCGGTCGGCCTCGGCCGCCATCTCCTCGTAGCGCGCCAGCCGGGACTTGCTCTTGGTCTGACGGGCCTTGGCGTTGGAGCGCACCCACTCCAGCTCGCGGTCGAGCATCTTGGCGCGCTTGGCGTCCTTCTGCCCCTCGATCTTGAGCCGGCTCTTCTTGGTCTCCAGGTACGTCGTGTAGTTGCCCTCGTAGGGGTGGGCCTGGCCTCGGTCGAGCTCGAGGATCCAGGACGCGACGTTGTCGAGGAAGTACCGGTCGTGGGTCACGGCCAGCACGGCACCGGGGTACGAGGCCAGGTGGCCCTCGAGCCACTGGACCGACTCCGCGTCGAGGTGGTTGGTGGGCTCGTCGAGGAGCAGCAGGTCGGGCTGCTGCAGGAGCAGCTTGCACAGCGCCACCCGACGCCGCTCACCACCGGAGAGGTTGTCGACGATGGCGTCCGGCGGCGGGCAGCGCAGCGCGTCCATCGCCTGGTCCAGCCGGCTGTCGAGGTCCCACGCGTTGGCGTGGTCGAGGTCAGTCTGGAGGTCGCCCATCTCGGCCAGGAGCGTGTCGAAGTCGGCGTCCGGGTTGGCCATCTCCTCGGAGATCGCGTTGTAGCGGTCGAGCTTCTGCTTGATCTCGCCGGCCGCCTCCTCCACGTTCTCCAGGACCGTCTTGCCCTCGGTCAGCGGCGGCTCCTGCTGGAGCATGCCGACGGTGGCGTCGGGGTCGAGGATCGCGTCGCCGTTGTTGGCGTGGTCCAGCCCGGCCATGATCTTGAGCAGCGAGGACTTGCCGGTGCCGTTGGGACCGACGACACCGATCTTGGCCCCGTGCAGGAAGGAGAGGGTGACGTTGTCGAGGACGACCTTGTCGCCGTGGGCCTTGCGCACATTGCGCAGGGTGAATACGTAGTCAGCCATGGTCAGTGAGCCTACCGGTGCGAGGCCCGACACCGGCCACCGGCGGCTCGGCACCGGTGGCCGCCCAGCGACTCTCGGCCCGACCTCAGGCCGCCGGCTCCTCGGCCGCGGCGACCGCCTGACCGTTGCTGTCCAGACGCGGCCCACCCTCCTCGTAGGAGTGCAGGACCGCTCGCACGGCGTCGTCCTCCACCCCCACCGCGGGCTCGGGCGCCTTGGCGCGCCGGAACTCGCTGGTGCCACGGGTCAGGTCGTGGCCCACGGAGGAGGCGACCACCACGTAGCGCGTGGAGACCGTGCCGTCCTCGCGCTTCCACACGTCGGCGACGAGCTTGCCCGAGACCACCACGGGGTCCCCGGTGCGCACGGACGCGCCCACGTTGACGGCCAGGGTGCGCCAGGCCTTCACGGCGTACCAGATGGTCTCGCCGTCCTCCCACTGCCCGCCGCGGTAGCGACGCGGCGTGCTGCCCACCCGGAAGCTCGCCACGGCCGCTCCGGCACCGGCCTCGGTGAGGGTGACCTCGGACCCGACCCAGCCGCTGAAGGTGATCATGCTGTCGTTCATATGCGCTCCTGTGCCTGTCGCCGACGCGGCACCCTGCCCCGTCGACGACCACCCTGCTGCAGCCCCGTAGGGCGGAGCGCCGTACGGCGAGCGCGCTGTGGAGAACTCCGCCGCCGCGCCGCCTGTGGACGTCAGCAGGTCAGCGCAGCACCTCGGCGAGACCGTCGCGCGCCGCGGAGTAGGCCGCCAGCTCGGTCCGCACCGGCTCGATGACCAGCTCCTCGGAGACCTGCCCGATCGCCTCCCGCAGCCGCCGGTCGGCGGACCGGGCGCGGCGTCGGGCGGTCAGGGAGACCAGCACCCGGCACAGCAGAGCCAGCAGGATGCCGAGCCCGACACCGCCCAGCAGCAGCAGGGTGGGGACCGGGAAGCCGCGCCACTCGGGAGTGGGCACCTCCGGCAACCGCGCGTAGGAGCCCAGCGCCAGGACACCGAGCCAGACCGCACCGACCGCCGCCGAGACGATGAGCAGCCACTGCAGGACTCGCACGAGCCCTGCCCAGGCCGGGATCCGCTCCGCGCCGAGGTCGGTGGCGGCCAACGCCTTGTCGAGCCGGTCCCCCAGGTCGGGAAGGCGGGAGACCGAGGCCTGGCGCACCGCGGTCGCCCAGGACGGCCTGAGGTCCACCGAGACCTCGTCGACCAACGAGCGCACCTCGCTGTCGACCTTGGCGCGCTGGACCTGGTTGGCGGTGGGCACCGAGGTTCGCGCCGAGCCGGTGAGCTCCTTGCCCGCGGCGCCCAGGTCGAGGTGCAGACGCTTCAGCGGATCGGGCTTGAGCTTGGTCACCCACGCGGTGACCGGCCAGCCGGTGGCCCGGTTGGCGCGGATCCGGGTGGAGTCCTCGACCGCCCGGACCACGGTCGGCACGCCGGCTGCCTCGGCGAAGGCGTCCTCCAGGGCCGCCACCCGCTCCCGGGGCAGCGACGGGGTCTTCGCGGTGCCGGTGAGCTCGGCCATCCGGGCGGCAGCCGCGCGGAGGTCTGCGTCCAGGCGCTGCTTGGTGACCTTCTTGCTGGCGACCTTGCGGGCGATCTCGTCGCGCAGCTCGTCCATCCCGCTGCCTTCCCGGGCGCTGACCGCGAGCACGGGAACGCCGGGGAGCCCGTCGGCGACGAGCAGTCGCCGCACGTCCTCGATCATCGCGGAGCGGCGCTCCTGCGGCACCCGGTCGATCTGGTTGAGCACCACCAGCATCACGTCCTGGTGGGTGGCCAGCGGCGCGAGGTAGCGGTCGTGGATCGCGGCGTCGGCGTACTTCTGCGGGTCCAGCACCCAGATGAGCATGTCGGCCAGCCGGACCAGCCGGTCGACCTCGAGGTGGTGGGAGACCTCGGTGGAGTCGTGGTCGGGCAGGTCCAGCAGGACCACGCCCTCCAGCGGGTGCTTCGAGCCGGCGCTGAGCAGGTTGTCGCGGGTGACCTGGTGCCGGGACGGGATACCGAGCCACTCCAGCAGCTCCGGCGCACCCTCGGTGCCCCAGACGCAGGCGGTGGCCCACGACGTGGTGGGCCGGCGCACCCCGACGGCACTGAGCTCGAGCTCGGTCAGGGCGTTGAACGTGGAGGACTTGCCCGAGCCGGTGGCTCCGGCCAGGGCGACGACCGTGTGGTCGGCGGAGAGCTTGAGCCGGGTGCCGGCGCGGGTGACCACCGCGGAGGCCTCGTCCACCACCGAGTCGTCGATCCGTCCGCGGGAAGCCGTGACGGCCTGTTCCAGCCCCGCGAGGCGCCCGCCGATGTCGGAGCCACGGGTCACCAGCTTCTTGGCGCCCTCGAGAAGTGACGTCATCGTGTCCTCAGCCGAGATGAATGGGTTCGTGGGCCAACAGTAATGCGCCCGTCCGGGATGCTCACGACCCGCTCTGGTCCGCCTCGTTGCGACCCAGCAGCGCGAAACGCAGGTCGTCGACCCGACGCGCGCAGGTGCGCAGCGTCTCCGCGGAGCCCGGCGTCACCTTGAGGGAGTCCAGCAGGTCGAGGTAGCGCCGGCGCTCGGCCTCGAAGAGCTCGTCCACCCGGCGCTCCAGGTCCTGGCGGGCCCGCTCGGCCAGCGTGCGCACGGCCTGGTCGCCGAAGACCGCTTCCAGCAGCTTCTGCCCCAGCAGCGCGCCACCGCCGGCGATGCCGGCCTCCGCGCCCACCAGCGCCCCGCCGGTGTGGGCGAAGACCACGACCATCAGGGCCACCGACAGACCGTTGACGCCGTAGGCCAGGAAGCGGGCCGTGGAGCGCTTGTCGGCACCCTCGGTGCGCACCATCTCCAGCACGTCGGCCTGCCAGTCCCGCACCGCCCGCTCGGTCTTGCGGCGGAAGTCGCGCGAGGCCCGCCCCAGGTCCTCCCCCGCGTCCGCGAGCAGGGCCTGGCCCGAGGCCACGGACTGCCAGGAGGCCTCGGCCCGCTCGGCGGCCGCCTCGGCGTGCTCGAGCAGCAGGGTCTCCAGGCCCGACTCGACCGCGACCGTGACCCGCTCGGCCTGCTGGGGCTTGCCCTTGATGGCGTTGACCACCCGGTCGCGCAGCCACCCCACGCGGGTCTCCAACGACCGCAGCAGCTCGCCGGTGCCGACGAACTCCTGCCACCGCGCGAGCACCTCGCCGCGCAGCAGCGTGCCGTCGGCCGAAGCCGCGGTCACCCCGGCCACCCCGGCGTCGTAGGCCTTGTCGACGTCCTCGCGGAGCCGGCGCAGCACCTCGGCCTGCTCGGTCTCCGCGTCCGCCACCTCGTGGGTACGACGGGCGACCGTGCGGATGGCGCCCTCCAGGGTCTGGCGCACCACCCCGGCACGCGCCTCGGCGTCCGCGGCCAGCGACTCCAGCCAGCCCCGGATCGCTGCCACCGCGGCGACGGGCAGCAGCCCGGTCTCGGAGATCTGCTCCTCGGTGACGGTGAACAGCGGAGAGTCCTTGAGCCCACGACTGGCCAGCATCCGGGCCAGGTGCGTGGAGACGGTCTCGATCGCGTCGTCGGGCGTGCGGTCGAGCACGATCGCCACCGCGGCGGAGCGCTCGGCCGCCTCACGCAGGAAGTCCCACGGCACCTGGTCGGCGTACCGCGCGGCGGAGGTGACGAAGAGCCACAGGTCGGCCGCCGCGAGCAGCTGGGCGGCCAGCGTCCGGTTGGCCTCCTCGACCGAGTCGATGTCAGGGGCGTCCAGGATCGCCAGGCCGGCCGGGACGGTCTCGGACGGGACGAGCTGGAGGGCGTGCGGGTCGTTGGTGGCGGAGCTGACCCGCTCGAGCTCGGGCAGCAGCCGGTCCTGGCCGAACCACTGGGCGTCCTCGGGGTTGTGCACCAGCACCGGGGAGCGGGTGGTGGGCCGCAGCACCCCCGGCTCGGTCACCCGGTGGCCGACGAGCGAGTTGACCAGCGTCGACTTGCCGGCGCCGGTGGAGCCGCCGACCACGGCCAGCATCGGGGCCTCGATGGTCATCAGCCGCGGGATGACGTAGTCCTCCAGCTGGGCGATCATGTCGGCGCGCGCCTTGCGGCTCTCCGCGACGCCGGGCACCTCCAGCGGCAGTGTGGCCCCCTGCAGGGCACCGCGCAGCTGCACCAGTGCCGTGAGCATCTGGGTGCTGTCGATGCTCGTCTCGGGGCTCGAGGACTCGCTCATCGTGTGGGGACCACCTGTCCGGGGAAGGAGATGTAGGGGCGCACCGCACCCAGCCGGGTGATGAAGAGCTGGCCGCGGTTTGCGAAGTCGGGGGGCGGGGTGCCGCGCAGGTACCGATGATGCAGGAAGCCCAGCTCGATCGCCGACTGCTGGTAGTCGCGCATCGCCCGCTCCGCGCGGGCTCCCCCGTGCTGACGGGCGTAGGCCCGGGCCTCGCGGCGCGCTCTCAGGTCCACGAGCCAGCCGATGTCCGAGGCCGGGAGCAGCCCGCGGGCGGCTGCGTCCTGCAGCGCCCGGGTCAGCATGGTGCGCTCGGAACGGCGCAGCCAGATCACGAAGGCGATCAGCGCAGCGAAGCCGGGCGCCATCATGGTCAGGTAGACCGTGGCGAACTGCTCGAGGCCACCGATGGCAGAGGCGTTCCAGAGGCCATGGGTGAGCACAGCCATCAGGTACCCAGCCAGGGGTGCCAGCACGCGCACCAGCGGGCGGCGGCTGCCGACCGCGATGCCCACGCCGATGCCGGTGAACGTGGTGAAGAGCGGGTGGGCGAACGGGCTGACCAGGCAGCGGACCACGAAGGTGGCCGTCAGCGCCTCGGTGCCACCCGGGCCCAGGCCGTCGGTGCCGTCGTACGCGGCCGCCAGGTAGAGGATGTTCTCGATGAAGGCGAACCCGATGCCGACCATGCCCGCGTAGACGATTCCGTCGAGGATGCCGTCCAGCTCCGCCCGGCGCCACCACAGCAGGAGCAGCAGGAACAGGCCCTTGGTGGCCTCCTCGGTGACCGGGGCGACGACGGCGAGCATCTGGGAGTCGTCGAACCCGCCGAACAGGCCACCGAGGCCCTGCAGCACCAGCGCGGCCGCGGTGGCGACGAAGGCGCCCCACAGCACGCCCGTGGCCAGCAGCGTGCGCGGCTCCGGCTCGTAGCGGTCCAGCCACAGGAACACCGCCACCACCGGCCCCACCGGCAGGAACGCCAGCACCGTGGCCAGGGCCAGCGACGAGGGTGCGCCGGAGAGCGCGATGACCAGCAGCATCGCGGCCGCGCCCAGCAACGCCAGCAGCGTGACCACGAGCGTGAAGGCAGCGCTCTCGCGATGGTGGCTGGACATGGTCGGCAGCCTAACGGGGCGTGACCGCGCGGCGTACAGTGAAGCCCGTGAGCGAGGAGTCCCAGACCCAGCCAGGCACGACATCGACGACCCAGCCGCGGACGGAGTCGCACGACCCCGCGGTGCCGGAGGCGTACGCCGCCTTCATGCGCACCGGCTGGGGCGAGCGGGAGGCGACGGTCCCCCGGCACCCGGTGGCCGCCAGCGCTGCTGCCCGGCGGGCGCGCCTGGCCGAGGCCTTCCCCGGCGAGCGCCTCGTGCTGCCCGCCGGCACCTTCAAGGTGCGCTCCAACGACACCGACTACCGCTTCCGCCCCGACACCGCGCACACCTACTACTCGGGCAACCAGAGCACCGACGCCGTGCTGGTGCTCGAGGACGGCGACGCGGTGCTCTACGCCAGGCCCCGCTCCTCGCGGGAGACCGACGAGTTCTTCCGGGACCGCCAGTACGGCGCGCTCTGGGCCGGAGCCCGTCCGTCGCTGGCGGAGATGTCGGACTCGCTGGGCCTGGAGGTCCGGCACGTCGACGAGCTGCCGGGGGCGCTCACCGGGACCGGCAAGACCCGCGTGCACCGCGGCGTCTCGGACACCGTGGACGCCCTGGTGCCCGGGGACGACACCTTGGACACCGACCTGGCCCGGGTGGTCTCTGAGATGCGCCTGGTCAAGGACGACTGGGAGGTCGCCGAGCTGGCCGAGGCCTGTGACATCACCACCTTGGGCTTCGAGGACTCGGTGCGCGAGTGGGACCGGGTGCTGGAGTACGGCGAGCGCTGGGTGGAGGGCACCTTCTTCCGCCGGGCCCGGGCGATGGGCAACGACATCGGCTACGACTCCATCGTGGGCGGCGGCTCGCACGCCACGACCCTGCACTGGATCGAGAACAGCGGGCCGGTCAGGCCCGGTGAGCTGATCCTGCTCGACATGGGGGTTGAGGGCCGCAACCTCTACACCGCCGACGTGACCAGGACCCTTCCGGTCTCCGGCACCTTCACCGACCTCCAGCGCGACCTCTACGAGCTCGTCCTGGCTGCCCAGGAGCGCGGCATCGCCGCGGTCCGCCCGGGCGCGGCCTTCCTGGCGCCGCACCAGGCGGCGATGGAGGTGCTCGCCCACGGGCTCTCCGACCTGGGGCTGCTCCCGGTCTCCGCCGAGGAGGCGCTGGACCCCGACTCCAAGGTCTACGCCCGGTGGACGCTGCACGGCACCTCCCACATGCTCGGGATGGACGTGCACGACTGCGGACGCGCCGCCCCCGAGTCCTACACCAAGGCCGACCTCGCCGAGGGCATGGTCCTGACGGTGGAGCCCGGGCTCTACTTCCAGGCCGACGACCTGCTGGTGCCCGAGGAGCTGCGCGGGATCGGCATCCGGATCGAGGACGACATCCTGGTGACCGGTGACGGCAGCCGCAACCTCAGCGCCGCGCTCCCCCGCGCCTCACACGACGTCGAGGAGTGGATGGGCCGGCTCCGCGGCTGACCCGGCAGCGGGCTGGGCCCTCGCCCGGTCCCGGGCCTGGACCACCAGGGCCAGCACCACGGCCAGCACCATGGCGCCCACGGTGACGGTGAAGGCGGCGGTGTGGCCGTGCGCGTCGGCCAGCCGGCCGGCCGCACCAGCTCCCAGCGCGTAGCCCAGGCCGACCGCACTGGCCAGCAGGCTCAGCCCCAGGCTGGCCCGGCTCTGCGGCAGCGCCCGCTCCCCCAGGGTGAAGACGCTGATCAGGTAGGGGGCGACCCCGAAGCCGAGGGCCAGTACCACCAGCACCAGGCCGGTCAGGCTGTCGACCGCGAGCAGCGGCAGCGACATCACCAGCAGCGCCACGGCGCAGACGAGCATCCGGCGGGCATGGCCGAAGGACTCCGGGAGCAGCGCGGTGCCGAGCCCGGCGATCACGCTGCCGATCCCGAGCACCGCGTGGATCAGCCCCGCCAACCCCGGCTCCCCCGCCGCGTCGGCCATCACCGTGGTGCCGGTCTGGGTGGCACCGAACAGCATCCCCACACACATCAGGGCCAGCAGCAGGACGACGAAGAACGGGGTGACCACCCGGGCCACCACCGTCCCCGGCGCGGGCCGCGGGACGGCACCGGGGGCGGTGGGGTGCAGCGCGAACGCGCATCCGAAGACGACCAGCAGCACCGAGGCCATCAGCATCGCCGCCTCCGGCGAGATCAGCGCCACCCCGGTCCCGACCAGCGCCGGCCCGAGCACGAACGAGGCCTCGTCGGCGGCCCCCTCGTAGGAGAACGCGGTGTCCAGCAGGCGACGCTGGTGCACACCGGAGTCGGCGACCAGCGGGCGCCAGCGCACCCGGGAGAGCGGACCGACCTGAGGAAGCAGCGACCCGGCGACCGCAGCGCACAGCACCAGCACCGGGGTCGAGAAGTCGGCGTGCGCGGCGATGACCAGCACGCCCAGGGCGAGGGCGCCGAGCAGGGACTGGACGAGGACGACGGGCCGTTGCCCGTGGCGGTCCGACAGCGCGCCGGCCAGCGGGGAGCCGACAGCGTTCGCGATCGCCAGGGCCCCGGCGGCCAGACCGCCGCTGGCATAGCTCCCGGTCGTCGAGGAGATCAGCACCAGGGTGCCGAGCTGGCTCATGGAGGTGGGAAGACGGCCGACGAAGGCGACCAGGACGTAGGCCGGGCCGACGAGGTCGAGCAGGCGCCGGTAGGAGGCGAGGGGTGACACGCAAGGACTCTTTTCGGGTGCGCAGGGACGACGCGCGCCGTACCCACCTCCGAGAACGCGCAGAACCCTGAGCAGCGACAAGAGTAAGGGATGAGGGCTCGGAAGGTAGGTTCGGCAACGACATGTACTGCGCCCACTACGACGCCCACCGGTGTCGCTCCTGCACGTTGCTGGAGGTTCCCCGAGCCGACCAGCTCGCCGCGAAGACGCGACAGGTGCAGGCTCTGCTCCCTGATCCCGACCTCGAGTGGCAGCCGCCGGTGGTGGGCCCGGGCGAGAGGTTCCGCAACAAGGCCAAGATGGTCGTGGGCGGCACCGCCGACGCGCCGACCCTGGGCATCCTGGACGCCGCCGGCTCCGGGATCGACCTGCGTGACTGTCCCCTGCACTCCGCCGGTCTGCAGGCTGCGCTCCCGCTGCTGGCCGCGTTCATCAGCACCGCCTCGATCGCGCCGTACGACGTGACCGCGCGGCGCGGTGAGCTCAAGCACCTGCTGGTCACCGAGTCGGAGGCGGGCGAGCTCATGGTCCGGTTCGTGCTGCGCTCCCAGGAGCCGGTGACCCGGATCGGCAAGCACCTGCCCGGGCTGCTGGCCGCCCTCCCCCGGCTGCGGGTGGTCTCGGTCAACCTTCAGCCCGAGCACAAGGCAGTCCTGGAGGGCGAGCGCGAGATCGTGCTGCATGGCTCCACCTTGGCGATGCGGGTCAACGACCTGACACTGCACCTTCGCCCGCAGAGCTTCTTCCAGACCAACACCGAGGTCGCCGCCAGCCTCTACCGGCAGGCTGCGGCCTGGGTCGCCGAGCTCCTTCCCGTCGGGGACACCACGCCCGCCGAGGTGTGGGACCTGTACTGCGGGGTCGGCGGGTTCGCGCTGCACCTGGCCCGTCCGGGGCTCGCGGTGACCGGGGTCGAGGTCAGCGCCGAGGCCGTGGCGAGTGCGCGCACCAGCGCCCGGGAGCTGGGCGCTCCGGCCGAGTTCGTCGCTGCCGACGCCACCGCCTGGGCCCTGGCCCAGGACCGGTCGCCGGACCTGGTGGTGGTGAACCCGCCGCGCCGGGGCATCGGGCCGGCCCTCGCCGGGTGGCTGGAGGACTCCGGGGTCCGGCACGTCCTCTACTCCAGCTGCAACGCGGAGTCCCTGGCGCGGGACCTGGCGGCGATGCCGTCGTTGCGCCCGCGCCGCGCCGTGCTGCTGGACATGTTTCCCCAGACCCGCCACTACGAGGTGCTGGTGCTGGCCGAACGCACCGGCTGAGTCCGAGGGTCCGCGCTCCGGTACGGTTCGCCCGATCTGCTCGCGACCTGCCACAGGAGCCCCCGCATGCCCACGCTCAGCAAGGACAGCACCGTCTGGACGCTCGACCTCGGCGCGGACGAGAACCGCTTCCACCCGGACTGGCTGGAGCAGACCGACGCCCTGCTGGACGAGATCGCCGGCTCCGCGGAGCCGGCCGTGCTGGTCACCGCGGGCAGTGGGAAGTTCTTCTCCAACGGTCTCGACCTGGAGTGGCTGGGCGCCAACGGCGACCGCCTCGGCTGGTACGTCGACCGCATCCACGCACTGTTCGCCAAGGTGCTCACCCTGCCCGTCCCGACGGTCGCCGCGGTCAACGGCCACGCCTTCGGCGGCGGCGCGATGCTCGCCATGGCCCACGACTTCCGGGTGATGCGCGAGGACCGCGGGTTCTTCTGCTTCCCCGAGGTCGACATCCACATCCCGTTCACCACCGGGATGTCCGCCTTGATCACCGCCAAGCTCACGCCGGCAGCCGCGGTGGAGTCGATGACCACGGGCCGTCGCTACGGCGGCGCCGAGGCGACAGCAGCCGGCCTGGTGAACGCGGTCAGCGGCATCGAGGAGCTCCGCGGCACCGCGGCCGCCCGGGTCCGGGACCTGGCGGGCAAGGACCGCGCCACCCTCGGCGCCATCAAGGCCACCATGTACGCCGGTGTCGTGGAGATCCTCAAGACCCCCCAGTCCTGACGACCCTGCCTGACGGACTCGGGGCGGGACCCGCCGGGCGCGGCAGAACGCACCCGGCGGGCCTGCCGGCGATCAGCCGTCTCAGCGTCGGTGCTGGTTCTTGGCCACCGACAGCTTGAGGTGCTGGCCCGTCTTGGTGTGCCCCTTGCCCGGGTGCCCGGGGACGCCGTTGACCGCGGAGGTGTCGTAGGCGAACGTGAGCACCGCGGTCGCGATGGCGTCGGCGTTCACGTCCAGGGCGTGCACGTTGATGTTACCGACCAGCCGGTAGTCCTCCCGGAGCTCGTCGTACAGCGCGTCGTCCTGCCCCTCGCCGGTGAGGTTGTCGCAGGGCTGGTGGTAGCAGGGGTCGTACGAGGCGCCGGCCACGCCGCCGTACAGGGCTGCCTCGGCGGGCGTCTTCTCGACCTCGGCCCCGGTGAAGAGCCCGCCTGCGGGGATGCCGACGGCGATGAAGGGGCCGTAGTCGGAACGGCCCGAGAACTCGCTGTCCTGCGACGGCTCGCCGATCCGGTCGTAGAACTGCTCGAAGACGTCCTCGATCTGCGCCGAGCCCTCGGGGATGAACCCGGGCTCCGCGGTCTCCCCGGAGTCGTCCCCGTCGTAGATGCCGAGCACGTAGTTGGGCGAGGCCACCATGTCGAAGTTGAGGTAGAGCGCGACGTCCTCCTGCTCCTGGGCGCTGAGCTGGGAGACGTAGTACTCCGAGCCGAGCAGCCCCTCCTCCTCGGCACCCCACCAGGCGAAGCGCACGGTGTTGGTCGGCTTCACCTTGGCCATCTGGAGCGCCACCTCCAGCAGGGCCGCGCTGCCCGATCCGTTGTCGTTGATGCCGGCGCCGCCCTGCACGCTGTCGAGGTGGGCGCCGGCCATCACGACGTTGTCGTCGTTGCCGCGCCGGGTCTCGGCGATGACGTTGTAGGCGGTGCGCTCCTCGGCGGTGAACTCGACCGAGACCCGCACCGTGGCACCGGGGGCGCCGGCCAGGTCGGCGCCGACCTCGGTGAGCGCGAAGACCACGGGGATCGTCAGGCCGGTGGCGTCACCGATCATGCCGACGAGTCCGGGCTGGTTGTTCCACACGATCACCCCCGCCGCACCGTTGGCCTGGGCGTTGAGGGCCTTGACGGCGAAGCCACAGGTGCCGCGCTGGATCAGCGCGATCTGTCCGGGCGCCATGGCGTCGAAGTCGCTCTCCTCGCAGCCGCTGCTGGCACTGCCGGGGTCCACGACGAACAGCGTGCCCGTCGCCTCGCCCTCCGGGGTGCCGGTGTCGAACTGGTTGCGGATGAAGTCGCGCCCCTCGATCCAGGTGGTTGGTGAGGGCGAGGTCCGCTCCAGCTCGGAGAACTCCTCGGCGTACTGGAAGGGGAACGCCTGGACGCTCGGGTCGTAGCCGGCTCCTTCGAGCTGCTCCACGACGTAGTCCACGCTGGCCGCGTAGCCGGGACGTCCCGCGGCCCGGTCCCCGTACTGGTCGGCGATGCCTTGCAGGGCCCGCAGGTGCTCCAGCGCGCCCTCGGCGGTGACCGCCTTGGTCAGCTTGCGGACCGAGTTGTTGTTGGGATCGGCGTACGACGGGGTCCCTGCGGCGGTGCTCACGAGCGCCACCGCGAGGGTGGTGGCGGCGAGGGCCCGAGCTCTCCTGGACATGCGCTCTCCTTCGTGCAGCGGCGGCGAGGTGGCCGTCCGAGCACGCTAGATGTGAGGCGAAACAACTGACTAGCCCTGGCAATCCGGCGCGCGCCGAAAGATCATCGATTTTGGTGCGGGGGAGGCGACTGCCGCCCGAGCCCCAGGCCCGGTTAGCATCCCCCCGTCGCCCCGGCGAGGGCGGCCCCTATGCGAGCACTGAGGAGCACACGTGTCCTGGACCCTGCACGGCGACGGTCGCACTGCCTCCCCCGAGGCGATCGTCCGGCCCGAGGAACGCCTCTCCTGGCCCCGCACCATCGGATTCGGTGGCCAGCACGTGGTGGCGATGTTCGGCGCGACCTTCCTGGTGCCGCTCATCACCGGTTTCCCGCCCACCACCACCCTGTTCTTCTCCGGTGTCGGCACCATGCTCTTCCTGCTGCTCACCCGCAACCGGGTGCCCAGCTACCTCGGATCCTCCTTCGCCTTCATCGCCCCGATCCAGGCGTCGATGGGTGATCAGGGCATGGGGGCGGCACTGTTCGGCATCATGGTCACCGGCGCCCTGCTGGCTGCCGTGGGGTTGTTGGTCACCGTCGTCGGCAGCGCTTGGATCGACGCGTTGATGCCCCCGGTGGTGACGGGGGCGATCGTGGCCCTGATCGGGTTCAACCTCGGCGGTGCGGCCACCGCCAATTTCCAGGACGACCCCCTCCTGGCCGTCGTCACCCTGCTGACCATCGTGGTGGTCTCGGTGGCGTTCCGCGGACTTGCTGCGCGCCTGTCGATCCTGATCGGGGTCGCGGTGGGCTACGCCACGGCGCTGCTGACCGGAGAGCTGGACCTGGATCCGGTGCGCGAGGCCGCGTGGTTCGGGTGGCCGGACTTCGCCAGCCCGGACGTCACCTGGTCGGTGGTCCCGATGTTCCTGCCGGTGGTGCTCGTGCTGGTCGCCGAGAACGTCGGCCACGTGCGCAGCGTCGCCCACCTCGTCGGCGACGAGACCATCAACGACCGGACCGGCGCCGCCCTGTTGGCGGACGGGCTGGCGACCACGCTGGCCGGCGCCGGCGGCGGCTCGGCCACCACGACGTACGGCGAGAACATCGGGGTGATGACCGCGACCCGGGTCTTCTCCACCGCGGCCTACTGGGTGGCGGCTGTGTTCGCGGTGGCGCTCAGCCTCTCGCCCAAGTTCGGCGCCGTGCTCAACACCGTCCCCGCCGGCGTCCTCGGCGGTGTCACGGTCGCGCTCTACGGGCTCATCGGCCTGATCGGCGTGAAGATCTGGATCGACAACCAGGTCGACTTCTCCCTGCCCTCCAACCAGTACCCGGCAGCCGTGGCGCTCATCTTCGGCATCGGCGACCTCACCCTGAACGCCGGGGACATGACCTTCACCGGCATCGCGCTCGGCACCATCGCCGCAGTCGTGCTGCACCACGGCATGCGGGCGATCGAGCGGGCCCGCAAGACCGCGCCCGCTCAGCGCCCCGGGCGCAAGCGGTAGGTCCCGGGACCGACGCGCTGCACGTCGTCGAAGGCCGCGATGCCGCGCCCGCGCACGTCGGCGCACATGTGGCTGGTCAACATGGTGCGCACGGTCGCCGCGGCGAAGCGGCTCCCCCGGGCACTCATGTCCGCGACCACCTCATCGACGCCGAAGGTGTCCTGCTCGGAGGCGGCGAGGATGCGCCGTACCGCGTCCAGTATGTCGGCCCGCGCCGTGCCTCTGGGGGACTCGGACGGCTCGTCGGGTCGCCGTGGTCCGACCTCGCCCAGCTCGGGATCGCCGCCGGGCGGCGGAGCGCCGGGCGTCTCCACCTCGAGGGCGAACAGCGCCAGCTCTCCGTGCACGGCGAGCACGTCGGTGCAGGTGGCGACCACGGGCAGCTGCCACGGGGCGCGGCCGACAGCCCGCTGGGCGGCGGCCGGCAGCCACTCCAGCGCACCGCGCTCCACCACCAGTCGGCGGCCCACCTCGCTGGGCCAGACCAGGGAGTGCCGGTCGGCGGCGCTGGCCAGGTGGCTCATGGTGCGGGCACTGATCACCTGCACCACCCACCGGCGACGGGCCGGCACGCAGCCCAGCCGCATCACGTCGCCCAGCAGCTCTCCCATCGGCCCCGCGGCCGCCCGCGAGTCGGTGCGGGCAGCCGAGTGCCGCAGCTGCACGACGACTCCGGAGAGCCCGTCGACGACCAGGTCGGCCATCCCGTGGCGCAGGACGGGCTCGGGGACGCCCGCGGTGACCCGGGACGGGTCGACGCCTGCGTCCTCGAGCGCCACGACGGCGCTGAGCCGCATCGCGTCCTCGGTGAGCAGGTGACCTCGTCCGGCCCGCCAGTGCGCGGACAGGGCGGTGGCCACCTCGGCCCACACGGGTGACCAGAGCTCCGGGGTGTCCCTCGCGAGCTGGGTCGCGGTCCTCGCCACCGGGTCTCCTTCGCACTCGCCCTCGTGGACCCGTAACGATTCCACGGATGCGCCTCCGGCGCGGCCGGATCACCAAGGTCCGGCGGCGCCTCAGCCCAGCTCGGAGAGCACTCGGGGCACTTCGCCCAACAGCTCTCCCGCCAGGTAGCCCACCTGTCCCACCGTGGCAGCGAGCCGCTCGCCGGTGCGGGCGTGCAGGTAGGCGCCCCACACGGCGGCCTGCGCGGGGTCGGCCCCCCTGGCCAGCAGCCCGGTGACGATTCCGGCCTGCACGTCGCCGGAGCCGGAGACGCCCAGGCCCGGCCCGCCGCCCTCGATCAGCCAGGCCCGGCCGTCCGGGGCGACCACGTGCTTGCGCTCCCCGCCGAACAGCACCACGACCCGGGACCGGTGGGCCACCGCCGTCGCCGCGGCCCACGGGTCCTGTTCCACCTCGTCGACCTCGCAGCCGGCGACATGGGCCATCTCGGTCGGGTTGAGCGTGGCCACCACGCGGCCCTCGAGGCGGTGCAGCCCCTCGGGGTGGTGCGTCAGGTACGCCGACCCCAGGGCATCGATGGTGACCGGCAGGTCCAGGCCGGGCACGAGTGCCTCGATCAGCTCGGTGGCGAGGTCGGGATCGCCGCACCCGCTGCCCAGGAGCAGCGCGTCCGCGGCTTGGGCCCACTCCCCCAGGGACTCGGCTCCGGAGACCGCGATCTCCCCCGCCCCGGTCTGCGGCAGGGCCCGCACCGCGGCCTCGGGGACGGCGACGCCCAGGGCCGGGCAGGTCTCGGCGACAGTGGCCAGCACCAGCTTGCCCGCACCCGCCCGCAGCGCGGCGGTGCCGGCCAGCAGCACCGCCCCCGGAGTGGCCGCGCTGCCCCCGGCGACCAGGACCTGTCCGCGGGCCTGCTTGCTGTCCCCTGGCGCCGGCAGGGGCCAGTCCCGCAGCGCTGCCGGCGTGACGACGACCGGGTCAGGCCTGCTCATCGCCACGCCCTCCTTGGGAGGGTTCCCGGGTCACCGCGGCCTCGGCCTTGTCGACGGCCGCGGTGTCGGCGAAGTCGACGAGCTCGAGGTGGTCTCCGCTGCGCCGGTAGGTGGTCACCGAGGCGTTGGGGATCTGGATCTTCCGGTCGAGCTCGAGGAGGTCCTGCTCAGCAACCTCCTCCAGCACGTAGCGGAAGCTCATGATCACTGCCTGGTGGGAGAACAACCAGACCCGGGCGCCGTCGTACCCCTCGCGCAGGTCGGTGAGCAGGCTGCGGATGCGCAGCACCACGTCGGCCCAGCTCTCACCGCTGGGCGGCTGGTAGTAGAACTTCCCGAGCTTCTCGCGACGCTCGGCCTCCTCGGGATGACGGGCCCTGATACCCACCCCGGTCATCCCGTCGAAGATCCCCAGGTCCCGCTCGCGCAGCCGCTCGTCGAGGACCAGGTCCGGCCCGAGACCGTCCAGTGCCAGCCGTGCGGTCTCGGCAGCCCGGCGGTACGGCGAGGCGATCACCACGTCGGGCCGCTCGGCCCCGCCCTCGCGGAGCCACGCGTTGACGGCCCTGGCCTGGGCGTGGCCGGTGTCGGAGAGCTCGACGTCGGCGTCGCGGGCGTCCAGGTCGAGGTACTCCGCCCCGGACTCGCGAGCCTGGAGGTCTGCATGGTTGCCCACGCTCTCGCCGTGACGCACCAGCACCAGCTCGGAGGGTCCACTGCCCCAGCGCGGCCTCACAGCTCGTGCCTCGTCGTGACGTGCTGGTTCATCAGGTCCTCCTCGTCGTTGTCTGCCGGGTGTACCCCGCCGAGGCGCCCGCGATGCGCCCACGGACCGGGGCCAGATCGGGAATGAACCGGCACGTCGGTGAGGTTCTGACACTCCCCTCGTCCCCGACCCCGGAGCCGACGGTGTGGCCACCCGCCTGCCGCCCGGCCGCAGCGAAAGGCAGCACCTCCCCATGAGCTCCCCCACCGCCTCGACGCCCGCCCGGCGTCGCTGGCTCCCCTCGTTCGGCGTCCAGGTCCTGATCGGGCTGGTCCTCGGCGTCGTGCTCGGGCTGGTCGCCCGGTCCATGGGCGCGGACGGCGTCGACGCCGCCACCGGCGAGCCGGACCCCAACTGGCTGACCGAGACGCTCACCCAGATCGGCAGCATCTTCGTCACCTTGCTGCGCACCATCGTCCCGCCGCTGGTCTTCCTGGCCATCGTGGCCTCGATCGCCAACCTGCGCGACGTCACCGGAGCGGCTCGGCTGGCGTGGAAGACGCTGGCCTGGTTCGCGGCCACCGCGCTGATCGCGGTGGGCATCGGCATCGCCCTCGGGCTGATCATCCAGCCCGGGAACAACACCAGCGTCTCCGCCGAGGCCGCCGCCGCGCCGTCGAGCAGCGGGTCCTGGCTGGACTTCCTGACCGGCCTGGTGCCGGCCAACGCCCTCGGCCTGGAGGCCAGCGCGGGCTCCGACGGCTCCGTGGGGCTGTCGTTCAACGTGCTCCAGATCCTGGTGGTCGCCATCGCCGTCGGTGTCGCCACCCTCAAGGTGGGTGAGGCCGCCGAGCCGTTCCTGGCCATCGTCCGCTCCGCCCTGCTGGTGGTCCAGAAGGTGCTGTGGTGGGTGATCCTGCTGGCTCCGATCGCCACGGTCGGACTGCTGGGCAAGGCGGTGGCCACCTACGGCTGGGCCGCCCTGGGCTCCCTGGGCAGCTTCACCGTCGCCATCTACCTCGGCCTCGCCCTGGTCCTGTTCGTGGTCTACCCGGTGCTGCTGCGCACCAACGGCCTGTCGGTCAAGCAGTTCTTCTCCGGCGCCTGGCCCGCGATCTCGCTGGCCTTCGTCTCCCGTTCCTCCGTCGGCACCATGCCGGTGACCCAGCGAGTGACCGAGCGCAACCTCGGGGTGCCCAAGGCCTACGCGTCGTTCGCGGTGCCGCTGGGGGCGACCACCAAGATGGACGGCTGCGCCTCGATCTACCCCGCAGTCTCGGCGATCTTCGTGGCGCAGTTCTTCGGGCTGGACCTCGCCCTGACCGACTACGCGCTGATCGCGTTCGTGGCGGTCATCGGCTCCGCGGCCACCGCGGGCGTGACCGGCGCGACCGTGATGCTGACCCTGACCCTCTCCACCCTCGGTCTGCCCCTGGAGGGCGTCGGCCTGCTGCTGGCGATCGACCCGATCCTGGACATGGGCCGCACGGCCACCAACGTGGCCGGCCAGGCGCTGGTGCCGGCGCTGGTCGCCAAGCGCGAGGGGATCCTGGACCTGGCTGCCTACAACGCCCCGCGCGGCGCCAAGCCGTGGCAGGACGAGGACCCCGCCGAGGTGCTCGACGCCGGAGTTCGTGCCTAGGAGACGAGCGGCTCCGCGGTGGCGCCCAGCACCGGCCCGGAGTCCGTGCTCTCGTTCCTGCTGGCGGGCGTCTGAGCCCGGCGCCGACCGAACAGCTTGGCCACCTGTGAGGGGGCGTTGCGCACGGTCGTCTCCTCCAGCCATCCGTTGGGCAGCGAGAGGCGCAGCACCTTGTGCCAGGCGCTGCCGACCTGGCGCACCAGGGGACGGGAGTTGTAGGAGAGCCCGTAGCGCTGGAAGAGGTCGCGCACCTGCGGCGCGATCTCGGCGTAGCGGTTGCTGGGCAGGTCCGGGAACAGGTGGTGCTCGATCTGGTGAGACAGGTTGCCGCACATCACGTGGGTCAGCGGAGACCCCGAGATGTTGGCGGAACCCAGCATCTGCCGCAGGTACCACTCACCGCGAGTCTCGTCCTGGTCCAGCGCGGGCTGCTCGAAGGTCTCGACCCCCTCGGGGAAGTGGCCGCACATGATGACCGAGTGGCTCCACACGTTGCGGACCAACCCGGCGGTGGCGTTGGCCGTGAGGGTGGACCTCCAGGACGGCCCCGAGAGCGCAGGGAAGACCACGTAGTCCTTCGCCGCCTGCCGACCGATCTGCTTCAGCGTCTCCTGCACCCGGCCGCGCAGCTCGGGCGTGAAGCCCCGCTTCTGGCGGAGGTGCTCACCGAACTCCACGTCGTACATCGCGATGCCGTACTCGAAGATCAGGGCGTTGGCCAGGTTCCACAGCGGCTGGATCAGGAAGCGGGGCTGCCACTCCTGGTCCTCGTCGACACGCATGATGCCGTAGCCGAGGTCGTTGTCCTTGCCGACGATGTTGGTGAACCGGTGGTGCTGGACGTTGTGCGCCTCCTTCCACTGCGAGGGCGGGGACGCGTGGTCCCACTGCCAGGTGGAGGAGTGGATCTTGGGGTCCCGCATCCAGTCCCACTGACCGTGCAGGACGTTGTGGCCGATCTCCATGTTGTCCAGGATCTTGGACAAGGACAGACAGGCGGTGCCCAGCAGCCAGGCGGACCGGCGCTTGCTGCCCGCGAGCAGCACCAGGCGGCCGGCGAGCTCGAGCTTGCGGCGTACGTCGATCACGCGCCGGATGTAGGCCGCGTCGGACTCGCCCCGGCTCTCCAGCACCGACTCGCGGAGCTCGTCGAGCTCTCGGCCGATGGCCTCGATGTCGTCCGCGGTCAGATGTGCGATCTGGCTGGCGGGCTTCTTCTCGATGACGGTCACGGTATGGCTGTGCCCCCTTTCAGGCCACGGCAAGCCTACTGCGAACTACTAAACGGATTCGGCACCCAGGACCGGTCCTCCCGCGACTCGAGGCGGACGACCACCTCGACCAGTCCGCTGTCCGGCAGGACGTGCTGGGTGACCGTGACCCGGTAGCCGTCCGCCTGGCCGTGGGCGCCGCAGTTGCGCGGGTTCAGGCCTCCCACGAGCCTCACCGCACCACTGCCGGGACAGTTCTCGTCCAGGCTCATGTCCCATCCGGCCCTGTCCAGGAGCGCGTCCAGGTCCAGGGGCGCCACCGGCCCGGGCACCGTCCAGCGCGTCCAGGCACTGGGACAGCCGCCTTCGCTCAGGCACACCTTGCGGGCCGGCTGGCGGGACTGCGCGACCACGGTCCACTCGCGCGGCGCCTCGAACCGGTCCATGGCCTGGTCGAACCGGCTGGTCTCGCGATCGTTGGAGACCCACACCCACACGCAGGCAACCGCCACGGCGAGGAGCAGCCCGAGCATCAGCCGTCGCCCCCGCGGGGCGAACAGCGTCTCGTCCGTCATCAGCGCGTCCCTCCGAACACCCCCGTGCCGACCCGTCCTCCGACGCTAGTGGCCCCCGCTCGGTGTGAGAGAAAAGTTCACCAGTTGCGGGTACGCCGAGGACCAGACCAGCCACCCTGGACCCGTCCGCGCGCCGGGACCGCAGTGCTGTCGGCTCTGCCAGACTCCGACGATGGGACTCAGAACACGCCGCCTGCGTGACCTCGACAACCGCAAGGTGTTCATCACCGGCGCCGCCAGCGGCATCGGGCGGGCCACGGCCCAGGCTGCGGCCGCCCAGGGTGCGGTGCTCCACCTGACCGACGTGGATGCCGCTGGTCTGCACCGGACCGCCGAGGAGATCCGCGCCGCCGGCGGCACGGTCGCGTACGCCGCCCCCGCGGACATCGCCGACTATGACGCCGTGCGCGGACTGGCGGACGAGGTGACCGCGACCTGCGGCGCCATGGACGTGGTGATGAACATCGCCGGCATCTCGACCTGGGGCACCGTGCAGAGCCTGGAGCACCAGCACTGGCGGCGCCTGGTCGAGGTCAACCTGATGGGTCCGGTCCACGTCATCGAGACCCTGGTGCCGCCGATGATCGAGGCCGGTCGCGGCGGGCACCTGGTCAACGTGTCCTCGGCCGCGGGGATCATCGGGATGCCCTGGCACGCGGCGTACAGCGCGAGCAAGTTCGGGCTGCGGGGCGTCTCGGAGGTGCTGCGCTTCGACCTGGCCCGGCACGGCATCGGCGTCAGCCTGGTCTGCCCCGGCGGGGTGGCGACGCCGCTCACCGAGACCGTCACCATCGCCGGGGTGGACAAGGCGAGCGAGAGGTTCGAGCGGCTGCACCACAGGTTCCGGGCCCGGGCCGTCACCGCCGAGCAGGCCGCGGAGTCGATCCTGACCGGCGTACGTCGCAACCGCTACTGGGTCTACACCTCCCCCGACATCCGGCTCATCCACCTGCTGCAGCGCCTCTTCCCGCCCGGCTACCTGCTGGCGATGAAGGCGATGAACGCCGGGGCCAACCGGGCGCTGCCCGAGGTCGGCCGCGCCCGTCGTCCGCGGGAGGCGTGAGCGATGCCCCCGAGCAGCCCCAACGACCGTACGTCGCGCGTCGCCCCGGGCGGTTGGCGCGAGGTCGGACCGGTGGTCACCGGGTTCGCCCGGATAGCGGGCCGGGTCGCCGGCACCGAGCCGCCGGCACTCTTCCTCACCCTCGGTCGCAACCGACGGCTCTTCTGGGGATGGCTGCACTTCGCGGGTCGGCTGATGCCCGGCGGTCGTCTACCGCGCCGCGAGACCGAGCTGGTGATCCTCCGGGTGGCGACCCTGACCGGCTGCGACTACGAGTTCACCCACCACGCCCGGCTCGGCGCGCGTGCCGGGATCGGCCCCGTCGAGCTCGAGCGGGTCGTCGCCGGGCCGGAGGCCGAGGGCTGGACCGAGCGCGAGCGACTGCTGCTCACCGTCACCGACGAGCTGCACCACGACCGGGACCTGTGCGACGCCACGTGGGCCCGGCTGCGTGCCGAGCTCGACGAACGCACCTGCCTGGAGGTGCTGCTGCTGGTCGGGCACTACGAGATGTTGGCCACCACGCTGGCCGTCCTGCGGCTGCCGCCCGACCGGGAGCGCTGAGCCCGCCAGCCCTGGCCGGCCGGCCGAACGAGGCCCGTTACTGCAGCAGCTCCTCGACGTTCTCCAGGACCGCCACAGACGGACCGTTCTGGCTCGCGAGCCCCACGACGAGGCCGGACTCGTTGGCCAGGACCGAGGTGGCGGCCATGGGCCGACTGGCCGGCACGTCGACCGAGGTCCACGTCGCGCCGTCGGTCGAGAGCCACACCACGGCCCGCGCCTGCTGGCCGCCGTACACCCCGCCGGGGGCGGCGAAGCCCCGGTCCATCGCGACGATGGTGCCGACGCTGTCCTCGGTGCCGCCGATCTCGATGCTCGTGAACTCCTCGCCATCGGTCGTCGACCAGGTGGCGTCACGACCGGCTGCGATGCCCTGGAAGAGCACGACGTCGCCGGTGCCGGCGCACGAGCTGAGCGCGGTCGTTCCTGCCCCGAGGCCCTGGATGTCGAGCCGCTTCCAGCCGCCCTCCCCTCGGCGGAAGGCCACCGGCCGCGAGCCCTTGCTCGGGTCCTCGACCCCGCCGACGGCCACCAGGTCGCCGCCGGGCAGCACACAGGTTCCGCTCAGCCAGGAGTCGCTGGAGCGGTCCACGTCGAACGGGCCCTTGGCACGCTTCCACGACACCCCGTTCCGCGACGTCCACAGTGCGCCGTAGCTGTGGTCGCTGGCGACGAAGCTGGCCCGGTCGACGCCGATCACGACCCACTCGCCGTCCTGGATGCTCGCCTCGCTGAGGAACTCCGTGCGGGGACCGGAGAGCCCGCGCGCGGGCTTCCACTTCTTCGCCCCAACAGCGCGGAACCAGCCGGCGACGTCGGACTCGTCGACCGCCCCGGGGACGTCGGAGGGACTGATCTGCTCCGACGTGACGAACGCGTTGCCCTCCTCGTCGGTGACCGCCGCCATGCCCGAGGTGCCCTCGACCTGGGCCGGCTGCCACTCAGCGGACTCCAGGACGTCCTCGGCCAGCGAGAACGGGGTCAGCTTCGTGGTGCTCGTCCACCCGTCGCCCGAGGAGAGCTCGACCTCGGCGCGGGATCCGACCAGCGCCGTCTCCTCGCCCAGCTGGCCAATGGTCGCCCAGCCGTCCACCTTGGGCAGAGCGCCGGTCTCCCCCAGGGTGCTCCAGGCTCCCTTCGCGCTGAGCTTGCCGGTCTGCAGGAGCCCGTTCCACGAGCGCACGGCCACCACCTCGCGCCCGTCCGCCACCACGAGTGGCGAGCTCCCGGGGGTGCGCCAGGACGGCAGGTCGCCGAACCGCGACCACCGCCCGGCGGGCGAGCGCCGGAGCACGACCGAGAAGAGCTTCTCCGCGTCGCTCAGGGCGGCGAACACGGTGCCGCCGCCCGCACTCGGCGCGTTCACCCAGCCCGCCCAGCCCGCGCTGTGGCCGGGGAAGGCGGGCAGCGCCTCGGTCTTCCACCCGGTCCCGTCCTTGGAGAACCAGGCAGCGGGGGTGTAGTCGCCGCCGTTCAGGGCGTAGCCGGTGGCCACGAACCCGTTCTTCACCGCCACCATCCCGTTGAGGACGGCCTCGGTGCCGGGCAGCGCCTTCGACGTCGACCAGGTGGCTCCACCGTCGACGGAGACCAGCGCCTGGTTCTCCCTTCTCCCGTCCTCGCGCTCGACCGCGGTCAGCACGACGAGACCACGGTCGGAGGCCTCCGCCTCGATGATCCCGGCCAGCCTCCCCTCGGCGGGCGCCGGCAGGTCCACCACCTTGCCCGTCTCGACGAGGACCGCGATCGGCAACTCGTCCTCGTCCGTGCCGACCGCGACCACGCCGCCCTCGGGCTGCCCCGCGATGGCGCTCAGCACGATGCCACGCTCGTTCACCTCCGCGGGGAGCTCGACCGGCGACCAGGTCTCGCGGTCGGCGGAGGACTGCAGGAACGGCTCGGATCTCCCCTCGTGCCAACGGCCTCCGAGGGCGTACGTCGTCTCCCCGACCGCGGCGAGGTCGCCGACGGCCCCGTCACCCTCGCCGACCTCCAGGACCTGTCCGGTGCGAGGTCCGACCCCGTCGGCGGGCCACACGGTCGCTGCCGCCGGTGCATCCGGCGCGGCGACCTGCCCGGCGACCAGGGCGGGCAGACCGCCGGACCCGGCGAGCGAGGGTCCGACGGACACGCGCGGCTCCGCAGGCGCCGCTGCCGTGGTGTCGATCTCGCGCCATGCCGCCTTGACGTCCCCGACGCTGTCGTTCTTGGCCTCGGGCTCGTCCGAGGAACCTTGCGTGCAGGCGGAGAGGCTGAGGACGGTGGAGACGGCGATGGCCAGCCGGGTACGACGAGGCATGGACGGGTGCTCCGATCAGGCGGGGCTGGTGTCGGCCGAGTCCGACGCGGCGGAGGCATCCTGCCCCCACCCCCGGCGGGTAAACGTGGAGCCCAACAGACGAGAGCGCTGCCGCCCCGTCACCAAATCGGGTAGTTGACCAACCTGCTCGGGGGCTCTGCGGGTCGCTCGCACGCCCCTGTTGAGACCTCACAGCGCACCAGCGCCTGCGGCACCCGGCTGTCTCCAGCATCGGGGTCGTCGCCGGCCGACACCCAGACGAGCACCTCGGTCGGCGACTCCCAGCCGATGAGGTTCGGGGAGGAGTCCGTAGCGAGGCCGAGCCGGAGCAGCTGCCCGGTCGCGACGTTCTTCGCCCACAGCGCGTGCGCGGCCTCCTTGTGCCTGCTTCGGCCGTCCTCCTGGCCGACATAGACGAAGGTCCTGCCGTCCGGGGACCACCCGCCCCGCTGCTCGACGGGGACGCGCCCCTGGCGATGGGCCACACCGTCACGTCCGACGCTGGCGTAGACGCCGGGCGTGTAGAAGATGTCCCGGCCGCGTGCCTGCCACATCACCCCGCCCGGCCAGCCGCCCATGGTCAAGGCGCGAGAGCGGTGACCGCGCAGCCGCACCGTGCCCCGGTCACCGGGTCGCCAGACCACAGCGGGTCGGCGGTCAGCGGTGTGCCAGACGACGCGACCGTCCCTCAGGATGGACGTGACGTACACCTCACCGTTCCCGGTGCAGCAGAACGTATGGACCGGCACTCGGACCGAGCCGAGCCTGCGTCGGGAGCCCACGTCGTACGCAGTGACCCGGCGCAGGTCCTCGCCCAGCGTCTCGACCCAGACCACGGTCGCACCGTCGGCGGAGACGGTGACCGAGGTAGGGCCCTTCGACCGGACGAGCCGGTGCATCCGGGCTCCTTGGGCGGTCTGCAGCACCAGGAACCACTCCGAGCCGTCCATCCGGCTGCGGCCAGCCACGATGGTTCCGTTGGCGTACCTCAGCTCCAGGGGCCTGGTGCGGATCGCGGCCTCACCGACGTGCAACCGGCCCTTGTCGTACCAAGGCACATCGGAGGTCTCGCCCTCGGGGAGGTCCGCAACGATGCTCGGGGCGCTCGCCTCCACAACCTCTGCCCGCACGGTTGCGGCCGCCCCGTCACCCGGCGCGGCACCTTCGGTAGCGCCGGTGTCGCAACCGGTCAGAACCAACGCGACCGCGACCGCGAGCGCGAGCGCCCTGATCGGCGCGCACGGCGGCCGCGGCCGTGACTGCCCGTGCTCCCCAACCGCGTTGGGTGCCCTCGTGCCGCTCATCCCTGTCCCCCGGTTCTGGCTCGGCGCCCAGCGCCCTCACGAGTGTGACGCATCGGCACGCACGAAAGTCAGACGATCTGCAGACTGAGCTGTGCGGTCTGGGGACTTGCCCCCGGGCAACGTCACCGACCAGCAACCGACCGCGGGTCTCGAGGTGCATCGGTTACGGAGCCTCGCTGGGCAACACACCTGCAACACGAACGTCATGCGCACCTCACCAGCCAGGGGCCTCGCCGGGGCACAGTGAGCGGTTCCAGCTCTCGGCGGCGGCCGGGAGCGTGCCGCTCGAGGAGATTCCGCGTGCTGTCTCGGACACGACTGATCAATGCCGTGGTGGTCACGGCCACTGCCGCCCTCGTCGCAGCTCCGACCGTGGGCTCGGCCCACGGTCAGCGCGCCAAGCCGTTCGTCCTCGAGGAGGCGACCGTCGCCTCCATCCACCAGGCGTTCAGGTCGGGCACCCTGACGTGCTCCCAGCTCGTCGACGGCTACCTGACACGGATCCAGGCGTACGAGAACCAAGGGCCCGCAATCAACTCGCTCATCACGGTGGCGGTGGACGCCAAGGCGCAGGCACGGGCCCTCGACGCCACGTACCGCAAGTCCAGGGGCAGGGTGGGACCGCTGCACTGCATCCCGGTGATCCTCAAGGACAACATCGACACCAAGGACATGCCGACCACGGCGGGGTCCAAGACCCTCCTCTCCCCCTTACCAGCCCGGGACTCGACGATCGCGCGCAAGTTCCGCGAGGACGGTGCCCTCATCCTGGGCAAGGGCAACCTGGACGAGTGGGCGCACGGAGGGCGAGCCGGCTACAGCTCAGCCGGAGGACAGACGCTCAACCCGTACGACTTGTCCCGCTCCCCCTCCGGGTCATCCGGCGGGCCGGCGGCTGCGATCGCGGCCAACTTCGCCGTGCTCTCGATCGGCAGCGACACCTTGGGCTCGATCAGGGGACCGGTCAACGCCGAGTCGCTCGCGGGGGTGCGTCCCACGATGGGACTGGTCAGTCGCGCGGGCATCGTGCCGTTCTCCTCCACCTTCGACGCGGCAGGTCCGATGACCCGCACCGTCACCGACAGCGCGCTCGTGCTCAACACCCTGGCCGGCTACGACCCCGGTGACCCGGCCACCAGGGCGAGCCGCGGGAAGATTCCCCGTGACTACACCTCGTCACTGCGCAGGAACTCCTTCCGGGGCGCACGCATCGGCGTCCTCCGCAACTACGTCACTGAGGCCACCGATCCCATGATGGACGCGGCCGTACAGACCATGCGTCGCCTGGGCGCCACGGTGGTCGACGATCTCGAGGTGCCGACCGACGCCCTCGCGTTGCGTGCCAGTTCCTACGCGCTCATCTCCGAGACCGAGTTCAGGACCGAGTTGGGCGAGTATCTGACGGCGTTCCGACCCGGAGCCTCCGTCACCTCCCACCAGGAGGTCTACGAGGCCAGCGCCCAGCCGGGGTTCGGGATGGCTCCGGAGGTCCTCACCCGCCTCGCGAGCGAGACCCAGCGTGGCGGCAAGGACGACCCGGAGTACGTGAAGGCCGCCGCGGAGGCCCCGGCTCAGATGCGGGAGGCGCTCGACGAGCTCCTTCACGAGAACGACCTCGACGCGCTGGTCCGTCCGACCGCCGGGGGCAGCGACCTGTCCGCGTTCTCCGGCTACCCGGACGTGCTGGTCCAGGGGGGCATCGCGACCGACGGGACGTCAGCGGGCCTGGCGTTCCTCGCCGGAGCATTCACCGAGCCGCGGCTGCTGGGCTACGCCTACGCCTACGAGCAGGAGGTCGACGCCCGCCTGCTTCCCGCTCACACGCCGCCGATCCCCACCGACTGGTGGCGCTGAGTCCGTACCCCAGGTGCACCTGGGGTGCTCGCGTGACCTCGACCCACCCCCTTCCGCACGCGCAGTACCTCCAGCTGCTCGACCTCCACGAGCGCGCCGCACTGGACGCCCTGGGGGCGCTGGAGCCCAGGGCCTCCGTGCCGCCGCACGGTGCGGAGGCGCTCGGCTACGCCCTGGAGCACCTGGCGACGCTGCAGGTCTGGGCGTGGCTCCTCGCCCACCCCGAGACCGACTGGCGCGCCTACGAAGGGGGCCCGCCGCCGACGGCGTACGGCGACGTGCTGGCCTCGATCGAACGGCAGCGGGACCAGGTGCTGCGGCTGCTCGTGGACTCCGGGCCAGACTTGGAGCTCGACTACTTCGGCCGGCCGGGTACCTCCCACGACGTGGCGCGCCTGCTGGCCCACGAGGCGATCAGCGTGGCCTGCGCGACCAACGAAGCTCGCGGCACTGCCGCGCCGCCCCTGCAACCAGACGTAGCGTCGGACTGCGTCGACCGGGCCCTGGCGCACTGGAGCGAGCCCGGCGCCGACGTCGTCTGGCACCCCGCGCCCGCTCAGCTCGTGGCCGCAGACACCGGACGGTCGTGGTGGGTGCGGTTCAGCGAGGACCGCCAGGGGGGCGGCGGGGCCATCGCCCCCGGCTCGCCAGGACCCCCGGCGCTCACGCTGGCCGATGACTCCGGCCCGCTGCTGCGGTGGCTCGAGGGGTACCGCGGCACCAACCCCCAGATCAAGGGCGACGAGGCCACCCTCCGGGGCCTGCGAGTGGCCCTCGGGCATCGGGTCGAACCGGCACCCAGCCGTCCGTGGTGGCGACGCTAGGAGCAGCATCGCCGGCGTACGCCGTCACAGGTCGCGATCAGTGCCGGCGGTCCGAGGGCCGCAGCCTGGCGATCACCCTGAGATCCTGCCGGACAGGGTGGGCAGCCCTGCACCGGTCAGGTCGGCGAGCGCAGCGGAGCGCCCGGAGAGCGCCATCGCGATCGCCTCGCTGCTGCCGCGCACCTCTGCTCCCTGCCCGTGGGTCCACTCCTGGTCGGTGGTCAGGAAGCGGAGTCCGGCCAGCCGGTCGGGCGGCACCAGTCCTCGCCGGGCGGGCTTGGAGACCAGGAAGTCCAGCGCGAGTCGCCAGGACGCCGGCTCCGGGTTGACGTCGAGACCGAGGGGTCGGGCGGCGTCACGCATGTGGATGCAGGTGTCCGTCATCGGGCCGAGCGCGCCGACGACCGGCGGCTTGAGTCGGCTGCCCGCCCTGCTGCGCAGCTGCTCGACGAGCTCCTCGGTCGGACGCTGGGCCGCCTCGCGGGCCGTCTCGTCGACCATCCGGTCCAGGTCGAGCCGGTACTTCCACAGGGAGCGGAGCAGGAAGCCGACGGTGAACCCGCCCTCGGGAGGCACCAGGTGGGCGGCGACCTCCCGGACGGTCCACCCCGCGCACAGGCTCGGCGTACGCCACTGCTCGGCGTCCAGGCGGGCGAACATCTCGGCCGCAAGAAGTCGGTTGGCCGTGGCGAAGCGGCAGACCTGTTCGTCGTCGGGACCAGCCGCACTCATGGCTGTCAGCGTATCGAGCGACAGCGGAATGGGAAGCGGGCGGCACACGGCAACCCGGGCAGCTACGTCGACGCTGCCCTAGACTCCTCGCCAAGGCCGGAAGCTCATGGAACGACAGTCGGGTTATCCCGATGTTCACTCCGATGGGAATCCCGACCCCCCGCCTCCGTGAGGGGTCCGAAATCCAGTTTGACCAGCATGTTCTCGTGACTTCTGGGCCTACGGGTTCCCACCCGGGAACGCGTTCGAGGACCAGGCGGAACGCGACTGGCTACCGAGTGCCAAGGCAACGGGAGAGGGCCCGCTGTGTCCCCACCACTATCCCTCCCACTCGGAGCAGGCAGGTGCGCGGACGTTTCCCTTGGTGCGGAGCACCAGGAGGGGAACGGTCACATCGTCGCGATCGCTGGCGCCATCGCGCCGAGCCACGGCGCGAGGATGCCCACGACGAACACGAGCAGACGACTCATGACGAGTCTTCCTCGAGCCGGCGATAGACCCATTCCTCATCCGAGGCGAGCTCACGAGGGGAGCCGATTGGAACAGTAACTGCCTTGAATCGCACATCAACGGGAGGCAGGAAGTCGGCCACCACGTAAGCCTCAACCTCAGCCACGATCATCCGCTCTTCTTCGCTGACTGCCTCGTACATGAACCTGGCCTCAATAAGTGGAAACACGGGGCTTACGGCAACCGCCCGTAGTGAGGGCGTGACCATGTCCCAGAGAGCGCGCTGAAAGGACAGCAGCACCTCGGTGCGGAAGTTGTCGGGGTCAGTCATTACGGCCTCGGCCTCCCTGGGATAATGTGGACGCTTCCATTGGCGCGGTAATGAAGGATGCCAACTGACGTTGGGCTGCTGCTCGTGCCGTCTTTGGAGATCCAAGTGCCGATTCCGTCGCCGAAGTCGATGCGCTCCTTGAATCCGGCCTGTCCCCTGGGAATACTTCCGAGTGGCGTGCCGGTGCCGGCTCTCTGGATCAGAGATTCCGGGTTGGCTGTCAGTTTACTCCTTCCCGGGCTGTAGTTGGGATGTCCCGGGAAGTGCTTTGACTGCTGCCCCCTGTGCACCGTCGGGACACCATCACGCTAGGGCCTGCCGGTGCCCGGACACCCTGGTCTGCTCACCAGTCGGGCATGTGAGGCATCGCCGCCGACCCACAGCTCGTCCCGCCAAGTCCGTGCCTCCTCTAGACTGCTCGCCAAGGATCGGCAACACCGGAATTACAGTCGGGTTATCCCGATGTTTATCCCGATGTAACCCCCGACCCCCCGCCTCCGTGAGGGGTCCGAAATCCAGTTTGACCAGCATGTTCTCGTGACTTCTGGCCCTGCGGGTTGCCACGCGGGAACGCGTTCGAGCACAACCCGGAACGCGCCTGGCCACCGAGTTGCGTCAACACACTCAGCGACGGTGACGCCTCCGGCAGCAGCTCAACCGCGCCGGATGCTCACGCTCTGGCGGCCATCACCCAGTCGATCGGACCACCACCCCAGACGCACGCACGCACCCGGGCAGTGCCACAGGTTCTGCCCGGCGTCACCACCAGCGACGGCGCGTCGTCGTCGCGGAACGGGCACGCACCCAGGAAGTCCTGGCCCTGCCGCCGCAGTACGGCCCCGGCTCTTCGTGC
Source organism: Nocardioides sp. 616 (assembly GCF_002930065.1). Classification (NCBI taxonomy): domain Bacteria; kingdom Bacillati; phylum Actinomycetota; class Actinomycetes; order Propionibacteriales; family Nocardioidaceae; genus Nocardioides; species Nocardioides sp. 616. Next base: position 39,440 of record NZ_POAG01000006.1, on the reverse strand, counting down.
CTTATTTGCAACTCTCGCGTGGGAGGGGGACGCGGTCGGCGTGGAGGTCCTCGCCTGCGGCCCTGAGTCGAGGAATCGGGCGTAGCGCCCCGATTTTGGCGAGACTTGCTCGCACGTCTAGGACAGCGGCCTCTCGGGCGCTGTTCACGTCCTGCCCGATCCTGATGACGGTACCGCTCCGCAGCGACCGTGACGGGACGCTTGGAAGATCCGTGCCCACTGGGGTCGTCAGGTAGGTCATCCATCCGACCACCGGCTCTCGGGGTGCGGCGCCCTGCGCGTTGCGCAAGGCATCGGACGTCCAAGTGGCCCAGTCGGGCTCCCATGCCTCGACGACAGCCTCGAAGATGGCCTCAGCGACCCCCGGCTCGTACAGCCGCAGCGCTTCGGACTCCGGCGGTGGGAAATCGAGGACCAGGCTGTTCAGAACCCCCTGGAACGAGGGATGCGCGCCCACGGTCCCACTCAGGCCGACAGAGCATCCGCTCCAAGCCAGCGCGCGCTGCTGGCACCTTGAGTTTTCGCAGCGCCTTCACCGCGTGACCGCTGACGACCGGATCCTCGAGGAGCTCGAGGAGTACCTCGCCGGCCTCGGGCTTCTTCGATCGACCGAGTCCCAAGACGACCATCTCGCGGGCCATGCCGAAGGACTCATCCCGAGCCAACGCCACCAAGTCGTCGAACCTCGCGTCGTCCCACAGAACCTCAAGAGCGTTTCCCACAGTCCAGCGCAGGCCCATGCCGGTCTCGTCCTCGACCTGCATGAACTCCTCGATGAGCGGACCGGTGGCAGCCGGCTTGGCCCACGGCACGCTCAAGGCTCTCACGATCTCGCCCTTGACCTTGTGATCGGTCGTCGCACGCCGAAGCCCTGAGAGGACCACCGAAATCGCTTCTCGATACCTCACTCCCGACGTCCGAAGATCCGCCAACGAGCCGACCGAGTACCCCACTTCCTCTAGCTCGCGCAGGAGATCGGACTCAGACAACCCGGTCTCAGCACCTGCCATCGCCGTCACAGCCCTGGCACGTTGACGCGAGTCAGGCCGCCATACTGCTCGAGCTGCGCCAACTGACCGCGGAAGACGGTGGACGACCGCACATACAGCACAAACTCCAGATCATTCGCGACCGCGTACGAATGGAAGTCTCGAATCTGGCTGGAATACCCCAGTGACCTGACGTTCTTCACCTCGCCCAGGACAGACGAGTTCAACTCATCAGGAATCCGATAGGCAGCCCTTCCACTGGCCGACGGGATACGGGACGTGTTCTTCACGATGCCCGCCAGCGGCTCGCCCGTCTGACCACTCACCCGAACACCGTTCACGCCGGTGTTTGTGGCAACACCGGTAGCCACCGTCATTTCGAGCCCCGCGACGTCGTTTCCTAGCCGCTGACCTGCAGTTTCTTGTTGCGGGGGCTCGACGAGAACCTCGACCGCCAGGTTGTGAGCCCCGACGGGAGTTTCAGCCTTAGGGGTGGAAGCAGCCAACGGGATGGCTCCGAGCAGGACTGCCACCAGAACTGCAGCAGGCTGATCAAGTGGAGCCCGACGCGCCGCAGCGTCAGGTCATTCATCGGGGTCTCTGATGCGGTCGCGAGCGGCCTTCAGCCGTTGGAGATAGTCGCCCGCGAAAAGCGTCGGGTTTGCCGACTCCAATGCGGCCTCGAGGTCCCAGGCCGCACGCTGCTCGGCCTGATCTACGAAGGTGACCTGCGAAGTCTCGCTGATGCGATGCAGCCATTCGAAGAGAACCAGCACCTCGTCGGCTGTCAGCTCGATCGAAATCTTGGGTTCGGTCACCAGATTCTCCCTGTCGTCAGGACGTCATTGAGTTGACCGGAGCCGAGCCGGAACGCGGTGACGAAGTTGCCATCCAGATCTGACACGACGTTGAGGCCTGATGCCGGATCCAAGTAGTGCGTCGCTGGCGCGTTTCGGTAGGTGCCCACGATGCTCTGCGTACCAGCGGCGTTCATGTGTTCGTGCATCGCGGAGCTGAACTTAGCGGCGTTGGCCTTGCTGTAGTTGCCGTTGACGCCGAAATCCCAGCGTGCTTGAACTTCTTCTGGAGTTGGGTCGGACTGCGGAGCAGGACCGTGCTGACATCACCTGCGCCGTTTGCGGCAACACGCAAGCGCTGACGCGACGAGAGAGCCACGTTGGCTCGCCGAACCTGCTCCCGGGTCGTAGCCCCAGGCAGTTCAGGCTGCACGAGCAGCGTGTGGATGGTGTAGCGCTTGCTCGCCGGGTCAACGGCCGATTCCTGGCCCGTCAACGCTCCTCGCGACCAGCGGTCGGCGGCGTAGGTGGTCGCCGGACCGCGCCTGTTGGTGTTGTACGTGATCAGTGCGGCGCCATGCGGAGCATCGTAGGCGAAGACCGAACCCTGCGAAGTCGGCGGAACGACGTCGGCGGATGCGGGCGACGTCAGTGCACCGAGCAGCACGAACCAGGCGAGGACCAGTTGCAGGACAGCGCCGCAGAGTCTGATCACGCCGTTACCCTCCAGCCCGTATCAGGGTGATGGCCACCAGATCGCCGTCAAGCGATAGCAGTCCAATCCCGACGGTCCTGCCCATAGCGACCGAGAACATCTCGACCGTGCGGTCCTCACGCAGTGCGGCTACGAACGGCGCGAGCCCCTCCGTTCGGGGCCCGAGCCCCGCCTCCGCGGCAGCCAGTCGCGTCTCGTACGTCGGAAGCAGCGTCGAGGCAGCAGCAGGCTCCACAGCGATCAGTTCGGCCGAGTCTGTGGCCTCCAGCAGGTCAGCGAGTTCTTGCGCGATGGTGTCGCTGCTCGACGCGAGGATCTGGCGGAGTTCGTCAGGTTCGAGGAATCTGGTCATGTCAGCAGATCAGAGCTCCGCACACCGGTCCTCGGATCAGGATTTCCTGCTCGTAGTAGACGTCTGGCGACCACTCAAACTTGTACGGGGAGCCACCACCTCGCGGTACGCGGAGGACTACGCCATCCTCGCCAGCGAACCGCCTCGCGATAGCCGGATCACGGGTCCAGGTGTGTAAGAGCTGTCGGTGGTGTTACCGAGGTTGTGCTGCTCGGGAGTGGCCGTGCCGTTCGGATTGCGCGGATTCACCCGGCCCTTCATTGCATCGTCGTAACCAGGGTGGTTGCGTCCTACACCGCGGTACGCCCACTTCTGACCCGTGTTTGCGGCAACACCGGTAGCCACCGTGGTTACGACCCGAACCGGCTCGTTTCCTAGCCGCTGACCTGCAGCGATGCGTTCCGGCGGCCCGACGGGAACGTCGACCACAACGCTGAAAGCCCCGACGCGAGTTTCAGCCCCGGCCGTGGTTTCGGCGGACGCCGATGCGCTGCTCAGGATCGTGGCCAGGACCGCGACAAAGGAGGCAAAGACAACAAGCACCCACCAGGACAAGCCGACCTGGCGGGCGCGGCCGCGGGCAATGGCGGCGATCATCGAATCTCTCGCAAGCGTCGAAGAGCCGTGTCGGGCCAGTTGCGACCGGGGAGCCTTGAAAGGAACTCGGTCTTGCTAGTCGTGTCCACGTCGAGTCGATCGACGAGGTCAAGCATCCCGAGAAGCGTCCGCTCGTCGTCGGACGATGCCAGCGCCTTGATGCAGTTGAGGCCGACGACGATCTGTTCCCGACACCGTTGACCCAAGTCATCGTTCCCGAGTTCGAGTTCGCTCTGATCGGGCTCGCCGTATGCCAGCTCAACGAGAAGGTCAACAGCTCGTGGAAGGCCAGCGTCGGTGTAGTCGCGACCGCAGATGCGCCCGACGATCTCCTGTGCTACCCGCTCCGCAGCGCTAAAGAGCTGGCCCTGCACCACCACACGGTTGTCGAGTTCCCAATATGCCGCAGTGGCATCGTCGGCTGTGAGAGCAGTAAGCATCCGGTCAAGTGCCTCCGGCACGTATTCCGCGGATCCGGTCAAGGTGCGTAGGTCACGCCAGTCCGGATGGGCGTGGCCCTGGCCGGTCATCGTCGCCCCCATGGGCCGTCGGGATCGAAGAGGGTGCTGGGCGGAAATTGGGACTGCCCGTAGGTGCCCTGGCAGCGCGCACAGATCGGGACTTGCTCACCGGTCCTCGGCCGTATTGCTTCTGTGAAGTTGATGTCGCTTGGGTCGCCGCCGATCTGTCGCGCCACATCGTCCTCGGCGCAGCCGTCGGGTTCTTGTTGCAGCCCGCAACGGGAACTCCGTCTCGTCCGTAGCCACCCGTGACCGTCGCCTTGCTCCGTCCCACCTCGGCTGCCTTAGCATCGCGCGCGGCCCGCGCTGCGCGAAGAGCATCGTCACCGCTGTTTGCGGCAACACCGGTAGCCACCACGATCTGACGGCTCGCGAGCCCTTCTCCAAGGTGCTGACCTGCAGGAATGCCTTCCGGCGGCTCGACGAACTTGTCGAGTACGCCGTTGTGAGCCCCGACGCGAGTTTCAGCCATGCCGGCCGTGGAGGCCGAAGCTGTGGTTGCGGTAAGTGCAGCGGCGGAGACCGCGAAGATGGCAGCCAGCAGGATCAGGAGCACCCGCGAGAATGGCCAATCGCTCCGCGAACGAGCGGTCGGAATCGTCGATTGTGCTGTCGCCGGACGGCGCACCCGCTCACTCATCGTTCGGCGCGAACACGTCGAAATCGTCAAGCGCGTCTTCGGCCCGACCAGCGAGGACGGGATCCTCCAGGAAGCTCCGCACAACAGGCTCCACTTTCGAACGGTCGATCTGGCCGTGGATCCTGGCCAGATGACCGAGAGAAGTTAGGGCAGCCCCCCGGACACGGTCGTCCTCATGGTGGAGCAGGTCCAAGCACTGACCTTGGAGCCAAAGCAGGTCCGGATCCGTCAACACCAACCCGATGAGCGCCTCAGAGATCCGATCAGTGCTTCCGGACGACAGCGCATCTCCGAGGGAGCGCCTGGTAGCCGGAACTGGCTCGCGGTAGTTCATCCCGCCCATTAGAGAATGTTCCCGCGACGATCGACCATGCCGGCCTTGCGGAGGACACTCTGCATCCCGCCGGTGAGCTCACTCCACGACCGCGCATGGCCGTGGAAGACACCTTCAACAGTCTGATCAAAGATGACGAACTCATTGGCGTCCGGATCGACGCCAATCCTCCTGGGCGAGGTCGCCTTCACCTGCGTAGAGAAGTTCAGCGCCGACTGTCCGTTCGTAGGAGCGGCGTTCTTCAGGCCACGGTTCGTCGCCCCGTGATACGGGGCCCCTTCGTACCGAAGTCGCTGCGCAGCCCCGAGACTCCTCGGTCCGAAGTTTGCGGCGTCTTGCGACCGCTGAAGCGACCAACGATCCCCTCGGATCGTCCTTGCAGGCTCGACGATCGCACCGGTGGTCTTGTCGACCTGCACGAACTGAACCGTGCCGTCGTAGTCATAGGCACCACCGGCGGTGGGTCCACCTGGACGTTCTGAAGCACCACTCGACTCGGGGTCCTCGGCACTGGTGACGTTCGGGTTGTGGGCCTCGACAGGCGGGCCACGCACGGCCCTACTTGCAGTCGTTGCAGCGGACGGGGCCACGGAGTCGTAGGTGAATGTGATGACCACCGATGTGTTCGGTAGAGCACATGCTGGTGGCATCGCGCCGAGGAGAGTCGCGAAGACCGTCACGACGAGCCGAGCTATCCACGTATGCATCAGTCGTCCTCGATGTCGTCGCGATCGGACTCGATCAGCGTCCAACCCGCGAACCTGAATGCGCGCTGGAGTCGGTCAATGAGCTCCGCGCGCGACCGTTCTGACATGTCGGGGATCGTGGAAGTGTCGACGACTATGTCCGTGTAGTTCGCAAGCGGCTCGACGAACAGGCCCAACCGTCGAGCCTCGTCAACGTATTGGAGGTCGTTCCGACCCACGATTCGCACTGAGTAGCCCTGCGAGGACCGGATCCACCCCGTCCACCGCTGCCTCTTGAACTCTTCCATCAGAACGCGTCCCCATAATGCTGCAAAATCGGATTGCCCTTGAAATTCAGAATTGGTCCTTCGATGCGACCGAATACCGAGGCGCCCCCTCGGAAACCTTCGCCGATGAAGACGTGAGCGTCACCGCGCGCAGTCCCAGCGAACACCGCAGAAGAGATGTCCCACAGAGGCTTCGTTATCCGGTCGTTGATGCTCCCGCGCGGTATCCGCTGCAAGAGTTGACCGGCTCTGGTCATCTCCAGCGTCTTCGACCCGTTAGCGAGCGCGTGGGTGGTTGCTGCCTCCTTGGCCGCTCCGCTCCCTGACCAGAAGACACGGTTTCCTGTCTTTGCGGCAACACGCCAACACTGAGTCGGGCACAGACCCCCGTCGACCCGCCGAGCGGGCTCGGTTGTCGTATCCGCAGCCCGCGCGACCCGCACGAACCCGGAGGGGTCGTCGTAGGTCGTCCGGGAGAGGGTTGTGGATCGGTCCGAGCACGCCGAAACGCCGCGCGACAGGAGGTCGACGGCGTCGAAGGTGGTAGTGGTTGTGTCGGCGTAGGTCGGTGGTCCGCGCTCGGTGGTGGTGTATCCAATCGCCGTAGCGTGGTGGTGGCCTTCATAGACGTAGACGGTTACCGAATCCGGAGCGGCGGCGAGCGCGGTCGAGGCTGAGAGTGCCTGACCGAACATGGCCGCGATCAGGGCCAACAAGGTTGCAGCGAAGCGGCTCATGGCGCCGGTCCTTCGTCGGCTTGCTGCATAGCCGCGAGCGCTGCTCCGGCCGCGTCCACAACGCTGGCCCAACGCGGATCACTCATGTAGGCGCCATCAGGTGCGTCCCCGAGGTCCTGGAGCATCGGGCCGAGGACGCTGCCCAACTCAAGGAAGACCGGGACCTCGGAGTCGTGGATGACGTCCGGCACGGCGGCCTGTGGCTCTGGCAGAACCATGCAGTCGTCGTACAGGGTGTGCACGTTCAGCGTCAGGTCGTCGTAGAAATTCACGCCTTCCTCAACCTTGCCCCATCGGGTCTGCTGATGGTGCCGGTCGCTGAGCGATCGCAAGGCTGATATCACCTCCAGCCGCATGTCCGGGAATGTGACCATGCCGCTCATGGCGTGCTCCAGGACGACCACGTGAGCCAATCGGACAAGGGGATGTGCGCCTGGGGGTTCTGGCTCAATGGGCCGACGATGGGCTTGCCGTCTGGCCCGAAGATTCGGCCGCCGTTGCGGACAACTACGTGGTCAACCTGCTGCGAGGCGTAGGACGAACCGGGAATGCCTTGGTCGATCCGTACGCCGTTTCCCTTGTTGGCGGGGTCGAACCAGCGCGTGCCGACCCCCTTCGCGTTCGGTGTGCCAGGGCCCCACGAACCGGGCAAGCGGGTGCGGGCATCCACGATCTTCTGGCCCCACGGTCCGACTGAGAGCGCTCTTGGACCCGTGTTTGCGGCGGTCCCGCGCCCGAACTTAGTCATCTGCCCCGCCTTCGCGAAGCCGGCGAAGGCGGTCGCCACGGTGAAGGTGGCGGCGCCGGAGCATTCCGCGCTCCCCATCGCCTTGCACGAGTCGACGACGGCGTTGATCGTCTCCTTGGGGTTCGTGACTGCGTACTGCAGTGCATCACCGCGTGCTTCGTTGCGAGCTGCGGCCTCCTCGTGCCACGGCCCGATCAGGCTGTCGCGGCCGAGCGCGAGGGTGTCAACGGCAGTCGCCTTCGCCGCTCCGCTGAAACCGGAGGCGAAACTCTTGAGGTTGCTGCCGAACGTCTCCAGTCTGGTTGGTTCTGGTTCCTCGTCCGGGTTGACGGCGCTCTTACTTCTGCTCACTCCGGCGTCGCCGATGGGGTCGACGTAGTGACCGTCGATCTCGACGCCTCCGATGGGGTTGCCGCCGGCGAAGGCATAGCGGTTGGCGTTCCAGGGGTCAAAGCCGAGTGCCATGTCGGACAGGGCACCGTTGTAGGAGTCTCGGCTGAGGAACCGGTTGAGTCCGGGGTCGAAGTCGCGGAACCCCATGTCGTACTTGCCGGTGCCGGCATGGAGTCGCTTGCTGTTGAACTGGTAGGGGTTGACGACCTCGGCGTCCGCGACGGGGTCGCCGGTCTTGGCGTCCAGGCCGGTGGTGCCAACCTCGTCGGGGGCGCCGTAGGCCTGGTAGCGGTAGGTCGCTTCGACCTTGCCGGCGCCGTTCGCGAGCGTCTCGACGTCCCCGTGGGGGCTGTTGCCGTAGTAGAACGACTTGCCCGCCCCGCCCTCGACGGGGGTCTGGACCATGCCGAGCTTCTGACCGTCTGGCCCGTAGACGTAGGAGCGGGTGATGGCCCAGGAGTCGTCGTCGTTGCGCCGCTCCTCGACTGCGACCTGGTCGGCGAGGCCTAGGTAGACGAACCGGGTGGTCCGCGCTGGCGCGGTGCGGACCTTGGTGGTCTCCGTAGTGGTGCGGTCGAACGCGTCGTAATTGCGTGTGGTGGTGACGTCGCTGGCGCCGTTGGTGAGGAACTGCTCCTCGTTGACGAGCCTGTCGAAGCCGTCGTACTCGTAGCGCTTGGCGACAGTGCCGTCCGCGGTCGTGGCGCGAGAGGAGCGGCCCCAGGAGTCGTACTGGTGGGTCAGGGTGACCCCGGCCGAGGTCGTCGAGGTAAGCCGGTTCCGCTGGTAGGTGAAGGTGGTGGCTTTGTCCCCGATGGTCTGCTTCTCCACGTTGCCCGCGGCGTCGTAGGCGTAGCTCTCATCGGGTCCAGCGTCGGGACGACCGTCGGCTGCGTCGTCGGTCTTCGTGACCAGCTTGAGCTGGCCTGCGGGGGTGTACTTGTAGGTTGCGGTCTGCTCCAAAGTCGACCCGGCTGGGGCACCGGAGGCGGCGTCGGGAAGGCGTGAGGCGTCTTCGGAGCGCTGCCCGTCGGCGTTGTAAGCCAGCAGGTGGCGCGAGACCATGTCGCCCTCGGGTGTCTTCTCCCGGATGGACGCGGCCTCCCCGCTCTCGTAGTAGGCGTATGTGGTGACGTTGCCGTTGGGCTTGACCAGCTTGAGCCGCATGCCGCGTGCGTCGTGTTCGTACCGGGTCGTCTTGAGCGTCTGGTCCGCCGGGGACGCGCCGCTACGGACTGTTTGGATGAGGTCTCGCGGGTCCCACGTGTACTCCGTGTAGCGGGCGGCGGCCTTGTTCGTCGTGGCGCTGTCGGGGCGCTGAGCGTAGGAGGTGAGCATGTTGCCGACCAGGTCGTAGGAGTAGGTAGTCCAGCGCCTTGGAGTGGTGGCGTCCTGCCCGGCGAACTCCTCAACTCGTTGGGTGCGGCCCAGGCCGTCGCGGGTGGTCTGCCAGCGGTGGGCCAGGGTGCCGTCGACGAGGCTGCGGACCGAGGTCTGCTGGCCGTTGGCGTCGTAGGCGTACTCCACCGACCGTCCGACCTGGGTCGCGGCCATGTGCAGCCTGACCTCCCCCGCTGCGGAGAGCGGGTACTCCACGCCGGCGTCGAGGCTGATCTCCCCGAGCGCGACGTAGCCCTTCGTGCAGCTATCGGAGGTCGCGCGCAGAGTCGTGGTGCCGTCCGCGCTGGCGACCCGGTAGCCCTCCTCGGGTGCCTCGGCAGACGCGGAGTCGCACACGGCGGAGACGTCGTAGTCCCCAGCAACAGGCACCTTCACCTTGGTGGCCGTCTTCGAGTTGCTGGTGGCAGCGGCGGCACCTGCGGTGACGGTGACGGGGTCCGTGGAGGCGGCGTCCGCACGAGACTTCAGGGAACCGTCCGGGTAGTAGGCCCAGGTCATCGTGCGGTCGGCCCGGTCGTCGGTGCTCCGCACGGTCCGGCTGGTCTGCTGACCGTTGAGGTCGTAGTCGTAGCTGGTGACCAGGTTCCACGGCTCGCGAGTGCGCTTGATGTCCCCGGAGGGGAAGTAGTCGAACGTCGTCCAGTCCTGACCCTGAGTCGTGTAGGTGGGTTCGGACTGGCGCACCAGCCGCCCCACAGCGTCGTACTCCAGGAACGTGCGGGCGGGTGTGCGGTACCTGACCTCCTTGTCCGGGTCGAAAGCGCCGTGCGTCTTCACCGGCCGGTTCAGGGCGTCGTAGAAGGTCTCGGTGAACAACCCAGAAGGCTTGGTGACCTTGCGCTTGTTGCCGGCCGCGTCGTAGGTGTAGCGCGTGATCCGCTGCACCGGGGCTGTGGCTCCCGAAGGGGTGTGCGGGACTGATTCGGACGTGACCCGCCCGGCCTGATCGTAGGTGTAGGTCTTCTTGTGGCCCTCCTGGTCGACTTCGGTGGTGACCAGACCGTCCCGGTCGTACTCGGTGCGGGAGGTGTGCCCGGCCGCATTGGTGGCCGCGATGCGGCGATGGTTGAGGTCGTACTCGAACAGGCTGGTGTGGTCCGTCGCCGCACTGGCGGTCTTGTTGGGATCCAGCACGGAACGGAGGTTGCCGACGTTGTCGTAGGAGTAGGTCGTCGTGGGGCGGACGTACCTGCCGTTGGTGAGGAAGGTGTCCTGAGCGGTCAACAATTGCCCGACCCGGTCGTAGGTGTAGCGGGTCGTGTAGTCGTCGCCCGACATCCCGACTCCGAGCGGGCTCACCTCGGTGACGAGCCGACCGAGCTCGTCGTATTCGTACTCGATGATGCGCCCGGAGACGTTGTTGTCGGGGAGGGCGGTTTCGAGGACTTCGTCCATCGGGCTGTAGGTGAAGGCGGTCCGAGCGCCCGTGGGTGCGGTCTCGGCGACGACGTTGTCGTTGAGGTCGTAGCCGGTGGCGACAGTGCGGACCCGCTGGCCATCGTGCGGCGCCGTGGTTGAGGTAGGCCGACCGAACACGTCATAGGCCGCGATGGTGTCCTGGCCCAGAGCGTCAGTCACCTGCAGCACGTTGCCGCGGGCGTCGTAGACGTACCGCGTCGCTTTCCCCGCGGCGTCGGTGATGGCCTGCGGGAAGCCGTTGGGGTCGTGCGCTGCGAACGTCGTGCGGTTCCCGTTGGCGTCCTGGGTGGAAGCGAGCGTGCCATCGGCGTTGTAGGTGTGCCGTGTCGTGCCCTGCTCACCGTCGGTCACCGACGTCAGATTGCCGCGGGTGTCGTAGGCGAATCGAGATGGCCGCCCCTGTGCAGTGGTGATCGAGGCGAGCACCGTCGGCTTGCCCGGCGCCGTCTCGAGCCGGGTGTAGGTCAAGACCGTGGCCGGGCCCTCGGTGCGCACCGCCTCGGCGTCGCGTACCTGGAGCGGGTACCCGGTGGCCGGGTCGAACTGCCACCGCGACACCGCGCCGTTCGGCTCGGTCAGCGCCACCACGTTGTGGTCGGCATCCCAACCGAGCAGGGTGAGGTCCTGGGCACCGGTGGAGTACGCATTCGCGTCCTTGACGCTGGTGGTGCGGCCGAACCCGTCCATCCGGTACGTGGTGACCACGTTCGTTCCGGACACGTGATCCTCCACCCGCGCGAGCTGCGCGGTCTGGCTGGCACTGACTTCATATTCGACGTAGGTGGCGCGCTCACCGCGGTCCCTGACGGCATGCACCCAACCTGGCTGGCCCTGGTCGCTGCTGCCGTAGTCGATGGTGCTGGTGCCGTCGCGGGGGTCGGTGACAGACTGCAACTGGCCAGCGCCAGGCGTATCGCTATCTGCGTAGGCGAACTGGAACCTCTTGATTGCGGCTTCGCCTGCGAAGGCACCAGTCGTCGGGTCGAACGGCCCGCCGTCCTGGAGCGTGGTCAGGCGGCCACCCGCGTCATACCCGAAGCGCAGGGCGCGCCCCGAAAGGTCCCGCAGCCACTGCAGGCGCCCGGCTGACCATCCCAGCGTCAGCGTGGTGCGCCCCTTGGTGTCCCGGACCGCTACGAGCTTCCCGGTCGCGTCATGGGTGAAGGTCAGCGTGTTGCCGTTGCGATCCTCCACCGCGGTCGGCAGGCCAGTGGTCTGGCTGTGAAAGAACCGGGTGCCGTCAGGTCGGGTGAAGATCCACTGGCTCTCCAGCGGCCGGGTCAGGTCCCGGGTCAGCGCGAGCGGCACACCGGCGGGGCGCCGGTAGACCCACAGCGACGCGGTCGATCCCTCGCCCAAGCGGTACTCATGGGACGTTCCGTCACCGTCGACGAACCGCATCGACTGTGGCGGGGCGGCCACTCCGCTGCCAGGGACCGATAGCGCGCTTCCGAGCCGGGTCAGCGTCGAGGTCTGCACCGACCAACCCTGCCCGGTCCCGGGATTGCTGCTGTCCAGGCTGTTGTAAGCCAGCCGCACGAACGTGGACACGCCGACCGACGGGTTCTGCCAGGCGTCGTAGGACCACACCAGGTTGCCGTTGTGCAGGTTGGTCAGCGCCGCTGTGCCCCCTCCGGTCGCCTCGCCGGCGAAAGTGAAGAACTTCTCCAGGCCCAGGCCATTCGACGTCGCGCTCTCAACCACGCGTTCGGGGCACAGCAACCCTAGGGCGACCATCCCACACGCGGCGCCGGGGCGCGTCGTGGTGGCGACCGGCGGGCTCGTCTGGGACCACCACCGCGTGCCGTCCCACAGGTCCAGAAACAGGTCGTAGGTCGAGCGGACGCCCGCGACACCCTGGGGTGCCTTCACGGGCAGGGCGAGGGTCACCGACTCCCCCGAGGCGAGACCCCGACCCAGCGGCACGTAGGCCCGGCCGCTGGGTGAGACGTCCGCGGTGCCACCGACGGCCGTCCAGCGGTACGACAACTGCAACTGCGCAGGCCACGCCTGCCCCGAGCTGTTCAGTACCGTGACCCGCGTGGTGACGGCCGAACCCGGTGTCCACGAGGACGGCAACCCCGGCGCCGACGCCTGCCACGCGCCCTGCTCGGCCGCCTGGGCAGCGGCCTCAGCCGCCTGCTCCGCTGTGCGAGCCGGCGCCACCCCCGCCTGAGCAGCCGTCAACCCCCGGGCCCCCTGCGCCGTCGACGCGGTGCCCCTCTTCGTCGCCGCGGGCGGTGTCAACTGGGGCGCGAGCTTCACCGCCGCCGCGGGCGGGCTGGCTGCCGAGGTCGCCGTCGGCACCGAGACCGAGGAAAAGACCAGGGCGATTGTCGAGACGACGACGGCTGCTGCGGGCGCGCGCCCAGAAACAACGGCCACAATGGCTCCCCCGAGAAGGCCGCCACGGTGGCGACAGGAAATGTGTGGGTCATAGTGCGCACACATGGAACGAGCGTGGCAAGGTCCAAGGCCAAAACCTTTGCTTGACCCAAACGAAGGGTGGGCCCGCCCCGGCTGGTTGGCGACGCCGTAGTCCTTGAACGAGGCGAGCATGGGGTCGCGAATGGTTTCGCGCATGTCGGTGTTGGTCAGGGTGAACGCCTGAGACTGGTCCTTGGCGAGGCGGAAGTCCGAGACTTTGACATGGACCTCGCCGTAGCCGTACACGCGGAGGAAGATGTTCTGCAGGCTGATGTCACGGTGGAGGATGCCCTGGCGGTGTAGGTAGCTGACGGCGCTGAAGAACTAGAGGGCGATCTTCTTACGGACGGCGGACTCGAGCGTGCTGTTGCGCTTGCGGATGTAGTCGCGCAGGGTCTCGTCGTAGTACTCCATGCGGTACTCGTTGCTGTCTTCGTCGTACTTGTAGACCTCGACCAGGTTCGGGTGGCTGAGCCGCTTCATGTAGCGGGCATGTGAGGCATCGCCCCCCGACACACAGCTCGCCCCGTCAAGTCCGTGCCTCCTCTAGACTGCTCGCCAAGGGTCGGCAACACCGGAATTACAGTCGGGTTATCCCGATGTTTATCCCGATGTTATCCCGATGTAACCCCCGACCCCCCGCCTCCGTAGCTCAGCTGGATAGAGCAGCGGCCTTCTAATCCGCCGGTCACAGGTTCGAATCCTGTCGGGGGCGCACCTGTCCCGCCCGGGACGTACGACGAGGCCGGACCCGTGAAGGGTCCGGCCTCGACGTCATGTCATCCGCTCAGAGGTCGAGCGGGCGCAGCACCAGGAAGATGCCGTGCGCGATCTGCTTGTTGCCCTTGTTGATGTCCAGCGCGGTCGGGTCGAGGAACGGGTCGATGTCGTTGCGGTCGTTGTCCTTGAGCCGGACGATCTTGAACCTGGGGAACACGACGTCGACCGTGACGGACGCACCCTGCGCCGTGGTGAGCGCGGCGTTGTCGGAGCGCAGCGCCGTTCCCGAGTCGATCGTGGCGCCGGGCACGACGTGGTAGAGCAGCACCTGCTCGATGGCGTCCACGCCGACGGCGTTCACGAGGGTGTTGAAGACGTCGCTCTCGGATCCGAACTGCCACTTGCGGGTCAGGTCCTTGGCGAGCAGCCGGAAGGACAGGTCGTTGGGCACGAACGCCGTCAGCGCGACGTCCCCGTCGGCCAGGACGCTGACCGGGCTGTTCGGCTTGGCGGCGAGGACCGCGAGCACGGCCTCGGTGAGGATGTCGTAGTCACCGGCGTTGCGGTCGAACTGGTTGCCGTCCGAGGTGAGCACCTCGGCCAGGCTGCGGTTGCCGAGCGGCTGGGCGCCCTCGGCGGCCTGGGCCGGCACCGCAGCGACGGTTCCGAGCAGTGCGGTGGTCAGCAGCGTTGCTGCGACGGTACGGATCTTCATGGAGTTCCTCCCTGTGCCGAGGGCCGCCCGATGCGCCCTCCTACGCATGTGGTTCGACGGCAGCGAGGAGTACGGATTGGGACCAAAATTGGGGAAGTCTCCGGGTCGATCAGAGGTGACGGATCACCTTGGCGGGCTGGCCCACCGCCAGGACCCCGGCCGGCAGGTCGCTGACCACCACGGCGCCGGCGCCGACCACCGTGTTGTCGCCGATGGTCACGCCGGGACAGACGATGACGCCCCCGCCCAGCCACACGTTGTCACCGATGGTGATCGGGGCCGCGCTCTCCCACTTGTCCTTGCGCTGCTGGGCGTCCAGCGGGTGCGTGGGGGTCAGCAGCTGCACGTGCGGACCGATCTGCACGTCGGCCCCGATGGTGATCGGGGCGACGTCCAGGGCGGTCAGGCCGAAGTTGACGAAGGTGCGGGGCCCGATGCTGATCCGGTCGCCGTGGTCGACGTACACCGGGGAGCGCACCTCCACCTCCTCCCCCACCTCGCCGAGCAGCTCCTCCAGCAGGCCTCGCCGGCCCACCGCGTCGGTCGGGTCGCAGGCGTTGTAGGCAGCCATCCGCTGCTGCGCCGCGGCGGTCATTGCGGCGATCTCGCTGTCGGTCACGTACGGCTGGCCGGCGAGCATCCGCTCACGCATGGTCCGCAGGTCGGGGAGGTCGTTGCTCATGGCGCTCACGGTACGGCGTACCGCGGGGGCTGCCGACCCGAGGACGCCTAGGCTCCGGCGGTCGCGCTGACCAGGTGGTCGTCGATCTCCGCGAGCACCCGGGCCCGGACGTCCTGGGGGGCGAAGGAGGCGAGTACCGCGGCACGCGCGAGCTCGGCCACCCCGGCCTCGTCCAGGTCCAGCAGGTCGGCGGCGATCTCGTACTCCCGGTTCAGCGTGGTGCCGAACATCGGCGGGTCGTCGGAGTTGATGCTGAACCGGACACCGGCGTCGCGGAAGGCGGTGATCGGGTGCTCGGCCAGCGAGGCCACCGCGCGGGTGGCGATGTTGGAGCTCGGGCAGACCTCCAGCGGGATCCCGGTCTCGGCCAGGAACGCCAGCAGCTCAGGGTCCTGGGCCGCGGTCGTGCCGTGCCCGATGCGGTCGGCACCGAGCAGCCGGATCGCGTCCCACACCGTCTCGGGACCGGTCGTCTCACCGGCGTGCGGGACCGACCTGAGACCGGCGGCCCGGGCGGCGTCGAAGTGCGGCCGGAACTGCGGCCGGGGTACGCCGATCTCGGGGCCGCCGAGCCCGAAGCCCACCAGTCCTGCAGGTGCGTGGTCCAGGGCGAAGCGCAGCGTCTCCTCCGCCGCGGGCAGTCCCGCCTCGCCGGGGATGTCGTAGATCCACCGCAGCACCAGACCGAAGTCGCGCTCGGCCGCCACCCGTGCGTCCTCGATGGCCTCGGTGTATGCCTCGATGGGCATCCCCCGGTCGGCCTCGTGCGGCCGCACCGAGGTGTACGGCGTGCACGTGAGCTCGGCGTACCGCACCTGCTGGCCCTGGGCCATCTCGCGCGCGACCTCGTAGGTGAGCAGGCGGACGTCCTCCGGGGTCCGGATCAGGTCGACCACGGCGAGGTAGACCTCGATGAAGTGGGCGAAGTCGCGGAACTCGTAGAACGCCCGGAGCCCGGAGGGGTCGCTGGGCACGGTGCCCGGGTGACGTGCCGCGAGCTCGCCCACGATGCGCTCCGAGGCGGAGCCGACGTGGTGGACGTGCAGCTCCGCCTTGGGCAGGCCTGCGATGAAGGAGGAGATGCTCACCCGGCGGAGTCTGGCACGTCAGTGGAAGTACAGCCCGACGGCCAGCGGCAGCAGGGCCGTCACCAGCCAGGGGGTGAGGATCGGCAGCTCGTTGAGCACCCGCGTCCCAGCGATCGCCAGGGCCGAGATGATCACCGCGATGGCCGTCAGGACCGGGAATGCCTCGGGGTTCTTCACGGTGAGCGCCAGGATCACCAGCCCCCCGGCGAAGTGGGCCGCGGTGGTCAGGATCAGCGCCGACATCACCCACTTCTGGACGCGTTCGACCTGCATCAGCCGATCGCCGACATGATGTTGGCCAGCACCTCGTTGTAGTCGGCGCCCGCCACGTCCTCGCCGTCGAGCCGGATCGTCGGCGTGCCCTGGACCTTGGCCTCTTCGGCGTTCTTGGTCGCGTTGTCGACCCAGTACTCGAACTTCATGTCCTCGATCCCGGGACGGACCTCCGACTCCTCCGCACCGGCCTCGACGGCCTTCTTCACCAGCCAGTCCGTGTCGGGCTGGCCCCCGCTCTCGGAGGGCTGGTCGGCGAAGAGCTCGTCGTGGAACTTCTTGGCGACCTCGGGGCCGGAGGTGTCCAGCACCACTGCGAAGGCGTTCGCCGCCTCCTTGGAGTAGTCGCCGTACTGGCTGAGGAGCTCGAAGGGCAGGTACTTCACGTAGACCTTGCCGTCCTCGGCGGCCTTGGCCAGGGTCTCGTTGGAGAGGCCCTCGAAGACACCGCAGGCGGGGCAGAGGAAGTCTTCGTAGATCTCCACGGTGTGCGGGGCCTCGGGGTCACCGACCGCCAGGGCGTAGTCGTCGACAGCGTTCGCCGGCGGCTCCGCGTCGGCGCGCTTGTCGCTCTCGTTCATCTGCCAGAGCGTGATCCCGCCGATGACCAGCAGCACCGCCACGACGACCGCGGCGATGCTGAGCCGCTCCTTGCGCTTGCGCGCCTTCTGTCGAGCGGCCAGCGCGGCGGCGGCACGCTCCTTGCGGTCCTGGCGGCCGGCGCGCTTGGCCGCCGCGGCTTCGCGCTCCTCAGCTCGAGCGCCCGGTGAGTTCTTCTTGGGGGTGTTCTTCGCCATCGTCGTTCCTTTCAGGATCTCGCTCAACCGGCGAGAAGATCAGGTTGTCCAGGGCCAGCCGGGTGCGCGGGCGCACCACCAGCCACAGGGAGGCCAGGAGCAGCGCGGCGTCGCGGGCCAGCTCCAGGGGGTACGCCGAGGAGGCACCCTCCTTGGCCCCTCCCCCGCCGAAGCAGCCGCAGTCGATCTCGATGCCGCGCACCCACACCGAGACGATGCCGATCACGAACGCCACGAACAGGCCTGCGGAGAGGGCCGCGCTCAGCCGGGTGAGCGCACCCAGCACCAGGCACGCACCGACGACGACCTCGAGGGTGGGCAGCAGGTGACCGACCGTCGGCACCACCGACTCGGGGAGGATCTCGTAGGCGCGCACCGCCCGGACGCTCTCCCAGGGCTCGGCGATCTTGAGCCCTCCGGCCACCAACCACACGCCGCCGGTGACCAGCCGCAGGAGGGTGCCGAACCACGGCCACCAACCGCTGGTCCTCCCACCGTTCCTCAGGGTCGTCCGCAGCCACTCCACACCCAGCACCCTAGGCCCGAAGCCTGAATCAGAACTGAATCCCCCACCTTTGGCGAGGTGAGCATGGCCACGCTCTCGGGACCGCGCAGTAGTGTGACCGTTCGTGAACGAGAGACTGGTGTGGATCGACTGCGAGATGACCGGGCTGGACCTGCGGGCCGACGCCCTGATCGAGGTGGCCGCCCTGGTGACCGACTTCGATCTCAACGTGCTCGGTGAGGGCGTCGACGTCGTCATCAAGCCCCCGCCGGAGGCGCTGGAGCAGATGATCGACTTCGTCCGCTCCATGCACGAGACCTCCGGGCTGCTCCTGGAGCTGGACGGCGGCATGGCGATGGCCGAGGCCGAGGAGCAGGTGCTGGCCTACATCCGCGAGCACTGCCCCGACGGCAGCCGTCCCCCGCTCGCCGGCAACACGGTGGCCACCGACCGTGCCTTCCTGGCCCGGGACATGCCGCTGCTCGAGGGCTTCCTGCACTACCGCAACGTGGATGTCTCCTCCATCAAGGAGCTGTCCCGGCGCTGGTACCCGCGCGCCTACTTCGCCTCCCCGGCCAAGCGCGGCAACCACCGCGCCCTGGCCGACATCCAGGAGAGCATCGAGGAGCTGCGCTACTACCGCGAGGCCGTGTTCGTGCCGGAGCCCGGTCCCGACACCGCCAAGGCGCGCGAGATCGCGGCCCGCTACGCGGGCACGTTGACGGGTCTGCACGCGGAGCAGGCCGAGACCGTCCCCGATTCCGACCAGCCGAGCTGATACCGCTACACTTTCCTCGGCCCCGGCAGTGTCGGGGCCTCATGGTGGGCGTAGCTCAGCTGGTAGAGCGCCGCGTTGTGGTCGCGGATGTCGCGGGTTCAAGTCCCGTCGTTCACCCCATGCGAAGAAGCCCCTGACCTGCACAGATGCGGGTCAGGGGCTTTCTCGTTCTCCAGCTCAGGAGGCGAGGACGTCGCCGGGCTCGTCGTCGTACGTCGGATCGCCCAGCTCGGCGAGCTGGTCCTGGACGCCCACCGGCTCCTGGCCCTCCAGAGGCAGTCGCACCCGGAAGGTGGAGCCGACCCCCTCGCCCGACTCCACGTCGATGCGCCCGCCGTGGGTCTCCACGATGGCCCGCGCGATGGAGAGCCCCAGACCGCTGCCCTGGATGGCCCGCTCGTGGGCCACGCTGGAGCGGAAGAACCGGTCGAAGAGCTTGGCCTGGTCCGACGACGGGATGCCGATGCCGGTGTCGCGCACGGCGACCACGGCGGTCCCGCCCTCGACCGAGAGGGTGAGGTCGACCTTGCCGAGCCGGTCGGTGAACTTGGCGGCGTTGCCCAGCAGGTTGACCAGCACCCGGCCCAGCCGCTCCTCGTCGCCCACCACGAAGACCTCCTCGTCGGGGACCGAGCAGGAGAACTCGATGCCGGCGGCCTGCAGGCCCGGTGTCATCT
Source organism: Nocardioides sp. 616 (assembly GCF_002930065.1). Classification (NCBI taxonomy): domain Bacteria; kingdom Bacillati; phylum Actinomycetota; class Actinomycetes; order Propionibacteriales; family Nocardioidaceae; genus Nocardioides; species Nocardioides sp. 616. The sequence continues at coordinate 20,162 of NZ_POAG01000006.1, read as the reverse complement.
CCTCGTGCGCACCGGTGACCACGTCGCGCAGGTCCAGCTGGCAGGTGGCGACCGCGAGGCTGCCGTCCTGGATGCGGGACAGGGTCAGGAGGTCGTCGATCAGGGAGAGCAGCCGGCGGCTGTTGCCCTTGACCCGGCCCAGCGCCTGCACCTGACCCTGCTGCATCGGCCCGAAGCCGCCCTCCTCGAGCATCTCCAGATAGCCCAGGATGCTGGTGATCGGGGTGCGCAGCTCGTGGCTCACCCCGGAGACGAAGGCGTCCTTGACCTGGTCGATCTCGCGCAGGTTCTCCACCGCGAGCCGTTCCGCGGCCAGCGCGTCCTCCAGGGCCCGAGCCTGCTGCACGCGCCGGGTGACGTCCTCGCCGGTGCTGACGAAGCCGATGGTCCGCCCGGAGGCGTCCAGCATCCGGGAGATGCTGAGCTGGAGGGTCCGGACACTGCCGTCCTTGCGGATGAACTCCACGTCGAAACCGGCGTACTTGGGGTTCGCCAGCTCCAGGGCCACCAGGTCGAAGCGCGGCTGGATGCCCAGCTTGGCGGCCAGGCGCTCGATCTCGGCCTGGGAGTGGAACATCGAGGGCTGCCGGCCGATCGCCTCTTCGGCGGAGTAGCCCAGGACGGACTGGGCGCCGGGGTTGAACATGTCGATGTGTCCGGTGCGGTCGGTGCCGATGATCGCGATGCCGGAGGCGCTGTGCACCAGCTGCTGCACCTTTGCCTGCTCGCGCCGGGCCTGCCAGCTCTCCCGGCGCTGCACCCCGACGGCGAGGGCGAAGGGGATGGCGGTGAGGGCGCACGCGATGACGAAGAACCCGACGCCGGCGCCGAGCAGCTCCGAGCGCGTCGAGGTGGTGTCGTCGCCGGTGGCGAAGGGACCCAGGCCCTGGATGGTCATCGAGTGGGCGATGGTGCCCACCACCAGGAGCTGGACGATGGTCTCCCGCATCGGCGCCCGCAGCGCCGACCAGCCGAGGAACGGGATGATCGCGAACGCGATGCTGGGACCGAGGTTCAGCGGGGAGAACGCGACCAGGGTGTAGAGCACCGTCAGCACCCACTGCAGGATGCGCTCGCTCAGCGGCGCCACCCCGGGGAACCGGGGCCGCCCCATGAAGTGCGGCAGCAGCACCAGGTAGGAGGCGAAGTGCGGCAGGAACACCGCCGGGAAGACCACCTGGGGGGTGCTGACCTGCAGTGGTTCGTTGAAGGCGGTGATGAGCAGGGCGGAGAGCAGCGCGGCGAGGAAGCCTCCGGTGATGAAGTGCGTCAGGTCCCGCTCGGTCAACAGCGCCGGGCGGTGGGTCCCGCCGCGAGTCACCGCCGTGGCCGCGACCCACGCGCCGGCGCAGGCGCCCACGGACCAGGCCAGCGCCACCAGGAGCTCCCGGCCGTTGGCCATGTAGAGACCTGTGCTGAGCGCCAGGACGAGCACGGCCATGACCGGCCACGCCCGGCGACGGGTGCACACGAAGATCCCGGCGATCAGCCCGACCGGGAAGGCCTCGACGACGCGGGCCTGGTTGGGCTGCACCCACAGCACGTAGTAGCCGACGACGGCGAACAGCAGGAGCAGCAGGGCAAGGCCCATGGGCCTACGTCGGTTCACCCGCGCCTCCTCTGTCCTGTCTGGTCTCCCGGGCTTCTGTTCGGACCCTAAACTCGCCGGTGACGGTCGCGAATGGAATCACCCGTCTGGTCACCGATCGGGTGACATAGGTTGACCGAGTGACCAATTCGATGACTAGAAATGACTACGACGTCGTCGTGGTCGGCGGCGGTCACAACGGTCTGGTGGCGGCGGCGTACCTGGCCCGGGCCGGCCTCTCGGTGCTGGTGCTGGAGCGGCTGGCCCACACCGGCGGTGCCGCGATTTCCACCCAGACGTTCTCCGGCCAGCCCGCCCGGCTCTCCCGCTACTCCTACCTGGTCAGCCTGATGCCGGAGCAGCTGGTCGCCGACCTCGACCTCGACATCCGACTGGTCTCGCGCGAGACCGCCTCCTGGACGCCGTACCGCCGGGGCGGGCGCAGCTCGGGCCTGCTGGTGGAGCGTCCCGAGGGCGAGGCAACCCGAGTGTCGTTCCGCGAGCTGACCGGCGGCGACGACGAGTACGCCGCCTGGCAGCAGTTCTACGGCGAGGTCGGGGAGCTCACCCGGAGCCTGGCGCCGACCCTGCTCCAGCCGCTGCCCCTGGAGCGCGAGGTCGCCGCCGGCGTCGACCCGCAGCTGTGGCAGGACCTGGTCACCACTCCCCTGGGCGCCGCGATCGAACGACGGTTCTCCGACGACACGGTGCGCGGGGTCGTGGCCACCGACGCCCTGATCGGCACGTTCGCCTCGCTGCACGATGAGTCGCTGATCCAGAACCGCTGCTTCCTCTACCACCTGCTCGGCAACGGCACCGGCGAGTGGCGGGTGCCGGTGGGCGGCATGGGCGCGGTCACCGACGCGCTGGCCCGGGCGGCCTCCGAGGCCGGCGCGCAGATCCTCCGCGGCGCCGGGGTGAGCGGCATCGCCGCCGGCGCCGAGGGCGCCGAGGTCACCTGGCACGACGGGCAGCGCGAGCACACCGTCACCTGCCGCCGGGTGCTGTCGGGAGTCGCGCCCTGGGTGCTCAGCATCCTGCTCGGCGAGGACCACGACGAGGTGATGAAGCCGGTCGGCTCGCAGCTCAAGATCAACCTGCTGCTGAAACGCTTGCCGGCGTTGAGGTCCGGTGCCGACCCGGCACAGGCGTTCGCCGGGACCCTGCACCTGTCCGAGGACCTCAGCCAGCTCGAGACGGCGTACGCCGACGCGGCCGCGGGACGCCTGCCCTCGGTGCTGCCCGGCGAGGTCTACTGCCACTCCCTCACCGACCCCTCGGTCCTGGGCGAGCTGGCCGGGACCGGAGCGCACACCCTGACCTACTTCGGGCTGCACACCCCCGAGCCGCTGTTCGCCGACGACCCCGAGGCGACCCGCGCCCTGGCGGTGGAGCGCGCGCTGGCCTCGCTCAACGAGCACCTGATCGAGCCGATCGAGTCGTGCCTGCTCACCGACGCGGAGGGGCGGCCGTGCCTGGAGGCGAAGATCCCCCAGGACCTGGAGTCCGACCTGGCGATGCCCGGCGGGCACATCTTCCACGGGGACCTGGAGTGGCCCTGGGCCTCCAACCGCGCGCGGTTGGACGATCCGGGCCAGCGCTGGGGGGTGGCCACCGACGTGGAGTCGGTGCTGCTGTGCGGCTCCGGGGCGCGCCGCGGCGGCGCCGTCTCCGGTCTGGGCGGGCACAACGCGGCGCAGGCGGTGCTGGAGTCGCTGTGAGCCTTGCGGCGCCCCCTACGGTTGGTCCATGAGACAAGACGTGCTCGCAGTGGTGCAGGCAGGCGGCCAGGGGTCGCGGATGGACGTGCTGACCCGGGAGCGCGCCAAACCCGCGCTGCCGTACGCCGGCTCCCACCGGCTGATCGACTTCGCGCTGAGCAGCATGGTGCACTCGGGGCTGCGGGACGTCTGGGTGTCCCTGGAGTATCAGGTGGCCTCGATCGATGAGTACCTCTCCGGCGGGCGGCCCTGGGACCTGGACGCCGGCCGTCGCGGGTTCCGCCGGATCGTGCCGCAGACCGGCAGCGGGCCGGCCTCGGAGGACGGGTTCGCCTTCGGCAACGGGGACCTGCTGCTGCGGATGGCCCACGACCTGGAGGGCCGGGCCGCCCGGACGCTGGTGGTGACCAGCGCGGACCACATCTTCAACGCCGACCTGCGCGACGCGATCGCCGAGCATCAGTCCTCGGGGGCGGCGGTGACGGTGATGACCGCGGAGGTGACCAAGAAGGAGGCCTCCCACAACGTCGTCATCGAGGCCGGTTCGGACGGCCGGATCACGGGGGTCGCGGAGAAGCCGGCACGGCCGTCGACCGGCGTGGTGGCCACCGAGGTGATCCTCTACGAGACCGCACCGCTGCTGGAGCAGCTCTTCGCGCTCCGGGCGAAGCTGGCGGGCCGCAGCGACGACGCTGACAGCGGCATCGGCGACTTCGGCGAGCACCTGCTGCCGGCCCTGGTGGCGGCCGGCGCGGCGCGCGCCGCTCCCCTGCCCGGCTACTGGCGGGACCTGGGGCGACCGGATGCCTACCTGCAGGGGCACCGGGACCTGCTGGCCGGCGAGGTCGACGTGTTCGACCACCCGGACCGCCCGGTGCTGACCCACTGGCCCGACCGGTGGGCCTCCCGGGTCCGCCCGGGCGCCCGGGTCGAGGACAGCCTGCTGGCCCCCGGAGCCGACGTCGCCGGCACGGTACGCCGCAGCGTGCTCGGTCCCGGCGTGGTCGTGGAGGCCGGGGCGGTCGTCGAGGACTCCGTGCTGTTCGCCGACACCGTCGTACGCCGGGGGGCCACGGTCAGCACCTCGATCGTGGACGAACGGGCGGAGATCGAGTCCGACTCCCGCGTCGGCGAGCTGCCGTCCGCCCGCCTGGCGCGCGATGAGGACCTGGTCCTGCTCGGCATCGACACCCGGGTGGGGCAGGGCGTCCGCGTCGCCCCCGGGGCCCGGCTGGAGCCTGGCGGGACCGCCTGAGGGGGGCTGATTTGTCGCCCCTGAGGGCCGCTGGTAGTGTTGCTCTCGCTTCACCGGCATGCGCCATTAGCTCAATTGGCAGAGCAGCTGACTCTTAATCAGCGGGTTCGGGGTTCAAGTCCCTGATGGCGTACATCCAGCAAAACCGCAGGTCACACCACGTGACCTGCGGTTTTGTGTTTCTCCAGCAGGCCACGGTTTATTCGCGCTGTCGCGTCCGCGCCCGGTGACCACAACTTCTGACCACAACTGGACCCCGATCACCTGGTCACGCCCCCTCCTCGAAGAGCTTCCCGACCTGGTCCAGAGCCTCCCTCTTGGCGCTGAGGTTCACGTGCCCGTAGACGTTCATCGTCATCTCCAGCGCCGAATGCCCCACGATCTCCATCACGGTCCGCGGCGGGACGCCCAACTCGAGCAGCACCGACACACACCCGCCGCTGCGAGACGACGCTCCGTACAGTCGCGCGCTTGTTCGAACTCTGGAGTGCCGTACCTGATCGCCTGAGAGACAACGTGCTCAGGACCATAGCGCTCTTGGATCTCGGCGATACGGTCCTCAAGCCTTACTCGGCGGCCGTCGGGGCCGGTCGTCAAGTCGCAGTACGTTAACGCGCGGTCGAGATCGGTGTCGCCGAAGGGAAACTCATCGCAATAACCCGAGATGCCACGGAACCTCGCTTCGTTGCGTGCCCCCGAATGATGGGCGACCAGGCAGGCAAGATCCTCACAGCCCGCCTCACGGACGACTCGCGCGCCGTCAAGGGGATGAAATCCCGTGTTTGCGATGACCGGCGAATACCCGATGTCGTGCAAAGCCGCAGCCGCCACAAGCAGATCCCGTTCCGGACCGAAGGCGTGTCCCACGCTCGCGGCCAGCCTCGTCACCGCCTGGACATGGCGGGCTCGACGCCCGGTTGGGCGCATGAGGTGTTCGGACCGCTCCAATGACCAGCTCAACATGCTCTCCCCATCGCCTGGCATATAACGACGCCACTCAGGGGGCAAGAACCACCGGACCATCGCGACCAACGCAAAGCCTTGGGTCCCTCGCCCCGCTGGACAGGGCGACGGAGGCGCCCATAGAGGGTAGAGCTGCGCTTCCAGCCACCATTTGAGCCACCGCCGATAGCACATGCTCAACGGGGTCACGAGAAGGCAGGTCGCGAAGGGAGGGATGAGATCTGACGTACAGACTGCGTTTGCGACGCAACGGAGCAACCCACTCAAGCGCGGACGGGCCAAACCGCCCCCCACACCCTCACAGTCTTACTGTTTCGCCGCCCTACTGGGGCTGCAATAAGTACAGATTCTCGACCGTGGACTTTCGCTGGCTCCCTTTGGACCCACCCATCGTCGAATGCGAACGGTCGAGTCTTGCAAAACGCTTGAGACCACCATGAACACCAAGAGTCTCGTCCAATTCCGTCTCAGAGATGAGCCCATCACTGGGATAACTGACGAGAAGTTCAGATCCCGACGATGCCGCCAAGCGGCCAAGACTGGCGAACGCTTCAGATACCCTCGATCGATAACAAAAATCGCTCAGATGCCTATCAGACCGAACCCTTCCAACCCCGAAAGAATTCGGATAGTCATACGCTGTCATTGTCTCCAGTACATGGTAAAAGCGGCTGTAATGATCCTTGGTATAGGGCGGATCCGCATACAAGACCGTGTTCGCGTTCCATCCGAAATGAGCCGGATTTGGAATGCTCATTGCGTCGCTTTGCATGACGCGATTTCCGCGCCTCCATGCACTCCTGCCTAACGAAACGGTACTCAACAACACTTGCTCGTAGACATCAAAGACGTCCCGCATCCAATTCCTTCGGACTCGCACATAGCCTGTCTCAGTCCTGGCCGACAGGAACTGCGCCGTATGACCTGGACTATTGATGGTTATAGATGCGGTAGTCAACCAAGCAGCCAAGAACAGATCCCGGGGGGAACCCTGGCTCCAAGGACCTGAATCAGATGCAACAGAGGGATACCACTCGTCGAGGACGTCTCGGATGCAGTCCAGCGCCACCGACTGCCGAGTTGAGAAATAGCCACTCGAAAAGTAAATGGCGACCAACTGGTAATTTTCGGCAGCTGCCGCCCGCCTAGAACGCGCGACAGCATCCTCACTATTACCCGGATGCACTGCCTCGAGGATCAATTCGTGGGTACTCCGAGCACCCATTGCCAGGGCCGCGTCCTCTCGCACGATCTGATCAGCAAAATCGTGCGAAGCGGAGACATAACGGCTGCGGGCTTCGGCCACCAGCGCGAGTCGAGCGCGCGCGCTCGTGCACCCAGTCCCTTGGAGCAAGGTAGCCCGAGCAATAACGGATGGAAATGAGAGAGCGTCGTTGCATGTCACCTTAACGTCGTTAACAAGCGATGCAGCCACAGCCCCAGTGCCAGCGAATAGATCAACGAAACGACTTGCCGGAGATTCACGGGCTGCTAGGTAGCGATGCACCTCTGGGATGAGGAACTTCTTCGTTCCCATATACCGAATACTGCTCACAGTGGTGCGGGCTCCACAGAAACACAAAGCCCGACGATAGTTCCCGTTGCACGCCGCTCCTCCGCCGCGCGGCGATCGTCCGCAGACATTCTCCAGACCGTCACATTATGCTCATTGGCTACTGCCACAAGAATCGCCGCCAAAGCCAAAGGCTTCGGGCCTAATGGAACGACCACTACGCGATTGGCGCGGGACCAAGTACTTATGCTCGCGTTCAGATCCACCACGGTCTGTCGCATGTCGCCGACAGCATAATTGTGAACTGTATCGACGGCTCCCGAGCGCAACAGCGAAGCGTTTTTTTCGTGGACTACAGCGTCATAGCGAGCGTCCTCTCCCTGAGGGAGCAGGACAACGGTCTGCCTGGGTTCAATCGTCTCGATCGCGGCAGTCGCCAACGTCTGTTCGAACCCAAGACCCAGGACACAAACGACCGCGGAGTCAGGGTCCGAGGACCATCCCTCCATGCCTTCCATCGGCCGATTCACTAAGACGGGCCCTTCGCTGCCTCTTAAATCGTCAACAAACTCGCCGAACGCGTAGTAAAAATCGACTCGGATCGGCTCAGATTGATCCTCAGTACACGCCAATACTGTCCTCGCAAGCCGATCGCGATCCATGCTTGAGATATCAACCGCAATTCGAGGAGTCACACGTTCACCGGTAGATTCATCCCGAGCAAGGCTGTCACGAACCAAACGAATCAGTTCACCGAGGCTTTTTCGATATGCACTCGGCGATTCACGAATGATGTCGTACGGCGCGAAGAAAGCCGCATTCCGCTCGTAACTGTGCAGCGGCTCAGACTGATAATCGAAGGCCCAAATCCGGCTACATCGTGACGCCAACCTCGCCGCGACAGCGGTTGACCTCTCTTCATATCCTAACGTCGCTACCAAGGCGTCGTAGGTGCCAACTTCATCAGGTTGAAGGGAAGAGACACGCATCCTGACTGTCATGATCTCTGCACCTCACCGTGTTGGACCTGTCCTTGCACTTCGTCCTCCGCTTGACTCTGATCACCCAACTACCTATCGAAGAGCGTAGCCGCATGCTCTGCAGCCCTCCCCCGCCTAGCTCTGCCCGCGTCAGTGCGCCAGTCGATAGGAAGCAGTTCACTTAAGGCAGAAGGTGGAGTCAAATGAATGGGCAACCCATATTTTGTGGCTAGCAGGTGAGATAGCCTGAACTGCCGTCCCACAATGTCGCCTGCCAACGGATCACCGCCATGCCGAGGCGGTATATGAACAAACGCCCCAGCATTGATCCCTCGCACAAATAAGGCCCGAATCTCGGGCCTTACCACGTTATTCACCCGCAGTGTCAAAGCGACGTTGTCGCTAAAGGGTTCCTCGACAATCTTCGCTGCCAGGCCTGCACCGACTCTGTCAACGAGTTCCATAAGCGCCACAGACTTGCCGTCGACTTTAACTGCCTGCTGAGCATCTAACAAGGCAAGGAATCTAAACAACGTGGATTCGATCGCAGCACTTTGGCGGGCGGTCGGGACCCTGCCCAAGGTTGCTGGCGTATCGACTCTCGGAAACAACTGGCGAACTAAGGAAATAATCATTCGTGGATTTCCATCCGGCAAACTGAGGATACTGTCGGCGCCGGTATATAGGCCAAAACTCTTGCGCGACCGGCGCTTACCGTCGTCGGCGCGAAAGTACTCTCGAACCACGACGATGTTTCGAATCTTGCGCAGGCGCGCGGCGCGGCGTGCTGGATCGAGGACCTCAAGGTTTTCAAGATCGATTTCGTTTGCAGTCAGGTAGTCCGCAAACGATTCATCGCGAATGCGTAACGCCTCCATAGTGCGCCACAGCCTTGATCCGACGTCATACGCACGGGTGGGGGTGATTTCGTCTGCATCCACCTCTTCGCGTGAATCAAGATCGCCCGACCCTAGGAACCGTTCAATCGGAGGCACTGGAACCGAGGAATTCCTATCCAGCGTGGCTTCCACTAGAGCTTTCGCGAACTTTATAGCCGGTCGCTTGCGCGCATAAGTCAAGGGGACATGCTCGTAGTCTTGGCCAGGAACGGGCGCATGTTCGTGCTCTAGCACATCGAATTGATCATTAGCGGGGGCTAGCGAAAGCTTGAACAGGAGGCGAGGTTGAGAGCCTCTCAAGGCACCCAACAATTCTTCCACCAACTTGCGCGGGGCCAGTTCGAGTTCATCGAACAACAACGCCCATTTCTGGTCGGGCTCACCCGCCGACACATTGAAGGCTTCTACCGCCGCGTCAGCAACCACCAGAAAGTCTAAGTCGCACCACGAAGGCAACGTTGTCGAAGAATCTCTTCGCAAGCGATTTCGCAACGTACCGATTTCGACCAAACGGTCAGAGAGGAGTGATCTCAGAGTGGGAAATGACAGCGCAAACTGGGAGAGGTCCGCCAGTTCGGAGATGCGTCTGGCCAAAGCGGTTTCATCGATCCCCTCCTCCGCGACGCGTCGGTGTGCGGCAACGCCATGAGCAAGGTCTCCACGAAGTCTGTAATCCATGGATTCCACGATGGCTCGCAAACCATGCGTCGTGAAAGCCGACGCAGTCAGCGCATCTCTCACATCTCCAGAAAGATCAGTACCAGGCATGGCCAGTTGTTCATTCCAGGTGCGATCTGCTCCGATGAACACGCCTACCGATCGGACCGTTGCTCTGGCAGCGTCCGCTTCTGGCCCCGTCCAGTGTTCGAGCGCTTCTGAAGTCATCATCTTGAGCATTGTGGTTTTGCCGCTTCCCCGTGGTCCTGTAAGGATCGCATTGTCGGCGTGCAAAAGAGCGTCGAACGCGGGTGGAGCAACAAAAGTTGCCGCGACTTCCCGCGCACTCAACTTGATGGCATTGAGAGAAGTTAGAGGTACAGCTGGAATCGTCACTGTCGGGCCTCCACGAAGGCGATCCGCTCGATACAGCCATCCGTGTCCAATATTGCCTGAACCTCCGAATCGAGCCTCGCGAGGTGTTGGGCGAACCTGTACACGTCGTTAGGCGCAAGATACTCAAACCGTGGCTCGATCGCCAATAGGTCCGCGATTGGCATATCTGACGCTGCACTACGAACACGCGATACAACGTCCCCAGCGACTCGCCACGGGTCAGATCGCCATCCGAAACCGCCCTTTGCTGGGAGACCATCGGTTCTACCAGAAGGCACCCATGCTAGTGGTCCCATGGGCTGGTAACTCCACGCCCGGAACGTGCCCGCTACGCCGAGACTCAATGTAGTTGCTGCCGCATCAGAGAGCAAGTCGATCACGTAGAATTGATTCTTTGTGCTCTGTGCGAGAACGCCATCTAATGGCGCCGAAAAGCTACCGGCACTAAACAGTACAGCAGAGCCTCCCCCGCCAGGGGCGTACTGAACCCAAGGTCGGTGCTTATGGCCGTGGATAACAAGCCAAGGGCCGTCCTCGTCGATAGCATCGAACAGGTGCTCGACCCCTTTAATGAGACTCGCTTCATTCAGATCAATGAGCGGCAGTTGTACCGGATGGTGATGGGCAACGAGAACTCTGACGCTGTCTGGCGGGTCGTCTTGAAGACTCTTTCTAAGTCTTTTCATGTCGCTCGGCTGTACCCGACCGTGCTGGTACTCGTCCCCTTCGGGTCCTGCCATACCCCCGAGAGCCCCCGTATTCAAGGCAACTATCGTATTCCCGTTGATATTGACGCGTGTGAAATTGTCCGCAAAGTACTCCAGGCGCTGTTGCGAGCCCCTAGTTGGAAACGGCGGCTCCAGTTCTTTCAAATGGCGTTTGGGGTCGTGGCCGTCTTGCGCCCGGCTATCGTGGTCATGGTTGCCTGCTGTCGCGACCAACTCAGCGCCGAACGCATCAGCCAGGGCACTGAGGCGGCTCCATACCTGCGTAAGTGCGGTGGGATCAGCGCGATCGGTGAGGTCCCCTGGGCAGACAACGGCATCGACTGAGTCGATTCCAGCCTCGGCTAGAGCTCCCGCAATCCCGCCGAACATACGTTCGACCCCAGTTGCCGTCCCGTGGAAGCTCAAGCGTGTCGCACCGCCGGCGTCCGGCTCAGACGTTGTCGCGTGGAGGTCTGACAGCACCAGCAGACGTAGACGTGAGGGCTCATGCACCTGCCGATGGTAGGTGATGGAGTCGTCCGCGTGCCGGAATCTACCGGGGCGCGTTCCGGCAGACGATGTCTCTGGTCATCTGGGATCTAGAGTCTCGGCAGCACTGATCGATCTCGGTTGCTGCCGAATTGTGCTCTATTCCGTCAAGGCGCCGGCTCCGCCGGCGGACGCGCTTGCGGGCAGCGCTGGCGCGCCGTCCTCTGCGCGCCATTGGGTGCCCCACTGTGGACCAGAGGAGCCACACTGAAGTCGTTGGGTTGCTCGCTTTTGACCTCCGACACCGCGCCCGATATGCCCATCGTCGACATTTCGGCACTTTCGCGTGTCCGGATGCGAGCCCAGGCAGTCTTGGCGGCGTCGCGGACCCCCTGCGGGGTTTCCACCCAGGAGTCACCGAAGCTGGGAACGGCCAAGTAGAAGCCGATCACAGCCAGCAGGCTAACCGCGACTTGCGCTGGCGTTGACAACTCGGTCACCGGTTCTACGCCATAGACGATTGGATAGGACAGCAGGCCTTGCGCGACTGCGAGCAGCGACACACGACGTTCCACCTTTCGCCGACCAAACTGAGGTGCTGGGAACACGAGACGCGAGAAGAACCACGCAAAGAGCCCCACAACCAAGGTCCAGAACACAGCGTCAGCGAGGTCGCCCATGCCCGGCGTGCAAATAAGGGATGCTGCGATTCCGGCGGCCAGCGGAGTGAAGCGTGCGAGCTTTGCGCGGCGAGGCACTAGGCGCCATCCCGATGGGGGCGGAGTGGCCTCTGGCACGGGAACGATTTCCGAGCGTCGTCGCCGCATAGAGCCGGTAAGCACCCAGAGGGAGCACCACCCTCCACTCAGTACGGCCTTCCGCTCTTCCGGGAGATGATCCGCCCCCACAACCCAGCGCTTCGACTGCCCCGGTTCGACTCGCGTGGGCAACTCGAGGATTTCGGTCAAAGCCGTCCGCTTGGTGCCGCCTAGTTCCATTTGTTCAACGGTGTCGGCGACCCGACCCGCATTAAAGACCCTGATCACCAGGGCCTCTTGGTACCAGAGACAATGAAAGCGGAGCGCAGGCCCTGACATGCGCCACGAGACGATAGTCCAACACAAGGAAGATAGGGCGACCGCAGCGGATGCCCCGGCAATGAGTCGAGTGACGGTGTCAGGTGCCATACCCGAAGCATCGCCGACTCGCGTGGGTCTCACACGCCAATCCCCGCACTTGATCCGCCTATCGCGGGGCGAGGTCACCCATAGGTCGAGCCGCGGAAGTCGACCCATACGAGGTGGACCGGGTAGGGCTGAGACTCGGGCCGCACCCCCGTGAACATCCACCGGTAGTAGTCCTCCTCGGTCATCACGTCGATAACCGAGTGACCTTCGGCGTCCTCGTAGATCTGGCTGACCGCTCGCACGTCATAGATGAACCGGAAGGGACGCGACAGAATCACGCGCTTCCCACGCAGCGCTGGCACGTCCCAGGCACGCAGCGGCTCGCGCGCAGGCGGAGCTCCGAAGTACGGAAGCGGCTTCCCGGCTGCGTCCTTCACCTACATACCTCCCAATCAGCCCACTGGTGCGACCGCGACCCAGACGGGTCTTTGGTCGGAGTCGCCGTACGGGAGACAGCCCTGGTCGACGACCTGGAGGTAGCCCGGGTTGAAGGCGAAGCCGTCGATCCGGCCACCGGGGACGCTCTCCTCACATGGGGCACCACCGCGCCAGTTCGTCGTCATACCGACCTGCTCCAGCATCGGCACCGGGCTCCAGGTTTCGCGCGCTGCGTCGAGGGGATGGTTCCAGTCCCCCCCCCAGCACCGGTGGGTAGCCGGCGTCGTTCATCTCGCCGACGAGCTTGCGGTAGTTCGCGGTCATGGTCTGGAAGTACCCCCGCATGACCGGATCACTCGAAGCTCGCGTTGGCATATGCAAGGCCACCACCGGCAGCGTCCCGGAGTCAGACTCAAGCAGCACCCACGGCATCCACCGGTCGTACTCGGCACCATAGAAACCCAACTCGACGCCCCGATTGGCGGCGCTGAACTTGGAGCTGTCCCACACGATCACTGAGCCTCCCTTGCTCCCCGCGGGTTGCCAGACGGCCCACGAACCGGGCGTGCGTTCCACGATCGCGGTCACGTTCCGGTTCGTCACCTCTTGCAGCAGCAACACGTCCGGGCCCTCAGCCAGGAGGCCGCGTATGTGCTTCTCCGCTGACGCGTCGGTGACCCAGAAGGCCAGGTTCGACGTCAGCAGCACAGCGGTCTCTCCCAGGGCGCTGGTGTTCTGCCCAGCAGGGATGGTGGATGGGTCCTTCCCAACGTTCTCCGCGAGCCACTGTGTCGGGTCGACCGGAGGCCCACCCCCTGGATGCACTTCGAAGTGCAGGTGGCAGCCGGTCGCGTTTCCCAGGGCTCCGACCTGGCCGATGGGTTGACCGGCGGTCACCTGCTCTCCGCTTCGCACTCCGACCGCTTGCATGTGGGCGTACCACGTTTCAACGCCATCGGGCCCGGCGTCGACCTCGACCAGCCACTTTCCGGCCCAGGATTGATCCGTGCGCACCGTCACTACGCCATCGGTGGAGGCTAGAACGGGAACTCCACAGGGGACAGAGAAGTCCGTGCCTGTGTGGGTGGACTCCCAATGCGACCCAGAGGAACCGAAACTTGTTTGGTCGACGTACGCCGCGCCCACTGGCAAGGGCATCACTACGCTCCCGGTGAACGCTGCGGAGCCACAAAGGTTCTTGGCGCCGAAGTACGTCGTCTGCTCGATCTGTGACGACGCGGGAGCCGACGCGAGCAGGGCCTCGGCAATCTCGACGTCATCGGCGTAGGCCCTGGGGTAGGCGGATTTCTGGACCGACTGCGCGGCGTCGGTGACGCTCATCGACGCCCAGCCCGGGACAGCGTTGAGAGCGCCGTAGAACTTGCGCGCCGAGGTCGCCGGATCCATAAGCTCGACCATCGACCCCCACCACGGCCACTGCTGCTGAAACACACCCAGTGACCCGTGGTCGCTGCCCACTGCCTGATGCGGGAGCTCCAGGGACTTCTCGATGCCGGCCTGGTCTGGTTTGAGGTCGTTGCCTTGACCGTCGTTGGCGTAGTTGAGGAACCGGGATTCTTGGGAGGCGACGGCGAGCGCGATGACGATGCCCTGTGCGGGGACCGCCAACCGATAGCCCTCGGAGACGATGATCGAGGCGTTGGTCAGCTGCTCTTCGGTCAGCTGGGCCTCGGTGCCGTTGCTGACCAGGACGACGGAGTTCCGGCCGGGTTGGCAGTTGGCTTCCTGGTCGACGTTCCCGCCCATCAGCATCATGAGCATGAGCAGCGGCAAGCCGATGAGAACGAACCCGCCCACGACAGGGGCGACGACGACCAGGCTGCGGGTGCGACTCATGACGTGGCCGTCTCAGGCAGTCGCCTGCGTGGGCCCGTCGCCGGGCCGGTAGATGACGTAAACCTCGTCGCCGTCGTACTCGTGATGGTTCGCCGGTTGCAGGTTGTCACCGACGGGCGCTGGTGTGAATCCGGGCTCCTCGGCCGGGGACGAGCCACCTCCAGCGGGCGCCGGCCCTTGAGGTCGCGGGCCGGACGGGGCGCTGGGTCCGGGACCGGCACTCGCGTCGTCGGACGGACGAGCGGCTGCTCGCGGTGTCAGCGCCAGCGCCTCGGACCGAGGGCCCACAGCGGCCTCGACAGGCGGACGTGGGCGTTCCTGGGGGTACTGCGAGGGACGGGCTTCGGCACGTTCGGGCGGCGCTTCTGAGTCGTCATCCTTGGTGACCACCGCGGCCGCGACACCGGCGGCTGTTCCGGACGTGACCGCAGTGAGACCGGTCAGGGCGGCTCGTTTGAGCCAGCTGGGCCGGTCCACGCCACCGATGAACGAGTCGTTCGGACTGACCATCGACGTCAGGCGACGGAACGGCTTCAGCGCGACCCACATGATCACGCTGAACAGCGGCATCAAGACGATGCCGAGCCAGGTGGGTGCCTCTCCCCCGGGCTGCATCAGGATGCCGAGGACAGCGATGGTGACGCCGGCCCCGATTCCGAAGACGATCGAGTTGATCACGGCGGCGCCGACTGTGCGGCCCAACCCGGTGACCAGGCCCCGGGACGCGGGGAAGGCTCCGAGGGTGGCGAACGCGGGAAAGAGCATCACCGCGAGGCGGACGATGAGGAAGCACCCGATGAGCAGGAGGGAGGACATCAGCAGGAACGGCAGGGCCAGGAACACCCCTAGCGTGGAGAGGATGGCGTAGCCCACCCGAGTGTCGGAGCGTTCGCCGGTCAGGTACTCGTACGCCTCGGGGTCCTCGTTCTCGATCGTCTCGGCCGTGGTCTTCCACTGCTCCTTCTTGGCCTCGATGATCAGGTTGCCGCGCTCGGGGTCGTCTTCGAGGATCTGGGCTTCCCGCCAGGTCAGGGCGTGGGCCTGGAACAGGGCGGGGCCGTACTTCTCGGCTGTCTCGGTGTCCGCGCTGCCGAGGGTGCCGGCCAGCCAGGCTCGGTAGAGGATCGCCTCGTTGATCCCGGAGGCCAGCGCCGTACCGGGATCGATGTCGGCACCGCTGCCGTCGAGGTTGCTCACCGCTGCCCCAAGGGTGCCGGTGACCGTCCGGTCGGCTGCGCTTCCTGCTTCGACCGGCCACTTGAAGAGTGCCGAGGCGATGAGCACCACGATCAGGGCCCAGCCGACGGCTGCAGCCGAGGTGGCCATCGAGGCGCGCCGTGCCTTGAAGATGAGCAGGATGCCCAGGGCAGCGAAGACGAACGGGATCCAGGAGGCGAAGAGGTTCTCGTGCAGCGCGGTGGAGACGTCCTCGACGGAGCTGTCGAAGGCGCCCAGGAAGTTGGGTTCGAAGGCGGCCTGGGTGACCGATCCGGTCAGGGCGGTGAGGGCGATCGGCAGCTGGACCAGCCAGTTGCTGACCGCGGTGCCGATGACGGCGTCGGGCTGGCGCATCGCGTCGGGTCCGCACCCGAGGTCGTAGGTGTTCCACCGCAGCCCTGCGTAGCCGTACTGCTCGAAGATCGTCGTCTCCGCGTTCGGGGCGAAGGGATCGCCGGCCGGCGGCAGTACGTCGGGCTCTCCGGAGAAGAACCCGGCCATCCCCCGTCCCGGCAACTCCGGAGTCGGAGAGTCCTTGCAGTCGGAGAACCCCGGGATCGCGGTTGCCGTGGAGGGGATCGCCCAGCCGGCGAGCAGCACGATCAGGACGACTGCCACGATCCGGGGGAGGCGCTTTCATGCGACTTCCTCCGTGTCGCTGTCCACCTCGTCGCCGATGTCGCGTCCGGCGGTGGTGTTCAGCACCGCCAACAACTCCGGATTGGCCGTCAGATCGACGCGGACCTTGTCGACATGGCCGTCCACATCGCGCATCACGAACTCCCGAGCACCCTGCGCACCTCTGCCCGAGGACAACGTCCCGAGGGCACGTTCGTAGCCGACGCCCGTGGCCACGCGGAGCATCCGCAGCGCCTCTCGTGCGGCGTCCTCGTCCTCGATTCGTCCGACGAACGCGGCCGACATGAAGTTGGCGACGTCCATGCCGAGCACGTCGGCAGGGTTCTGCGAGGCCGCCAGCACGCAAGTGTTCCACTTGCGCGAGTCCCGACCCAGTCGGGTGAACAGCGCCCGACCG
This sequence comes from Nocardioides sp. 616, assembly GCF_002930065.1. Taxonomy (NCBI): domain Bacteria; kingdom Bacillati; phylum Actinomycetota; class Actinomycetes; order Propionibacteriales; family Nocardioidaceae; genus Nocardioides; species Nocardioides sp. 616. The sequence continues at coordinate 3,318 of NZ_POAG01000006.1, read as the reverse complement.
GCAGACCACTCCCCCAGGAAGTGGGTCTCGTCCAGGGCGACGAGCTTGCGGCTCTGCATCTCCCGGCCGTAGACCGCGCGGGTCGCGTACCAGGACGCCAGATGCAGCAGCGGCACCGCGAGCTGCTCCGAGGTCGACCAGTGCTCACGAGGCACCGACTTGGGTGGCAGCACGAGTCCGGGCATGGTCAGCACCGTGAGCCGGGCCCCCATCCGGTTGGCCGAGATCGATGAGCTCTTCGGGAAGAACAGCCGAGACAGCGGCAGTTCCGCCATGTCGCGCAAGTAGTTCGCCACCACCCGACCATGCGGATCGGAGTGCCGCTCCAGGTGCTCTACGACGTCCCACAACGAGGCCGTGGGTTCACCGCGAGTGGCACGGACAGCGTCCGAGACGACCAACGAGGTCTGCGCCATCGTGTCCACCGCCGCGGGGAGCAGCATCTTCACCACGTCCATCGCCAGGAGCTTCCGGTCCTGGGCCGCGAGCACCTGCGCTTCGTCGTACGCCTCGTCGCCGTCGTACGCCGAACGCAGCGGACTGGCGACTACCTCGAACGGGTTCAGCGTTCCGCTAGCCGCGGTCGTGAGATCGAGGTGTTCGCTGTGTTCCCGCAGCTCCGGGAGGTGGGTCAACCTGGCCAGCGGGCCTGAGGGGTCGAGGACGACCGCGGGGATTCCCCGGCGTACCGCCTCGTAGGTGATCTGGCCGATCAGGACGCTCTTCCCGGCGCCGAGACCGCCGACGACCGGGACCAGCCCCGAGGTCTCCTTCACCTCGGTGGCGTAGTGAGTGTCGAACATGACCGCCTGCCGCGATGATCCCGCGGTGTAGCCCAGGTAGGGACCGCGACGATCCCCTACCCGGGTGGACGCCTGTGGCACCCCGGCCGAGACGTACAAGGCCGGGAGCCGTCGGCGGTAGGCCGAGGTGGAAATGGGTTCGCCCGGGATGAACTCCCGCAGCAGACCGAACTGGCCACGTGGGTGCTCGATGGTCACCCGCCGGGAGCGGTACGACGTGGTCACCTTGCGGACCCGCTCGAAGCATTCCTCCTCGGTCCGGCCGGCCACCGCGAGGCGGAACCACCCGTGCACCCGGGCGGCAGTCACGTCGACCCCGCGGGTCATCTGGTCCTCCACCTCACGTGCCTGACGGGCCTGGCGGTCCAATGCCAACGGTTCGTCGAGGTCGTGCTCGCCGAAGTGGCGCTGCATGTCGCGCACCACCAGCAGCTTCTTCTGGATCGCCTTGCGTGCATCGGCACCGGACAGCACGTCGAGATAGCAGGACCACTCCACCGGGAACGGCAGGTGGTCGGTGTGCGAGAGCCACGGCTCGTGGCCGGGGTCCGGTGCCTCGATCTCCTCGAGTCGCCCGACCGACATCACCGCTACGTGTCGTTCGACCGGGTCACCGGTACCGCGACCAACGAGTCGGACAGTTCGGCCGAACCGCTCCGGGTAGTACTCCACGCGGTCGGTGAAGCTGTGCAGGTCATCAGGTGACCACCCACCGTCCGGAAGCGGAGCCAAGTCGACCGGGGCCGGGAGACCAAGGCCCACGGAGCGGCGCATCAACCACTCCATCTCCCGTGCCGAGGCCGGCCGCCCCTCCATCCCGGGCAACGCCATCGTCTCGGTCACCCGCTCGACGTGCGGCAGCAGGCGCGCGTGCTCGACGTTGCCCGGATGCCGCCACACCGCACCCGTCACACGATGACTCAACGGACGCGTGGAGAGTCGAACCCCGAGAAAGACCTGCTTCTCGGCCATCGTCTGGTGCCGCAGGTGCTGCTGCATCCGCACCAGGTGATCGGTCCACGGCTCGACCCCGGGCGTTTGCAGGGGCTGAGGTGTCAGCTGGTGCAGCCGGCGAGCCCACTCCGCGGTCGGGTACGGCCGCGCTGTGACCCGGAGATGCAGCCGATGGCCGGCGAGCCAGGCCAACGCGTCACCCGCACCGAACAAGAGCTGCTCCCGCTGCAGGTCCGAACGGAAGGCCCACGGCTGCGTCGGCACTCGGTACCAAGCCCACACGTCGTTGCTGGTGAAGCACAGGTTGTCGTCGATGTACCGCAGCGCGAGTGGAGCTGTCGCGACTCGGTCACGTGTCTTCTTGGACATGGGTCTCCCTCACCCTCACCCTCACACCCGAGGTAGTCAGGCCCGCCGGCTTCGGCACCCGAGCCTGCGGGGCGCCCAGTTCCGCGCGCATGAGCTCGAAGACGCTGACCAGGGGCCGCTCGTGGTCGATCACCCCGGTCAGGGCATAGGTCGCCAGGATGGTCAGAACCAGCTCCCACACGGGCGGCGCGTTCACCCGCATCGGCAGCACTGCCTCCACCAGCAGCACGGCGACGAACAGCATCAACCAGATGCCGTACGCCGAGTACCTGGCAGCCCAGGGCAGCGTGAACCCTTTCGGTCCCAGCCACACCGCGTCCACGCGGTAGACCTCGTCGTCAGGACGAATGCGCATGAGCTCAGGCGAAGACGAAGTCGGCGATGTTGTCGGCAAAGCCGTAGAAAAGCCCGGCACCGGCGATCACGACACAGCCCAGGATGACGTTGGAGACCGTCATCGCGTTCTGCGACATCTGACCCTTGCGGGCGCTGGCGATGATCCCGATCCCGATGAACAGCAAGACGATCGGAATGATGTTCTTGACGCCCCACTCCACGATGCCGTCGGAGTTGATCTCCGGCGCAGCAGTGACGAGACGTGACACAGATCCGTGCATTGGGACTACCTCCCTGGAAGACTCACCAGGGGTGGGCAGCTGAACGCCGCCTCCCCGAGCGAGAGCGGACAGTGCTGCGGTGTGCAGTTGTGGGCAAGACGCAACAGCCCAATCGGCCGGACCCGCCAGAGGCTGTCCGGGATGTGCGACGGTCGAGGGTCGGAGGTCGAGACAATCCGAAAGTCACTTGCGGGCAGGCTCAGCCAGTCGATAATCACGGCCGGTCGGCATTGGTCCTGGAACATGCCCTCAGTCAAGTCAGCCGGTCAGGACACCGGTACCACTCGCCGAGGACGTTTCGGGACGTCCTCCACGTCCTTCTTCACGCGAAGCTCGCGGGTGTCCCCGCACGAGGGCAGAGCATTCCCCTCACCGTCCACGTGGGAGCCCCTTTCGTCAAGCGGTGCTCACTGGAGCGTACGAGCTGGTGAACCAGTACGTCCCGGTCCCACCAGGCACCGACACCTCCACCCGGTACTCACCGGCCGGCAGGTCGTACTCCCGGTGCCCGTTGATCGAACCCCAGTTCTTCCCCGTGGCCACCTCGATCAAGCTCGAGTTCGACCCGTACAACA
>NZ_POAG01000005.1:0-47302 GCF_002930065.1 Nocardioides sp. 616 | reverse complement strand
GAGCCCGTGCACCCGACGTACCACCGCCAGCTCTCCCAGGCACAGGTCCCGCACCCGCGGCGTGCCCTCACCACCGATGTCGACCAACCGGTCCCACCCCGACGCCCCCGGGTCATCACGCGGGTCACTGCCGTGCAGCAGCGCCCACTGCGCCACCAGCCGCAGGTCCTCCACCTCCACCGCCCGCCGCGCCACCAACGCACACTCCGCCCGTTCCAGCACCCCCGCAGCATCCAGCTCGTCGAGAGGGAGCACCTGCCCCTCGATCGACCCGCAGGCACTCGGCAACGTCATAGACCCCAGCATATTCGAACAGGTGTTCGAGGACTATCGCCCAGACTGGGGATCCGATTGACGGCCGGCGACTCGCCTAGTCGGAGCCGAAGAGGTCGCGGGTGTAGACGCGGTCGGCCACGTCTGCGATGTCGTCGGTGAGGCGGTTGGCGACGATGACGTCGGCGGTCTTCTTGAACTCGTCGAGGTCGCGGATGATGCGGGAGCCGAAGAAGGTGTCGTCGGTGAGCTCGGGTTCGTAGACGATGACCTCGATGCCCTTGGCCTTGATCCGTTTCATGATTCCTTGGACCGAGGAGGAGCGGAAGTTGTCGGAGCCGGCCTTCATGATGAGGCGGTGGATCCCGACGACGGCGGGTCCTCGGGCGAGGATGTCGTCGGCGATGAAGTCTTTGCGGGTGCGGTTGGCGGTGACGATGGCGGAGATGAGGGTCTGGGGGACTTCGGAGTAGTTGGCCAGGAGCTGCTTGGTGTCCTTGGGCAGGCAGTAGCCGCCGTAGCCGAAGGAGGGGTTGTTGTAGTGGGTGCCGATCCGAGGGTCCAGGCCGACGCCGTCGATGATGGCGCGGGTGTCGAGGCCGCGGGTGATGGCGAAGGAGTCGAGCTCGTTGAAGTAGGCCACGCGCATGGCGAGGTAGGTGTTGGCGAAGAGCTTGATGGCCTCGGCCTCGGTGGGGGCGGTGAGCAGCACGGGGACGTCGTGGTCCAGGGCTCCGGCCAGGAGGAGGTCGGCGAAGCGTCGGGCGCGGGGTGAGTTCTCGCCGACGATGATGCGGGAGGGGCGCAGGTTGTCGAGCAGTGCTTTGCCCTCGCGGAGGAACTCGGGGGAGAAGATGATGTTCTCGGTGCCCGTGCGGGCGCGGATGTCTTCGACGTACCCGACGGGGATGGTGGACTTGATGACCATGACCGCGTCTGCGTTGGCGGCCAGGACCGCGGTGATGACGGCTTCGACGCTGGAGGTGTCGAAGTAGTTGGTCTGGGCGTCGTAGTCGGTGGGGGTGGCGATCACGACGTACTCGGCGTCGGCGTACGCGGCGGCGGGGTTGAGGGTGAACGTGAGGTCGAGGTCGCGGGTGGTGAGGTAGTCCTCGATCTCGGGGTCGTGGATCGGGGAGCGACGGGCGTTGAGGGCCTCGACCTTGTCGGGGTCGACCTCGAGGCCGACGACCTCGTTGTGCTGGGAGAGCAGTACCGCGATGGACAGCCCGACGTACCCCAGCCCGACGACGGCGATCTTGGTGGTCACGGCGGTGAGTCTAGGGCGCCGGCGCCAGTCACAGCGCCGCCGCGACCTCGGTCCCCTGACGGATCGCGCGCTTGGCGTCCAGCTCGGCTGCCACGTCCGCGCCGCCGATGAGGTGCACGCCGCCACCGATCAGGCGGCCCTGCTCCTCCAGGGTGTCGTAGAGCTCCCGGACCGACTCCTGTCCGGCGCACACCACGACGTGGTCGACCTCGAGCAGGCGCTTCTCGTCGCCCACGACCAGGTGCAGGCCCGCGTCGTCGATCCGGTCGTACGTCGCCCCGCTGACCTGGATGACCCCGGACTGCTTGAGCACCGCCCGGTGCGCCCAGCCCGACGTCTTGCCCAGCCCGATGCCGATCGGGGTCTCCTTGCGCTGGACCAGCGTCACCTCGCGGACGGAGTGCCGGGGCTTCTTCTCCATCAGCCCGCCGCGGTGCAGCGACGGGTCGCCGACGCCCCAGTGGGCCATCCAGTCCTCCTGGGTCTCGCCCGCGTCGTGGGTCAGGAAGTGGCTGACGTCCACGCCGATGCCGCCCGCTCCGATCACCGCGACGCGCCGGCCCGGGATTACCCGGCCGGACAGCACGTCGGCGTAGGAGACCGACTTGGGGTGGTAGATGCCCTCGATCTCGGGCATCCGGGGCTCCACGCCGGTCGCCACGACGACGTGGTCGAAGTCCTCCAGCTGCCCGGCGCTGGCGCGGGTGCCTAGGCGTACGTCGACCCCGAGCACCTCCAGGCGTCGCCCGAAGTAGCGCAGCGTCTCCGCGAAGTCCTCCTTGCCGGGCACCTGCATGGCCAGCCGGAACTGGCCGCCGATGTCGCCGGACTGCTCGAAGAGCGTGACGGCCAGGCCACGCTCGGCCGCGCTGACGGCGGCGGAGAGCCCGGCCGGCCCCGCGCCGACCACCGCGACACTCTCGCGACGGCGTACCGGCCCGAGGACGAGCTTGGTCTCGTGGCAGGCGCGCGGATTGACCAGGCAGGAGGCGGTCTTGTTCTCGAAGACGTGGTCCAGGCAGGCCTGGTTGCAGGCGATGCAGGTGTTGATCTCGTCGGCGCGACCGGCCGCGGCCTTGTTGACGAACTCCGGGTCGGCCAGCAGGGGCCGGGCCATCGAGACCAGGTCGGCCTCGCCCGCGGCCAGGATCTCCTCGGCTGTGGTGGGGGAGTTGATCCGGTTGGAGGCGCAGACCGGCACCGAGACCGCCGCCTTGAGGCGGGCGGTGACCGAGCGCCAGGCGCCCTGCGGCACCTGGGTGATGATCGTGGGCACCCGGGCCTCGTGCCAGCCGATGCCGGTGTTCAGGACGGTGACCCCCGCGTCGGTCAGCCGGTGGGCGAGCTCAGTCGTCTCCTCCCAGGTCTGGCCGTCCTCGACGAGGTCGAGCAGCGAGATCCGGTAGATGATCGGGAAGTCGCCGACCAGCTCGCGGGCCCGGCGCACGACCTCGACGGGGAAGCGCATCCGCTTCTCGGCGGTGCCGCCCCACTCGTCGGTGCGCTCGTTGGTCCGGGGCGCCAGGAACTGGTTGATCAGGTAGCCCTCCGAGCCCATGATCTCGACCGCGTCGTAGCCGGCCTTGCGGGCCAGCGCGACGGACTTGGCGAAGTCGGTCGCCGTCGCGTCCACCGCCTTGGCCGACAGGGCGCTGGGCTTGAACGGGTTGATCGGCGCCTGCTTGGCCGAGGCGCTCACGCTGAACGGGTGGTAGGCGTAGCGGCCGGCGTGCAGGATCTGCATCGCGATGGCGCCTCCCTCGGCGTGCACCGCCGCGGTCACCCGACGGTGCCGCATCGCCTGCAGCCGGGTGGTCATCTCGGAGCCGAGCGGCTTGAGCCAGCCGCGCTTGTTGGGTGCGTAGCCGCCGGTGATGATCAGTCCGGTGCCGCCGCGGGCCCGCTCGGCGAAGTACGCCGCGAGCCGGTCGATGTGCCACGGCGCGTCCTCGAGGCCGGTGTGCATCGAGCCCATCACCACCCGGTTGCGCAGGGTCAGCGGCCCCAGGGTGAGCGGGGTCAGGAGGTGCGGGAAGTCGGTCACGTGGTCGTCCTTGTCGTGGGGGTGGCGGTGCTGCGCTCGTGGGCGGCGAGGTAGTCCTCGAGCCAGGCGATCCAGAACTGCTCCAGGCCGATTCCCCCTCGGAGCACGAGGTACTGGTCGAGCTCGTGGCCGGTCAGGGTCGACGGGTCGTCGTACTCCTTCTCCAGCTGGCGGTAGTGCGCGAGCCGGAGCTGGTGGTCGGCGGCGTTGCCGCGCAGCACCTCGAGCACCGCCTTGCGGTCGCCGAAGGAGGCGCCGCGCATCCGGACCGCGACCTCGCTGCGCAGCTCCTCCATCGGGGTCGGCGCGGCCAGCCAGTCGCTCAGCGCCTGCGCGCCGGCGGTGGTCACCCGGTAGACCTTCTTGTCGGGCTTGCCGGACTGGCCCACGACCTCGACGGCGAGCCAGCCGTCGCCCTCCATGCGGCCCAGCACCCGGTAGATCTGCTGGTGCGTGGCGTGCCAGAAGAAGCCGATGGAACGCTCGAAGCGGCGCGCCAGCTCCAGCCCGGAACCGGGCTTCTCGCTGAGCGCCACCAGGAGCGCGTGTTCAAGAGCCACCGGGGGAGGATGGCACAGCTATGCAACTCGTTGCAACGACGCCCGGGCGGCTGGCCTGTGCCGGAACCTGCCGGGACTGTGACAGTGGTTCTGTCACAATGCCGACATGGTCTACGAACTCGGTCAGGGCACGGGCCCGCTCAGGGGCGTCAAGGTCGTCGAGATCGCCGGCATCGGTCCCGGGCCGCACGCGTGCACGATCCTGGCCGACCTCGGCGCCGACGTGATCCGCGTGGAGCGCCCGGGCGGCAACCCGCTCGGCGGCGGACCGAGCGACCTGCTGACGCGTGGGCGCCCCAGCGTGGCGCTCGACCTCAAGCGCCCCGAGGCGGTGGCCGCGGTGCTGGAGTTGGTCGCGAGCGCCGACGTACTGGTCGAGGGCATGCGGCCCGGGGTCACCGAGCGCCTGGGGCTGGGCCCCGACCAGTGCTGGGAGCGCAACCCCGCCCTGGTCTACGGGCGGATGACCGGCTGGGGCCAGGACGGCCCGCTCGCCGAGGTCGCCGGCCACGACATGAACTACCTCGCCCTCTCCGGGGTCCTGCACGGCCTGGGCCAGGACCCCGCCCGGCCGCACTTCCCGACCAACCTGCTCGGCGACTTCGGGGGCGGCTCCACCTACCTGGTGATCGGGGTGCTCGCCGCGCTGCTCGAGGCGAAGGTCTCCGGTCGGGGTCAGGTCGTGGACGCCGCCATCGTGGACGGCGCCGCCCACCTCAACACCATGTACGCCGGCCTGCTGGGGATGGGCGTGCAGCGCGAGCAGCGGGCGGTCTCCCTGCTCGACGGCGGCGTGCCCTTCTACGACGTCTACGAGACCAGCGACGGCCGTCACCTCTCGGTGGGTGCGCTGGAGCCCCAGTTCTACGCCGAGCTGTTGCGGCTGCTCGACCTCGAGCAGCTGCCGGACCGCAACGACCCGGCCAACCTGGCCACCATCCGCGAGGCCTTCACCGCGCGCTTCGCCGAGCGCACCCAGGCGGAGTGGGCCGAGGTCTTCGACGGCACCGACGCCTGCGTCGCGCCGATCGTGCCGATGACCGAGGCCGCCCGGCACCCGCACCTGGTCGCGCGGGGCACCTACGTCGAGCGGGACGGGGTCGTGCAGCCCGCGCCCGCCCCGCGCTTCTCCCGGACCCGGCCCACGATCGCGATGTCGCCGCCGGCCACCGGCGGGCAGACCCGTGAGGCGCTCGCCGCCTGGGGGGTGACGGCGGTGGACGCGCTGCTCGATTCCGGGGCCGCCGTCCAGGCCTGACGGTGTTGGAAAAGTCCGGGGCACCGACGGTGGGTGGGCCTAGGCTGGTACGGACATGCTGATCCGACTTCTGCGCGAGCACCTCGCGCCCTACCGCTCCTGGCTCGTGGCAGTCGTCGCCCTCCAGGGTGTCAGCGTGCTTGCCGCGCTGGTCCTGCCCAGCCTCAACGCCGACATCATCGACAACGGGGTGACCACCGGGGACACCGGCTACATCGTCCGGGTGGGCGCGGTGATGCTGGCGGTCTCCCTGGTCCAGATGGTGGGCTCGGTCGGCGCCGCCTGGTTCGGGGCGCGCACCGCGATGAGCGTGGGCCGGGACCTGCGCGCCGCGCTCTTCCACCGGGTCGGCAGCTTCTCCGCACGCGAGGTGTCGCAGTTCGGGGCGCCCTCGCTCATCACCCGCACCACCAACGACGTCCAGCAGGTCCAGATGCTCGTCGCGATGGCCTGCATCATCGCCGTCACCTCACCACTGATGATGGTCGGCGGGGTGGCGATGGCACTGCGTCAGGACCCGGGCCTGGGCTGGCTGCTGGCCGTCGTGGTGCCCGCGCTCATCATCAGCGTCGGCTTCGTGGTGAGCCGGATGGTGCCGAGCTTCCGGCTCATGCAGGCCCGCCTCGACGCCGTCAACCGGATCCTGCGCGAGCAGATCGCCGGCATCCGGGTGGTCCGCGCCTTCGTCCGCGAGCCGTACGAGACCGCCCGATTCGGCCGCGCCAACGACGAGCTCACCGAGGTGGCGGTCCGCGCCGGCAGGTGGATGGCCACGCTCTTCCCGCTGGTGATCCTGCTGGTCAACCTGGGCAGCGTCGCGGTCATCTGGTTCGGCGGCCACCGGGTCGACTCCGGGGACTCGGGCGTCGGCTCGCTCACCGCGTTCCTGTCCTACCTGATGCTCATCATGATGAGCGTGATGATGGCGACCTTCATGCTGATGCAGGTCCCCCGCGCCTCGGTCTGCGCCGACCGGATCACCGAGGTGCTGGACACCCGGACCTCCCTGACCGCGCCGTCGGACCCGTTGCCCCTGGACCCGGCCCGGCGCGGCTGGGTCGACCTGGACCGGGTCACCTTCGCCTATCCGGGCGCGGCCGACCCGGTGCTGAGCGAGGTCTCGTTCTCGGCCCGTCCGGGCCAGACCGTGGCCGTGGTGGGGTCCACCGGCTCCGGCAAGACCACTCTGGTCAACCTGGTGGCCCGGCTGGTCGACGTCACCGGCGGCGAGATCCGGGTCGGCGGTCACGACGTACGCCGGCTGGAGCCGCAGACCCTGTGGGCGGGGATCGGCCTGGTGCCCCAGAAGGCCTGGCTGTTCAGCGGCACCGTGCGCAGCAACCTGCTGCACGGTCGCCCGGGCGCCAGCGAGGACGACCTCTGGGCCGCGCTGGAGATCGCGCAGGCGCGCGACTTCGTGGCGGCGCTGCCCGAGGGGCTGGACGCCCCGGTCTCCCAGGGCGGCACCAACTTCTCCGGCGGCCAACGGCAACGCCTGGCCATCGCCCGCGCCCTGGTGCGCCGTCCCGCGGTGTACCTCTTCGACGACTCCTTCTCCGCCCTCGACGTCGCCACGGACGCCCGGCTGCGGGCGGCGCTGCGGCCCGTCACCCGGGACGCGACGGTCATCGTGGTGGCGCAGCGGGTCTCCTCCATCACCAGCGCCGACCAGATCGTGGTCCTCGACGACGGCCGGGTGGTGGGGCACGGCACGCACGCCGAGCTGCTGACCGACTGCCCGACGTACCAGGAGATCGTCACCTCCCAGCTCGGCACCGACGAGGGGGCGCTGGCATGAGCGAGTCCCAGGACCGGCCCCTGAGCCAGACCTCGAGTCAGGACCCGGACCAGGTCAAGCGCCCGCAAGGGCTCAAGGAGACCGAGCGGATCGCCCCGCCCGGCCCGGGCCACGGGCCCGGCGGCGCGATGGTCGCCCAGAAGGCCGAGAGCTTCGGGGAGTCCGGCAAGCGGCTGATCGGGCTGCTCCGCCCGGACCGGGTGACCGCGTCGCTGGTGGTGGCGTTCGGCGCGCTCTCGGTCGTCCTGACCGCGATCGGCCCCCGGATCCTCGGCCACGCCACGGACCTGATCTTCACCGGCGTGCTGGGCCGGCAGTTCGCCCCCGGCACCCCCGACTCCGAGCTGCCCGAGGCCATCCGCGGCCAGGACGTGGTGCCCGGCGCGGGCGTCGACTTCGGCGCGGTCGGCCAGGTGCTGCTGATCGTGGTGGCCGTCTATGCCGCGGCGTCGTTGCTGGCCTGGCTCCAGGGCTACCTGGTCAACGACGTGGTGCAGAAGACCGTGCGCCGGATGCGTGCCGGGGTGGAGGAGAAGATCCACCGGCTGCCGCTCGCCGCGGTCGACAGGTCCTCGCGCGGGGAGCTGCTCAGTCGCGTCACCAACGACATCGACAACGTCAGCCAGAGCCTGCAGCAGACGATGAGCCAGCTGCTCACCGCGGTGCTGTCGGTGTTCGCGGTGCTCGCGATGATGTTCTGGATCTCGCCCACCCTGGCCCTGGTCTCCCTGGTCTCGGTGCCGCTCTCGCTGCTGATCACCCGCGCCATCATGAAGCGCTCCCAGGGCAAGTTCGTCGCCCAGTGGCGGCGTACCGGCGCGCTGAACTCCCAGGTGGAGGAGGCGTTCTCCGGGCACGCGCTGGTCAAGGTCTTCGGTCGGCAGGAGGAGATCGAGCACACCTTCGCCGAGGAGAACCAGGAGCTGTTCCGGGTCAGCTTCGGCGCGCAGTTCATCAGCGGCCTGATCATGCCGGCGATGATGTTCGTCGGGAACCTGCTCTACGTCGTGATCGCGGTGCTGGGCGCCCTGCGGGTGGCGAGCGGGACGATGACCCTCGGCGAGGTGCAGGCCTTCATCCAGTACGCCCGCCAGTTCAACCAACCGCTGACCCAGGTCGCCTCGATGGCCAACCTGCTGCAGTCCGGGGTGGCGTCGGCCGAGCGGGTCTTCGAGCTCCTCGACGCGGACGAGGAGCCGGCCGACCCGCCGCCCTCGCAGGCGGCGATCACCCGCGGTGAGGTGGTCTTCTCCGACGTCTCGTTCTCCTACGACCCGCAGCGCCCGCTGATCAGCCACCTGTCCCTGGTCGCCCGGCCGGGGCAGACGGTCGCGATCGTCGGCCCCACCGGCGCCGGCAAGACCACCCTGGTCAACCTGCTGATGCGCTTCTACGACCTCGACGGCGGCCGGATCACCGTCGACGGGCACGACATCGCCGAGCTGCCCCGCGCCGAGCTGCGCGGACGCGTGGGGATGGTGCTCCAGGACTCGTGGCTGTTCCAGGGCACCATCCGCGACAACATCGCCTACGGCCGGCCCGGCGCCGACGAGGAGGAGGTGCTGGCGGCGGCGCGGGCCACGTTCGTGGACCGGTTCGTGCACTCGCTGCCCGAGGGCTACGACACCGTCATCGACGAGGAGGGCTCCAACCTCTCGGCCGGGGAGCGGCAGCTGGTCACCATCGCCAGGGCGTTCCTGATCGACCCGGCGCTGCTGATCCTCGACGAGGCCACGTCCTCGGTCGACACCCGGACCGAGCTGCTGCTCCAGCAGGCGATGACGGCGCTGCGCACCGACCGCACCTCGTTCGTCATCGCGCACCGGCTCTCCACGATCCGCGACGCGGACCTGATCCTGGTGATGGAGTCGGGGGCGATCGTCGAGCAGGGCACGCACGAGGAGCTGATCGCCGCCGACGGTGCGTACGCCCGGCTGCACCGCGCACAGTTCGCTGCTGCGGTCACGTGAGTACTGGGAGTATGTTCCCCGCATGAACGCGCAGCCGGATGCCGGCGACTCCGTCCAGCACGTCGACGTCCTGATCATCGGCGCTGGGCTGTCGGGGATCGGGGCCGCCAGCCAGCTCACCCGCGAGCTGCCCGGCAAGAGCTACCTGGTGCTGGAGAGCCGCCCCCGGATGGGCGGCACCTGGGACCTCTTCCGCTATCCCGGCGTCCGCTCGGACTCCGACATGTTCACCCTCGGCTACCGGTTCAAGCCGTGGCGCGGGGACAAGGCGCTGGCCGATGGCGCCGCCATCCTCGACTACGTGCGCGAGACCGCCGGGGAGTACGGCGTGGACCGGCACATCCGCTACGACCGCCGGGTGGTGGCCGCGGACTGGGACTCCGAGGCCGCCCGCTGGAGCGTCACCGTGGAGACCGAGCGGGAGGACGTCGGGGGCGGGTCGCTGAAGGTGCGCGAGCACTACACCTGCTCGTTCCTGTGGGCCTGCAGCGGCTACTACGACTACGACCAGGGCTACTCACCGTCGTTCCCGGGCATCGCCGACTTCGCCGGCACCGTGATCCACCCCCAGCACTGGCCCCAGGCGCTCGACGTCGAGGGCAAGCGCGTGGTGGTGATCGGCTCCGGGGCCACCGCGGTCACCCTGGTGCCCGCGCTGGCCCAGGCCGGGGCGGGTCACGTGACGATGCTGCAGCGCTCCCCGACGTACGTCCTGCCGGTGCCGGGGGTGGACGTGATCGGGCAGAAGCTGAAGAAGGTGCTGCCCGAGAAGGCTTCCTACATGGTGACCCGGTGGAAGAACGTCGCCCAGGCCACGCTGCTCTTCCAGGCCTCCCAGCGCTGGCCCGGCCCGGTACGCCGACTGATCCGCCGCCTCAACGCCCGGATGCTGCCCGAGGGCTATCCGGTCGACACCCACTTCAAGCCGACGTACGGCCCCTGGGACCAGCGGATGTGCCTGGTGCCGGACGGCGACCTCTTCCGCGCCATCAAGCAGGGCGGGGCGTCAGTGGCCACCGGGACCATCGAGACCTTCGACGAGACCGGCATCCGGCTCGCCTCGGGGGAGCACCTGGACGCCGACCTGGTGGTCACCGCCACCGGGCTCAACCTGCTGGCCTTCGGCGGGATGACGCTCTCGGTCGACGGCGAGCCGATCGACCTGACCCAGACCATGGCCTACAAGGCGATGATGCTCTCGGGCATCCCCAACTTCGCCTACACGATCGGCTACACCAACGCCTCCTGGACGTTGAAGGCCGACCTGGTGGCCGAGTACGTGTGCCGGCTGCTCGCGCACCTGGACGCCACCGGCGCCCGCACGGCGGTGCCGGTCCGCGACCCGGAGATCGCTGAGGAGCCGTTCATGGACTTCTCCGCCGGCTACGTGCTGCGGGCGCTGGACCGACTGCCCAAGCAGGGGTCGACCGAGCCGTGGAAGCTGCGGCAGAACTACGTCCACGACGTCCGCACGATCCGGCGGGGGGCCATCGACGACGGGGTGCTGTCCCTGCGGTGAGCCTGGGCTGCCTGCTGAGGTGTATCTCAGGTCACACCAGTAACACCAGGATTCTCCGCTGAGCGGACGTACGGGCTACTCTGGCGTCAGACGGCTCGTCAAGTCTTGCCTCGACCGTCCTGCGGGAGCGACACGCTCGAATCCCGCCCTCACTTCTCGTGAGGCACACGCAGCAGTCCTTGACTGCCAGCCCCGCCATCCGGCGGAAGCGCGTTGGTGAGACACCAACCGAAAGATCATCACATGAACTTCGCCGAACTTGGCGTGCCCTCGAACCTGTCCGCAGTGCTCGAGGCGCAAGGCATCACCATCCCCACCCCGATCCAGGCGGCCACGCTGCCTGACTCCCTGGCCGGCCGCGACGTGCTGGGCCGGGGTCGCACCGGATCGGGCAAGACCTACGCCTTCCTGCTCCCGCTGGTCGCCCGCCTCGACGCGAGCAAGATGCCGGCCATGCCGCGCAAGCCGCGCGCGCTGATCATGGCGCCGACCCGCGAGCTGGTCACCCAGATCCGCGAGGCGCTGCTGCCCCTGGCCAAGGAGGCCGGGCTCTCCACGCTCACCGTCTTCGGTGGCGTCGGCCAGAACCCCCAGGTCGCCGGCCTGAAGAAGGGCGTCGACATCGTCATCGCCTGCCCGGGTCGCCTCGAGGACCTGATGGGCCAGGGTCACTGCGACCTCTCCGCCGTCGAGACCACCATCCTCGACGAGGCAGACCACATGGCCGACCTGGGCTTCCTGCCCGGCGTCCGCCGGATCATGGACAAGACGCCCCAGCAGGGTCAGCGGCTGCTCTTCTCCGCGACCCTGGACAAGGCGATCGACGTCCTGGTCAAGCGCTTCCTGCACAACCCGGTCACCCACGAGGCCGACTCGGCCCAGTCGCCGGTGGCGAAGATGTCCCACCACGTGCTGCACATCGGTCGCGAGCAGAAGGTCTCGGTCCTGGTGGACCTGACCAGCGCGCCCGGCCGCACGGTGATCTTCACCCGCACCAAGCACGGGGCCAAGGCCCTGGCCCGCCAGCTCAACAGCAAGGGCGTGCCCGCCGTCGAGCTGCACGGCAACCTGTCGCAGAACGCGCGCACCCGCAACATGGAGGCGTTCCACTCCGGCAAGGCCTCCACGCTGGTGGCCACCGACGTCGCGGCCCGCGGCATCCACGTCGACGACGTGGCGCTCGTGGTCCACGCCGACCCGCCGTCCGAGCACAAGGCCTACCTGCACCGCTCGGGCCGCACCGCCCGCGCCGGTGCCGAGGGCACCGTCATCACCCTGATGACCGACGACCAGGTGCGCGACGTCCGCGACCTGACGCGGCTGGCCGGCATCAAGCCGACCACCACCAAGGTCACCTCGGCGGGTCACCCGATCCTGACCGAGCTGGCTCCCGGTGCTCGCACCCTGGTGCCCGGTGGCTACGCGGCGCCGGCCCCCGCGGGTGGTCGCAGCAGCGGTGAGTCCAGTGGCGCACGCAGCGGTGGCGGCGGTCGCAACCGCTCGCGCACCGGTGGCGGCGCGCGTGGCGCGAAGAGCACCACGTCCGGCCAGTCGCGCGGCGGCTCCGGTGGCCAGTCCGCCGGCGGCCAGCGCACCCCGAAGAGCCCGGCCACCGGCGGTCGCCCCGCCGGCGGCGGTGCACGCCGTCGTCCCGCAGCAGCGGGTTCGGCCGGGAGCGGCAGCCACAGCGCCTCCAGCTTCAGCGGACGCCGCTGACGCCCAACAGCGTGAGCTGAGGAACTCCTCGGTGTGACGGTGCGTTGATCTCGTGCCGCCACCCGAGGAGTTTCTCCATGTCCGGACCTGTCCCGCATCCCCTCCAGCCCCAGGTGGACCGCCTGGTCGAGCTCGGCTACCCCGCGCTCGCCGGGCTCGACGAGACCGCCTTCCGCGCCCGGCTGGCGCCGCTGCTCGCACTCGAGCTGCCCCAGTCCGCCGGAGTCCCCGCGGACCCGCTCGAGGCGGGGCGCGTCCCCTACGTCGTGGTCGTGGACCGGACGCTGGTCGCCCCCGAGCAGACGGTGCCGCTGCTGCGTCTGCCGGGCAGTAGCCGGCCCGGGACCGTGGACCGGCACCACCCCCAGGGCGGGCTGGAGGCCTACCTGCCGCTCTCCGAGCTCGACGTGCCCGCCGGCGGGTCCTATCTGCTGGTCGACGTCGACCGCGGGGAGAAGTTCTGCGGGGTGGCTCCCGAGCAGGCCCTCGGTGTGATCCGGGAAGGCGGTCGCACCCCGCTGACCATCGAGGAGGGCATCGCGGTCCTCACCCAGGCGCCGTACCTGCTGGAGCGCAACAAGTGCTTCTCGCTGGCCGGCTCCCGCCGCGGCGACCGCAGGGTGCCGGGGCTGTGGATCAGCGACCGGGCACCCAAACTGGGCTGGTGCTGGGACGGCAACCCCCACGACTGGCTCGGCGTCGCCTCGGCCGGCGCCCGCTTGTCCGCCCCGTAGAGTCGGCCTCGTCGGCCGCGAGGTCGAGTGAGGCGGGGACATGAGCGCTGACGCGGGCGAGCGAGCTGGGTCGCCGGTGCAGATCTGGCTCCGTCGGGCCCTGTGGGACGTGGTCCCCCGGGACCAGCGCGACACCGCCGAGGGACTGCGGCGCCGCCAGGTGGTCACCCTCGCCGTGGCGGTGGTCGGCGCCCTGGTGCTCGGCTGGTCGATCCGGCTGGAGCCCGGGGACTCGCTGTTCTACGTCGGCACGTTCGCGCTGGCGGCGGTGTGGACGGTCGGTGCCTTCGCCTCCGGGCGGCTGCACCTGGGGCGGATCGCCTTCGGTGACCGGCTCACCCGCCCGGTGCTCACCCCGCTGGTGATCGGCTTCGGCCTGGCCGGGGTGTTCGTGGCCGGGGCGCTCGTGGTGCGCCAGATCCCCTGGCTCGACGAGCAGGTGCGCTCGGTGCTGGACTTCGCCGACCAAGGGTCGGTGCCGTTGCTGGTGCTGATCACCACGGTCAACGGGATCGCCGAGGAACTCTTCTTCCGGGGGGCGGCGTACGCCGCGGTGCCCCGGCACCCGGTGCTGTGGACGAGCCTGGCCTACCTGGTCGTCACCCTGGCCACCGGCAACGTGATGCTCGCCTTCGCGGCCGCGCTGCTCGGCGTGCTGTGCGGGCTGGAGCGCCGCGCCTCCGGGGGCATCCTGGGCCCGATCCTGACGCACGTGAGCTGGTCGGTCACCATGCTGCTGGTGCTCCCGCTGGTCTTCGCCTGAGGCCGACCTCCCGGGCCAGGGCCTCGCTCAGCGGCCCTGCTCGTCCAGCGCCCGGCGGACCGCCTCCTGATAGCTGAGCGGCTCGCCCGGGACCAGCTCGCGGATCGAGTGGTCGCTGACCACCACCTCGACGCCCATGGAGTCGATGAGGTTGCGTCCCGTGGTGGTGTCGGTGTCGGTGACCAGGGAGAGCCAGTGCGAGGAGAGCCGCGGGCTCATCACGGGCACCGAGACGATGGGCACGGCGTCGCCGGTCATCACCTCGGAGGCGACCTGGAGCATCTGGGTGTAGGTCATCGCCTCGGGGCCGCCGATCTCGAAGACCCGGCCGAGCGCCTGGTCGTTGTCCACCACCCCCACCAGATAGCGGATCACGTCGTCGAGGGCGATGGGCTGGGTCTTCGTCTGCGCCCACCGGGGCACCACCATGGCCGGCAGGTTCTTGACCAGCTGCCGGGTGATCTCCCAGGAGATGCCGCCTGCGCCGACCACGATGGCCGCGCGCAGCACGGTCACCGGCACCCCCGCCTCGCCGAGCAGGGACTCCACCTCGCGGCGGCTGCGCAGGTGGGCGGAGAGCTTCTGGTCGTCGGCTCCGAGCCCGCCGAGGTAGACGACCTGGCGCACCCCGGCGGCGGCCGCGGCCTTGCCGAAGGCTCGCGCCGCGTCGCGGTCCTTGGACTCGAAGTCGTCGTGGTCCAGGCTGTGCACCAGGTAGACCGCCACGTCGATGCCGTCCAGGACCGGACCCAGGGTGGTCTCGTCGTCCACGTCGGCGCCCACCGGCGTCCCCGGGCCGTCGTACTCCTGGGGGCGCCGGGTCATCGCCCGTACGTCGTACCCCTGGTCGATCAGGGCCGGCACCAGACGGCTGCCGACGAAGCCGGTGGCGCCGGTGACCAGGACGCGCGATGTCTCGGTGGCGGTCATGCTCGCCAGCGTAGGTCCGGGGTGGGCGAGTGCCCCGGCCGTCCCGCCCTGTCGGAGTACGACCAAAGGTAGTAATTTCGCCCCATGATCGGTGATGAGTCCTTTGTCCAGCTCGACGAGGCCGAGTGCTGGGAGTTCTTGCGCAGCCACGAGTTCGGCCGGATGGCCTACCACCTGGTCGAGGAGGTGCACATCGCCCCGGTCAACTACGCCGTCGACCACGGCACCCTGCTCTTCCGCACCGCGGAGGGCAGCAAGCTGCTGGGCGTGGTGATGAACCCCGACGTCGCCTTCGAGGTCGACGAGTACGACGACCGGCAGGCGGTCAGCGTCATCATCCGCGGGGTCGCCCGCAAGCTGGAGGAGGACGAGGAGCACCGGGCCGAGAACGTCCCGCTGCGGCCCTGGGTGACGTCGCTGAAGTACAACGTGGTCGAGGTGCGGCCCACCGAGATCAGCGGCCGCCGCTTCTCCCTGGCCAAGCCCTGGACGCACATGCGGCCCGACCCGGAGTGACCACGCCGCCCGAGGCGTCGACGTGACGGCTCAGCGGGCGCGCTTGCGGATGCCCTCGCGCTTGGTCTCGTCCATCGCCGCCTCGTACGCCGAGACCAGGGCGGCGACGGAGAGCGGCTTGAGGCGCTCCACGACCTCCTTGAGCCGGTCCGGCGTCATGCCCGACTCCTTGTACTTGGGCCAGACCATGGTGCGGAACAGCTCGTAGAGCTCGTGGGCGATCTCGCGTCCGTGGCGGGCGTACAGCTCGCTCGCGGCTCGTGCGGCCTCCACCGGATAGCCGAGCTCCAGCAGTCCCAGGCCGACGGAGAGCTGCGAGACCGCGACCCGGAACTGGCCCCGGGCGGCCGGCAGCACGATGTTGAGGGCTTCCAGGGTGGACAGGTCGTCCTCGGTCAGCTCCCGGCCGGCCCGGCCGCAGAGCTCGGCGCGGGACATCTCCACCGGCATCTCGTCCATCCACGGAGCGAGCATGGTGCGGTGCAGCGCGACGTCCTCGGCGCTGGCGTCGCCGGGGATGCCGGCGACGTACTTCTCGATGGCGGCGAGGGTGAAGCCGTGGCTCTGCAGCTCTTGGACCAGCTCCAGCCGTGCGACGTGGTCGGCGGAGTAGTAGCCGGAGCGGCCGCGGCGGATCGGCGGCGGCACCAGGCCCTTGGTGGTGTAGAAGCGGATGTTGCGCACGCTCATGCCGACCCGGGCGGTGAGCTCCTCCAGGGTGAGCAGGCCGCGGGCCGCGTCGCCGGCGCCCGCCGGGGTCTCGTGCACCGGTTCGGTCACCTCGTCTCTCCCTTGGCTGAGCGGTGCTGCTTCGTGGTCCGGATCACATCCACAAAGACTGCTTGACGATTGTGACAGTAATGATGTCACAATCGAGGGAGCACCCGCGTCATCGCGACGCGACACCGCACGTCACACCCAAGGACGGTCATGGCAGAAGCATTCGTGTACGACCACATCCGCACGCCCCGCGGCAAGGGCAAGGCGGCCGGTAGCCTCCACGAGGTCAAGCCCATCGACCTCGCCGTGGGCCTGCTCGACGCCGTCCGGGAGCGCAACCCCGGGCTCGACCCGGCCCGCGTCGACGACGTCGTGCTCGGCGTGGTGTCCCCCCTCGGCGAGCAGGGTGGGGACATCGCCAAGACCGCGGCCATCGCCGCCGGCTACCCCGACACCGTCGCGGGCGTGCAGCTCAACCGCTTCTGCGCCTCGGGCCTGGAGGCGGTCAACCAGGCCGCCTCGCGGGTGCGCGGGGGCTTCGAGGACCTGATCCTGGCCGGTGGCGTGGAGTCGATGAGCCACGTCCCGATGGGCTCCGACGGCGGCGCCTGGGCCCAGGACCCCGCCACGGCGCTGAAGACCGGCTTCGTGCCCCAGGGCATCGGCGCCGACCTGATCGCCACCGTCGAGGGCTGGAACCGCGACGACGTGGACGCCTACGCCGCCCAGTCCCACCACCGCGCCGCCAAGGCGTGGGCCAACGGCTACTTCTCCGGTGCCGTGGTGCCGGTGCGCGACGCCAACGGCCTGGTCGTGCTGGACCGTGACGAGACCATCCGTCCCGACACCACCGCCGAGAGCCTCGCGGGCCTCAAGCCGTCGTTCGCCCAGATCGGCGCGGACGCCGGCTTCGACGACGTGGCGCTGGAGAAGTACCACTGGATCGAGCGGATCAACCACGTCCACCACGCAGGCAACTCGTCCGGGATCGTCGACGGCGCCGCGCTGATGGCCATCGGCAGCGAGCAGATCGGCAAGGACCTCGGCCTGACCCCGCGGGCCCGGATCATCTCCACCGCCGTCTCCGGCGCCGACCCGGTGATCATGCTGACCGGTCCCGCGCCGGCCGCCCGCAAGGCGCTGGCCAAGGCCGGGCTCGAGGTCGGCGACATCGACCTGTTCGAGATCAACGAGGCGTTCGCCGCGGTCGCCATGCGCTTCATGCGCGACATGGGGATCAACGACGAGATCACCAACGTCAACGGCGGCGCCATCGCCATGGGTCACCCGCTGGGCGCGACCGGCGCGATGATCCTGGGCACGCTCATCGACGAGCTCGAGCGGCGCGACCTGCGCCGCGGCCTCGCCACGCTCTGCGTCGGCGGCGGCATGGGCATCGCCACCATCGTCGAGCTCGTCTGAGAAGGGACCACCACACACATGAGCACCACCCACAACGACCAGACGGCCGACCAGACCGCCGTCCACTACGAGCGGGACGCCGACGGCGTCGTCACCCTGACGATGGACGACCCGACGTCGAGCGCCAACACCATGAACGAGATCTACCAGCGGTCCATGGAGGCCGCGGTCGCCCGCCTCTACGACGAGGTGGACAGCGTCACCGGCGTCGTGGTGACCAGCGCCAAGAAGACCTTCTTCGCCGGCGGCGACCTGAAGATGATGGCGAAGGCGACCAAGGACGACGCCGCCCTGATCTTCGACAGCGTGGAGCAGCTGAAGTCGACGCTGCGCCGGCTCGAGACCTACCCCCGTCCCGTGGTGGCCGCCGTCAACGGCACCGCCCTGGGCGGTGGCCTGGAGATCGCGCTGGCCACCAACCACCGCATCGTCGTCGAGGACCCCAAGGTCAAGATCGGCCTGCCGGAGGCGACGCTGGGCCTGCTGCCCGGCGGGGGCGGTGTCACCCGCACCGTGCGGATGCTCGGCCTGCAGACGGCGCTGATGGAGGTGCTGCTCCAGGGGCCGCAGTTCAACCCCGCCGCGGCCAAGGCCAAGGGCCTGGTCGACGAGCTCGTCGCCACCCGGGAGGAGCTGGTGCCGGCGGCCAAGGCCTGGATCGCTACGCACCGCGACGACGCGGACGCCGCGAAGAACCCCTGGGACCGTCCCGGCTACAAGATGCCCGGCGGCAGCCCCAAGTCCCCGGCGCTGGCGGCGTTCCTGCCCGCCTTCCCGGCCCTGCTGCGCAAGCAGCTCAAGGGTGCTGACTACCCGGCGCAGAAGGCCATCCTGGCCGCTGCCGTCGAGGGCGCGAACACCGACTTCGACACCGCCTCGCGGATCGAGTCGCGCTACCTGACCACGCTGGTCTGCGGGCAGAACTCCACCAACATGATCCAGGCGTTCTTCTTCGACCTGCAGGCGATCAACTCCGGCTCCCTGCGCCCCCAGGGGATCGCGCCGTTCAAGGCGACCAAGGTCGGCGTCCTCGGCGCCGGGATGATGGGCGCGGGCATCGCCTACGTCTGCGCCCGCGCCGGCATGCAGGTCGTGCTCAAGGACGTGGAGCAGGCCAACGCCGAGAAGGGCAAGGCCTACTCGGAGAAGATCAACGCCAAGGCTGTCTCCCGCGGCAAGCTGACCCAGGACAAGAGCGACGAGCTGCTGGGGCGGATCACCCCGACCGCGGACCCGGCCGACCTGGCCGGCTGCGACCTGGTCATCGAGGCCGTCTTCGAGGACGCCTCGCTCAAGGCGAAGGTCTTCGCCGAGGTAGCGCCGTACGTAAACGCGGACGCGCTGCTGTGCTCCAACACCTCCACCCTGCCGATCACCGAGCTGTCGACCGGGGTGGATCGTCCGGCCGACTTCATCGGGCTGCACTTCTTCAGCCCCGTCGACAAGATGCCCCTGGTCGAAATCATCCGCGGCCGCGAGACCTCCGACGAGGCGCTCGCGAAGGCGTACGACGTGGTGCAGCAGATCCGCAAGACCCCGATCGTGGTCAACGACAGTCGCGGGTTCTACACCTCCCGCGTCATCGGCACCCAGATCAACGAGGGCCTGCGGATGCTGGCCGAGGGCGTCCACCCGATGTCGCTGGAGCGCGCCGCGACCCAGGCCGGCTACCCGGTGGGCCCGCTGCAGATCAGCGACGAGCTCAACCTGGAGCTGATGAAGAAGATCCGGATCGCCAACGAGGACGCGTGGCGTGCCGAGAGCAAGGACGTCGCCGCCGACCCCTCGACCCAGGTCGTGGAGAAGATGCTGGAGATCGGTCGCCCCTCCAAGCTGAAGGGCGCCGGCTTCTACGACTACGACGAGGCCGGCAAGCGGACCGCGCTGTGGTCCGGCCTGGCCGAGACCTTCCCGCCCGCCGAGCAGCAGCCGCCCCTGGCCGACATCAAGGACCGGATGCTCTTCATCGAGGCGCTCGAGACCGCGAAGTGCTTCGAGGAGGAGGTGCTCACCTCGGCGGCGGCCGCCAACATCGGCTCCATCATGGGTATCGGCTTCCCGGCGCGCACCGGTGGCGCCGCGCAGTTCATGACCGGCTACGAGGGTGCTGACGGCACCATCGGCCTGGGTGCCTTCCTGGCCCGCGCCGAGGAGCTGGCCGCAGCGTACGGCGAGCGGTTCGCGCCCACGCCGTACCTGAAGGAGTTGGCGGAGAAGGGCGAGTCCTTCCCCGCCTGACGCCTCCCGCCGGGTTTCCCGCCGCACCATCCATGTAACGCGCTGTTGGTCGCGCTCCACGTCCCCACTGGCGGGGGGTGGAAGTGCGAAAAACAGCGCGTTACATGCGTTCAGCGGCCAGAATCAGCGGGTGACCCCGCCAGAGCCCGCCCCCAGGCCAGCCGTCGCCGTCGACGACCTGCACGTGCGGTTCGGCGAGGTGGAGGCGGTCACCGGCGTCTCGCTTCAGGCGTACGCCGGCCAGGCGACCGCGCTGCTCGGGCGCAACGGCGCCGGCAAGTCGACCACCATGCGGGTGCTGGCCGGGGTGGTGCCGCCCACCTCGGGCAGCGTGCTGGTCGCCGGGCACGACGTGGCCCGCGACGCCCTGGCGGTCAAGCGCGCCGTGGGCTACTGCCCCGACGTCGGGGGCCTGGTGCCCCGCGCCACGCCGTGGGAGCACCTGCAGCTCGCCGCCCGGCTGCGCCGGATGCCCGAGCAGGGCGCCGAGGGCTGGGAGCCGCGCGCCCGCGAGATGCTCGAGCGGTTCGAGCTCGGCGACGTGGCGCACCGGGTCACCGCCGGGTTCTCCCACGGCATGGGGAGGCGGCTCTCGGTGATCCTGGCCGCCTTCCACCGCCCCGACGTACTGCTGCTGGACGAGCCCTTCGACGGGGTCGACCCGATCGGCGTGGAGGCCACCTTCGAGGTGGTGGCCGACGCCCGCGCCCGGGGCGCCTGCGTGCTCCTCTCCACCCACCTGCGCGAGCTCGCCATCGGCACCTGCAGCTCCGCCCTGGTGCTGCGCGGTGGCGCCCAGGTGGCCGACCTCGACGCCGACGAGCTCTCCGGGGAGGCCGGGGCCAGTGCCTACCGCGCCCTCCTCGACTGAGGTGTCGACCCGGGCCCGACTGGCCGAGCTCTGCTGGGCGCCCGTGGTCGACACCGCGCACCTGCTGCGCTTCCGCTCCGCCTCGGTACGCCGTCCCCTTGCGCGCCGCGTCGGCTGGTCGGTGCTGCTGGTGATCACCCTGGGGGCCGCCACGCTGCCGGCCCTGGCGCCGTCCGCTGGCGGCGAGGGCAGGGCGTTCGACACGTTGCTGCTGCTGCCCAGCCTGATGGCCGGCTTCGGGATGCTGGCCATCGTCTCGGCCGTGGCCAGCGGCGGCGGCCGTGAGCTGCTGGCGCACGAGCACGCGGTGGCGTTCCCGGTCAGCCCGACCACCGACCACCTCGGGGCGCTGCTGATGGCTCCCCTCAACATCGCCTGGCTGCTCCAGGCCTGGTTCCTGCTGGGAGCCGCTGCGTTCGGCCAGGGACTCTCCGGACTGCCCGGGGTCCAGGTGGTGATGGTGCTGTGGCTGCTGGTCGCCACCACCGCCGCGCAGGCGGTCGCCTGGACGATGGAGGCGATCCGGCGCAGCAGGCACGGCGTGGCCGCCTTCCGGACCATCAGCGGGGGAGTCGGTGCCGGGGCGGTGTGGCTCCAGCTCTCGGGCAACCTGGGCTCCTTCCTGGACGTCGTCCCGACCCTGCACCTGCTCGTCGCGGCCCGCTCGGGTCTCGGGGTCGACTGGGCGGGCGCGGTGGCGGTGGAGCTGCTGCTGACCCTGGGCGCCGTGGTGCTGGGGGCCTGGCCGGCCCACCTCGCCGCGCGGCGGCTCGCCCGAGACGAGCTGAAGGCGGAGAGCAACGTGCACCCGGCTCGGGCGCTGCCGCGGTCGGCGTTCGCGATGCTGGTGCGGATCGACCGGGCCTCGGTGTGGCGGGCGGTGCCGATGCGGCGCGGGCTGGCGGTGCTGGCGCTGGGACCCGGGCTGGTGGCCGTGGCCGGGGCCATGACCTGGGACACCGTGACGATCCTGCCGGGCCTGGTGGTCAGCGGCGGGGTGCTGCTCTTCGGGGTCAACGCCTGGTCGCTGGACGGTCGCGGGGGCCTGTGGCGCGAGAGCCTGCCGGTGGACCCCGCCTTGGTGTTCCGGGCCCGCAGCGCGGTGATGACCGAGTGGCTGCTGGCTGCGGCGATGATCACCGTGGTGCTGGCGTCGTTGCGTGCCGGGACCCCGACGACCTCGGAGCTGACGGCCCTGGCCTGCACGGTGCTGGTGGTCACGGTGCAGGTGGTGGCGGTGGCGATGACCTGGTCCGCGCGCCGTCCCTTCGCGGTCAACCTGCGCTCGGCCCGCGCCACCCCGGCGCCACCGATCGTGATGGTCGGCTACTCGGCTCGGCTGGCGACAAGCACCACACTGACTGCCATGGTGTTCTCCACGCTCTCCCAGGCGGCTCCGTGGTGGGTCGTCGCCGCGGTCGCGGTTCCGTTCCTCAGCTGGTCGACGGTGCGGTGGTGCCGGGCCTCGCGGGTGTGGCAGGACCCGGCGGCCCGGGCGGTCGTGGTCACCACGGTGGCCGCCTGATGGGGCAGGTGCTGCTGGTCCGCCACGGCCAGGCGTCCTGGGGGGCTGCGGACTACGACGTGCTGTCCGAGACCGGTCGCCGGCAGGCGGAGGTGGTCGGGCGTGCCCTGGCCGACCTGGCTCCCGACGTCGTGGTGCACGGCGCCATGGCCCGGCAGCGGGACACCGCCGAGCTCGCGGCCGCGGCCGCCGGGTGGTCGGTGCCCCTGGTCCTCGACGCCCGCTGGGACGAGATGGACCACCTGGCGATGCTGGACCGGCAGCCGGCCGAGCACACCGGCGAGCCGGACCGCCGGCAGTTCCAGGCCTGGTTCGAAGCGGCCACGCAGAGGTGGACGTCGGGGGAGCACGACGACACCTACGACGAGTCGTTCCCGGCGTTCCGGGAGCGGGTGCTGGCCGGTCTGGCCGCCCTGACCGAGGCCGGGACGGCGGTCGTGTTCACCTCCGGGGGGCCGGTGGCGGCTGCGGCGACCCGCCTCATGGAGGCCGGCACCGCGGCGTACGTCCGGCTGGCGCCGGTGGTGGTCAACACCTCGGTCACCCGGATCGTGAGCGGACGCCGTGGGCTGAGCCTGGTCTCGTTCAACGAGCACCAGCACGTGCCGCGGGAGCTGCTGACCTATCGCTAGCCCAGCACCTGGGACTGCGCGAGGCAGTAGGCCTCCGCCGCGCGGAGCTCGCGCCAGGCGGGGGACTTGAAGTTGCGGATCAGGGCGGCACGCGTCGCCTGCTTGGCCCGGGCCTCGCCGATGCGCCGGCCGAAGCAGGTGCTGTAGGTCAGGATGTCGAGCTGGTTGTTGGTCGCGAAGGCCTGGGCGCGGCTGGCCAGCTTGATGTAGCTGGTGCACGCGAACTGGGAGTCGGCCCACAGGGTCGCCATCCGCTTGGGGACCCGGGGCACGAAGCCGTCGGCCTTCTCGGGCGAGAGCACGTCGGCCTCGACCAGCTCCTCCTCGCTGACCTGGGCCAGCACCTTGTCGGCGAAGCACTGCCCCTCGGCGATGTCCTCCTCGGTGGCGTAGGCGCCGACCACGAAGCTCACCAGCTGGTCGCGCACGCTGGGCGGCTCTGCGGGGCCCCCCTCGCCACCGGGGTTGGCGTCGCTGCTCGCGCAGGCGGTGATCAGCGTGGCGGACGCGAGCAGCGTCGCGGCGGTCGTGAGCGCTCTCCGAAACATGGTCGGCTCCCATCGACTCATGGTTCTCCCTCAAGCACCGCGCACTGTGAGCCGCGACACTCCTCCAGGTAGTGACGCTACCCGACCGTAGCCATGCCAGCCATGCTCGAAATTAGGTACGGCCGCCAGGGCCGCCCTAGACGAGCTTGCGGAAGAGCGGCAGCGGCGCGTGCTTGATCAGCACCGACATCGGCCCCCAGGGCAGCCGGGGGACCGCCGTGGAGGTTCGTTCGGCCTCAATCGCCCGCACCATCGAGCGGACCCCGCGCCGGGTCGAGGCCATCAGCGGCGGCGGGGTGGCGGACGGGCCCGTCTGGTTCATCTCCGAGGCGATGTAGCCGGGGTAGATGACCGAGACCTTGATGGCCGACCCGTGCAGCTCCGCCCGCAGGCCCTCCGCCAAGTGCGCCACTCCGGCCTTGGTGGCGGCGTAGGTGGCCATGGACTTGGGCATGCCGCGCACCGCGGAGATGCTGGAGATCATCACCAGGTGCCCGTGCTCCTGAGCCCGGAAGATCTCCATGGCCGCCTCGGTCTGGGCGAGCGCGCCGACGAAGTTGGTCATCGCGGTCTCGCGGTTGGCGTCGAACCGGCCGGTGCCCAACGGGGCGCCCTTGCCGAGGCCGGCGTTGACGATCACCCGGTCCAGGGTCCGCCCCTCGGCGGTGAGCTCCTCGGCGAAGCTCCTGAAGACCTCGAAGACCCGGTCGTGGTCGTTGACGTCGAGTGCCCGGATCGAGACCGGGTGCCCGGGGTGGGTCGCCTGGATCTCGGCGCGCAGCTCCTCCAGCCGGTCGGTACGCCGGGCGCAGAGCGCGAGCGCGTGGCCGGCGTCGGCGAACTGCCGGGCCATCTCAGCCCCCAGCCCGCTGCTGGCGCCGGTGATCAGGATGGTCTTGCGGGGAGGCGGCTGGGTCATGGCCGGAGTGTAGGACTCGTCTCGGCCCGCGTCAGCGGAGCCGCTGGTGGATGTCCTCGCTCATCCGCACGATCGCGACGTAGAACTCCAGCGTCATCCGGATGAAGCACAGGTAGAGCAGGAACATGAAGGCGCCGACCACGAGGAAGAGCAGGCCCACGGCGGGGGAGTCGGAGACGAAGCCGGCGATGGTGAAGAAGAGCCAGGTCAGGCCCAGGCCGATCACCGACAGGATGTAGACCAGCTTGACGACCATCGGCGTGATGAAGCTGCTGAAGGAGAAGTCGAAGAGGCTGGCGAAGAACCCCTTGCGCGACGGGCCCTGCGGGCCGCCGGGGTAGTCGGCGGGTTCGCCGTAGCCCTGGGTGTAGGGGTTGGTGTCGCCGGGACCACCGGGGGGCTGGGCGCCGTAGGGATTGGTCTGGGCGTACGGGTCCTGCGGCGGGTTGCCGTAGTTGGACATGCTGATTCTTCCCCTCGTCGTGGTCGCGGTCTCGGGAGCCGCGCCGCCTGCGGCGTCACCCTAGTGACGCCTGGCCCCTATGCCCGGCTGGGCGCGGGTAAAACCTGGCGCGTCTCTCGACAGGAATCTGCATACTTGGTATACATACCGAGTATTCAGGCGCCACCGGGGCGCGGCGGATCGCCAGGAGGCTGAGATGTCAGTGCGCCAAGCCATGCTGGCGCTGCTGGAGCAGGGGCCGAAGTACGGCTACCAGCTCCGTGCGGAGTTCGAGCAGCGGACCGGGTCCACCTGGCCGCTCAACATCGGGCAGGTCTACACGACCCTGGCCCGGCTGGAGCGGGACGGACTGGTGGAGGCGGACGCCGCCGACGTCCAGGGGCACGTGGTCTACCGCGCGACCCCCCGGGGCCGGGACGAGGCCGCGACCTGGTTCACCACGCCGGTGCCCCGCGACCAGCCGCCGCCGCGAGACGAGCTCGCGATCAAGCTGGCCATCGCGGTCACCCTGCCTGGCGTCGACGTGGGCCAGGTGATCCAGCAGCAGCGCACCGCCACCATGACCGCGCTCCAGGACTACACCCGGCTCAAGCGCTCCGGCCGGGGCGCCCGGCCGACCGAGCCCGAGGACCTGGCCTGGAGCCTCGTCCTCGACTCGCTGGTCTTCACCTGTGAGGCGGAGCTCCGCTGGCTCGACCACTGCGAGGCGCGGCTGCGGCGGGTCGCGGCGGAGCGAGCGGCCGCGCCTGATCAGACCACCTCGGCACCGACCACCCAGGCACCGACCAGCAGGGAGAACCGATGAGCGCCGAACCGATCGTCCGACTTCACGACGTCAGCCGGGTCCACGGCTCCGGCGCCGGGCAGGTGCATGCGCTGCGCGGCGTCTCCTTCCAGGTCCGCCCCGGCGAGCTCGTCGCGGTGATGGGGCCCTCGGGCTCCGGGAAGTCCACCCTGCTCTCCCTGGCCGGTGGTCTGGACCAGCCCACCTCGGGCACGGTGAGCATCGAGGGCGTCGACCTCGGGTCGCTGGGTCAGGCCGACCGCGCCCGGATCCGGCGTACGTCGGTGGGCTACGTCTTCCAGGACTTCAACCTGATCCCCGCGCTGACCGCGGAGGAGAACGTGGCACTGCCGCGCGAGCTGGACGGCGTAGGTGGCCGGGAGGCTCGGGAGGCCGCGCGCGCCGCGCTGGCCGAGGTGGGGGTCGCCGACCTCGCCGACCGGTTCCCCGACGACATGTCGGGCGGGCAGCAGCAGCGGGTGGCCATCGCCCGCGCCATCGTCGGCGATCGGCGGCTGATCCTGGCCGACGAGCCCACCGGGGCCCTGGACACCGACACCGGCGAGCAGATCCTGAGGTTGCTCCGGGACCGCTGCGACGCCGGCGCGGCCGGGGTGCTGGTCACCCACGAGGCGCGGCACGCGGCCTGGGCGGACCGGGTCGTCTTCATCCGCGACGGGGTCGTGGTCGACGAGGCCGGCGCCGACGACCCCGACGACCTGCTCGAGTCCAGCGCTACCGGGGGACTGTGATGCGGGGCTGGCGGCCGCTGCTGCGGCTGGCCTGGCGCGACGTGCTGAGGTCCAAGGGTCGCAGCGCCCTGGTGCTGGTGCTGATCGCGCTGCCCGTGCTGGCGGTGACCGTGGCGCTGACCGTGATGGCCACCTCGGAGGTGACGGGCGGCGAGGCTCTGGAACGACGGCTCGGCGCCGCCGACGCCCGGATCTGGGTCGACGGGTCCAGGAGGGTGGCTCACGGGTTCGATCCCGATGCCGGCATGACCGTCGGCGAGGGCGCGGGGCGAGCGCTCACCGCCGCGGAGATCGCCGAGCTGCTCGGTCGCGACGTCCGGGCGATCGAGTGGCGCGAGAGCCAGCGGGCCGTGCGGACCGACGGCGGCGCCACCCAGGCCCGCGTGGCCTACCTCGACCTCGCCGACCCGCTCGCCGAAGGGCTGGCCCGACTGGAGGGGGGTCGACTGCCGACATCGCCCGGCGAAGCGCTGGTCAACCGCGCGTTCACCGAACTCGGAGTCGAGCTCGGGGAGACGCTCACGCTGGGCGACGGGACCACGTTCGAGGTGGTCGGCGTCGGGGAGGGCGCCTCGCAGAAGGCCCTCCCGCAGCTCTTCACGCCGCCCCCGCCCGGGGCAGCGCCTCCCAGCCTTGGCAGCTGGCTAGTGCAGGCGGGTGGCGTCACCTGGCCCGAGGTCAGGGTGCTCAACGAGCAGGGCGCCAGGGTGCTGTCCCGGGCCGTGATGGAGGACCCGCCGCCCAGCTCCGAGCTGCCCGCGGAGATCTCGGAGTACTCCAGTGACGACGCGGTCTTCGCCGTCGTCGTCCTGGTGGTGGTGATGGTGCTGCTGGAGGTGGTGCTGCTCGCCGGCCCGGCGTTCGCCGTCACCGCCCGGCGCCAGGCGCGGACCCTCGCGCTGATGAGCGCCGTGGGCGGCACCCCGTCCCAGGCCCGCCGCACGATCCTCTCGATCGCCGTGGTGCTGGGCGGCCTGGCCGCGCTGGTCGGGGTGGCCGGCGGCATCCTGTTCGCCCGACTCGTCGCGGTGCCGGTGGCACAGCACTACAGCAGCGACTGGTTCGGGCCCTTCGACGTGCCCTGGCTCTGGGTGCTGGTGGTCGATGCCTTCGGCCTGGCCTCGGCGCTGCTGGCCGCGGTGGTGCCCGCCCACCTGGCCTCGCGGATGGACGTGGTCGCGGTGCTGGCCGGCCGACGAGGCGACACCGGGCCCTCGGTCCGCTCGCCACTGCTCGGCCTGCTCCTGCTGGGCGCCGGCATCGGCGGTGCGGTGGTCGGGGCCAACCTGCAGACCGGCGGCGAGGTGCCCATCGCGGGATCGGCCATCGTCTCGGTGCTCGGGATGATCCTGCTGGTGCCGGTGGTCCTCTCCGCGCTGGCCCGGCTCGGTGGGCGGCTCCCGCTGCCCCTGCGCTACGCCCTGCGTGACGCGGTACGGCACCGCGCCCGCACCGTCCCCGCCGTGGCCGCGGTGGCGGCCACCGTCTGCGGCGTCGTGGCGCTCGGCATCAGCACCAGCAGCGACGCCAGGGAGGAGCGGGAGACCTACACCCCCCGGCTGGTGCACGGCGACGGCATCGTCACCGTCAGCGACGCCACCCCCGCCCAGTGGAGCCAGGTCGAGCAGATCGTGCGTCGTGAGCTGCCGAGGGCGACGGTGACCCCGGTGGTGGGCGTCCCGGAGCGCACGGACGCCTACGTCGACGTGAGCTACCGCGTGCCGCGGTCCGAGGACACCCTGCTGGACTGGGCCGGTGGCTCGCTGGGTTCGATGACGCTGGTGGGCGAGGAGATCCCGAGCATGCTGTCCGACGTCAGCGCCGACGAGCGGGCCCAGGGCGACGCGGCGCTCGCCCAGGGGCAGGTGGTGGTGTTCACCAACCACCCGGTCGACGCCGACACCGTGCGGATCAAGGGCTCCACCTGGGACGACGGCACCGGGAGGGAGCGAACCCTCTTCGGGCCGGCCACCGTGCCCGCGACCTACGTCGTGGTCGAGCGCACGGGCTTTCCGGCGTACGGCGTGGTGCCCACCACCGTGGCCGACGAGCTGGGCATCGAGTCCGGAGTCGTCTCGGTGCACGTGACCGGGGCCGAGATCACCGGCGATCAGCGGGAGGCGATCGGTGAGGCGGTCGCAGGGTTCGGCACCTATGCCGACTTCTACCTGGAGCGGGGGTACGTCGAACGGGACGAGGTGCTGCTGCTGTGGGTGCTCGGCGGGCTCGGTGCGGTGCTGATGCTCGGCGGCACCCTCACGGTCACCTTCCTGGCGCTCAGCGACGCCCGGCCGGACCTGGCAACCCTGGCAGCAGTCGGAGCCGCCCCCCGCACCCGGCGTGCGGTGGCGGCGTCGTACGCCCTGGTGGTCGGGCTGGTCGGCGCGGTGCTCGGCGCCCTGGTGGGGCTGGTGCCGGGGATCGCGGTGACCTACCCGCTCACCCGCAGCACCGGAATCTGGAGCATCGAGGGCGAGGGCATGACCTCGGTCTCCGGGGAACCCCCGATGATCGGGCCGTTCCTGGAGATCCCGTGGCTGATGATCGCCGTCGTGGTGCTCGGGCTGCCGCTGCTCACCGCGCTGGTCGTAGGCGCCACGGCCCGCTCCCGGCTGCCGATGGTGGCCCGCCTGGACTGAGTGGTGCGACCGCGAGTCTGGTGGGCGGGGAATGTCGCACCGGGTCCACGAGGTTGACCCGGAGTGACCTCTCCCGCCCTGCCCGCCATGCCCGCCCTCTCCGTGCTCGACCTGGTGCCGGTGCGCACCGACCAGACCACCGGCGACGCCATCAACGCCTCGCTGTCGCTGGCCAAGGTCGCCGACGAGCTGGGCTACCGGCGCTACTGGCTGGCCGAGCACCACAACATGCCGGCCGTGGCGGCCACCAACCCGCCGCTGCTGATCGCCATGGTGGCCGGCGCGACCTCGCGGATCCGGGTGGGCAGCGGCGGCGTGATGCTGCCCAACCACGCCCCGCTGGTGATCGCCGAGCAGTTCGCGCTGCTCGAGGCGGCCTACCCCGACCGGATCGACCTGGGCATCGGCCGGGCGCCCGGCACCGACCAGCTCACCCGCTACGCGCTGCGCCAGGGCGCGGGCGGTGAGGACCCGGTCGCGGAGTTCCCGCGCTACGTCGACGACATCGGCGTGCTGATGTCCGAGCACGGTGCGGCGATGGCCTTCAACGGCCGCGAGCACCCGCTCAAGGCCACCCCCAAGGCCGCGTCGGTGGCGCCGATCTGGCTGCTGGGCTCCTCGGACTACTCAGCCCGGCTCGCCGCCTCCCGCGGTCTGCCGTACGTCTTCGCGCACCACTTCGCCGGGCAGGGCACCGCCGAGGCGCTCGAGCTGTACCGGACCTCCTACCAGCCCTCCGAGCGGTTCCCCGAGCCGCGGACCTTCCTCACCGTCAACGCCTGCGTGGCGAGCAGCGCCGAGGAGGCCGAGCGCCTGGCGCTGCCGCAGGTGCTGCAGATGCTGGCCATCATGACCGGCGCGCCGCTGACTCCGCAGCGCCTGGTCGAGGAGGCCGAGAAGGTCGAGGTGCCCCGCGGCCAGCAGGGCATGGTCGACGGCATGCTGCGCCGCTGGGTCGTGGGCGACGCGGAGTCCTCGCGGACCCGGATCGCGCAGCTGGCCGCGGAGTTCGGCGTGGACGAGGTGATGATCCACCCGGTCGCCGGCTCCTTCACCGGTACGCCGGCCGCCGCGACGCCGGCGCGCGAGGAGACGCTCCGGCTGCTCGCGGCCTGAGCGCACCGCTGGCTCACCAGGTGGCCGGCTTGATCGGGGCGACGACCCAGGCGTCGAAGAGCGGGTCCAGGTCCTGGCCGGTGACCCGCTCGGCGAGCCGCCGGAACTCGCGCGTGCCGGCTGATCGGCCGCCGTACTTGGCGACCCAGGCCCTGGCGAGGCGGAAGAACAGCTCGTCGCCGACGCGCTGGCGCAGGGCGTGCAGGGTGGCGGCGCCGCGGTCGTAGATCGCGTCGGAGAAGATCCCGAGGCGACCGGGATCGGAGACCACCGTGGTCCAGAACTTGTCGCCGGCCTTCCGCGCCAGCACCTTCTCGTAGGCCTGCTGGGCGGTCGTGCCGCCGCGGGCCTCGGTCCACAGCCACGTCGCGTACTCCGCCCAGCCCTCGTTGAGCCAGATGTCGGCCCACCGACGGAGGCCGACGTGGTCGCCCATCCACTGGTGAGCGAGCTCGTGCGCGGCCGTGGCCTCGCTCGCCTCGCGGCTGAAGAACGAGCGCGTCTGGGTCTCGAGTGCGTAGCCGACGGAGTTGTCGTCGACGATCGAGCCGTACGAGACGAACGGGTAGCGCCCGAACCGCTCCTCGAAGAAGGCGACCATCTCACCGGTCAGGGCCAGGCTCGCCTTGCTGCGCGCCCGCTTGGCGGCGGGGAGGTCCCGGTCGAGGAAGTCGAGCACCGGGAGACCGCCGGGGGTGGTGGAGCGCCGCATCTTGAAGTTCCCGATGGTGGCGGTCGCCAGGTAGGACGACATCTGGTCCGGGGCGTCCCAGACCCAGGTGGTCCGGCCCTTCTTGGTTCGCCGGCTCTCGAGCAGCCCGTTGGCGGCCACCGTCAGCCCCTTGGGCACCGTCACCTTGAAGCGGTAGGACGCCTTGTCGCTGGGGGTGTCGTTGACCGGGAACCAGGTGGCGGAGCCGTCGGGCTCGCTGACCACCATGGCGCCGTCGCGGGTGGTGACCCAGCCGTAGAGCGCGTCCTCGATGTCCTTGGGGCGCCCGGTCGCGCCGCCGTACCTGACCACCACCTTGTGCTTCTTCCCGGGGCTCATCGAGGACCGCGGGGTGACCACCAGCTCGTTGTCGAGCGTCTGGCGGAAGCGGGCCAGGCGGCCGTCGACCGTGACCGAGCTGGCCACCAGGCCACGCAGGTCCAGGTTGAACCGGCGCAGCCGCTGGGTGGGCACCAGGCGGATCTTGGCGACCCCGTCGAGCCGGCCCACCAGCCGCGCCGGCGCGGGCCGCGGCGGGGTGTAGTCGAGGTCGAGCGCGTAGTGCTGGACGTCGTAGCCGCGGTTGCCCGCCAGCGGGAAGTACGGGTCGCCTCCGCCGGGTCCGCCGATGACGCCCTGGGGACGGGCCGCCGGGTCGGGACCCGGAGCGGCCTGGGCCGGGCTGAGGGCGGGGACGAGCAGGGCGCCGAGGACGAGGCCGGCGATACCGAGGCGGCGGGGGGTCTCCATCCGGCGACTGTAGACCTCGGACCGGACGTCCCGCGTGGGGCAATCCCCGGGAT
The DNA here is from genome assembly GCF_002930065.1 of Nocardioides sp. 616. Lineage (NCBI taxonomy): Bacteria > Bacillati > Actinomycetota > Actinomycetes > Propionibacteriales > Nocardioidaceae > Nocardioides > Nocardioides sp. 616. The sequence continues at coordinate 15,807 of NZ_POAG01000005.1, read as the reverse complement.
AGAAAAAGTCAGGCTTGACTGTTTGTTAGTTGCCGGGTCAGGATGGTCTCGTGAGCAGCCAGCCGATCCGTGTCCCGCAGGAGGAGCGCACTCGCGCCATGCGGGCGCGACTGCTGGAGGCCACCGTCGAGTGCCTGGTCGAGTTCGGGTTCTCCGGCACCTCCACCACGCTGGTCAGCCAGCGCGCGGGCGTCTCCCGGGGTGCGCAGCTGCACCACTTCCCGACCAAGAACGACCTCGTCGTCGCGGCCGTGGAGCACCTCAGCGCCCTGCGCGGCGCCGAGCTCGCCGACACCCTCGCCGACGTGCCGGGGGGCCCGCAGCGCACCCGCACGGTGCTGCGGATCCTCGCCGACCACTTCACCTCGCCCGTCTTCGCCGCGGCCCTGGAGCTCTGGGTCGCCGCCCGCACCGACGAGACCCTGCTCGCGGCCGTGCAGCCGCTGGAGCAGCGGGTCGGGCGCGAGGCCCACTTCCTGACCGCCGCCGCCCTCGGTGTCGACGGCACCGCTCCCGGCACCCGGGAGCTGGTGCAGGCGACCCTCGACCTGCTCCGCGGGCTGGGCCTGGCCAACACCATCTCGGATGACACCCGGCGTCGCGAGCGGATCCTCGACCAGTGGGCCACCACGCTCGAGAGCACGCTCGGCATCTCCGGCAGTAACCCCGACTCCAGCCCTCACGAAGGAGCATGACCTTGCTCGACGACGTCCTGTCTGACCTCACCGCCGAGGGGGACAGCCTGGAGGCTCTCGTCTCCTCGCTGGCCCCCGAGCAGTGGCGCACGCCGACGCCGGCAGCCGGCTGGGACGTGGCGACCCAGGTCGCCCACCTGGCCTGGACCGACGAGGTCGCCGTCAAGGCGGCATGCGACAAGGTGGCCTGGGACGCCGAGGTGATGGGCGCCATCGGCAACCCCGAGGGCTACGTCGACGAGATGGCGCTGACCGGCGGTGCCGTCGCCCCCGCCGCGCTGCTCGCCCGCTGGCGCACCGCGCGCACGACGCTGGTCAAGACGCTCGCCGAGCTCCCCGAGGGCCACAAGCTCCCGTGGTTCGGCCCCCCGATGTCGGCGACCTCGATGGCCACCGCCCGGCTGATGGAGACCTGGGCGCACTCCCTCGACGTGCACCAGGCGCTCGGCGCCGAGCCGGAGGTCACGGACCGGATCCGGCACGTCACCCACCTCGCGGTCCGCACCCGCAACTACTCCTTCGTCAACCGGGGCCTGGAGAAGCCGGCCGAGGAGTTTCGCGTCGAGCTCGTCGCACCGTCGGGCGAGGTCTGGAGCTACGGCCCCGAGGACGCCGCGCAGAGGGTGAGCGGACCGGCGTACGACCTGTGCCTGCTGGCCACCCGCCGGGTCAACCGGAGCCAGACCGCCCTGGTGGCGACCGGCGCCGAGGCCGAGGTGTGGCTCGACATCGCCCAGTGCTTCGCCGGTCCCGCGGGAGCGGGCCGATGAGCGCGGGCACCAGCGCGGTGCGGATCGGCAACTGCTCCGGCTTCTACGGCGATCGCCTCTCGGCGATGCGCGAGATGCTGGAGCAGGGCGAGCTCGACTACCTGACCGGTGACTACCTGGCCGAGCTGACGATGCTCATCCTGGGCCGCGACACCATGAAGGACCCGAGCCTCGGCTACGCCCGCACCTTCGTCCGGCAGGTCGAGGACACCCTCGGCCTGGCCCTGGAGCGGGGCGTCAAGATCGTCGCCAACGCCGGCGGCCTCAACCCCGCAGGCCTGGCCGACAAGCTGCGCGAGGTCGCCAAGGGCCTGGGCGTGGACGTCGCCGTCGCCCACGTCGAGGGCGACGACCTGCGCGCCAAGGCCGCGGACCTGGGGTTCACCAACGCGCTGACCGCCAACGCCTACCTCGGCGGCTTCGGCATCGCCGCGGCCCTGCGCGGCGGCGCCGACATCGTGGTCACCGGCCGGGTCACCGACGCCTCCGTCGTCGTGGGCCCCGCCGCCTTCCACCACGGCTGGACCCCCGAGCAGTACGACGAGCTGGCCGGCGCGGTGGTGGCCGGACACGTGATCGAGTGCGGCACCCAGGCGACCGGTGGCAACTTCTCCGGCTTCCTCGGCCTGGACCGGACCCGCCCGCTGGGCTTCCCGCTGGCCGAGATCGCCGCCGACGGGTCCAGCGTGATCACCAAGCACGCCGGCACCGGGGGAGCGGTCACGATCGACACCGTCACCGCCCAGCTGGTCTACGAGATCCAGTCCTCGCGCTACCTCAACCCCGACGTGACCACGCACCTGGACTCGATCCAGCTGACCCAGGCCGGACCGGACCGGGTGGCGATCACCGGGGTCCGTGGCGAGGCCCCGCCCGCCCAGCTCAAGGTCTGCGTCAACGAGCTCGGCGGCTGGCGCAACAGCATGGAGATCCTGCTCACCGGCCTCGAGATCGACGCCAAGGAAGCCTGGGTCCGCGAGCAGCTGGTGGCCGCATGGGGCGATCACCCGCCCGCCGAGGTGGCCTGGTCGCGCTCCGCCCCGCCGGTCAAGGACCCGGAGTCCCAGGCGCTCGCCTCGTGCGTGCTCCGGGTCACCGTCCTGGACCCCGACCCCAAGGTGGCCGGCAAGGGCTTCACCGCGCCCGCGGTGGAGACCGCGCTCGGCTCCTTCCCCGGCTTCACGCTGATGGCCCCGCCGTCGCCCGCGACGCCGTACGGCATCTACCGCCCCGAGTACGTCGACCGCGAGGTCGTGACGCACACCGTCGTGCACGCCGACGGCAGCACGGAGGTCATCGGAGATCCCGGCACCTACTGCCCGCCCGAGCGGCGCGACGCAGTGGCCGACCAGGGACGTCGGCCCTCGCCGTTCCCGGCGCCGGTCGACCAGGTCAACCGGGTGCTGCCGCTGGGCACGTTCGTGCACGCCCGCTCCGGCGACAAGGGCGGCGACGCCAACCTCGGGCTGTGGGTCTCCCACGACGACGAGGAGAAGCGCGCCGCGCGGGTCACCTGGCTCACCAAGCTCATCACCGCCAAGAAGATCCGCGAGCTCGTCCCCGAGGCCGCCGACCTGGAGATCGACGTCTACTCGCTGCCCAACCTGGGCGCGGTCAACGTCGTCATCCGCGGCCTGCTCGGCGCAGGCGTCGCGGCCTCCACCAGGACCGACCCCCAGGCCAAGGCCCTCGGCGAGTGGGTCCGTTCCCGGCACGTCCACATCCAAGGAGAGCTGTTGTGAGCACAGCCGAAACGCTCGAGGAGCGTTCGTCGGTCCAGGAACGGGCGGCGCTGCGGCAGGCCGCCGCGGAGTTCACCCGACGCGAGATCGCGCCCCACCTGCAGGAGTGGGAGGACGCCGGCGAGCTGCCGCGCAGCCTGCACCTGGCCGCGGCCCGCGCCGGCCTGCTGGGCGTGAGCCTGCCCGAGAGCATGGGCGGCAGCGGCGGCGACCTGCTCGACACGATCGCGCTGCAGGAGGGGATGTTCTCCGAAGGTGCCTCCAGCGGCCTGATGTCGGCGCTGTTCACCCACGGGATCGCGCTGCCGCACATTGCGGCCCACGGCTCGCCCGAGCTGGTCGACCGCTACGTCCGGCCCACGCTGGCCGGGGAGCTGATCGGCGCGCTCGGCATCACCGAGCCCGGCGGCGGCTCCGACGTCGGCAACCTGCGCACCACCGCGGTCCGGGACGGTGAGGAGTGGGTGATCAACGGTGCCAAGACCTTCATCACCTCCGGCACCCGCGCCGACTTCGTCACCACCGCGGTCCGTACCGGCGGCCCGGGTGCCGGCGGCATCTCGCTGATCGTGGTCCCCACCAGCACCCCCGGTTTCACCGTGGACCGCAGGCTGGCCAAGATGGGCTGGCACTGCTCCGACACCGCAGAGCTGAGCTACGTCGACGTCCGGGTGCCGGCGGGCAACCTGGTGGGCGAGGAGAACGCCGGCTTCTGGTACATCGCCGAGCAGTTCGTGGTCGAGCGGATGGCTCTGGCCATCCACGGCTACGCCATCGCGGAGCGCTCACTGGCACTCACCCACGCCTACTGCCGTGAGCGCAGCACCTTCGGCGAGCCGCTGATCAAGCGCCAGGTGGTGCGCCACAAGCTGGTCGAGATGCGCCGCCAGGTGGAGGCCGCCAAGGCCTACACCTACGCGGTGGCCGAGCAGTACGTCGCCGCTGGCGGCCCGAACGAGCAGGTCATCGCTGCCGCGTGCCTTGCCAAGGAGACGGCGTGCAACGCCGCCACCTATGTCTGTGACCAAGCCGTCCAGCTGCACGGCGGGACGGGATACATGCACGGGACCGAGGTGGAGCGGCACTACCGCGACGCCCGGCTCCTGCCAATCGGAGGAGGAGCGACCGAGGTGCTGACCGACCTTGCCGCCAAGCTGTTGGGGTACACCAAGTGAGCGCCGTGACGACTGAGGAGACGCCTCAGCCGGGACGGCGCGAGCACCTGCTCGCCAAGATCGCCGAGCTGGACGAGCAGAACGCCAAGGCCGTGGCCGGCGGCGGCGAGAAGTACATCGCCCGCCACCACGCCCGCGGCAAGCTGCTGCCCCGCGAGCGCATCGAGCTGCTAATCGACGAGGGCTCGGCGTTCCTGGAGCTCTCCCCGCTGGCCGGCTGGGGCACCGACTTCACCGCCGGCGCCTCCGTGGTCTGCGGCATCGGGGTGATCGAGGGCGTGGAGTGCATGATCACCGCCAACGACCCCACCGTGAAGGGTGGCGCCTCGAACCCGTGGACGTTGAAGAAGACGTTCCGGGCCGCGCAGATCGCCCAGGAGAACGCCCTGCCCACGATCTCGCTGGTGGAGTCCGCGGGCGCGGACCTGCCGACCCAGAAGGAGATCTTCATCCCGGGCGGCAAGATCTTCCGCGACCTGACCCGGGCCAGCGCCCGGCGCGAGCCCACGATCGCCCTGGTCTTCGGCAACGCCACCGCCGGCGGCGCCTACGTGCCCGGCCTCTCCGACTACACCGTGATGGTCAAGGAGCAGGCGAAGGTCTTCCTGGCCGGCCCCCCGCTGGTCAAGATGGCCACCGGGGAGGAGACCGACGACGAGACCCTCGGTGGCGCCGAGATGCACGCCCGCACCTCGGGCCTGGCCGACTTCCTGGCCGAGGACGAGCGCGACGCGATCCGCATCGGACGCCGCATCGTGGCCCGGCTCAACTGGCGCAAGGCGCGTCCGGAGCCGAGGGCCTACGCCGAGCCGGCCGAGAGCCCCGACAGCCTGCTGGACCTGATCCCCACCGACCTCAAGGAGCCGTTCGACCCGCGCGAGGTCATCGTCCGGATCGTCGACGGCGTCAGCGCGGGCAACGAGGTGCCGTTCGACGAGTTCAAGCCGCTCTACGGCTCGTCGCTGGTCACCGGCTGGGCGCAGCTGCACGGCCGTCCCATCGGCATCCTGGCCAACGCCCAGGGCGTGCTGTTCTCCGAGGAGGCCCAGAAGGCCACCCAGTTCATCCAGCTGGCGAACGCCAAGGACACGCCGCTGCTCTTCCTGCACAACACCACCGGCTACATGGTGGGTGCGGAGTACGAGCAGGGCGGCATCATCAAGCACGGCGCGGCGATGATCAACGCCGTCTCCAACTCCACGGTGCCGCACATCTCGATCCTGATCGGGTCGTCGTACGGGGCGGGCAACTACGGCATGAACGGCCGCGCCTACGACCCGCGGTTCCTGTTCACCTGGCCCAACGCCAAGTCCGCGGTGATGGGCCCGGCCCAGCTGGCCGGCGTGCTCTCGATCGTCTCCCGAGCCGCGGCCGAGGCCAAGGGCAAGGAGTACGACGAGGAGGCCGACGCCGGGATGCGCACCTTCGTCGAGGCGATGATCGAGGAGCAGAGCCTGCCCTTCGCACTGTCCGGGATGCTCTACGACGACGGGGTCATCGACCCCCGGGACACCCGGACCATCCTCGGCATCTGCCTGTCCGCCATCGACACCCAGGCCACCGCGGGCACCGACCGCTTCGGCGTCTTCAGGATGTGAGCACCCACATGAACAGCAGCACCCCTCCCTCCACCACGATCACCCGCGTCCTGGTGGCCAACCGCGGCGAGATCGCCCGCCGGGTCTTCGCCACCGCGCGCCGGCTCGGCATCGACACGGTCGCCGTGCACTCCGACGCCGACGCCGGCCTGCCCTTCGTCGCCGAGGCCGACCAGGCCGTGCGGCTGCCGGGCAACACCCCGGCCGAGACCTACCTGCGCGCCGACCTGGTCCTGGACGCGGCGCGCAGGACCGGTGCCGACGCGGTCCACCCCGGCTACGGCTTCCTCTCGGAGAACGCCGAGTTCGCCCGCGCCGTCGTCGCCGCCGGCCTGACCTGGCTCGGCCCGGACCCCAGCTCGATCGAGTCCATGGGCTCCAAGATCGAGTCCAAGAAGCTGATGGAGGCCGCCGGCGTGCCGGTGCTGGCCGACCTCGGCACCAGTGCCACCGAGGCCGACCTGCCGTTGCTGGTCAAGGCGTCGGCCGGCGGCGGCGGTCGCGGGATGCGGATCGTGCGCTCCCTGGCCGACCTGCCCGGCGAGGTCGAGAAGGCCTCCGCCGAGGCGGCGTCCGCCTTCGGCGACGGCACCGTCTTCGTCGAGCCGTACGTCGAGCACGGCCGCCACGTCGAGGTGCAGGTCGTGGGCGACCGGCACGGCACCGTCGCGGTCTTCGGCGAGCGCGACTGCTCCATCCAGCGCCGTCACCAGAAGGTCGTCGAGGAGGCTCCCGCCCCGGGGCTGAGCGAGGAGACCCGCTCCGCGCTGCACGAGGCGGCCCGTGCGGCCGCCGCCGCCATCGACTACGTCGGCGCCGGCACCGTGGAGTTCCTGCTGGACGCCGCCGACCCGACCCGCTTCTGGTTCCTGGAGATGAACACCCGCCTCCAGGTGGAGCACCCGGTGACCGAGGCGATCTTCGGCGTCGACCTGGTCGAGGCGCAGATCTCGGTCGCCGAGGGCAACCCGGTCACTGCCCCCCAGGAGGGCCCGCGCGGTCACGCCGTCGAGGTCCGCCTATACGCCGAGGACCCCGCGGCCGACTGGCAGCCGCAGTCCGGGGTCCTGACCACCTTCGAGATCCCCGGCGTGGAGGTCGAGTTCGCCAACCCGGCCTCGGGCGGTCTGCGCCTGGACACCGGCTTCGTCGGCGGCTCCGAGGTGGGCACGCACTACGACGCGATGCTGGCCAAGGTGATCTCCTTCGCACCGACCCGACAGCAGGCGCTGCGCCAGCTCGCCGGCGCCCTGGCCAAGGCCCGGCTGCACGGCCTGACCACCAACCGCGACCTGCTGGTCGAGGTGCTGCGCCACCCGCGCTTCGTCGCGGGCGACGTGAGCACGGACTTCTTCGGCACCGAGGAGCTGGCCACCAGGTCGGCCGCCCAGCCCACGGAGGGTGTCGGGCAGGCGGCGTTCGCCGCGGCGGTGGCGCTCGCCGAGCGGGACCGGCTCGCGCGCACCGTGCAGCGGGGCATCCCGGTGGCGTGGCGCAACGTGCTCAGCCAGCCGCAGCTCACCTCCTTCGAGGTCGCCGGAAGCGACGAGCCGTTCGAGGTGCGCTGGACCGGGGGTCGCGACGGCTACGCCGGCGACGGCGTGACCGTGCTCGCGGCGTCGGTGGAGTCGGTGACGCTCGAGGTCGACGGGGTCGCCACGACGTACGAGGTGGTGGTGGACGCCGGCCGGCTGGACGCCCCGGTGGTGCACGTGGACTACCCGCACGGCTACCACCGGCTGACCAAGGTCCCGCGGTTCACCGACCCGTCGGAGCAGGTGGCCACCGGCTCGCTGCTGGCCCCGATGCCCGGCAGCGTGATCAGCGTGGCCGTCGCGGCGGGCGAGACCGTGACCGCCGGACAGACCGTGCTGGTGATGGAAGCGATGAAGATGCAGCACACCGTGGCCGCGCCGACCGACGGCGTGGTCACCGAGCTCAACGTGGCCGTCGGCAGCCAGGTCGCCTCCGGCGACGTGCTCGCCGTGGTCTCCGACAGCTCAGAGAACTCAGGCAACGCAGGCAACGAGGAGCAGGAATGACCGAGAACGCGTTCGTCGAGTCCGAGGAGCGGCGCGAGCTGCGCAAGGCGGTCTTCGCCCTCGCCTCCAAGTACGGCCACACCTACGTCGCCGAGAAGGCCCGCGAGGGCGGCAAGGTCATCGAGCTGTGGCAGGACATGGGCAAGCACGGCTTCCTGGGCGTCAACATCGCCGAGGAGTTCGGCGGCGGTGGCGGCGGGATCGGGGACCTCGCCGCGGTGCTCGAGGAAGCCGCGGCAGCCGGGGCCCCAATGCTGATGATGGTCGTCTCCCAGGCCATCTGCGGATCGGTCATCGGCCGTTTCGGCACCGAGGAGCAGAAGCGGCGGTGGCTGCCGGGGATCGCCGACGGCTCCTACACGATGGCCTTCGCCATCACCGAGGCCGACGCGGGCTCCAACTCCCACAACATCACCACCACCGCGACCCGCGACGGTGACCAGTGGGTGCTGAAGGGGTCGAAGACCTACATCTCCGGGGTCGACGAGGCCCAGGGGATCCTGGTCGTCGGCCGCGCCGCGGACGCCAAGACCGGCAACCTCAAGCCGTGCCTCTTCGTGGTGCCGACGGATGCCGCGGGCCTGGAGAAGCAGGTCATCGACATGACCTTCGACGCCCCGGAGAAGCAGTTCACCCTGTTCTTCGACGACGTCCGGTTGCCCGCCGACGCGCTGGTCGGGGACGAGGACGCCGGCCTGCTGCAGCTCTTCGCCGGCCTCAACCCGGAGCGGATCATGGGCGCGGCCTACTCCAACGGCATGTCGCGCTTCGCCCTGACCAAGGCGGTCGAGTACGCCAAGACCCGCACCGTGTGGCGGGACCGGCCCATCGGCACCCACCAGGGCATCGCGCACCCGCTGGCCAAGATCAAGATCGAGCTCGAGCAGTCCAAGCTGCTCCAGCAGAAGGCCGCGGCGCTCTACGACGCCGGCGACGACATGGGGGCCGGCGAGTACGCCAACATGGCCAAGTACGCCGCCGGGGAGGTGGCGTGCAACTCCACCGACGTCGCCGTGCACACCCACGGTGGGTCCGGCCTGACCACCGAGCTGGGGCTGGCCAACATGCTGGTCGCCGCCCGACTGGGTCGGATCGCGCCGGTCAGCCGGGAGATGATCCTCAACTTCGTGGCCATGCACTCGCTGGGGCTGCCGAAGTCCTACTGAGCGTCGAGACCGACAATTGAAAGTGGGACAAATTCCTGCCCCTTTTGTGGGTATTTGTTGCCTGCGCACATAGACACGCTGGCGTTGCCGTCTTCTCGCCCGCTAGCGTCGCGCTTGCTGAATTCACGGAGTAGAGAAGGCAATTTCGGGGGAAATCTCGATCCACGGGGGACGACAGGGTTCGGCGACGGGGTGCGTGTGTCGTGCACGCTTTTCAATTCCTCGTCGGCGCACGGCAATTCTTGAGGTGCTTGGCGGCCGACCAGCCACCTCGCTCAGTGACGCCTTTTCTCAGGTTCGGCGCCGTCGCACGATCGTGCGGCGGTCTCGCAGTGCCCGGCAGGCCGGGACCGAACAGGAGAAGAAGAATGACGAATGCACTAGTCGAGAATGTCAACGGAGCGCACGACGCAGTGGGGCTGACCGCGTGGGAGCGCCTCCAGGCGGAGTCGATCCTGATGCAGGTCGACCCGCTGAGCCCAGTCAAGGCTGCAGCGCAGCTCAGGCGGCCCACCACGGTGATGAACTGGGTGTGGATCGTCCTGATCGTCGCCATCGCCGTGGTCGCGAGCATCGGCATCATGGCCTACGTCGCGACCGTCTGCATCAAGCGCGGCGGCAGCTACAACGGGGGCTTGAGCATCGGCACGAACGGGTGGAAGGTCTGGGAGTACACGCTGAAGTTCAAGTGCTCGCGCTGATCAGGCACGGGGACTGAGGGGCCGAGGGGTCGCAGGGGGATGGTGGACATGGTGAAGAGCCGTGGGGAATGACATCGTGGCCGCCGTCGAAGCGGCAGCCCTGACCAAGCGATATGGCACAGGGGAGGCCGTCTCAGACGTGTCGGTCTCCCTGGCGCCGGGGAGCTGTACGGCGATCGTCGGGCCCAACGGCTCTGGCAAGACGACGCTGCTCCACATGCTGTCAGGGCTGCTGCGCCCGACGTCAGGCGTCCGCAGCGTGCACGGCGTACCGGTCGACTCCGATTCGGCCAAGCCGCTCATCGGTTTCGCGCCCGACGACCTCCCGCTGCCGCTCAGCCTGACCGGCGACGAGATGGTGGGCCTGACGCTGCGCCTCCGTCGCTGCGAGCCGGTCATCGACGTCGACCGCGTGCTGCACATCCTGGGCATCCTGCAGGACATGGACAGGCCCATCGGGCAGTACTCCCACGGGATGAAGCGCAAGCTCCAGCTGGTGTGCGCCGTGATGCACGGACCCCGGGTGCTCTTCCTCGACGAGCCCTACCGCGGGCTGGACCCGATGTCGGAGATGCTGCTGCGGCGACTGATCCGCACCATCGTCGAGGGCGGGGCGACGGTGGTCTCCTCGACGCACTCCCTCGAGGTGACCGGGTCCGACTATGACCACCTCCTGGTGATGGACGACGGGCGACTGGTGGCAGCGGGCCGAGTGTCGGACCTGCTCGTCGAGCACGGGGCAGCAAATGTCACCGAGCTCTTCTTGCGGGTCACCGGCCGCGATTCATCTGCTCGCCTGGCTGAAGACGACCTCGCTGAGGAATTCCGGCGGATCTACGCCACAACCTCGAGAGGTTCCGACGATATTCACGCGACTAAGACGAAAATGGAATCCGTATGAACAGAATTGTTGTGCGCAGTTCGCTGGGATTCGCTGTCGGACTCCTGATGGCCGCCGTGCTCTCTGCATTGACCGTCTTCTTGGCGGTCAACGGGGAAGAGACGGTGCGACTAGGGCCCGTGGCCACCACCGAATACACCGCCTTCGATGACGTCGAGTTCGAGATCGAGTTCTTCCTGGGATGGCTCGGCTACGCGCTGCCCGCGCTCGGGTTGGTCGTGGGCGGCCTGCTCGGTCTGGTCGCCAGGCCAAGGTCGAGAGGTGTGGCAGAGGAGGCATGAACCTGTTCGCGTTGTCCCTCGCCTCCTACGGGCGTCACCTGCGGGGCGCGCTCGGCGTTCCCCGCGCCGGACTGATGGCGATCGGGGCAGTGGTCTTCCTGCTGTGTCTGTCGGCCACCGGGCTGTCCGTGGCCGCCGTGCTGTCCATGGAGCTGGGCGCGGCTGACCCCGGCCAGCTGGCCCTGCTCCGGGACGACTTCGGGCGAGGACTGGTCTTCCTCGCGATGTGCGGCGGGGTCTTCGTCGCGGCCACCACGGTTCCGGGCACCGCCTTCCGTGTCCTGCTGCGGGGCACGGGCGGCTCCCGGCGCGACCGGTACCTGCTGCTCGGGGCCATTCGCGACGTCCTGTGCGTCGTCGTCCCGCTCATGCTGTGTGCGGTGGCCTACGTTCCTCTCGCCACTCTGCTGCGGGAGTCCATCGGCCTGGTCCCGGGTCTCCTGCTCGGAGCGGGAGCAGCGATCCTGGTGTGCCTGGGCAGCTCAGGCCTGGTCGAGTGCGCCCGGACTGCACTCAGGGTGCTCCGTCCGGGTGTGCCCGAGGCGTTCGCGACTGCGGCCGCCTGTGCCTTCGTCCTCGCGACCGGCCTGGCGCTGGCGCCGCTCTCGCTGCTCCCGTGGGATGCGGTGGTCCCGTGGAGCCTCTTCACCGAGGAGGGACGAATCGACGGACCACACGGGGGCGGACTCCTGGTGTTCCTCCTGCTGGTGTCAGGGGTGTGGCTGGCGTGCTTCTCCCTAAGCGCTACGTCCGAGCGGATGACGCCCGTGCTCCAGGGTCCCACCTCCTTCAGCATCGTCCGGGTCGGCGGCCGGGGACCCGTCACCACGCTGATCTCCCTGTTCACGGCCGCGACGCTGCGGGTGCCGACCGTCCTCGCCCTGGTCGCCTTCGCCTGGATCTTTGCCGGGCTCGCGCACAGCGCCGGTACCGAGCTCGGTGCGGCGCTGGCCCTGATCGCGGCGGCCGGGCTCGCCGGGTCGATCGGGCTCCGGGCCCACGGGGCCGAGCTCCCAGCGCGGTGGCTGGTCCTGCCACTGGCGCCCAGTTCGAGGTCCGTCGCCTGGACCCTGCCGATGGGGAGCCTCCTGGTCTGCCTCCTCGGCGTGCTCCCGGCCATGCTCTCGGCCTGGGCGATCTTCGACGTCAGGGCGGGCGGCTATTTCGCCGTCACAGCGCTGACCACCTACGCGTTCACCCTGTTCGCCGGGACGCTCGTGCCGGTCTCCGCGGAGGAGCCACTCTCGGCAGTGACCGCGGGGGCGGTGTCGTTCGCCCTCTCGGGCGGAGTCGTCGGGCTGATCGAGTCCGGCCTGGCGGATCGTTCCGAGGCGGTGGCGGCACTCACCGCCGTAACGGTGGCCGCGGCAGCAGTATCGATGTCCGTCCTCGTGGCCTGGCGACGGTACGAGCGGTCAGTCCTGCCATGAGGATCTTCCTTCGCGTGTCCGTGCTGGGGACGCTCTCCAGCCTGCCGCTGGGGGGTGCGCTCGGCCTGGTGCTCGGACTGCTGCAGACCCAGACACAAGGGGTGAGCTTTCCCCTGTGGATCGTCGGAGTCCTCTTCTCGACCGCCGTGGTCATGCACGAGATGGGACACGGACTCGCCCTGGGTGTGCTGCGAATGCCAGTGGAGGCGGTGCGCATGCACTGGGGAGGTCTCTCCATCGAGGTCGGGGAGGCACCGCCACTCCAACGGCTGGTCGCTGCGGCCGCAGGTCCGTTGACCGCCGCCCTGAGTGGATGCCTCTGCATCGTCGTCTGGGCGGGTGCCCCCGCAGCCGGCATCTACCTGGTCCTCGGGCTAGCGCACGGACTCACGCTGCTGATGCCCAGCGGGGACGCTCGAGCGGTCCTCGCCTCCGGCAAGGAGCTGCGACGTGGGCTGCCGCAGTCCTACTAGACGTCAGCCGCGTCAGCCGAACCATCGGCGCCGGCGCGGACGCCCCCCCGCGGCGTCCGCGTCGGGCACCTGATCCTGGTACAACGACTCGGCTGCCGTCTGGGTCACGGCCTGCACGCGCTCGCGTACCGAGATCGGCACCGGCAGCTCGATCCCGGCGCTGAGCAGCTCGGCGGCGTCGCGCAGGTCCTCGACGTCGCCGCGGCACCGCTGGCACTGGGTCAGGTGGGACTCGTACGAGAGCCGGTCCAGCCCGTCGAGCCCGTCCAGGGCGAAGACCGCGGAACGGTCGTGCACGTCGCTCATGCCGAGACCGCCTCGACCTCGTCGTTAACCGCCTCGGCGAGGTGCAGCATCGCCTCGTGCAGCAGCCGCACGGTGGTGCCGGGCCGCAGCCGCAGCCGGGCGTCCACCTGGTCATGGGGCCGGCCCAGCAGGTAGACCTGCGAGAGCGCCTCGCGCTCGGCCCCGCTGAGCATCGGGAGCCAGTCGGCGTCGGGCGGGAACGCCGGCGGACCGGCCGGGATCGCGCCGCTGCGCTGCCGCGGGACCGAGCCCCGGTGCGTCGTCACAGCCTGTCGGTGGGCGACCGCCAGCAGCCACGGCAGCGTGCTGTCCGCCTCCGGCTGCTCCTCCCCGTTCCAGATCGACTCGTAGCAGCGAACCGTCGCCTCGTGCGCGCCGGGGCCTGGACCCAGCACCCGTGAGACCAGGCCAAGCACCCGGCTGGCGGTGGCGTCGAAGAGCTCCAGCATCGCCGGTGCGTCACCGCGGCTCGCTCGGGCGAGCAGTCCCTGGATGCTCGCAAAGGCCGAAAGGGTCGACTGCGCGTGCGCAGAGGCAGATTCGGTCATGACCGTCATCGTGGCCTGAGAGCGGTGCCCGGAGGAGGGTCCAGGTGCCAACCTCCCCAATTCGGAGTAAAAGTCTTTACTTTGCCGCTACCTCGTCACCAGGGGCACGAACGAGTAGTGCCCGTGCTCGCTGATCTCGTCGTGGGTCACGCGCAGCATCGTGCCCCGGACCGGCACCACCATCACCCCGTCGTCGCTGAGCTGGGCGCGCAACGAGGAGGGCAGCCGCTCGGCCATCGCCGAGACCAGCACCCGGTCGTACGGCGCGTGCTGGGGCAGGCCCAGCACCCCGGGGCGCGCCGGCTCCACGGTGACCCACGGCTGGACGTCGTGCGCCAGGTTGCCTCGGGCGAAGGTCACCAGCTCACCGAGGAGCTCGACGCCCCGCACCCGGCCGGTCGGCCCCACCAGGTCGCCCAGCAGCGCGGCGGTCCAGCCGGAGCCGGAGCCCACGTCGAGGACGTGCTGGCCGGGCCGCACGTCGAGCAGCCGGAGCATGGCGGCCACGGTCCGCGGCTGCGAGCTGGTCTGGCCGCCGCCGATCTCCAGGGGGCCGTCGTACGACGCGCGGCGGCGCAGCCTGGGGGGCAGGAAGTGCTCGCGCGGGTGCGCCTGGAACGCCGCTGCGATCGGGTCCGCGATCGGGCCGGTGGCGTCCATGAGTCCATCGAACGCGCAGCGGCCGGCAAGTTCAAGGGCGGCTAGGCCAGCTCGAAGAGCGCGACCAGCTCGCCGTCGGGCTTGGGCGAGCCGCCTTCGGGCTCCACGGTGATGCCGACGCCGGTGGCGTCCCGGGCGTCACCGTCGAGCAGCACCGTCTGGTCGGACTTTCTCGGCATCAGCCCGGCCGGCACCATGTCGCCCTCGGGCGACTGGAACCACAGCTCGTAGACGTGGCCCTCAGGCGCGGGTGGCATCGCCTCGGTGACCAGGACCGCCTTGCCGACCGACTTGGAGCGGACCAGGGTGGCCCGGGCGTCGCCCAGCTCCAGGGCGACCCGCTGCGCGTCGGCCGCGGCCAGCACCCGGTCGCTGGCGGTCAGCGTCCGGGAGGAGTCGTCGTCCTGCCACGGCTGGGTCACCGCGGCGCCCAGGCCGACGGCCGCGATCACCGCGGCGGCCGCCACGGCGGGGGCCCAGCGTCGGGCGGCAGTGCGGCGCGTCGTCAGCGGCGGCAGCGGTCGTACGGCGGCCACGTCGTGCAGCACCCGGGGACGCAGCTCGGCGGGCGGCTCGGTCGCGCTCAGCTGGGCGAGCAGCGCGGCGGTCTCCCGGAAGGAGTCGACCTCGGCGCGGCACTCGGGGCACCCCTCGAGGTGCCGCTCGAACTGGGCCTGCTCGAAGTCGTCCACCGCGTGGATCGCGTAAGCACCTGAGAGCGCGTGGATGTCGCTCATGACTGCACTCCCATCTGGTCGCGCATCCTGATCAGTCCGTCGCGGATGCGGGTCTTGGCGGTGCCGACCGGCAGGTCGAGCAGGGTGGCCACCTCGGTGTGGGTGTAGCCGCCGAAGAAGGCGAGGCCGACGGCCTCGCGCTGGACCTCGGTCAGGCCGGCCAGCGCCTGGCGGACGCGGACCGCCTCCAGGCCGGCGGTGGCGGCGTCGGCGGTGGCGTCGTGCGCCACCTCGTGGCTCTGGTCGTGGTACGTCGTGTCGCGCCGGCTGCTGGCCTCCGCGGCACGGACCCGGTCGACCGCCTTGCGGTGCGCGATGGTCAGGAGCCAGGAGACCGCGGACCCGCGCTGGGGGTCGAACCGGGCGGCGTTGCGCCAGATCTCCAGGAAGACCTCCTGGGTGACCTCCTCGGACTGAGCCGGGTCGCGGACCACCCGGAGCACCAGCCCGTGCACCCGCGCCGCGCACGCGTCGTACACCTGGCGGAAGGCCTGCTGGTCGCCGCGCGCCGCGGCGCGAAGCAGCTCAGCCAGGTCAGCGCCGTCCGTCCCCTCCGGAGGACCGGAGGGGACGGACGAGAGG
>NZ_POAG01000004.1:0-4515 GCF_002930065.1 Nocardioides sp. 616 | reverse complement strand
CGGCGACGTGCGGATGGGCGGCGGCGACGACCGTCTGGGGCGGTCGTTCTCGTTCGCGAGCCGCATCGACACGCTGCCTGCGCGCTCGGTCGACGGCGGGCCGGGCGACGACACCGTCAGCGTCCGCAACCGGTGCACGTCGCTGACCATCCGCCTCACGAGACGGATGACGTGCGACGGCGACTCCCTTGCCCTTCCGGGGTTCGAGGGGGTTCAGGTGTTCAGCCGCGGCGTGCGCCGGCGCCTGCTGATCGTCGGTTCCCGCGGGGACGACTTCGCCGAGGTGCTGTCCGCACCTCAGGTGAGGTTCCGGGGAGGCGGTGGCGCTGACGAAGCCGTGATCAGCGGGAGCACGGTGCGGGCCGCCGGGGGTCCCGGCGCCGACCGCATCACCCTCACGGCAGAGGACGGGGTGGCGCGAGGAGGTCCCGGGGCGGACCGCATCCACCTCGAGCGCCCGGGGTCGTGGCACCCGCCGCAACGGCTGCTCGCCCTCGGGGGGCCGGGGCCGGACGTGCTGCGAGGGCCCCACCACGCGTACGCCGCCCGGCTCGTCGGCGGCCCTGGCCGCGACCGCGCCGACGGGGGTGGCGGCGGGCGGGACCACTGCGACGCCGAGGTCACCCGGCGCTGCAAGCGGGGCTGAGCCCACCCCTCGAGGCCGACGCAGGCGCCGGTCAGGCGATGGCCGGACCTCGCACGCCCGGGGCGTATGCCTGCAGGGTCAAGGGAAATTGCGCTGGCGCTGACTCGGAGCACATGCCAAACTCGCCGGCTCCTCACCGAAGGGAGCACACCATGCAGGTCACCCGTGTCGGCACGGCGTTCGCGGCCACCGATCCCTCAGGTGCCGCCGGCTGGTTGGACGAGCACCTCGGCTTCAAGGTCGTCGTGGACCTCGGCTGGTACGCCAGTACCCAGCACCCCGACCACCCGCAGTTCAGCGTCGACTTCGTGCGGCAGGACCACGCGACCTGGGTCGAGCCCGCCCCCCGCACCTCCGGGGCGATGCTCGCCCTGGAGGTGCCGGACGTCGACGCGCAGCACGAGCGGCTGGTGGCGGCTGGCGCCAAGGTGCTCAAGCCCCTCGTCACCGAGCCGTGGGGTCAGCGGCGGATGCAGGTCGCCGGGCCCGCCGGACTGGTCGTCGAGCTGGTGCAGGCGGTGGCGCCGGATCCGGAGTGGCTGGCGGACCAGGGGTTGGCTGGCTGAGTGGGTTCATCTCCCCTGCTCAGTCACCCGGCGCCTCCGAGACCTGGCGCAGCGTCGCGACCACGGTCACCTCCGGCCAGTGCTTGGCGTGCAGGTCGGCGAACGCCTGCTGGTCGGCGACGGCCTCCTCGAGCGTGTCGTACCGCAGGAGCGACCACCCGCCCACGACCTCCTTGGCCTCGGCGTAAGGCCCGTCGACCCGGCTGACCCCGCCCTGACGGACCACGAAGTTGACGGCGTCCTCGGTGCCGTAGAGCCCGCCACCGTCGAGGAACACCCCCTTCGCGGCGCGCTCACCGATGTAGTCCTCCATCGCGGCGAACAGCGACTGCGGGGGCGTGCCGACGCCCTCCTCCATCCTCACGAACCCCAAGAAACGCGGCATCTCGATCACTCCTACTGGTTGCTGGAAAATGCTCCTCGCACACACGTCGAACGACCGAGCGGCCCTTCGACATCGATGCTCGAAGTTCTTTCCCGCCTCGTCTCCCGGGTCAGTTCTGCGCCAGATCAGTTCTCGGCCGGGATCCGAGTGGGGGAGCGGGAACTGGTCGCTGAAGGGGATGTCGACCAGCACCATCTCCGCCAAGTGAGGGTGTGATGGGTCGTCAGGTCGTCCACCCCCGGAAAGGCAGGGGGAGTTGCGCTGAGTGCTCGAGACGGACTCGCAGGATCCTGTGCCCGGCGCGCCCCCAAGATCCTTGCTGCGACACCTCTCGACGTCCTAATGTGACCCGCGTCACAGTACGGGGTCCACTTATCGGAGGCATCGCATGGCCCTGAAACGCGCACTCGCCCACCTCGCCGGCATCGCCGCCACCGTGCTGACGGCCGGCCTGCTCACCGCCACGCCACCCGCGCAGGCCGCACCCCCGTCGTACGTCGCCCTGGGGGACTCCTACTCCTCGGGCACCGGCACCCGCAGCTACATCGACGACGGCACCTCGTGCAAGCGCTCGACGGCGGCGTTCCCGTCGCTGATCGCCACCGCCCGCGGCTACTCGCTGAACTTCCGGGCCTGCGGGGGGGCGAAGATCCCCGACGTCACCAACACCCAGCTCAGCGCCCTGACCGCCGCCACCAACTACGTCTCCATCTCGGTCGGCGGCAACGACGCAGGCTTCGCCGACGTGATCACCGAGTGCGCGCTCCCGGCCTGGGCGAGCAACTGCGACGGCAAGATCAACACCGCCCAGGCCTACATCTCCAACACGCTGCCCGGAGCGCTGGGCACCCTCTACGCCAGCATCCGGAGCAAGGCACCGAACGCCAAGGTGGTGGTCGTGGGCTACCCGCGGATCTTCATGGGCGAGGACTGCAGCGCCCTCACCTGGTTCTCACCGGCCGAGCAGACCCGGCTCAACCAGACCGCCGACCAGCTCAACGCCCGGCTGGCCGCCGCTGCAGCGGCGCGTGGGTTCTCGTTCGCCAACCCGACCAGCCGGTTCATCGGACACGCCGTCTGCGACAGTCCGGCCTGGCTCACCAACCTCTCCGTCCCGGTGGGCGAGAGCTTCCACCCCAACGTCGCCGGCCACTCCGGCGGCTACACGCCTGCGGTCAGCGGCCTGCTCACCGGAGCCGCGGTGACCGCCGACGCCGCCCTGCTCGCCACCGCCGCCAACCAGGCCGAGTCGCTGGCCCAGACCCAGCGGCAATACGCCGAGGCCGACCGCAGCATCGAGCCCCAGGAGTTCGTCCTGCCCGACCTGACCACACCGGCGATGCGGAAGGCGGCCCGCAAGGCAGGAGTCGACCTGGACGCGTTCCTGGCCCAGCGCTGACGGCGGCTTCCGAGGCGGTGCCCGAGCTTCGCGGGCACCGCCTCGCGCGGATAGCCTGACGTCGCGACTGGCGTCGCCGGACTGACCGGCGTGGAGCACGGGAGAGACATCGACCGCCTGGGTGTCCCTCGGCGAGCGAGCCGGAGGGACGACATGCGCGACGCGACCGACGACCGACCCGCCGTCCCACAGCGCGGCACGCTGCTGCAGCCTGTCTCCGCCGGGATCGTCTCGGGCCTGGTCGGCTTCACCAGCGCCTTCGTGGTCGTCCTCGCCGGACTCGAGGCCGTGGGCGCGACCACCGCGCAGGCGTCCAGCGGACTGCTCGCGGTCAGCGTCACGATGGGCCTCGCCTCGATCTTGCTCGCCCTCACGACCAGGCTGCCGATCACCTCGGCCTGGTCGACGCCCGGCGCGGCGCTGCTGGTCACCACCGGCACGGTCGCGGGCGGCTGGCCCGCCGCGGTCGGCGCCTTCCTGGTCACGGGCCTCCTGATCGTGCTCACGGGGCTGCTCCCCCAGCTCGGACGGCTCATCGCCAGGATCCCGACCTCGATCGCCCAGGCAATGCTCGCCGGCATCCTCTTCCAGCTCTGCCTCGGTCCGGTCGTCGGGCTCGCCGACAACCCCGCCGCGATCGCGCCCATCGTGGTCGCCTGGCTGCTCGGGGTCCGGTTCGCTCCGAGGTTCGCGGCACCGCTGGCTTTCCTCGCCGCCACGGCGGTGATCACGGTCGACCTGGCCGTCTCCGAGCGCGCCGTCGACGCGGCGTCCCTGGTGCCGCGGCTCGAGCTCACGACACCGGCGTTCACCGTCGCGGGACTGGTCGGGATCGCGCTCCCGCTCTACCTGGTGACGATGGCCTCGCAGAACGTCCCCGGCGTCGCCGTGATGAGAGGGCTCGGGTACGCCGTGCCCTGGCGCCGGGCGATGCTGGTCACCGGCGTGGGCACCCTGGCCGGGGCGCCGGCGGGCGGGCACGCGATCAACCTGGCCGCGATCAGCGCTGCGCTCGCCGCTGGCCCAGAGGCCGGCCCCGACCGCTCCCGCCGGTGGATCGCCAGCGTGACCTGCGGGGTAGTGGTCATCGGTCTCGGCGTCGCGTCGTCCGCTTTCGGCACGCTGGTCTCGCTGGCACCCGCCGGAGTGCTGGCCGCCGTCGCCGGACTCGCTCTCCTCGGGACTCTCGCCGCCTCGCTGCGGGCCGCGCTCGCGGAGCCGAGCGAGCACGTCCCGGCCGTCGTCACCTTCGCCACCGCCGCCTCGGGGATCGCCGTCGCGGGCGTGGGGGCGGCGTTCTGGGCGCTCGTCGCGGGCCTCGTCGTACGGCTCGTGCTGCGGCTCGGCCCCTGACGACGCCGACGAGGGTCACGAACCAGCTGTCTGACTCCGCCCTGGACCACCCCGCACGAACCCGTTCAGGTGTGGTCGGATGTGAATGCGCCGCCCGACTGGGGACGACGGCGCGACACCGAAGCACCACGGGGGTCCTTGTGAAGCGTGCACACCATGTTCCTGC
>NZ_POAG01000028.1:745-29127 GCF_002930065.1 Nocardioides sp. 616 | reverse complement strand
CGCTGCGGTGACCATTGGAGCCATGCTCGCGACCAGGTCCGCCGCGTTGAACTTCGGCATGAAGTCCGCTGCGGTGACGAGGGACTTCAACGCCGGTGCCGGGTCTACTAATGGCTTCGATGGCGTGCCGTCTTCCGCCTTGTTGCGATCGGCATCCGTCTCGGTCATGTCAGTCGTCGGGTCACACGGCTCCTCCGACGCGACGCCGTCCGGCTCGGTGCCCCCCATATGTCCCCCTGCACACCACATCGACGCGACCGCCGGCCCCTAGCATAAGGCGGACGATCAGGCGCGAGATCACCTGCGTCGGCACGCTCGGGCGGGCGCCCTGTCCAGATCGACGCGATGAAGTCTTAATGATGTGTCGACAGGGCCAGCCCTGTGTCCCGGCTACGCGTGCTCTGCCGAGCCCCGCGTCGCGCCGGCTCATCCAGCAGTTCGACGCATGGGCTTCTCCGGCCCCACCACGCGGGGGCCGGCCGGGTGTCTGCGTGGCTTCACGATGGGGAAGGCAGCCCCTCACGCCGCGATGTCGCGTCATTCTGGGTGGAAAGGGCTACGGGTCGGACGTCCCTGAGTTCAACCCGCGAGCCTCGGCGATAGATACTTCGCAGTCACCCCAACCCCCGCCGCGGCCACCTCCGCCGGCGTCCCGGCAGCCACCACCTGCCCACCGGCATCCCCACCGCCCGGCCCCAGATCGACCACCCAGTCCGCCGACGCAATCGTGTCCAGGTCGTGCTCCACCAGGACCACCGTGTTGCCCGCGTCCACCAGCCGGTGCAGCTGCCGCACCAGCAGTGCGGTGTCCGAGGGGTGCAGCCCAGAAGTGGGCTCGTCCAGCAGGTAGAGGGTGTGCCCGCGGTTGGCCCGCTGCAGCTCGGTGGCGAGCTTGATCCGCTGTGCCTCCCCGCCGCTGAGCTCGGTCGCGGGCTGCCCGAGCCGCAGGTAGCCGAGCCCCACCGACTGGAGCGCGGCGAGCCCTCGCGCAGCGGCCGGCACGTCGGCCAAGAACACAGCAGCCTCGTCCACCGACATCCCCAGCACGTCGGCGATGGTCCGGTCCCGGTAGGTCACCTCGAGCGTCTCGGGGTTGTAGCGCGCCCCGTGGCACTCCGGGCACGGCGCGTAAGTGCTCGGCAGGAAGATCAGCTCGACGGAGACGAACCCCTCGCCCTGGCACTTCGGGCACCGCCCCTCAGCGACGTTGAACGAGAACCGCCCGGCGCCGTACCCGCGCTCCTTCGCCAGCGGCGTCGCCGCGAAGACGCGGCGTACCGCGTCGAAGAGCCCGGTGTACGTCGCCAGGTTGGACCGCGGCGTGCGGCCGATCGGCTTCTGGTCCACCACCACCAGCCGGTCGAAGGCGTCGACGCCGCGGGCCTCGCGTACGTCGACCTCCCCGGTGAAGACCTCCTCCTCGTCGTCCCCGTCCGAGGCGACCGAGAGGGGAGCCAGGCCGAGGTGGCGGCGTACCACCTCGCCGAGCACCTGGACCGCCAGCGTCGACTTCCCCGACCCGGACACCCCGGTGACCGCGGTCATCGCGCCGAGCGGCAGGTCGAGGGAGACGTCGCGCAGGTTGTGCCGCGAGACCCCGACCAGGTGCAGCCAGCCCGAAGGCTCCCGCGGCTCGCGCTCCAGTCGATCCGCCCGACCGAAGAGATACTTCGAGGTGGCCGACTCCGCGACGGACTCCAGCCCGGCGACCGGCCCGGAGTAGAGCACCCGACCGCCGTTCTCCCCGGCGCCCGGACCGATGTCGACCACCCAGTCCGCCCGGCGTACGACGTCCATGTCGTGCTCCACCACGAACAGCGTGTTGCCCGCCGCCTTGAGGTCGTCGAGGAGCGCCAGCAGCGGCTCCGCGTCCGCCGGGTGCAGCCCCGCGGACGGCTCGTCGAGCACGTAGACCACCCCGAAGAGCCCCGAGCGCAGCTGGGTGGCGATCCGCAGCCGCTGCGCTTCCCCGGGTGACAGCGTGGTGGAGCTGCGACCCAGGGACAGGTAGCCCAGCCCGAGACCGAGCAGCACCTCGATTCGGGCGACCAGGTCCCCACTGAGACGCACCCCGGCGTCGTCGGTGTCCCCGACGGCGAACGGCCGCAGCCGCTCCACCAGCTCGGTGAAGGGCAGCGCGTTCGCCTGCTGGATCGACATCCCCGCGAAGGTCACCGCCAGCGCTTCGGGGCGCAGCCCGCTGCCACCGCAGGTCGGGCAGGCCGTGCTCCGCACGAAGCGCTGCATGTCGGCGCGCATCTTCTCGCTGCCCGAGCTGGTCAGCACCTGGCGCACGTGCCGCCTCGCGCTGCGGAAGGTGCCCATGTAGTCGCGCCCGCCGCCGCCGTCCTTGTCCTGGGGCCGGATCAGCACCCGCGGCTCCTCCTCGGTGAAGAGCAGCCACTCCTGGTCCTCCCGCTTCAGCTCGCGCCACGGCACGTCCACGTCGATGCCGAGGTTCTTCACGATGCGACGCAGGTTGTGGCCCTGCCACGCGCCGGGCCACGCGGCGATCGCGCCGTCGCGGATGCTCAGCGAGGTGTCCGGGACGAGCAGCTCCTCAGCGACGTCGTGGGCCACCCCCAGCCCGTGACACCTCAGGCAGGCGCCTGCCGCGGTGTTGGGGGAGAACGCCTCGGCCGCCAGGTGCTCGGCACCCTCGGGGTAGTCGCCGGCGCGGGAGTAGAGGATGCGCAGCAGGTTGGACAGCGTGGTGATGGTGCCGACCGTGGACCGGGAGCTGGCGGCGCCGCGCCGCTGCTGCAGCGCCACCGCGGGCGGCAGCCCGGTGATCTCCTCCACGTGCGGTACGCCGACCTGCTGGAGCAGCCGCCGGGCGTACGGCGCGACCGACTCGAAGTAGCGGCGTTGCGCCTCGGCGTACAGGGTGCCGAAGGCCAGCGACGACTTGCCCGACCCGGAGACTCCGGTGAACGCGACGATCGCGTCCCGGGGCAGGTCGACGTCGACGCCGCGGAGGTTGTGCTCCCGGGCTCCCCGCACGCGCACGCAGGAGTCGGGGCCTGGCACTGCCTGGTCGTCGCTCACGCTCCCAGGTTGCCAATCCGGCCCGGCGGCAAACGACCCAGCCCCCGGCTCATGCGGCCGGCAGCGTCCGCAGCAGGGCGCGCTCGGCCGCCCCCGTCTGCTGGGCCAGCGACTCCAGGACCTGCTCCAGCGTCGCCTGGTCGAGCACGTCGCGGCGCAGCTGCTCGGCCTCCACCAGGGTGAGCAGGTCACGCAGGCCGGTCCGGAGCCTGTCCAGGTCGGCGAGCTGCCGGTCGTCGAGCGGCTCGTGGTCGGGCACCAGCTCCTCCTGCTTCTGCGCGGCCACGCGTTGCAGCGCGAGCACCTCGGACAGCGGGTGCTGGTCGTCGCGGGAGACTCGGAGCGCGGCCTCCGTCGCCTGGGTGGCCGCCTCGATGCGGCGGCGCAGCGGCGCGGGCCGGAACGACGGGACGACGGTGAAGCCGACGACCACCCCGACGACCACGGCGACCAGGGTGAGGCCGACGTACTGCAGGAGCAGGTCCACCGGGTCCAGGTCCCGGGTGACGGCGTTCATGCCGACGCTGACCACCACCATGAAGCCCGCACCGAGGGCGGGCCGGGTCACGATGTACCACAGGCCCAGGCACAGCGAGACGCCCGCGATCGGCACCAGGAGCTCCGACGGGGCGACCAGCAGGATGACCGCCACGGCGAGCGACCCCCCGCACAGGCCGATGATCTTGTTCCGGGCCTTGGCGAAGGTGTCGCGCCAGCTGGCCTGGAGGATGCCGAAGGTGGCCAGCAGCACGGTGGAGACCAGCGGGTCCCCGGACTCCAGGGGAGCGGTGACCAGCAGCATGATCAGCACTCCGAGCGCCGTGCGGAACGCGTGCCGGACCTGGATCGATCGCAGCCGTCCGGACGGGTGGAGCAGCGCGTAGGTGAGCTCGCGGCGTCGGTCCCGCTCGATCGGGACCGGGGTGGTGTCGTGCCCGAGGATCGCCTGCTCGACCGCGTCCAGGTCCCTGGCGGCCTCCTCCAGCGTGCTCGGTCCCCGGGGCGGCTGCCGTACCTGGGCCTGGGCAGCCGCCGGCTGCGGCTCGGTGCCCCTTCCGGGCTTCGCCCGCAGTCGATCGGCCAGCTCGGAGGCCCGGCCCCGGAGCTCGTCGACCTGCCCCTGGTCCGCCCCGGGCAGAGTCGCGGGCGGCGTCCCGGGCAGGGTCCCGGGCAGGGTCCCGGGCAGGGTCGTCGCACGCAGGGCGAGCCGGTAGTGCGAGGCCGCTTCGAGCACGTCGGCGAGCCAGCGCTGCCGGCCGTCGCTGAGCCAGGTGCCGAACGCGGTGGAGGTGGCCGAGGTCGGGTCGTCGCCCACCAGCACCTCGGCGATCTGCTCCCGGGTGGGCTTGGAGGGGTCGGCGACGCCGAAGAGGACCCGGAGCAGCAGGCCCACCAGGACGCCGGCCACAGCGGCGACGACCAGCTGCTGGTCGTCCGCGGATCCCCGGATCGCGTAGCCGTAGCCGAACATCGTGGTCATGCCGAGGCCGAGTCCGGCGTTGCCGAACCTCGGCCCGGCCAGCGGCAGCAGCGCGGCGACGAAGGTGATCAGCACGACGAGCGCGATCGCCCCGGGACGCGAGACCTCGCCCACCATGCGGGGGACGACCGCGGCGATCACCAGCAGCGGTGCCAGCACCCCGGCCAGGCGAAGGTCCGCACGCAGCGGACCGCCCATGAAGACCACCAGCGAGAACAGCCCCGTCAGGCCGCCGATGATGCCGGCGGGTCCGGCGCCCCAGTGGTCGGCCAGGACCACCGACGGCACCACCACGAGCGCCATCAGCACCAGCAGCATGGGGCTGCCCTTGGGTCGGCTTCGGGCGTGCGCCGGATGGGCTGCCACGGGTCACGCCTCCTGCCGGTGGGCGGTGCGGTCTCTGGTGGGAACGCTATGAAGGCGCCTCGGGACGCACCAGAGGCTTCGTGCCCGGGCCGCCCGAAGGCGCGCTGTGACCGCGCTGTGACCGCGCCGTGACAAAGGTCGCGCCACCGTCGAATCTCTGCGGCGTCCCCCCTGGCATTAACCTGCGGGGTATGAACGACGACGCTGCTGCAGACAAGGCAGCCCCTGACGTACCCACTTTCGAAGAGCTCGGGCTGTCCGACTCGGTGCTGAAGACGCTCCGCGAGGTCGGCTACGAGCGCCCCTCGCCGATCCAGGCGGCCACCATCCCGCCCCTGCTCGAGGGCCGGGACGTCGTGGGCCTGGCTCAGACCGGCACCGGCAAGACGGCCGCCTTCGCGCTGCCGATCCTCTCCAACCTCGACATGACCCAGAAGAAGCCGCAGGCGCTGGTGCTGGCCCCGACCCGTGAGCTCGCGCTCCAGGTCTCCGAGGCCTTCGAGCGGTATGCGTCGCACCAGAAGAACGTGCGCGTGCTCCCGGTCTACGGCGGCCAGGGGTACGGCGTCCAGCTCTCGGCCCTGCGTCGCGGCGTCCAGGTCGTCGTCGGCACGCCGGGTCGGATCATGGACCACCTGCAGAAGGGCACCCTCGACCTCTCCGAGCTGCGCTTCCTGGTGCTCGACGAGGCCGACGAGATGCTGAAGATGGGCTTCGCCGAGGACGTCGAGACGATCCTGGCCGACACCCCGAAGACCAAGCAGGTCGCGCTCTTCTCGGCCACGATGCCCGCGCAGATCCGCCGCATCTCCAAGAAGCACCTCAACGACCCGGTCGAGATCACGGTCAAGAACAAGACCACGACCTCCTCCACGATCAACCAGCGCTACCTGATGGTCAGCTACCCGCAGAAGGTCGACGCGCTGACCCGCATCCTCGAGGTCGAGAACTTCGAGGGGATGATCGTCTTCGTCCGCACCAAGCAGGTCACCGAGGTGCTCGCCGAGAAGCTGCGCGCCCGGGGCTTCTCCGCCCAGGCCATCAACGGCGACGTGGCCCAGGTGCAGCGCGAGCGCACCATCAACCAGCTGCGCGACGCCAAGCTCGACATCCTGGTCGCCACCGACGTCGCGGCCCGCGGTCTCGACGTGGAGCGGATCAGCCACGTCGTCAACTTCGACATCCCGACCGACACCGAGTCCTACGTGCACCGCATCGGCCGGACCGGCCGCGCGGGCCGCACCGGTGACTCGATCGCCTTCGTCACCCCCCGCGAGCGCCACCTGCTCCGGGCGATCGAGAAGGCCACCCGTCAGCCGATCACCCAGATGCAGCTGCCGTCGGTCGAGGACATCAACTCCACCCGGCTGACCCGCTTCGACGACGCCATCACCGCGGCGCTCTCGGAGACCGAGCGCATCGAGTTCTTCCGGGACGTGGTCTCCCACTACGTCTCCGAGTACGACGTGCCCGAGGTCGACGTCGCCGCGGCCCTGGCCGCCGTGATGTACGGCGACCACCCGCTGCTGCTGGAGCCGGACACCAAGGCCGAGCTGCTGCACACCCCGCGCGACGACCGCGGCGACCAGGGTGGGCGCGGTCGCAACGACCGTGGCGACCGGGGAGACCGTGGCGACCGTGGCCCCCGCAAGCCGGCTCAGCGCCGCGTGGGCAACGACGCCAACCTGGCGACGTACCGGATCTCGGTGGGCAAGCGCCACAAGGTGGAGCCGCGCCAGATCGTGGGCGCGCTCGCCAACGAGGGCGGCCTGGGGCGCAACGACTTCGGCAAGATCGACATCCGGATGGACCACTCGCTGGTGGACCTCCCCGCCGAGCTGCCCGCGAGCACCTGGGAGGCCCTGCGCGGCACCCGGATCTCGGGCAAGCTGATCGAGCTCACCCAGGACTCCGGATCGTCGCGTGGCGACGCCGGCTCCGAGGCGCCCAAGAAGCCGCGCCACAAGTAGCGGCTGTCCCTGAACGCACGAAACGCCCCGGCTGGTGCCGGGGCGTTTCGCGTTGCGCGGGGGTATGCGGGTCAGGCGGTCTTGATCGCCGAGACGTCGAACTCGAGCTTGATCTTCTCCGAGACCAGGACGCCGCCGGTCTCCAGGGCCGCGTTCCAGGTGAGGTCCCAGTCCTTGCGGTTGATGGTGGTCGCGCCCTCGAACCCGATGCGGGTGTTGCCGAAGGGGTCCTGGGCGGAGCCGGTCTCCTCGAAGTCGATGGTGACCGGCTTGGTGACGCCCTTGATGGTCAGGTCGCCGGTGACGGTCCAGTCCGAGCCGTCGCGCTCCACGCCGGTGGAGACGAAGGCGATGGTCGGGTTCGCGTCGGCGTCGAAGAAGTCGGCGGACCGGAGGTGGCCGTCACGGTCCGCGGAGCCGGTGTCGATGCTGGAGGTCTGGATGGTCAGGCGCACCGAGGAGCTGGCCGGGGTGGTGGTGTCCACGTGGGCGGTGCCCTCGAAGTCCCGGAAGGAGCCACGCACGGTGGTCACCATGGCGTGGCGTGCGGAGAACCCGAGGCGGCTGTGGCTGGGGTCGATCGTGTAGTCGCCGGTGATGTCGCCGACCGACTGGGTGGGGGCGTCGAAGGTGTCGCTGGTCGTCTCTGACTTGCGGTTGAAGAAGTTCACGGCGTCTCCCAGGTGTGTGGTTGATGATTCAACTAGTAGAAGCGTAAAGGACGCCGGGGCATTCCGAGCCGTAGGAGTGACGTGCGTCACAACGGCGCTCGGACGCCCCGGCGTCCTTGGCGGTCGTCTCGGCGGCTGCCCTCAGTCCGAGGGCACTGCCCCCGGCGGGGGAGCCGGGGGCGACTGGGCGGCCAGCTCCAGCTGCTCTCGGCTGTAGCGGAACACGGCCGTGAAGACCGCCAGTGCCGGCACCGCCAGGAAGGTGCCGATGATGCCTGCCAGGGACCCGCCGGCCGTGACCGCGAGGATCACCAGCGCCGGGTGCATGTCCAAGGTCCGTCCCACCAGGATGGGCTGCAGGACGTTGCCCTCCAGCTGCTGGACGATCAGCACCAGGATGACGACGATGATCGCGCTGGTCAGGCCGTTGGTGACGAGCGCGACCAGTGCTGCCAGCACGCCGGTCACCAGGGCGCCGAGGATCGGGATGAAGGCACCGAAGAAGATCAGCACCGCGAGCGGGAGCGCGAACGGGATGTCGAGCACCAGCAGTCCCGCTCCGATGGCGACGGCGTCGATCAGGCCGACGAGCGCCTGGGCCCTGATGAAGCCACTCAGCGCCGTCCAGCTGCGCAGTGCCATCTCGGCCGTGTGCGTGGAGCTGTTGGGGCCGACCAGGCCGCTCATCCACGGGATGAACTTGTTGCCGTCCTTGAGGAAGAAGAAGCAGAGCACCAGGGCGATCAGCGTGGTGACCAGGAACGAGCTGGCGGTGGAGACGCCGGACAGGACGCCCCCGGCGATGGAGCCGGCGTTGCCCTGGAGCTCCTCCACGAACTTGTCCACCCCCTGGTC
This sequence comes from Nocardioides sp. 616, assembly GCF_002930065.1. NCBI lineage: Bacteria > Bacillati > Actinomycetota > Actinomycetes > Propionibacteriales > Nocardioidaceae > Nocardioides > Nocardioides sp. 616. The sequence goes on along the minus strand of NZ_POAG01000028.1, from coordinate 20,737 downwards.
GATCTGGCTCGAGCTGATGTTGAAGGGCTCCTCGGAGAGCATGTCCTGGACCTTCACGACCCCGTCCGACGCGGCGTCGACGACCTCCCCCCACTGGCCCGAGACCTGGGGCGCCAGGGCGAAGCCGAGAGCGACCAGGGCGCCGATGCCGGCCAGCAGGGTCAGGCCGGCGGCGGCCGCCGCGGGCATGAAGCGGCGCAGGAACTGGGCCACCGGCGCCAGCACCGTGCTCAGCAGCAGCGCGAGGAGGATCGGGAGCGTGATGTCCCAGACCTTGCCGAGCACCCAGAAGAAGACCAGCAGGGCGGCACTGACCAGCAGCAGGCGCAGGCTCCAGGTGGCTGCCCGTCCGCCGAACCGGTCCAGGACCGCACCGCGGTAGTCCGGCGGTGCCAGCGGCGGTACGGTCTCCGGCTCCGGCGGCGGCGCGTGCTCCGGCGCCACCGCAGCGGGCGGCTCGTCGGCGGTGCGCGCGCGCTTCGCGGTGGGCTGGTCCTGCTGGCTGGGCGTCGTAGGTCGCCGTTTGCTGAACATGGTGCTCCTGATCCCCGGTATGAGGTTGTGAGGCTATCCCTCGCCGCTCACCCACCAGGAGAGGTGGCGTCCGACCTGTCGTGGCGTGGTACCCCGCACAGGAGGCCTCAAACCACCCGGGTCATCCCCGCGACGCCCAGGAGAAGGCGACCAGGACCCCCACGGTCAGCGGGAGCAGCACCAGCCACCTGACCGCGTCGGACCAGTGCAGGCGCCAGCCGGCGAGCGGCATGGCCACTCCCAGCGCCCCGACCGTCACGGCGAACACCCGTGCCGCGCCGCCACCCTCGACGGCGCCGTAGACGATCAGCGCCAGCGCGATCACCACCATGCCGACCGCCAGCCGCTCGAGGACCAGCCCCTGGAGCGCCTTGGCCGCTGCCGTGACGGTCGATTCCTCGGATTCTGGGGTGCTCACGGCCGAACCCTAGCCAGCCTCCGTCCCTCGGGTCGGGAAGATCCGCAGGCCGGTTCCTGCCCGATTTCGGGCAGGAACGCGACAACGGGGGGTGGCGAGGCGCATGATTTCTGGGTGCACAACCCCCGGGCCGACGTGGATGCGTTGGTGGACCACCTGGTCTCGACCTCAGGACTCACCGAGTCCGAGGTACGCCGCATCGTGGGCGACGTGCTGGCCTTCCACGCCGAGACCGTGGAGGCGCTGGTGCGTCGCCGGCACGCCGAGCTCAAGACGTACGGCGCGAAGAACGACCAGATCTTCCCGCTGCTGGCCGCCGAGCTCAGGACTCGGGTGGTGGCGGCACCGGCTCTCACCGAACGTCAGCTGCGACGCATCGTCTACGGCTGACCCCTCTCTGGAAGGCAACTCATGTGCGGAATCGTGGGATATCTCGGACCTCAGGATGCGGTGCCGATCCTGCTCGAGGGCCTGGCCCGGCTCGAGCACCGTGGCTACGACTCCGCCGGCCTGGCGGTGCTCACCGACACCGGGGCGGTGCGGGTCGCCAAGCGGTCCGGCCGGGTCCGTGAGCTGGCGGCCGGCCTGCCCAAGCGGTTCGCCGGCCACCTCGGCATCGGCCACACCCGCTGGGCCACCCACGGGCCCGCGACCGACGCCAACGCGCACCCCCACACCGACGCCTCAGGACGGGTGGCGGTGGTGCACAACGGCATCCTGGACAACGCGGCCACCCTGCGCGCCCGGCTGGCCGAGCGGGGCGTGCCACTGACCAGCGACACCGACACCGAGGTGCTGGCCCACCTGGTGGCGGCCGCGACCGCCGACACCCTGGAGGAGAAGGTGCGCCAGGCCCTCGGCCAGGTCGAGGGCACCTGGGGCCTGGCGGTGCTGCACGCCGACCACCCCGGCGAGCTCGTGGTGGCCCGCAACGGCAGCCCGCTCATCCTCGGCGTCGGCAACGGCGAGATGTACGTCGCCTCCGACCTGGCCGCGCTGGTGCGGCACACCACCAGCGTGGTGATGCTGGAGGACGGCGAGCTGGCCACCGTGACCGCGGACGGCTTCACCACCTCCACCGGCAAGGGCGCCCAGGAGATCGACGTCGACCCGGACTCCTACGAGGCCGGCGACCACGAGTCCTTCATGCGCAAGGAGATCAGCGAGCAGCCGTTCGCGGCGGAGAGCGTGCTGCGCGGCCGGCTCGACGAGCGGTTCGGCACCACCCACCTGGGCGGGCTCAACCTGGACGCCCGGGAGAGCCGGGCCGTGCGCCGGGTCAAGATCCTGGGCTGCGGGTCGTCGTACTACGTGGGGCAGATGGGAGCCGGACTGATCGAGGAGCTGGCCCGGGTGCCCGCGGACGCCGAGCCGGCCAGCGAGTTCCGGTACCGCAACCCGATCATCGAGCTCGACACCCTCTACGTCGCGGTGAGCCAGTCGGGGGAGACCATCGACACCCTGCTCGCCGTGCAGGAGATCCGGCGCAAGGGCGGCCGGGTGATCGGCTTGGTCAACGTGGTCGGAAGTGCCATCGCCCGCGCCTGCGACGGGGGCATCTATCTGCACGCCGGGCCCGAGGTGGCCGTGGCGAGCACCAAGGCGCTGACCAACATGTTCCTCGGCTTCGCGCTGCTCGCCCTCCAGCTCGGCCGGGTCCGCGACCTCTCGGTGGCCGACGGCAGGCGCCTGGTCGCCGCCCTGGAGCAGCTGCCCGGGAAGATGAAGGAGGTGCTCGACACCGAGCCGCAGATCGCCGAGATCGCGCGCGAGCTGGCCCGGGCGGAGTCGCTGTTCTTCGTCGGCCGGGTGCGCGGCTTCCCGGTCGCCCGGGAGGGGGCCCAGAAGTTCAAGGAGATCACCTATCGCCACGCCGAGGCCTACCCGACCTCCGAGCTCAAGCACGGCCCGCTCGCCCTGATCGCCCCGGAGGTGCCCACGGTGGCGATCGTGCCGGCCGACGAGCTGACCGACCGCAACATCGGGGCGCTCCACGAGATCGCCGCCCGGGGCGGGCCGCTGGTGGTGGTGACGCATGCCGAGGTGGACCTGAGCGGGCTGGAGGTCCGGCGGATCGACGTACCGCGCAGCGAGGTCGAGCTGGACCCGATCCTGCTGACCATCCCGCTGCAGCTGCTGGCCTACCACGCCGCCCAGGAGCTGGGGCTGGACATCGACAAGCCGCGCAACCTGGCGAAGTCGGTCACCGTCGAGTAGCGGGTCCCGTCGGCGCGACAGCCCGAATGCGGCTGCCGAAGAGGGGGAGGAGCCGGGCGCACCCCCATGTCACGCCCGGCCCTCTGCGTCAAAAGTACGACGGCCCGCGGTCGGACCCCGGACTTGTTGCAATGCACGTCGGGGCTGGTGGAAATCTGGTCACGGTGTCACGCGGGGACCGTCGTCCAGCAGCCAGCGCGCCGTGGCGGAAGTCTCAGCGTCGGCGCACGGGTGCTGGCCGGAGGCGATCTCACCCAGGACCGGGTTCCCCGCCAGGGCCAGCGCGGCCAAGGCACGCACCCCGTACTGGGGCAGCGGGGAGAGGAACGGCGCGACCGCATCGAAGGGGACCGGGCGCCCGCTGTGGGCCAGCACCAGCGCGGCGACGAGTCCCTGGGGCTCGGGCCCCACCCAGTGGCCGACGTGCGGAGCGGCGTCCGGGGAGCGCATGCGCATCAGCAGCCAGGGGGCCACGGTCCGCGTCGTCTCGTCCGAGGTGTCGTCGTGCAGCGCGGCGACGTGCCGGACCACCGAGTCGGCGAACGGCAGGCCGCTGAGCATCAGCACCGCGGGGACCTCGCGCGACATGCGGGGGTCGTAGAGCCCCTCGAAGAGCAGGCGGGCGAGCACGGGCTGCTCGGGGATCCCCTGCTCCTCGGTGATCCTGCGGGCCACGTCGAGGGCAGCGGTGTGGTGGATGTTGCGTCGGCTCGACGTCCACTCCGCCGGCTGGCGGATGGGGGCGGGCAGCGGCTCCCCGATCCGCGCCAGCACCCGCTGGCGTTGCTCGGTGGGCAGGACGCGCACCAGGTAGGCGAGGTTGGCCCGTCGCCAGGAGCCGGGCTCGCTCTCCAGGTAGGAGCGCCCCACCGGCTCGGTCAGCACCTCCCAGGCCGAGCTGGGCAGACCGTTGACGGTGCTGGCCTGGGCCAGCGCGGTCACCACGCCCTCCAGCAGCGAGGGCGTCCCGTCGAGTCGCCGGCTCAGCTCGGTCAGCAGCCGCTCGCTGGGCTGCTCGCCCAGGGCGCGCGCCAGGTCCAGCAGCGGTGGGGCAGGAACCTGGTCGAGCAGCTCCAGGCCGATGTCCAGCACGATGTCGCCGTAGCGGCTGCAGCGCAGCAGCGACAGCGCCTCGTAGCGGGCGGCGATGCCGATCCCCACGCTGCGCCGTACCTCGCTGGCCAGCGGCCGGATCGCCGTGCGTGCCAGCCCTTCGGGCAGCGCCACCACACCGGGGTGGCTCAGCACGTCGGCGAAGGCCAGCCACTGCTCCCCGTTGACCGGCCCGGCGAGCACCGGCTCCACCGCGGCGGTGACGGCCGCCAGGGTGGTCGGCGCCGGCTTGCGTCCCGGGTCCTCGCCGGCGCCGCGGCACAGCACCTCGATCGGCGCCCGCAACGACGTGGGCGCCAGGCCCAGCACCTGCTCGTAGCCGTCGACCAGGGCGCCGGAGCGCACCCGGCCGGCCTCCAGCCGGCTCAGTGTCGACTCCGACGCGGCGATGCCCTGCTTGCGCAGCGCCACCACCAGCTCGCGCAGCCCGACGTCGTCGCGGGTCGCGCCGCCGGCGGTCAGCCGGGAGACCCGCAGCATCCAGCCGACCCGGGCGCCGACGTCGATCGCGGCACCGTTCAACGGCGTCCGGTCGACCAGGGGGGAGGGCGGACGTCCCCGCCGGGCAGCCTCCGCAGGCATGCCGCTCTCTGGGCTCTGCGCCCGAAGATCTCCCATGGCGCGGACTCTAGGCTGGAGGTCGTACGCCGAGACCGGCTGATCGCGAAGATGTGCGGGAAATGACCAGACCCCTTGCTGCATGGGGTCAGCAAGGGGTCTGCGAGGCAGAGACTACAGCGCTTCACCTGCCCGTGATCGGGTACCTGAGGGTTTTACCAACGTGTATGGACCAGGAGGAGACATGGCGTCGAACGCCGTCGGGATCGAGGGACTTCCCACCCAGCTCTTCGTCAACGGGAAGTGGCGCGACGCCGCTGACGGACGCCTGCTGAGCGTCGACGACCCGGCCGACGGATCGGTGCTGGTGGAGGTCGCCGACGCGAGCGTCGACGACGCCCGGGAGGCGCTCGACGCCGCGGTCGCGGCACAGCACGCCTGGGCGGCGACGGCCCCGCGCGAGCGCGCCGAGCTGCTGCGGGCGGCGTACGAGCTGGTCAACAGCCGAGCCGAGGACTTCGCCCGGGTGATCAGCCTGGAGATGGGCAAGCCGCTCGCCGAGGCGCGCGGCGAGGTGCTCTACGGCAACGAGTTCCTCCGGTGGTTCTCCGAGGAGGCGGTGCGGGTGCACGGCCGCTGGATGCAGAACCCGGCCGGCGGCTCGCGGCTGCTCACCATGAAGCGGCCCGTGGGGCCGTGCCTGCTGATCACGCCGTGGAACTTCCCGCTCGCCATGGGCACCCGCAAGCTGGGGGCCGCGCTGGCCGCGGGCTGCACGGCCGTGGTGAAGCCGGCCAGCCAGACCCCGCTGACGATGCTGCTCCTGGCCTCGGTCCTCGACGAGGTCGGCCTGCCGGCCGGCGTCGTCAACGTGGTGACCACGAGCGCCTCGGGCGAGGTGGGCGAGGCGCTGATGGCCGACGACCGGCTGCGCAAGGTCAGCTTCACCGGGTCCACCGCGGTGGGCAGGACGCTGGTGCGTCAGTCGGCCGACAACCTCCAGCGGGTCTCGATGGAGCTCGGCGGCAACGCCCCGTTCCTGGTCTTCGAGGACGCCGACCTGGACGCCGCCGTCGAGGGCGCGATGGCCGCCAAGATGCGCAACATGGGCGAGGCCTGCACCGCGGCCAACCGGTTCCTGGTCCACGAGTCGGTGGCGCAGGAGTTCTCCGAGCGGCTCGCGGCCCGGATGTCGGCACTCTCGGTGGGCCGCGGGCAGGACGACGGGGTCGAGGTCGGTCCGCTGATCGACCAGAAGGCCCGCGACTCGATCTCCGCGCTGGTCGCCGACGCCGTCGCAGACGGCGCCCGGGCGCTGGTCGGTGGCGAGGTGCCCGAGGGTCCGGGCTGGTTCTACCCGCCCACGGTGCTGGTCGACGTGCCGGAGGACTCCGAGATCAACCGCGAGGAGATCTTCGGCCCCGTCGCTCCGGTGACCTCGTTCCGCACCGAGGGTGAGGCGATCGAGCGGGCCAACTCCAGCGAGTACGGTCTCGCCGCTTACGCCTACACCCGGGACCTGACTCGCGCCCTGCGGGTCAGCGAGGCCCTCGACTTCGGCATGGTCGGCCTCAACACCGGCGTCGTCTCCAACGCCGCCGCCCCCTTCGGCGGGGTCAAGGCGAGCGGCTTCGGGCGCGAGGGCGGGTTCGAGGGCATCGAGGAGTACCTCGACGTCACCTACGTCGCGATCCCGCTCTGAGCATCACGGACGCAGGGTGCGGGCGACCAGCTCGTGCAGCTCCTCGGTCAGCTGCGCCTCGGACACGTCCTGGTCGACCATGGTGCCCAGGCTCAGCGCGAAGCCGTGACCGGCCAGCAGCAGGGTGCGTGCCAGTGCGCCGGGGTCGCCGGGACGGACCTCGCCGGCGCCCTGGCCCTGCGCGATCCGGGCGGTCAGCGCCTCCAGGATCGCCTGCTGGCTGCGCCCGCGGCGGGTGAGCAGGTAGGGCAGGAGCAGCTCCGGGTCCAGCTCGATGATCCGCACGAACAGCTCGTTCTCGCGCAGCAGCCCGATCATGGAGACCACGCCGTCGGCGACGGTGCCGTCTCCGACGGCGTCCGCCACGACCACGCCCCACTCGCGCGTCATCAGGTCGGCCATCAGCGCCGCCATGTCGCTCCACGCGCGATAGATCGTCATCCGGCTCACTCCGGCCCGGCGCGCCACCTCGGTGAGGGTGGTGCGGCGCCAACCGACGTCGAGGATGCAGGCCCGGGCGGCATCGAGGAAGGGATCGTGCCGGGGGTCGAGCCCCGCGTTCGTCCGCGGCGAGGCCGGGGGCGCTGTTCGCTCAGCGCCGGAGGAAGTGGCACGAAGTGAGGTCATCCCGGCTGACACCTGAGCACGTGGACCCCCTGGTCGCAATCCTGGGCGGCGGACCAGGTCCGCCGGGGCGATGAGTCCAGAAGGCTACGGCAGCGTCCACAGCAGCACCACGGCCTCGGTGGCGGCCAAGATCTCCAGCTGCTCGAAGGCGTCGTCGCCGGACTCCTCCACCGTGCGCAGGGCGTCGCCGGACGCCAGGGTCACCGGCTCCACGCTGATCGGCGTCCTGACCCGTACCGTGCCGCGGGCGACGAACAGGTGGTGCCGCGGGCTGGGCGGCACCGGGTGGGACGACCCGGGGTCCAGGGTGCCCACCCACAGGGTGGCGCCGGCCGTGCCGACCGGCACCTCCGCGCCCTCGCCCGCGACCGCCACCAGGCCCGGTCCGGCCAGCCCGGAGGCGACGAAGCGCGAGGGCGGCTCGCCGGGCTCGTCCGGGGTCAGCCACGACTGCACGAAGCGGGTGGGCTCCGAGGAGGTGTCGGCGAACTCGGCGTGCCGGATGCCGCTGCCTGCGGACTGGACCTGCACGGTCCCGGCGGGGAGCAGCGAGCGGTTGCCCAGCGAGTCGGTGTGCACGAGCTGGCCCCGCAGCACCCAGGTGACGAGCTCGACGTCGGCGTGCGCGTGGTCGGCGAACCCGGCGCCCCAGGAGAGCCGGTGGTCGTCGTGGGCGACGAGCGCGCCGAAGGAGACGTTGTCCGGGTCGTAGTGCTTCCCGAACGCCAGGGAGTGGTGGGTCACCCGGTCGTCGCGCCGGGTCGTATACCTTTCCGAACCGGCGTACACGCGCATCTTCATGCCGCTATCGTCTCCGGGTGACCAGCGACCGCTCGACCCGGGGTGGCGGTGAGTTCCCGCTGCTCCCGGCGGGCTTCCGTTTCGGCACCAGCACGGCTGCCTACCAGGTGGAGGGCGCGGTGGCCGAGGACGGCCGCGGCCCCAGCATCTGGGACACCTTCTCCCACCTCGAGGGCACCGTCGCCGACGGCTCGACCGGCGACGTGGCGAGCGACCACTACCACCGGTTCGAGGAGGACGTCGCGCTGATGGCGCGGCTGGGCACCCAGGGCTACCGCTTCTCGATCTCCTGGCCGCGGATCCAGCCCACCGGGACCGGCCCGGCCAACCCCGCCGGACTCGACTTCTACGACGCGCTGGTCGACCGGCTGCTCGAGCACGGCGTCCAGCCGATGGCGACGCTCTACCACTACGACCTGCCGCAGGCGCTGCAGGACGACGGTGGCTGGCTCAACCGGGCCACCGCGGACCGCTTCGGCGAGTACGCCGCGATCGTGGGGGAGCGCCTCGCCGACCGGGTCGAGCACTGGGTGCCGGTCAACGACCCCAACGTGGTGACGATGCTCGGCTACGGCGACGGGCGGCACGCGCCGGGGCAGAGGATGCTCTTCGACGCCCTGCCCGCGGCCCACCACCTGCTGCTGGGCCACGGCCGCGCGGCGGCGGCGCTGCGTGCCGCAGGGGCCCGGAGCGTCGGCTGCGCCAACAACCACTCCCCGATCTGGCCGGCCAGCGACGACGAGGCCGACACCGGGATGAGCAAGATCTTCGACCAGATGTGGAACGGCCTCTTCCTGGAGCCGATGCTGCTGGGCCGGTTCCCCGTCGACCTCGCACCGCTGCTCGGGGACGTGGTGCAGCCCGGCGACATGGCGACCATCCGCCAGCCGCTGGACTTCTACGGCGTGAACTTCTACTACCCGCTGCGAGTGGGCGCGGCGCCGGAGGAGCAGGAGAACCCCTTCGAGTTCCTCGACGTGCTCGGCTACCCGACCACGGACGCCGGCGCGCCGATCGTCCCGGACAGCCTGCGCGAGTGGCTCATCATCTTCCGGGCGCGCTACCGCGCCGCCCTGCCGCCGATCTACATCACCGAGTGCGGAGCGGCCTTCAACGCCGGGCCCGACGAGGACGGGGTGGTGGACGACCAGCCGCGCATCGACTTCCTCGACGCCCACCTGCGGGCGGTCGCGGAGGCGGTCAACCGAGGCGTCGACGTGCGCGGCTTCTACGCCTGGTCGCTGCTGGACACCTTCGAGTGGACCAAGGGGCTGAGCCAGCGGTTCGGGCTGGTGCACGTGGACCACGAGACCCAGGTGCGCACCCCCAAGAGGTCCTTCCAGTGGTACGCCGACATGATCGCCTCGCAGCCGACAGACGGTTGAGCAGCAGCACCGGCCCCGCGCACTAGGCTGACCCGCATGAGTGCGCCCAGCAGTGCCCGCCGTGTCGTCTACGTCGTCGGCTCGGGCCGTAGCGGCACCAGCACGATGGCCGGCACGCTGCGCACCCTGGGCCTGCACGTGCCGCAGCCCGAGGTCGCCGCGGACAGCACCAACCCCAAGGGGTTCGGCGAGCCGCAGTGGCTGGTCGACCTGCACGACGAGCTGCTCAAGCGCTCGGGGGTGCAGGTCTCCGACGCCCGGCCGCGGGCCTGGCTGGACGCCGGCAAGGTGAGCGCCGACCACGCCCTGCGCGAGCGGGTCACCGACTGGCTGGCCAGCCAGCTCGAGCAGAGCGACGAGCTGGTGCTCAAGGACCCTCGTGCCGCCTGGTTCCTCGGGCTGTGGCGGGCGGCCGCCGAGCGGTCCGGCGCCGCCACGTCGTACGTCACGATGCTGCGGCCGGTCACCGAGGTGGTGGGCTCCAAGCAGAAGTACTACGACGCCCGCCAGGGCGGCGTGACCCGCACCGCGGCCTGGGTCAACATGATGCTCGGCACCGAGCGGGCCACCCGCGGCGAGCAGCGCGCGTTCGTCCGGTACGCCGACCTGCTGGACGACTGGACGGTCCCGGTCTTCGCCCTCGGGGAGCAGTTCGACCTGCACGCGGTGAAGACCGCGATGGCCACCGACATCGCCGCGGTGCACAGCTTCATCGACCCCTCGCTGCGCCGGGTCACGCTGACCTGGGACGACGTGCAGGTCCCCGCCCCGCTGCGCGAGCTCGCCGACCAGACCTGGGCGGTGCTCGACGCCATGGCGCAGCCCGGCGGCGACACCGCCGCCGCCCACGAGACCTGCGACCAGCTGCGGGTCGCCTACGGCGAGATGTACGACGAGGCCGAGGCGTTCGCCGCGTCCAGCGTGCTGGCGGCGCGCCGCGAGGGGGTGCGCGAGGGTGCGCGCCAGGCCGGCGAGGGGGGCGGTCAGCAGCGGGCGACCCGGGCCGCGGACCACGTCCCGCACGCTGTCCGCGCCCTGGTCCCGCCGGCCGCCCGCAGCAGGATCCGTAAGGTCATCGGGCGTGAGCGCTGATCCGTCCCGGCAGGCGCCCGACATCGCCTGCCTCGAGGGCCTGCCCGAGTACGACGTCACCTGGCCCTGGCGCGCCCCGGACGGCGGCCCTCGGCGGCTCGCCCCCGGCCTGACCTGCGTGTTCCGGGTGCGCGACGAGGCTCGGAACCTGCCCTGGGTGCTGCCGCCGATCCTGGACGCCGTGCAGCACGTGATCGTCGTCGACAACGGCTCGACCGACGGCACCGCCGAGGTGGCTCGCGAGATCGCGGAGTCCCGTGGCGCCGGGGACCGGCTGACGTCGCTGAGCTATCCGCACCGGGTGAGCCGCGCGGGCGGGGAGCACCTGGCCACCCCCGCCACGTCGGTGCACTCGCTGACCCACTTCTACAACTGGTCCTTCAGCCACGTGCGCACCGCCTACTCGATGAAGTGGGACGGCGACATGGTGCTGACCCCCGAGGGGTCGGCGATCCTGCGCGACCTGAGCTGGCAGCTGGAGGCCGCCTCCGCGATCGTCGCGATGCCCCGGCACCCGTTGACCGTGGTGGACGAGTCCACCGGCTGGCTGGACCTGAGCCTGCGGTTCCTGGAGCCGTGGATCTATCCGACGGGCCCCGAGACCACCTTCGTGAAGGCCTTCGACTGGGAGCTGCGTGAGCAGCCCGCGGGGGCGGAGCGGATCGTGCTGCCGCAGGGACTCGTGGTCGAGGTGAAGTGGCACGACGCCGACGAGTTCGCGCACTGGCGCACCGAGGGCGTCGACTTCACCACCACCCGGCTCTACCGCAAGCTGCGGGAGTTCGAGGTCGACCAGGCGATCCGCGAGGGCAAGGCCGCGGAGCTGGGCGGGCTGACCAAGGTGACCGCGCCTCCCGGGGTGCACATCATCGACCACGTGACCCGCACCTGGCTGCGGGAGCAGCCTCGACCCCTGGTCACCCACAGTCTTCCGTCCTCCCTCCGGGAGCGGGCCCCGCGCGAAGGAGCGTCTCGATGACCCATCCCCTGGACAGCTTCTTCGACAACGCCGCAGCGCCGGTGCTGCTGATCGCCGCCGACGACCCGGTGGTCGGCGCGCTGCCGACGGGGTTCGACGGCTCCATGCTGGCGCTCTCCCAGGTCAGCCCCGGCGCGGTGCACAAGGGCGGCTGGAAGACGGTGCTGCTGGTCGCCTCCGACCGCGGTGCGCTGCGGCAGGCCGCCTCGCTGGTGCCCCGGCTGGGCCAGTGCCGGGTCGTCGGGGTCTGGCTCAGCCAGGGCCTCAGCCCGCTGCCGCTGCTGCCCCGGGCGGAGTGGCCGCCGCTGTCCAGCGTGCACGGCCGGCGCCTGGGCTCGCCCGAGGAGGACGAGGGGGTCCTCACCGTGGCCCGGTTCGAGGCTCCGGTGGGCGCCCACCAGGTGCTCAAGGAGATGGCCCGCCAGGCCGTGCCCGGCGTCGAAACCACCCAGCAGGGCGTGGTGCTGGCCTATGCCGGGCGCCCGCCCGCGCCCGGGCTGGACGTGCGCGCGCTGCGGCTGGTCGACGTCGTCGAGGCCGGCGACGCCGAGCGGGACGTGCCCCCCGACGTGGTCCTGGTGCCCGAGCCGCCGGTCGCGGACGAGACGCCGGCCGCCCACCACGTGATCGACCGGGCGCCGGCGGTGGTGTGCTCCCCGCTGGACCCGGTGGACGAGCAGGTCTACAACCCCATCGACTGGCGCAAGACCTGGGACCTGCCGCTGGTCGAGCTGCGCAGCCTGGCTCCCGGTCCCTCCTGCATCACCGAGTCCGTGATCGCCCGCGCCCGGGCGCACCAGGGGGTGCAGCTCGACCTCGGCTCCGAGGACCCGCAGCACGTGCTGCGGCTGGCGATGGCCGGCGTACCGCTGGTGGCCTCGGGGCGGCAGCCGCGCCTGGACGGCGAGCTGGAGCGGGCCATCCTGGAGCGACCCGACCTGGATGACCCGCTGGCCCGCGAGGAGCACTCGCTGCGGCTGCGGCGGCTCACCTTCGACCGGCACTCGACGCTGGCCTGGCGCCAGTCCCTGGCGCCGTCGGGCAGCGGCGCCCCCCGCCATCCCGGACTGCCGCCGGTCAGCCTGCTGCTGCCCACCAAGCGCCCCGAGCAGCTGGAGTTCGCGCTGGGCCAGGTGGCCCGTCAGCGGGGCGCCGACATCGAGCTGGTGCTCGGCGCGCACGGCTTCGCCGTCGACCGCGCCCGGGTGGCCGAGCTGCTCGGCGACGTGCCCTTCACCCTGCTGGAGTTCGAGGCCGAGGCGTTCTTCGGCGACGTCCTGACCGCGCTCACCCACGCGGCCTCGGCGACGCTGGTGATGAAGGTCGACGACGACGACTGGTACTCCCCGGACGCGGTGCACGACGTGCTGATGGCCCGCCGGTTCTCCGGGGCCGACGTGGTGGGCATGCCCAGCGAGTTCGTCTACCTCGCCGAGCCCGACCTCACCGTGCGGCGCAACCACCCCTCGGAGCGGTTCAGCCGGTTCGTCGCCGGCGGCACCACCCTGCTGGACCGCACCCTGCTCTCCGCGCTGGGCGACTTCCGCCGGGTACGCCGGTTCGTCGACACCCAGCTGCTCACCGCGGTGGAGGCGGCCGGCGGCCGGATCTACCGCACCCACGGGCTGGGCTACGTGCTGCACCGGACGTCGGGGGGACACACCTGGGAGCGAGACGCCCAGGAGTTCCGGCGGCCCGACATCATCGACACCGAGTGGTCCGGCTTCCGGCCCAGTCGTGCCATGGAGCTCGACAGTGAGCTGGACAGCGTGCTCGACCGCGAGCTCGGGGCCGAGCGCAGCGTGGGGCGCGTCTGATGCCCCGGCAGCCCCTGGTGCGGCACAACGACTACCGCTCGCTGCAGCCCCCGGCGCTCGGCACCTGGGAGCCGCGGCTGTCGGTGAGCATGATCGTCCCGGCGTACAACTACCACCACACGCTGCCCTACGTGCTCGCCGCCCTGGCCGGGCAGAGCTACCCCGCGCACCTGCTCGAGGTCGTGGTGGTGGACGACCAGAGCACGCCGCCGCTGACGCTGCCCGAGGTGCGCCCGGACAACACCCGCATCGTCCGGGTCGAGTCCGGCTGGGGGCGGGCCAACGCCTGCCACCTCGGCGCGACGAGCAGCGACGGGGACGTCCTGCACTGGTACGACGCGGACATGCTCGCCCACCGCGAGGAGGTGGAGGCGCACATGCGCTGGCACCACCTCATCGACTACGCGGTGCCCGGGGGAGACAAGCGCTTCGTGGACCCGGCCTGGCTGCTCGGTCAGGAGCCCGCGGTGATCCGGGACCGGGTCGCGGCCGGCGAGGCGGGAGAGTTCTTCCCCGACTGCGTGCACGAGGAGCACGGCTGGGTGGAGGGCTACTGGAAGCGCACCGCCGACCTGGCGCTCGCCGGCCCGCGGGCCCAGCGGGTGCACATCGGGATGACCGGGTCGGTCACCCGGGCGCTCTACCAGGCATCCCGGGGGTTCGACCCCGAGCTGCGCCTGGGGGAGGACATGGCGCTGGGCCACGAGCTGGCCCAGGTCGGGGGCGTGTTCGTGGTGGACCGGCAGGCGATGTCGTGGCACCTGGGCCGCTCCCAGGTGCTGCGCCGGGCCGAGCAGGTCAACCGCTACAACGACCCCTACCTGGCCAACCTGGTGCCGGCGATGCGGCCCAAGCGCCGCAAGCACGGGCGGGCCTACGAGCGGCCCTACCTGGAGGTGGTCGTCCCTGCCGGCGCCGTGCTGGCCGCCGCCGGAGCCGATGCTGGGCCCGAGCAGCCCGCGGACGGCGTGGTGGCGTGCGTGGACGCCCTGCTGGACGCCGACTTCACCGACCTGCGGGTGGTCCTCGTCGGCGACTGGGACCAGGTGCACGAGGAGCGCACCCAGCCGGTGGAGGACCCGACGCTGGAGCTGCGGATCGTGCACCGCTCCTACCGGGGCGAGCCGCGGGTGCAGCTGGTGACGGAGGTCCCCGAGGAGACCGACGCGGAGTTCCGCCTCTTCCTGCCCGACACCTCCCACGCCCCGGAGCCGCACGCCCTCCAGCGGCTCCTGGACGACCTGGAGCGCACCCACCACGGTCGGCGGCTGGTGCGCTACCCCGGTGGTGCGGTGGCGCGCCTGGACCGGATCGCCGCCCTCGCCCGGGTTGCTCGCTTCGCGGGTCCCGAGGACGACCCGGCCGACCTGATGGACCAGTGCTTCGGCACCGCGTCGTACGACGCCGCGCAGGTCGGCTTCGTGCCGACCGCGCAACGCGAGCTCCCGCGCTTCGTGCTCAAGCCCAAGGCCGCGGTCTCGCCGGAGGAGTCCCGCGAGATCCTGCTCGGGCAGACGTCACCCCCTCCGGCCGAGGCGCCAGCCGGACCACCGGTCTCCGACCAGGCCGATCACCGGCCCGCGAGCCGGACGGCTCCGCGCACCCGCGCCTGGCGCCGCAGGGACTGAGCAGCCCCGACCCTCATGCCGGAGGCGAGTGGAGGTCGTGCGCGCGGAAGAGCACGGCGTGCGGCACCCCCAGGCGGCGGCCCTGGGCGGCGGCCATCTCGGTGAGCAGCTCCCGCGGCGGCGGGTGTCCGGGGATTCCGGCGAGGTACTGCTGGTGGGACTCCAGCGAGGTGATGCCGCGCTCCAGCGGGTCTCCGGTGACGTCGACCCCGTGCGTGGGCCGGGAGTCGCCGCTGACCAGGAGCCAGCGGGTCGACCACGGCTCCAGGCCCTCGGCGATCAGGTCGGGGAAGACCCACCGGTTGGCCGCGTCCCGCACCGCGTCGGCAGCGGCAAGGCCGGCGACGCGGTGGTCGGCCTGGTTGAGCCCGCCGGCGAACTCGACCTCCCAGCTGCCCACCACCACGGCGTCGGGCCGGTGGCGGCGGATCTCGCGGGCGATGTCGCGCCGCAGGTCCAGGGAGTACTCCAGCACCCCGTCGGGGTAGGGCAGGAAGTCGACCTCGCTCACCCTGACGGCCGTGGAGCCGACGATCTGCTCGGCCACCCGCAGGTCCGCGGTGCGGTCCGGGGTGAGGGTGTCCATCCCCGCCTCGCCGCGGGTCAGCAGGAGGTAGGCGACCTGGATGCCGCGGCTGGTCCAGGCGGCCACCGCCGCGGAGGTGCCGTACTCCAGGTCGTCGGGGTGGGCGACCACGCACAGCACCCGGGCGAACGCGTCGTCGTCGAACTGTGCCAGCGGGTCATCGACCATCGGGCGAGCGTAGGCAGCAAGGAGGCGGATCCGCCACCCCCAACTGCCGCCCGGGGCCGGGACCAGCCCAGCGGACTCAGTCGTCCCGGGAGCAGGGGGCGGCGTCCGCGTCGGGCTCCAGGGAGCGACGCAGGGGCTCGGCGACCTGCTCCCGGGTGAGGACGTAGCCGGTGTCCTCGTCCACCCGGGAGGAGGCCACCACGACCCCGAGCGCGCGGCCGGCAGGGGTCACCAGGGGGCCGCCGGAGTCACCGCCGCGGATGTCTCCGCGCACCGAGTAGGCGTCGTGCTCCTCACGGTGGTCCCGCCAGATGTCGCTGGACTGCCAGGGCCCCCGGTCCCGGACCCGGGCCGGGGTGACCGTCAGCGGGCCGTTGTCCGGGTAGCCGATGACCGCGGCCGGGTCACCGTGCACCGCGTCGGTGAAGCGGAGGACCCGGCCCTTCAGCCCCGGTACGGCGAGCACGGCGACGTCGTGCCGGGCGTCGCAGACCACGACCGTGGCGTCGAGGAGCCCTTGGTCCGTCTCGACGCCGATGCGGCGGGAGTCGGGCACCACGTGGGCCGCGGTCATCACCCGCTCGGGGGCGACCAGGAAGCCCGTGCCCTGGTGTCCCGTGACCTCCCCGTCGGCCAGGATCCGCCAGACGGACCGGGCCGCTCGCCGCACTCCCGGTCGGCTCACCACGTCCTCGGGTGGCGCGGCCACCGGCACGATGTCGACCGCGGTGAACACGTCGACGTACCGGGGGAAGTCGGAGCCGCGGCCCAGGTGGGCGAACTGCTCCACCAGTCGGCTGCTGAGGGGGAGGCGGACGTCGTTGAGCGTCCGGAGCGCGACGGACCGGTTCGCCGCACCCGCGACACTGGGCACGTTCGAGCCGGCCAGCGCCAGGCCCAGCATCCAGCTGACCCCCAGCGTTGCGACGATCCCGAAGACCAGCCCACCGGGGTGGTCGAGCCAGGGCCGGGGATGCCAGTCGATCCGGGTGCGCAGCCGGTGCTCGAGCCGCACCGCCAGGATGCGTACGCCGACCGCGCTGGCGCCGACGACGACCAGCGCGGCGAGGGCGACCCAGACCGAGAGCCCGACCTCCTCGAGGAGGACCGGCGCCAGCACCAGGCCGAGCGCGGTGCCGAGCATCAGCCCGGTGTAGCCCCACAGTGCCCGCACCAGGCCCTCGGACCAGCCCAGGGCGGCCACCAGCACGACGGCGGCGAGGATCAGGGCGTCGACGGGGTTCACCGGGGGACCGTCCCGCCGCCTGTCGTCGTCCCGCTCCGTCCGGTGCTCAGCGTCCGGAGGTCAGGTCGGGGATCAGTCCGCTGCTCAGCGCGGCGTCTCGCAAGGGGGCAGCGAGCTCGGCCATCCTGCGGGTGCCGTCGAGGCCGAGGTGCTGCCAGCCCTCCAGCGCCAACCGGTCGGTCTCCTTCTCCAGCGCCTTCCGGAAGCCCACGCCCTCCTCGGTGAGGCGGTCGTCGGCGACCAGGCCCCGGTCCGCCAGCCGCTGGATCCCGGCGTCCCACTCCTCCTCGCTCCAGCCGCGGCTCTGCTGCATGAACCGGGTCGTCCCGGCGAAGAGGCCGTTGAGCACGATCGACTCGACCGGGTCCAGGCCGGCGCGCAGCAGCACGGCGACGTGGCCGTCGCCGCGGTGCTCGCGGATCAGGGTGCTCGCGTGCCAGAGCGCCAACCCGGGCTCCTCGGGCCAGTCCAGGCCGGCGTGGGCGGCGTACAGGGGGCGGCCGTGGCGGGTGAGGCCGGCGCACACGGTGCGGGTGAGCTCGAGGAGCTCCGCGACGTCCGTGCCGCCGACGACCTGCGCCATCAGCTCGGACATGCCGTCGTGCCGAGCCTGCAGCACCTGCTCCGGCGAGGCCGCCTCCCAGGAGGAGGGCAGCGCCTTCTCCAGCAACCAGGGGGCGAAGACGTAGAAGGTGGCGGCCGGCACCTCGGGTCCCACCGGGCCGAACGCGGCGGAGCGGGCCGCGAAGTAGCTCAGCCGGGGGCGCAGCCCCAGGTCGACGTATTTCGCGGTCACGGAGGGGGCGAAGTAGCCCAGGATGTGCAGCACCTCCAGCGACCACCAGGCGTGCCGGGACGCCTTGGTCAGGTCCCGCATGGGGTCGGCGGCCGGCCCACCGGGCTGCGCGCTCGTCGGGGCGGCGCTCGTCAGGTCGGTGGACTCAGTCATGGACGGCAAACTATCGCGCAGGGTCTGTGCGTGGGGGGTGCTCGGTGGCTAGGTTCGCTCTGTGGCACCGACCGGGGAGGACGACGAGGCCGCCCGAGGGGTGACCCGGCGGGCCTGGTTGGGCTACGCCTCGGCGGCAGCCGGCGGGGTGGTCCTGGGTGCTGGCGGCACGGCCGCCGGGTTCACCCTCGTAGGGGACTCGGACCGCGCTGGGGACTCGGCAGGCTCTGAGGAGTCCTCGGACGCGGGGGCTGCCTCGGGGGCTGCCTCGGGGGCTGCCTCGGGCACGGCGGAGCCGAGCGCCCCCGAGCCGCGGCGCTACCTCAGCAACCAGCTCGTCGCCCCCGACGTCTCGGTGGAGACCACCGGAGCGGTCGCCGCCGGCCTGCTCTTCACGGGCGGCCGGATGTCGGTCTTCCAGGGCGCGATCCTGGACAACGACGGCGAGCCGGTGTGGCTGGAGCCGGACGGCCGGGGCGTCGCGGACCTGAAGGTGCAGACCTATCGGGGCAGACCGGTGCTGACCTACTGGGCGGGCAACGTCTTCGAGGGCTGGGGCACGGGGCACGGCGTCATCCTGGACGACCGCTACCGGGAGCTCGCGACCGTGCGCACCGGTCACGGCCTGGCCGCCGACCTGCACGAGTTCACCCTGACCGACCGCGGTACGGCGCTGCTGGTGTCCTACCCGACCATCCCGTTCGACCTGACTCCGGTCGGAGGACCGGCACAGGGCTGGCTGCTCTCCAACCGGGTGCAGGAGGTGAACGTCCAGACCGGCGAGGTGCTGCTGGACTGGGTGGCCGAGGAGCGGCTGGACCTGACCGAGACGCACGAGAAGCCGGGCGGCAGCCGACCGGGGGACACCCCGGTCGGCGCCTTCGACGCCTGGCACGTGAACTCGGTCCAAGCGCGCGGGGACGCGCTGCTGCTGGGGTTCCGGCACTCCAGCTCCCTGGTCCTGGTGGACCGCCGCACCGGCGAGGTGCGGTGGCGGCTGGGCGGCGAGCGCAGCGACTTCGACGTGGACGCCGACGCCCGCTTCGGCTACCAGCACGACGCCCGGTTCCTGGCCGGCGGACCCGACGGCTCCGCGGTGACGGGGCGGCTGAGCCTCTTCGACAACAACGGCCGGATCGGCACGAAGGGCAGGAGCTCCTCGGGGCTGCTGCTCGACGTGGACGAGTCGGCCCGCACGGTCCGCCTGGTACGCCGGTTCACCCGCGGCGACCGGTTCTCCGGGGCGATGGGGAGCATGCAGGTGCTCGACGACTCCCACGTCCTGGTGGGCTGGGGCACCGATCCCTCGGCCACCGAGTTCACCGCCGATGGGCAGGTGGTCCAGGAGGTGACCGGGTTGGCTGGCGGCTCCTACCGGGTCTACCGGCACCGGTGGACGGGTCGGCCCGACTCGGTGCCCGACGTGGCGGCGGCGCTGGACGAGGCCGGACTCACCGTGCACGCCTCCTGGAACGGCGCCACCGGTGTCGCCCGCTGGCGGGTGCTGGGCGCGGACGACCGGGCGCGGCTGCGGCCACTCACCACCGGCAAGCGCACCGGCTTCGAGACTGCGCTGACCACGAGCCCCGTCCAGTACGTCGCCGTGGCGGCGCTCGACGGGCAGGGCCGCGAGCTGGGCCGGTCGCGGACCGTGCGGGTACGCCGCCGCCCGCGTTGACCCGGCCGCTCGCGGTGCGGGGTCAGCCGAGAGCCAGGTGGTGGTTGATGAGGTGGAGCTCGGCGGTGGTGGCGTGGTGGTAGCGGCGGCCTTGGTGGTCGGTGAGGGGTCGGGTGCCGTGCGGTCCGACGAGGTAGTGGTGGCCGTGGGGGGTGGTCCAGGCGTAGGTCGCGGGGGCGACCTGACGTGAGCGGAACCCGGCGTGGGTCGTCCAGCGGTGGTGGCGTCGGGACAGGGGTTGGCAGTTGTGGGTGCCGGTCTGGGGTGGCTGCCCGGGTGGTGGGGAATGCCGGTAGGGGGTGGGGTGGTCGTGGTCGAGGTGTCTGCTGCCTCCGGTGGTCCAGGGGAAGGTGTCGCGGGCGCCGACCAGGAGCCGGATGCGTTCCTTCAGCGACGGGGAGTGCTCGTAGGCGGTGGTGGTGATGGTCTCGGCGAGGTCGATGACGGGTTTGACGGTGAGGTGGGTGTGGGTCAGCCAGGTGGCCACCTGGGTC
>NZ_POAG01000028.1:0-403 GCF_002930065.1 Nocardioides sp. 616 | reverse complement strand
GGCGGGGCGCAGCCGGGTGGGGTCGATGCTGCGCAGCGCGGTGAGCAGGTCCGCGGGGAACGCCAACGCCCGGCTCAGCCCGGGGCCGTCCTGGGGGTCGGTGGGGTCGGTGGGCTCGGGCTGGCCGGGCTGGTCGGGCTGGTCGGGGGTGGTGTGTTCGAGGAGGAGCTGGAGCAGCTCCGCGGGACGGGCCAGCCACCCCAGGGCCTCGGCCCGGAGCTCGTCCCGGCTGGGCCGCGACGCAGCCCCGGCTGTCCCAGCCTGGGTGGCTGCCTGGTCTGTTGTCTGGGTGGCTGCCTGGTCGTGCTGGGCGGCCAGGATCTCCGCGACCCGGGCCACCATCGCCTCCACATAGACCGCGTCCCCGGCCTCGACCCGGGCCACCAGGTGCCGCAGGCCGTGC
>NZ_POAG01000003.1:0-63650 GCF_002930065.1 Nocardioides sp. 616 | reverse complement strand
GCCGGGCGCCGGGGGCGCAGGTCGGCGACGTCGCCGACCACGTTCACGCCGCTGCCCTGGATCCAGTCGATCCACAGCTCGGCCTGCCCCTCGGCCCAGTCGTAGTGCTCGGGGGGCAGCGTCACCGGCACCGAGGGCCGGTTGACGAGCTCGCCCTCGGCGAGCATCTCCCGGATCAGGGCGTCGTACGTCGCCTCCCGGCGCACGCCCAGCTCCAGGCGACGGTTGAGCTTGCGGATCAGCATGGTCTCCGCGACGCCCAGCGAGGGGTTGGACCGCTCGCTGTCCAGCGGCGCCCAGGACGGGTCGATGCCGAACGCGGTGGAGAAGCGCTGCCAGAGCAGGTTGCCGGCGCGGTCGTGCGGGACGGTGACGACGTGCACCTGCTCCGGCGGCAGCTTGGCGGCCCAGTTGTTGAGCACCTGGGGCAGGTCCAACGCCTTGCGGAACCAGGTCTCGCCGCGCTCCACCTTGGTCAGGAAGCGCTTGAAGCTCCACTTGCGGCCCTGCTTGATGCTCTCCTGCCAGGCGGCGGGTAGCTGACGTCCCAGATCGCGCGCGGAGTACACGATGTGCACCTCGCAGCCGGCCAGGTCGTTCATCACCTTGGCGATCTTGTCCGCCGGCGCGGGCGCGAGGATCTCGTGGCTGATCACCACGGGGCCCGAGGCGCGGCGTACCCGGCGGACCATGGCGTCCCAGGCACCGTGGGCGTGCCCGGGAGCCCCGCCCCAGTCCTGCTCGAGCAGGTCGAGCGCGGCCCGGAAGTGGAACAGGTCCGCGGGGACGAACCGGTTCTTGGTGGGAATGGTGACCCCGTGCTCGGCCAGCGTCGAGACGTTGCGGGCCAACCTGTCCTGCAGGTAGGTGGTGCCCGTCTTGGGGGCACCGATGTGCAGGTAGACGACCCGACTCATGCCGGGGATTGTGCCAGTCTCATGGCGCTGGGTCTCATTCCTGCGAGTGTGCCAGTGCCCGCACCACCGCGGACGGGCTGGGGCGCCCCAGGTGCTCGGCCATCCACACGCTGGTCGCCACCACGGCGTTCAGGTCGACCCCGGTCTCGATGCCGAGGCCGTGCAGCATCCAGACCAGGTCCTCGGTGGCCAGGTTTCCGGTGGCGCTCTTGGCGTAGGGGCAGCCGCCGAGGCCGCCGGCGCTGGCGTCGAAGGTGGTGATCCCCTCCTGGAGCGCCGAGAAGGCGTTGGCCAGCGCCTGGCCGTAGGTGTCGTGGAAGTGCATCGCGAGCTGGTCCACCGACATGCCGGCGGCCACGAACCCTCCGATGAGCTCCTTGACGTGGCCGGCCGTGCCGACCCCGATGGTGTCGCCCAGGCTGAGCTGGCTGGCGCCGAGGTCGAACAGGCGCTTGCCCACGGCGACGACCTGGTCGACCGGGACCGAGCCCTCCCACGGGTCCCCGAAGCACATCGAGACGTAGGCCCGGACGTCCAGGCCGGCATCGCGGGCCCGGCGCACGGTCGGCTCGAACATGGCGAACTGGTCCTCCAGGCCGCGGTTGAGGTTCTTGCGGGCGAAGGTCTCGGTGGCGGAGCCGAACACCGCGATGTGCTTCAGCCCCAGCTCCAGCGCCCGGTCCAGGCCGCGCTCGTTGGGCACCAGCACCGGCAGGTCCCGGGCCGACTCGCCCAGCTGGTCACCGAGCAGGCCCATCAGGTCGGCGGCGTCGGCCAGCTGCGGGACCCACGTGGGGTGCACGAAGCTGGTCGCCTCGACGACCGGCAGGCCGGCGGCGAGCAGGCGGGTGACGAACTCGGCCTTCACCGCGGTCGGGACCACGGTCTTCTCGTTCTGCAGACCGTCGCGGGGACCGACCTCGTAGATGGTGACCCGCTCGGCGCTCATGCCTCCACCTCCACCACGAACAGTCGCGCGCCCAGGGCCACCTGGGCTCCGGCGACGGCGAGCACCTCGGTGACCACGCCGTCGAAGGGCGCCTTGAGGGCCAGCTCCATCTTCATCGCCTCCATCATGCCCAGCGCCTCGCCGGCGGCAACCTGCTGGCCGGCGACCACCTTGACCTCCAGCACGGTGCCGGGCATCGGGGCCAGGATCGTGCCGTCCCCTGCGGCGACCGCCTGGTCGGCGAACACGTCGGGCCGCTCGAAGACGTGGCGCTGACCCTGGTACACCACCTCGACCCGGTGCCGGTCGGCGTTGACGACCGCGCGGTGCCGGACGTCGTCGATGTCGAGCACCACCTCGTGGTCCGCCAGCGCCAGCTCGGTCACGCGGTGGGTCCCGTCCACCCGACCAGCGGCCCGCTCCACGACGACCGGGCGGTCCAGCTCGACGATCACGGGCGCCGGCGCCGCGCCCAGCCGCCAGCTGTCGGGGGCGAACGGGTGGGGACCACCGGAGGTCAACCGGGTCACCGCCACGTCGGTCCACGCGGCGATCACCCGGGCGACGTCGTCGGCGGGTGCGGGGAGCTCGGGACCGGGGATGGCGACCCGGTCCAGCCACGCGGTGTCGATCCGGGCGCTCGCGAACTCCTCGCCGGCCACCAGGGTCCGCAGGAAGCCGGTGTTGGTGGTCAGTCCCAGCACCGCGGTGCGGTCCAGCGCCGCGAGCAGCGCCCGGCGGGCCGACTCCCGGTCCGGGCCGTGCGCGATGACCTTGCCGAGCATCGGGTCGTAGGAGGTGCTGACCACGCTGCCGCTCTCCAGCGCGTGGTCGACGCGGACCGTGGTGGTCGGCTCGCCGTGGCCGGAGCCGCGCCCCCGATCGGCTCCGGGCCAGCGCACGATGGAGGCGGTGCCCGCCTGCGGCAGGAAGCCGCCGAAGGAGTCCTCGGCGTAGACCCGGGCCTCGATCGCGTGGCCGGCCAGCGTCAGGTCGCCCTGGGTGAACGGCAGCACGCCACCGGCGGCCACCTCCAGCTGCAGCCGAACCAGGTCGACCGGCTCACCGCCGGCGCGGACCACCAGCTCGGTGACCGGGTGCTCGACCTGGAGGCGGGTGTTCATCTCCAGGAAGTAGGCCTCGCCCGAGTCGTTGTCGAGCAGGAACTCCACCGTCCCCGCGCCGGTGTAGCCGACGTGCGCTGCCAGCGCCACCGCGGCGAAGGTGATGCGCTCACGGGTCTCGGCGCTGATCGTGGGCGCCGGGGCCTCCTCCAGCACCTTCTGGTGGCGGCGCTGGGTGGAGCAGTCCCGCTCGAAGAGGTGGACCACGTGGCCGTGGGAGTCGCCGAGCACCTGAACCTCGACGTGACGCCCCGACTCGACGTACTTCTCCACCAGCAGGGTGTCGTCGCCGAACGAGGAGGCTGCCTCGCGGGCCGCGGCGGCCAGCGCGGCGGGGTACTCGCCCGCGTCGCGGACCACGCGCATGCCCTTGCCGCCGCCCCCGGCGGCCGCCTTGACCAGCACCGGGTAGGCGAACGAGGCGGGGTCGTCGTCCACGGCGTACGACGGGACCACCGGGACCCCGGCGGCCACCGCCAGGTCGCGCGCCCGGTCCTTGCGGCCCATCTGGTCCATCACCTCGGCGGTGGGCCCGACCAGGGTGATCCCGGCGTCGGCCAGGGCGCGGGCGAGCTCGGCGCGCTCGGAGAGGAAGCCGTAGCCGGGGTGCACCGCGTCGGCCCCGGACCGTACGGCGGCCTCGACGACGGCGGGGATGTCGAGATAGCTGGCGACCGGGAGCGCCGCGTCCGCCTCGCGCACGTGCAGCGCGGAGCGGTCGAGGTCGGTGTGGATGGCGACGCTGCGGATGCCGAGGTCGCGGCAGGTGCGGATCACCCGCAGCGCGATCTCGCCGCGGTTGGCGATCAGGAGGGTTCTCATCGTCATCACATCCGGAAGATGCCGTAGTTGGGGGCCGGCGTGGGCGCGTGCGCGGCCACCGCCAGGCCCATCGCCAGCACCCGGCGGGTGTCGGCGGGGTCGATGATGCCGTCGTCCCACAGGCGCGCGGTGGAGTAGTACGGCGACCCCTGGGTCTCGTACTGGTCGCGCAGCGGGGCCTTGAAGGACTCCTCGTCCTCGGCGCTCCACTGCTCGCCCCTCGCCTCCAGGCCGTCGCGGCGGACGGTGGCCAGCACGGAGGCCGCCTGCTCGCCGCCCATCACCGAGATCCGGGCGTTGGGCCACATCCACAGGAAGCGCGGGTCGTAGGCCCGGCCGCACATGCCGTAGTTGCCGGCGCCGAAGGAGCCGCCGATCACGACGGTGAACTTGGGCACCACGCTGGTGGCCACCGCGGTGACCAGCTTGGCGCCGTCGCGGGCGATGCCGCGGTTCTCGTACTCCCGGCCGACCATGAAGCCGGTGATGTTCTGCAGGAAGACCAGCGGGATGCCGCGGGCGTTGCACAGCTCGATGAAGTGGGCGCCCTTGAGCGCGGACTCGCTGAACAGGATCCCGTTGTTGGCGATGATCCCGACAGGGTGCCCCTGGATGTGGGCGAAGCCGCAGACCAGGGTCTCGCCGTAGAGCTTCTTGAACTCGTGCACCCGGCTGCCGTCCACGATGCGGCGGATCACCTCGCGCACGTCGTACGGCGTGCGCGTGTCGGCGGGGACCACGTCGGCGAGGGTGCCGGGGTCCTCCAGCGGCTCCTCCGGCTCCCGCAGGTCGTACGCCGGTCGCCCGGGCGCGCCGCCTGCGGCGCCGTACCCGACGGTGGTCGGCAGGGTGTCGACGATCGAGCGGACGATCGCCAAGGCGTGGGCGTCGTCCTCGGCGAGGTGGTCGACCACCCCGGAGGTGCGGGCGTGCACGTCGCCGCCGCCCAGCTCCTCGGCGGTGACGATCTCGCCGGTGGCGGCCTTCACCAGGGGCGGTCCGCCCAGGAAGATCGTGCCCTGCTCGCGGACGATCACCGTCTCGTCCGACATCGCCGGCACGTAGGCCCCGCCGGCGGTGCAGGACCCCATGACGCTGGCGATCTGCGGGATGCCGCGGGCCGACATCTGAGCCTGGTTGAAGAAGATCCGGCCGAAGTGCTCGCGGTCGGGGAAGACCTCGTCCTGCAGGGGCAGGAAGGCGCCGCCGGAGTCGACGAGATAGAGGCAGGGCAGGTTGTTCTCCAGCGCCACGGCCTGGGCGCGCAGGTGCTTCTTGACCGTCAGCGGGTAGTAGGTGCCGCCCTTCACGGTGGCGTCGTTGGCGACCACCATCACCTCGCGGCCGCTCACCCGGCCGATGCCGGTCACCACCCCGGCCGACGGGACGGCGTTCTCCTCCCCGTCGCGGCCGTACATCCCCCAGGCGGCCAGCGGCGCCAGCTCCAGGAACGGGCTGCCGGGGTCCAGGAGACGGTCGACCCGGTCGCGGACCAGCAGCTTGCCGCGGTCGGTGTGCTTGGTGCGGGCGCTGGCCGAGCCGCCCTGGCGGACCAGGGTCAGGCGCTCGCGCAGCTCCGCGGTCAGGTCGTGCAGGCTCATGGGACTAGGTTAGCGATCATTAACCAGCGCGTCGACCGAACCCCGGGGACCGCGCCGCGTGGCAGGCTTCGGCCCATGGCAGCCGGCACCGCGAACCGCATCCACCCCACGGCGATCCTGGGCCCCGAGGTCGAGCTCGGCCAGGGCAACACCATCGGCCCGTACGTCGTGATCTCGGGCCCCGTGCGGATCGGGGACGACAACTTCTTCTCCCCGCACGTCTCGATCGGTGCCGCCGCCGACGTGCGCGGCCACCACCTGGACCCCGGCTGGGATGAGCCCACCCGGGACAGCGGCGTGGTGATCGGGTCGCGCAACGTGTTCAAGGAGTTCGCCTCCGTCACCCAGGGCTGGGCGCACGAGACCCGGGTCGGCGACGACGCCTTCCTGATGGGCAAGGCGCACGTCAGCCACGACTGCACCCTCGGCAACGGCGTCACCCTGGCCCACACCGCGGTGCTCGCCGGCCACGTCACCGTCGGGGACGGCGCCAACCTCGGCCTGGGCACGGTGGTGCACCAGCGGGCCTGGATCGGAGCCGGGGCGATGGTCGGCATGCAGTCGGCCGTCCGCGCCGACCTCCCGCCGTACGCCGTCAGCCTGGGGGTGCCCGCGCGACCCACCCGGCTCAACACCTACCGCCTGGACCTCCTCGGCGTCGCCGCAGCCGACCACGACGCCATCGCCGCGGTGGCCCTGGGCGGGGGCCGTGACCTGGACCGGGTCCCCGACGACGTGCGGAGCCCGCTCGAGGAGTGGGTGGAGCGCCGCGACGGCGCAGCCGCGGCGGAGTAACGGCCCCACTCCCTTTTGGACGAAAGCCGACGCCACCCTCACCGACTCACTACCCTCCGCAGGTGCTGTCGATCGCCAGGTGGGGACCTGCGGACCCCGAGAGTCCCGCGCCGCAGCGCCGCACGCTCCTGGTGCGCACGCTCGTCGTCTGGGTGTGGGTCTTCGCCTGCTTCCTGACCTGGTCGCTGGCCACCCCGTTCTGGTCCTCCCCCGACGCTCCGGCTCACGACCTGATGGCCTGGCACGTGGGCCACGGGCACCTGCTGCCCGATCCGACGGAGGTCCTCAACTCCGGGGTCACCTCCAACGCAGTCACCCCCGCCCCGGAGGGACTGGTGCGCAGCGCGGAGACCATCGGCTGCTACGCCCACGAGCCCCGCGCGGCGGCCGGGTGCATGGCCAGCCCCGGCGACGACTCGGACCTGGTGGACTTCATCAACCCGGCGGGGCGGAACTTCCCGACGTACTACCTGGCCACGGGGTGGCCCTCCACCCTGGTCGACGGCGTGGACGCCCTGTACGCGATGCGGGTGGCAGCGGCGGCGATCGCCGCGCTCTTCTTGGCGTGGGCCGCGTCGGCGGCCTGGACCCGCGCCCGGCCGATGACGGCCCTGGCCGGGGTGGCGGTGGCGCTGACCCCGATGGCGATGTACCTGGGCGGCGCGATCAACCCCAACTCGCTCGAGATCACCGCGGCGATGGCCCTGGCCGCCACCTCGGTGGTCTTCCTGCGCGAGCCCGACACCTGGCTGGGAGCGGTGATGTACCGCCGGGCCATGATCGCGGCGGGCGTGATGGTCACGATCCGGCTGCTGGCCCCCGTGTGGGTGCTCGTCTGGGTGGTGGCCTTCGCCCTGGTGGCGGACCGGCGGGCGTGGCGCAAGGTCCTGACCCGCCGCGGCCTCGCCTGGGCCGCCGTTCCGTTCCTGGGGGCGGTCTTCAATGTGGTCTGGACCTACACCGCGGCCCTCACCGACTACCAGGACGAGCCGAAGCACTCCTTGAGTCTCGCCCAGGCGTTCTGGGCCAGCAAGGAACAGATCGACCGGATCGGATCGGTGTCCACGCAGGTCGGGGTCTTCGGCTGGCTCGACACCGTGCTGCCCGGCTCCACCTACTACTACTACGCCCTGACCGTCGTCTTCCTGGTGGCGGTCGCCTGGGTGTTCCTGCCGGGACGCCAGGCGCTGGTCACCGCCTGGCTGCTCGTCGCGGCCTACCTGGTGCCGATCGTGCTGCAGGCCGGGCAGTGGAACACCAACGGTGCCGTCTGGCAGGGGCGCTACACGCTGCCGCTGAGCGTGATGATCCCGATCATGACCCTGATGCTGGCCGCCGACCGGCTGCAGGCACCCCGGGTGGCGGACCTGGCGCGGCGCTTCAGCACGGTCCTGCCGCTGGCGATGATGCTGGTCCTGTGGGTCCACGTGTCGGCGTTCACCTTCCAGCTGCGCCGCAACATCGAGGGCGTCGACGGGCGGGCCCCCGCCGAGGAGCGATGGAGCCCCGTGGTGCCGGCCGAGGCCCTGGTCCTGGCGCTGGTGCTGCTGCTCGGGGCCGCGTGGCTGGCCTTCGGGATCGGCTGTCACCGGGAGCGGGTGGCTGCCGGTAAGGTGCCTCGGGCCTCCCGCCCTCGGGCGGACGACAACCGTCCCAGCGAGTGACACCGAGCACCACAAAGTGACACACCTGGGCAGACGAGCCAGGACCCCCATGACTGCATTCATCCCCGCCGCCAAGCCGATCATCGGCGACGACGAGCGTGAAGCCGTGGACCGCGTGATGCGCTCCGGCATGATCGCCCAGGGCCCCGAGGTCGCCGCCTTCGAGGACGAGTTCGCCACCCGGCTCACCGCCGGGCGCACCTGCGTGGCCGTCAACTCCGGCACCTCCGGGCTGCACCTGGGCCTGCTGGCCGCGGGCGTCGGCCCCGGCGACGAGGTCATCGTGCCGTCGTTCACCTTCGCCGCCACCGGCAACTCCGTCGCCCTCACCGGCGCCACCCCGGTGTTCGCCGACATCGACCCGGTCACCTTCTGCCTGGACCCCGAGAGCGTCAAGGCCGCGGTCACCGAGCGCACCAAGGGCGTGATGCCCGTGCACCTCTACGGCCACCCGGCCGACATGGACGGCTTCGCCGCCCTGGCCGAGGAGACCGGGATCGCGATCTTCGAGGACGCCGCGCAGGCGCACGCGGCCACCTGGCGCGGGGCGCCGGTGGGCACCTTCGGCGACTTCGCGATGTTCAGCCTCTACCCCACCAAGAACATGACCTCGGGCGAGGGCGGGATGGTCTCGTGCGCCACCGACGAGATCGCCCGGGCCCTGCGCCTGCTGCGCAACCAGGGCATGGAGCGGCAGTACGCCAACGAGGTCGTCGGCTTCAACGCCCGGATGACCGACATCCACGCGGCCATCGGTCGGGTCCAGCTGAGGAAGGTGGAGGGCTGGACCGAGCAGCGCCGGGCCAACGCGGCATACCTGGACGCGCACCTGACGGGCGTGCAGGTGCCGACCGTGCACGAGCACGCCACGCACGTCTACCACCAGTACACGATCCGGGTCGCCGGCGGCTCGAGCGAGCGCGACCGGATCGTCACGGCGCTGCGCGAGGAACACCAGGTCGGCTCCGGGGTCTACTACCCGATCCCCAACCACCGGCTGGCCTCGCTGGCCCCGCACGCCGGCGACCTGCACCTGCCGGAGACCGAGCGGGCCGCGGCCGAGGTGATCAGCCTCCCCGTGCACCCCTCGCTCACCGACGGCGACCTCGAGCGCATCGTGACCGGCGTCAACGCGGTGGTCCGGGCCGGTGCCTGAAGTCGGCCTGCTGCGTCACCCCTGGACCCGCACCCGGCTGCTGGTCACCACGCTGGTCGCCTGGGTCTGGGTCTTCGGCTGCTTCATGGCGTGGTCGGTGGCCACGCCGCTGTGGAGCACCCCGGACGCGCCGGCGCACGACCTGATGGCCTGGCACGTGGGCCACGGCAACCTCGAGCCCGAGCTCACCGACGTCTTCGCCTCGGGCGTCACCTCCAACGCGGTGATGGACGTCCCCGAGGGCCTGGTGCAGAGCGCGTCGAGCTTCAGCTGCATGGTGTTCCAGCCCGAGGTGCCCGCCTCGTGCATGACGTTCCCGACCGACTCCGAGACGCTGGTGGAGTACACCAACCCGGCGGGGCGCAACATGCCCACCTACTACCTCGCGACCG
Source organism: Nocardioides sp. 616 (assembly GCF_002930065.1). Classification (NCBI taxonomy): domain Bacteria; kingdom Bacillati; phylum Actinomycetota; class Actinomycetes; order Propionibacteriales; family Nocardioidaceae; genus Nocardioides; species Nocardioides sp. 616. The sequence continues at coordinate 54,230 of NZ_POAG01000003.1, read as the reverse complement.
GGTGGCCCTCGAACCTGGTCCCCCAGCAGTACGCCGTCTACGCCGAGCGCGTGGCCGCCGCCGCCCTGGCCGCGCTCTTCGTCGCCTTCGCGATCAGCGCCGCGCTGACCATGCGGCGCCCCGGGGTCGCGCTGACCGGCGTGGGCCTGACCCTAACGCCGATGGTGATGTACCTGGGCGGGGCGGTGAACCCCAACACCACCGAGATCACCGCCGGCATCGCCCTGGCCGCCTGCGGCCTGGCCTTCTGGCGGGACCCCGACAGCTGGCTGGGCGCGGCGATGTTCCGCCGCGCCATGCTCGCGGCCACCGTGATGGTGACGATCCGGATGCTCGCCCCGTTCTGGGTGCTGATCTGGGCGGCGGCGTTCGTGGCGCTGGCCCAGCGGCGTACCTGGCGGGCGGTGCTGACCCGGCGGAACCTGCCGTGGGCCTTCCTGCCGGCGGCCGGCGCGGTGTTCGACCTGTGGTGGACCAACCACGCCGAGCTGCTCTCCATCCAGGCCGAGGACAAGTTCGACCTCTCCTGGCCGCAGCGGCTGATGGAGGCCAAGCAGTGGATCGACAGCACCACGCTGGTGCAGCAGGTCGGCAGCTTCGGCTGGCTGGAGCTGACCCTGCCGCCGGAGCAGTTCACGGTGATCGCGTGGACCACGATCTTCGTGCTCTCCACCGCGCTGGTGCTGCTGACCCGCCGCGAGGTGCTGGTGGTGGTGGCCCTGGGCCTGGCGACCTACGCGGCGCCGATCCTGCTGCAGGCCTACCAGTGGAACACCACGGGCGGCGTGTGGCAGGGCCGCTACACCCTGCCAGTGACGGTGATGGTGCCCGTCTTCGCGCTGTTCCTGGCCTCGGAGCGGCTCGACGGCGACCGGGCCTGGTTGCGCCGGCGCCTCGGGATCGCCTGGTCGGTGGCCATCGCGATCCTGACCATCGGCCAGCTGCGGGCGTTCCTGCACCTGCTGCGCCGCAACGTCTCCGGCACCGAGGGCGACTCGCTGTTCGACGGGCCCTGGGACCCGCCACTCCCCGGCGAGCTGCTGACCGCCGTGCTGGCCGCGCTGCTGGTCGCCGGCTGGGCGGGGCACCTCCTCGCGCTGCGCCGCGGCGCCACGCCGGTCCCGGACGATGTGCCCGCCGTGGCGCCGAGCAGGTAGATTCCGGCCGGTGCGCATCGCTGTCGTCAACAACTTCTTCCCACCACGGGTCGGTGGCAGCTCGCACCTCTCCGAAGCCCTCGCCAAGGGGTACGCCGCGCGCGGCCACGACGTGCTCGTGGTGACCGCCGCCTACGCCGACGCCCCGGCGTACGAGGAGCGCGACGGCCTGCGGATCGTGCGGCTGCCGGCGGTGATGCTCCCGGAGAGCAAGCTGGCGGTCAGCTTCGACCTCTCCTTCGCCACCCGGCCCTCCCTGCGCCGCCGGCTGGCGGCGCTGCTGGACGACTTCGCGCCCGACGCCATCCACCAGCACGGCCAGATGATGGACCTCACCTGGGCCACCGGCGCCTACGCCCGGCGCCGCGGGGTGCCCACCCTGCTCAGCATCCACACCCGGCTGGAGAACCCCTCGGCGCACTACCGCCGCGCCTTCCGGGGCCTGGACGCCACGCTGGTCAACCCCCGGCTGCGGCGCTACCAGCCCCGCATCGTGGTGATGGACCGCTACATGGACGACTACATCCGCCACCGCTACCCGCACGGCTTCCGCGACCTGGTCCCGATCCCGGTCGGGGTCAACGGCGACTGGGTGCGCGGCGGCTCCCGGGACACCGGCCGCGCCATGCTCGGGCTCGCCGACGACGTACCGCTGATCCTCTCGGTGGGGCACGTGATCCCGCTGCGGGACCGGATCGGCCTGGTGGAGGCGATGCCGGCCGTGCTGGCCCGCCACCCCGACGCCGTGCTCGCCGTGGTCGGGCGCGTCTACTACGACCTGTTCCTGGCCAAGGCCGAGGAGCTCGGCATCAGCCACGCGGTCCGCTCGCTGGGCGCCATGGAGAAGTCGACGATCCCGCACCTGCTCGCCGCCGCCGACGTGGAGGCCCACGAGCAGGGCGACGGCCTCGGGACCGCGACGCTGGAGGCGATGGCCGCCGGCGTGCCGGTGGTCGGCTGGGGCCGGGAGGACAACTTCCCCGGAGTGGCGCTGAAGGACGGGCACGACATCCACCTGTGCGAGCGCCACGACGTCGCCGGGCTGTCGGAACGGCTGCTGCGGGTGCTCGACGACCCGGACGCGGCACGCCTGGTCGGCGCCCGCGGTCGCGAGGTCTTCGACCGGCACTTCACCCTGGAGCGGGTCCTGGACCAGCACCTGGAGACCCTGGCCGACCTGGCTGGGATCACCGAGAGCCCGGAAGGACCCGCATGACCGACTCCACCAGCGCCCCGACCCGCACCGTCGCCCTGGGCGAGCCCACCGTGGGCGAGCCGGAGCTCGCCGCCGTCGCCGAGGTGTTCGCCTCCGGCTGGCTCTCGGGAGCCGGGCCGTCGTGCCTGGCGCTGGAGTCCGAGCTGGCCGCCGCCGTCGGCACCTCCCACGCGCTGGCCACCAGCAACTGCGGCTCCGCGCTGCACCTGGGTCTGCAGGTGCTCGGCACCGGCCCCGGCGACGAGGTCGTGGTCGCCGACTACACGTTCCCGGCCACCGGGCACGCGGTGCTGTGGACCGGCGCCACCCCCGTCTTCGCCGACGTCCGCCCCGACATCTGGTCGGCCGACCCGGCCAGCGTCGAGGCCCGGATCACCGACCGCACCGTCGGCATCCTGGCCGTGGACCCGTTCGGGCAGCCGGCCGACTACGCCGAGCTGCGCACCATCGCCGACCGGCACGGGCTCTGGCTGATGGAGGACGCGGCCTGCGCCACGGGCGCGACCTACCAGGGCCGCCCCGCGGGCAGCCTGGCCGACCTGGCCGCCTTCAGCTTCCACGGCCGCAAGGGCATCACCGCCGGCGAGGGCGGCGCGCTGGTCGGGAGCGACGCGGCCCGGATGGACGCCGCGCGCAAGCTGCACACCTACGGCATCGCCCCGGCGATCACCCGCGAGGGCGCCGCCGCTGGACGGGCGACCCTGCCGGTCCCGAGTTTCGACGTGGCCGGCTACAACTACCGACTCTCCGACGTCTCCGCGGCCATCATGCGGGTCCAGCTGCGCCGGCTCCCGGACCTGCTGGCCGCCCGCTCCCGCGCCGCCGGCTGGTACGCCGACCAGCTCGGCGACCTCGAGCAGGTGGCGCTGCCGGTGGCCCTGCCCGACCGCACCCACACCTGGCAGTCCTACGTCATCGCGATCGACCCGGCCCTGGACCGGGGCGCGGTGGCGCTGGCGCTGCGCGAGCGCGGCGTGGGCTGCAACTTCGGCACCTACGCCTCCCACGTGCAGCCCGTCTACGGCTCGCGCGAGGAGTGCCCCGTCTCGGCCGACCTGTTCGAGCGGCACCTCGCCATCCCCATGCACGCCAACCTCGACGAGGACGACGTGTCCCACGTGGCTGCGACACTGCGTGAGGTCGTCTCCTCGGCCGCCGTGCGTCGCTGACCTCGCCCCGCTCTGCTCCACCTCTGGAAAGGAACATCTTCGATGTCCAAGGAAACCGTCTTCTTCACCGGTGGCGCCGGCTTCATCGGCCTGCACGTCGTGCCCATGCTGCTGGAGAAGGACTACAAGGTCCGGATCTTCGACAACATGTTCCGCGGGGACCGTGAGGCCGTGGCCGGCTTCGGCAGCGACGTCGAGCTGATCGACCAGGACGTGCGCTACGGCGGCGCCGTGCACCAGGCGATGAAGGGCTGCTCCAAGGTCATCCACGCCGCCGCGGTCTCGATCAACAAGAGCCAGTCCGACCCGTACGAGTCGATGGACATCAACATGATCGGCAACCACAACGTCTTCGCGGCCGCCGCGGACCACGGCGTGGACCGGCTCGTGTACTGCTCGTCGGCCTCGGTGTACGGCGAGCCGGAGAAGCTGCCGATGCACGAGGACGACCGCCTGGCCCCGCAGACGCCGTACTGCATCGCCAAGCGCACCGGGGAGGACCTGCTCGGCTACTACCAGCGCCGCGCCGACCTGTCCTGGATCGCGCTGCGCTTCTTCAACGTCTACGGCCCCGGCCAGAAGACCACCGCCTACTACACCTCGGTGATCAACCACTTCGTCAACCGGATCCGCAACGGCGAGCCGCCGGTGATCGACGGCAAGGGCGAGCAGTCGATGGACTTCATCCACGTCCACGACATCGCCCGCGCGGTGGTGCTGGCCCTGGACTGCGAGACCGACAACGTGCCGGTCAACATCGGCACCGGCGTCGACACCTCCATCGCGGAGCTGGCCGACATCCTCATCGAGGCCGTGAACGCCGACGTGAAGCCGATCTTCAAGGAGCGCGACGTGCTCGTCTCGCGCCGCGCCGCGGACACCACCCGCGGCCGCGAGGTCCTCGGCTTCGAGCCGACGATCGAGGTGCGCCAGGGCATGATCGACCTGATCCGCTCGGCCGGCTGAGCCATGTCCGGCCAGCCGTCGGGCCAGGCGGGGCCGGGCTCGCTGCCCCCCAACCCGTGGAACGCGCACGCATGGGTGGTCGGCGAGCCGGTCGTCGGCGAGGGCACCTGGATCGGCGCCTTCACCGTGATCGACGGCTCCGGGGGGTTGCGGATCGGGGCCGGGTGCGACATCTCCTCCGGAGCCCAGATCTACACCCACTCCTCGGCGAAGCGCTGTGTCAGCGGCCGGGCGTTCGCCGAGGTCGAGCGAGCTCCCGTGACCATCGGGGACCGGGTCTTCGTGGGCGCCGGCGCCATCATCAACATGGGCGTCACCATCGGTGACGAGGCGGTGGTCGCGGCCGGCGCGGTGGTGACCGGCGACGTGGCACCGCGCACGATCGTGGGCGGCGTGCCCGCCCGGGTCATCGGGCGGGTGGAGCTGGACCACGAGGTGGCCCCCAGGTTCGTCACCGGCCCAGGGGACCAGCCCTAGCCCGACGGCCCCTCACCAGGCGGTCAGGCAGACCCCGACGATGGTGGTCATCGAGATCAGTGCCAGCACCCGCGGCACCCCTGAGCCCCGGACCTGGCGCACGGCCAGCAGCACCGCGATGGGGGCCAGGGAGATCAGGTAGCGGGGCACGATGGCGTAGTCCAGCCCGAAGTTCGCCGCGTTCGAGAGCCGCAGCGCGGGCGGGAACACGAACACCACGAAGAGCAGGGCCACGACCACCAGCCGGTCCCCGGTGAGCCAGGTCGGCCAATGCCGGGCCAGGCGGGCCCGGGCTCCGTCGGGAGCGGGCGCGTCAGCAGCGGGCGCGTCGGTTGCCGACGCGTCGACCAGGTGACGGCGTACCCGGCCGAAGGCGCCGAGAGCCGCCAGGGCGAGGGTGCCGAAGACCAGCACCGTGACCAGCGACGGGAGCCCGTAGCCGAGCGCGCGGACGTAGGTGCCGAGGAGGTCGCCGTCGGTCTCCCCCAGCGCCCCCACGTCGGTCCAGGGGCTGTGCAGGGTGGTCAGCTCGGCGAGCGCTCCGCTGATCAGCGCCGTGGTGGAGGCCACCGCGACCACGGCGTAGACCACCGAGTCCGGCACGGTCGCCCGGGCGCTGATGACCTGCTCCCAGACCAGGACAGGGCCCAGGAAGACCACGGCCTGGAGCAGCAGGTGCCACCACCGGACCTGCCAGTCCCGCATCGTGCGGACCCCCAGCAACCCGGCGAGCCAGGTCACCCCGGAGACGATCGCGAACACCCCGACCGTCAGCGAGGCGGTCGCCGCGACGCAGCTGGCCAGCAGGGCGGCCGCGAGGTAGCCCCAGAACCACCGGCGCGAGCGCATCCAGGCGAACCCGCCCAGCGCGACCAGCGCCCCGCACAGCGTGGCGGCCGACCCCGGGTTGACCATCGGACCGTAGGTCAGGATCCCCGGCGCGGCCACCGGTGCGAAGGTGACCGCGAGCTTGCGGGCGCCTCCCAGGCCCAGCGAGGTGGCCAGCAGCCAGCAGGCGACCACGCCGGCGAGCAGGATCACCGTCGAGGAGAGGCGCAGCGCCCCGATCAGCGGCACCTTCGAATCGACCGCGTGCACCACCTTGGTGCCGGCCAACAGCGCCACGAAGTACGTCGGGTAGTGGATGTAGCCGGTCGTGTACTTGGTCATCGGCAGCAGCTCAGGACCCAGCTTCGGGTCCCCGCACTCCTTGCCGAGCGGGCCGACCTCGTGGCCCACGCCGCAGGCCCACTCGTTGACGGTGCGCTGGGTGTAGAGGGAGCCGCGGTGCGGGTAGGTGTCGTGCTGGAGCTGGATCACGTTGTCGAAGTGCGTGGGCTCGTCGACGGCCGACAGCGGGCGCCCGTCCAGGGCGATGGTGGACAGCGAGACCGCCATCAGCACCAGCAGGGCTGCGGCGATCAGCTCGGTGGCCCAGCCCAGCGGACCGCGGCGCGAGCGGCGCCCCTCAGCCACGGGTCGCCAGCACCTGGTCGACGACCCGGTGTGCCGGGAGGATCGAGTCGCGCTCGAGGTCGGGGTCGTGCTCGCCGCGGACCAGGCCGACGAAGTGCGCCAGCTGGCTGGCCAGCGGCTCGGCGCCGATCACCTCCGGCACCTCCATCTCGGTCATCTGCCGGAAGCCGTCGCGCCCGGGGTCGCCGGCCAGCGAGGAGTGCCGGTAGGAGGTGACGCCGCGGCGCAGCAGGTCGACCTCGATCAGCCGGTCGATCTCCTGGATGACCATGGAGCGGACCTTGCGCTGCCCGAGCCGGCTCGCCGAGACCGACGCGATCCCGCCGGAGGCGAAGCGCAGCGACGCCTCCACCACGTCCTCGGCGCCCGCGACGGAGTCGGGGTGGAAGTGGCCCACCTGCATCTCGGCCCGCTCGGGGTGGTCGCCGCCGAAGGCGCGCACCACCAGGTCGACGTCGTGGACCAGCAGGTCCCAGGCCACGCCGGTGCGGATCCGGGCGGCGTACGGCGAGTGCCGCTCGGCGCGGATGTAGAGCGGCTGCTCCACCATCTTCATCGCCACCACGACTGCCGGGTTGAAGCGCTCCAGCAGGCCGCACATCAGCACCGTGCCGGCCTCCCGGGAGGCAGTCACCACCTCGTCGGACTGCGCCAGGGAGGGACAGACCGGCTTCTCGATGAGCAGCGGCAGCCGCGCCTTGATGATCGGCAGCGCCAGGTCGTAGTGGTGCTCGGTGGAGGCCGCGATCACCGCGGCGTCGACGTCTCCGATCTGGTCCAGGCCGGAGACCCAGCGCGCGCCGTACTCCTGGGCGACGGGCAGGCCGTTCTCCTCCGAGGGGTCGACGACGAAGGCGAGCTCGGTGTCCGGCCCGGCGGCGATCGTGCGGGCATGGTTGAGACCCATCGAACCGGATCCGACGAGGGCCACGCGGAGCTGCGTCACGAGGTGCACCGTTCTGGGTAGCGGAAGTTCTGGCACGGCCGGAGCCGAGACGTGAGCCTAGTTGTCAGCCTCGACTACGTCACACCGTCAGGCGGGGACGAGATCCCGAGCGCGGCGAGCGCCATCGAGCTCAACAGCTCGCGCATCCCCTCGTCCGGCAGCAGCGCGCTGTGCGGGGTGGAGTTGAGCAGCCCGAACGCGGCGTGCGCCGCGGCGCGAGCCCGCTCCGGTGAGAGGTCGGGGTGCGCGAGCCGCAGTTGCGCGGCCCACAGGTCGACGTACTCGCGCTGGAGGGCACGCACCTGCTCGCGCGCCGCCGCCGGGAGCGACTCCCAGTCCCGGTCCTGGACCACGATGAGCGAGCGGTGGCGCAGCGCGAAGTCGGTGTGCCATCCGACCAGCTCGGTGAGCGCGGCCTCGGGCGTGTCGGCGCTGGCCACCCGCTCGCGGCCCACCGCCAGCAGCTCCTCGCTGATCCGCACCAGCATCTCGGCGAGCATCGCGTCCTTGGACGGGAAGTGCTTGTAGAGGGCGGGACCGCTGATGCCGCAGGCCGCACCCAGCTCGGCCACCGAGACACCGTGGAAGCCGCGAGCGGCGAAGAGGTCCGCGGCGGTCTCCAGGATCTGCTCGCGGCGGGTCACGTCCACAGATTAGCGTCGCCGGGCCACGCCGCCGGGCCGACGCCGGTCACGCGCTGGGCGGATGCTCCCACTGGTCGAGCAGGGCACCGGCCCGCAGCGCCGCGTCGACGCCGGTCTCCACGTCGGTCTCCACGTCGGTCTGCATGTCGGTCTCCACGTCGGCCTGGACGTCGGGGCCGCTGGTGGCCAGCGCGTGCACGGCGGCCAGCAGCTCCTCGCGCGCCAGCCCTCGCAGGTGCAGCAGCACCAGGGCGTCGGCCTGCAGCAGCCACCCCACCTGGACCGCCACCGCCACCCCGTGCGGGCAGGGGTCCACCCAGTGCGCGCAGGTGCACGTCCAGCCCAGCTCGCCGGCGTACGGGACCAGCTCGACGCCCACCTCCTCGCAGTCCTCCACCAGCGGGAGCGGGAGGTCCCCGCGCAGCAGCGACGCCACCCGCCCCGAGCTCCCGGCAACCACCTCGGCGAAGAGGTGCCGGCTGGTCTCGTCCAGCGGCTCGACCGTGCCGGTCACCGTCCAGGCGTCCCCGCGGTCCTGGACCGCCGCCAGGTAGCCACCCGAGGAGACGGTGATCGCCCCCACGGCGCCGTTGCGGGCCAGTCGCCGACCTTGCTTGAGCTCCTCCTCGCCGTACGCCGCCTCTTCCAGGCTGCGGGTCCAGGCCTTGCCCCACCAGGTGCTGCCGCTCGAGCCACGACGCGGCTCGAGCTGCGGATAGCTGACGTTCATCGCAGCGTCACGAGGTCGCGCAGCTCGTCGTTGCTGAGCTCGGTGAGGGCGGCCTCGCCGCCGGCCAGCACCGAGTCGGCCAGGCCGCGCTTGCGCTCCAGCAGGGCGGCGATCCGCTGCTCGACCGTGCCCTCGGTGATCATCCGGTGCACCTGCACGGGCCGGGTCTGCCCGATCCGGTAGGCCCGGTCGGTGGCCTGCTCCTCCACCGCCGGGTTCCACCAGCGGTCGAGGTGGATGACGTGGTCGGCCCGGGTGAGGTTGAGCCCGGTGCCACCGGCCTTCAGGGAGAGCAGGAAGACCGGGACGCTGTCGGGGTCCTCCGGACCGGCCTGGAAGCGGCGGACCATGGCCTCGCGCTCAGCCACCGGCGTACCGCCGTGCAGGAACTGGTGCGGGAGCCCGGCCCGGGTCAGGTGCAGCTCGAGCAGCCGCGCCATCGCGACGTACTGGGTGAAGATCAGCGCCGCGCCGTCCTCGGCCAGCACCGTGCCCAGCAGCTCGTCGAGCAGGTCGATCTTCTCCGAGCGCCCCACCAGGGTGGGGTTGGTCTGCTTGAGGAAGTGAGCCGGGTGGTTGCAGATCTGCTTCAGGCCCGTGAGCATCGCCAGCACCAGCCCGCGGCGGGCCTCGGGCTCCGAGCGCTCGATGCGCTCCATCCGGTCCCGCACGAAGGTCTCGTAGAGCACCGCCTGCTCGCGGGTGAGACCGAGCAGGTGGTCGGTCTCGGTCTTGGGCGGCAGCTCCGGGGCGATCCCGGGGTCGGACTTGCGCCGACGCATCAGGAAAGGGCTGATCAGGTCGGCGAAGCGCTGGGTGATCTCGGGGTCCACCCCGGCCTCGATGGGGGCCGCCCAGGCGCGGCGGAACGCCAGGCGACTGCCGAGCAGACCCGGGATCACCCAGTCCAGGATCGCCCAGAGCTCGGTGAGGTCGTTCTCCACCGGGGTGCCGGTGAGCGCCACCCGCGCCCGGCTCCCCACGCGGCGCAGCGCCTTGGCGGTGGAGGAGCGGGCGTTCTTGACGTGCTGGGCCTCGTCGGCGACCACCAGGTCCCAGTCGACGTGTGCCAGCGTCTCGGCGTCGTTGCGCAGCGTCCCGTAGGTGGTGAGCACGAAGCCGCCCTCGGTGGCCGGGTCGGTGAGCGCCGCCTCGTCCAGCAGCGCCGGCTCCTGATCCGGCTCCTGAGGTGCGCGGGCCAGGCCCTGGAGCGAGCGGGTGCCGCCGTGGAAGCGCCGTACCGGGACGCCGGGGGCGAAGCGGTGGATCTCGGCCTCCCAGTTGCCCAGCAGCGACGCGGGGCAGACGACCAGCGTCGCCCCGCACGCCTCGCCGGCCGCGCGACGCTCCTCGGCCCGGTGCAGGTGCAGCGCGATCAGGGTGACCGTCTTGCCCAGGCCCATGTCGTCGGCCAGGCAGGCGCCGAGCCCCAGCCCGGTCAGCTCGGTCAGCCAGGTCAGGCCCTGGCGCTGGTAGTCGCGCAGGGTGGCGGCCAGCCCGTCCGGCACCGGGACCGGCTCGCGGGTGGCGGCAGCCCTGAGCTGGTCGCGCACCTTGAGCAGTGAGGCCCCCACCACGACCTCGACGTCCGGGGTCTCCTCGACCTCGACCACCCCGGTCAGCGCGGCGGCCACCGCCTGCGCGGGCTTGACCGTGCGGATCAGCCGTTTGCGCGCCCGCTTGGCGACCTCGGGGTCGACGACCACCCAGCTGTCCCGCAGCCGCACCACCGGGCTCGCCGCCGCGGCCAGCCGTGCCATCTCGTCGTCGGTGAGCGGGTCACCGTGCAGCGAGACCTGCCAGCGGAACGCGAAGAGGTCGGCCGCCCCGAGCATCCCGGTCTGCAGGGGCGCGTCCGGCGAGGGACCCTTCTTGCGCGAGCGGTCCAGGACGGCCCGGCTGGTGAGATCGCGGCCCAGCTCGCGCGGCCAGTGCACGTCGACCCCGACCGCGTGCAGGTCGGCCAGACCGTGCTCGAGGAGGTCGGTCACCTCGTCGCTGCCCAGGGTGATCCGGTCCGGGACCCGGAGCTCCAGCAGGCGGTCGAGCACCGGCCAGGCGTCGGCGGCCTGCCGCAGCGCCAGCGTGGCGTGGGTCCGCGCCCGGTCGCCGAACCCGTGACCCGCGCGGGCCCCCGACTCCAGCCAGAGCTCGGCGGCGTCGGCCACGTGGGTGGCGTTGTTCTCCGCGTGCACCTGCGGGACGACCCGCAGCTCGCCGGCGTACAGCTCGTCCTCGTCGGCCTCCACGCGCAGCGAGAGGCTCACCAGCTGGGGCCGGTCGTCGCCGGCGGCGACCTGCTTGAGCCGCTGGATCCGGTCCGAGAGCCGGTCGGTGTAGTCGGGCACCGCCACCGGCCGGGTGGGGGGCCGCCGCGGCATGGCGTCGACGACGGCCTCCAGCACCTTGCGCACCACCCCCTCGGCGCCCGCCGGGTCGAGGTCGCCGTACGCCCGGGCGCGGGCGAGCTGCTCGACCCGGTCCCGGTCGGCGTCGCCGAGGGGGGCGACCTGCCACCAGGGCTGGGTGGGGTGCGGCTCGAAGCGGCCGTCGGCGACCAGCCGCAGGCCGAGGTGGGCCGCACCCGCGAGCAGCGCGACGCTGGGATGGACCGCCTGGTCCTTGTGGGCCTTGGCCAGGACCGGGAGTGCCGCGGTGATCGGCAGCCGCACGCTCCGCGCCCCGGTGAACTCCACCACGCCCTGCCGGGGTGGCTGCGCCGCGTGGAAGACGGCGGGGCCGGTGGTCGGTATGAAGCTCACCCCTCGACGCTAGTCGTTGCACCCGACACCGCTGGCAACACCGAGACTCCGGCGTCGAGCCTTGTGCTGAGGGCCACAATGAGGCCATGAGCATCCTCGACTCGTCCCTGGCCCGCCTGGACGGAACCCCCGGCACCCTGCGCGACCTCACCGGCAGCCGCGGCGCCCTGCTGGTCAACGTGGCCAGCAAGTGCGGCCTCACTCCGCAGTACGCCAAGCTCGAGGCGCTCCACGACGAGTACGCCGACCGCGGGTTCGCCGTCGTGGGCCTGCCGTGCAACCAGTTCATGGGCCAGGAGCCGGGCAGCGCCGAGGAGATCGCGGAGTTCTGCTCCGCGACGTACGGCGTGACGTTCCCGATGTCGGAGAAGATCGAGGTCAACGGCGACGGCCGACACCCGGTGCTCGCGGAGCTGGTCGAGCTCCCCGACGAGAAGGGGCACACCGGCGACGTGCAGTGGAACTTCGAGAAGTTCCTCGTCGACGCCCAAGGGCGACCGGTGGCCCGGTTCAGCCCGACGACCGAGCCCGACGACCCGGCCCTGGTCGCGGCGGTCCAGAGCGTGATCGGGAACACTCCCTGAGCCCTGCTTAACCAGGTGTCGTTGTCGCCGGCAACCTCTAGCCTGCACCGGTGAGCATCAAGACCGAGTCAGCGAACCCTGGCCTTCCCCCCACCCCGCCCGGCAACGACAAGCTGGACAAGAGCGTCCTCCTCGTCGCCGGCGTCGTCGTCCTGGGCGCCATCATGTCGATCCTCGACATCACGGTCGTCTCGGTGGCGCTGGAGACCTTCCAGAACGAGTTCGAGGCCACGTCCGCCGAGGTCGCCTGGACGATGACCGGCTACACCCTGGCCCTGGCCTCGGTGATCCCGCTGACCGGCTGGGCCGCGGACCGCTTCGGCACCAAGCGCCTCTACCTGCTCGCGGTCGGGCTCTTCACCCTCGGCTCGGTGCTCTGCGCCCTGGCCGACTCGCTGCAGACGCTGGTCATCTTCCGGGTGCTCCAGGGCCTCGGCGGCGGCATGCTGATGCCGCTGGGCATGACGATCCTGACCCGCGCCGCCGGGCCGCACCGCATCGGCCGGGTGATGGCCGTGCTGGGCATCCCGATGCTGCTGGGTCCGATCTTCGGTCCCATCGTCGGCGGCTACCTGATCGAGGCCGCCTCCTGGCACTGGATCTTCCTGATCAACCTGCCGATCGGCGCCATCGCGTTCATCTACGCCATCGTGGTGCTGCCCAAGGACAACGTCGAGCCCTCGGAGACCTTCGACTGGCTCGGGATGCTGCTGCTCTCCCCCGGCCTGGCCGCCTTCCTGTACGGCGTCTCCTCGATCCCCGAGCACGGCACCTTCTTCGCCGGCGAGGTCGCCATCCCCACGATCGTCGGGATCCTGCTCGTGGCCGCCTTCGTGCCGTGGGCGCTGAACCGGCGCAACGCCCACCCGCTGGTCGAGCTGCGCCTGTTCGCCAACCGCAAGATGACCGTGGCCGTGATCGCGATGGCTCTCTTCGCTATGGCCTTCTTCGGTGCCTCGCTGCTCTTCCCGCTCTACTTCCAGCAGGTCCGCGGTGAGGACGCCCTCCACGCCGGTCTGCTGCTCGCCCCTCAGGGCATCGGCGCGATGATCACCATGCCCATCGCCGGCCTGATGGCCGACAAGCGCGGACCCGGCAAGATCGTGATGGTCGGAATCACGCTGATCACCATCGGGATGGCGATGTTCACCCAGCTCGAGGCAGACACCTCCTACGCCTTGCTGCTCGGCTCGCTCTTCGTGATGGGCCTGGGCATGGGCGCCACGATGATGCCGATCATGAGCTCGGCGCTGCAGACGCTCAGCGACCACAACATCGCCCGCGGCTCGACGCTGATGAACATCACCCAGCAGGTCGCCGCCTCGATGGGCACGGCGCTGTTCTCGGTGGTGCTCACCAACCAGATCAAGGCCAGCGACTCCGCCGGCGCCTACCTGGGCCTGAAGGGGATGGTCTCCCAGGCCAGCGGGGACAAGGCCGCCGAGCTCAAGGCCCAGCTGGACGCCATCGCCCCGGTGGCCCTGCCGGAGCTGGCCGACAGCTTCGCCACGGTCTTCGTGGTCGGCACCATCCTGGTCGGCTGCGTGCTGATCCCGGCGTTCTTCCTGCCGCGCAAGCCCCCGGAGGAGCCGGTCGACCCGACCGCGATGATGGGTCACTAGACCGTGGGCTGCGGCGGACTGAGCAGCGCGAGACGGGCCAGGGCGTTTGGCAAAATCTGAGACGGTCGCTGAACGGCTGAGCCAGACGCTTCAATGGCGGAACTTTCTTTCAACTGCAAAGGACTCGCCGATGTCTCGCTCCTCCTTCTCCCTCCGTCGCAGCGTTCCCACGGTGCTGATCGCCGGCGGGCTGCTGGTCGCCACGGCGACCGGTGGCGCAACCGCCGCCCTGGTCATCACCGGCAAGGACATCAAGAACGACTCCGTGACCTCGGCCGACATCAAGGACGGGTCGCTGAAGAAGAAGGACCTGACCGCGGGTGCGATCACGAAGCTGGCCGGCACCCCCGGTCCCGTCGGTCCCGCTGGTCCGGCCGGCGTCCGGGGTCCGTCCGGCGCCGCCGGTGCGCCCGGCGTGTCGGCCTACGAGATCGTGCGCTTCAGCAAGTCGGCGACCGACAACAAGGCCGAGGTGACGCTCTCGTGCCCGGCCGGCAAGAAGGTCATGGGGGCCACCAGCTTCTGGGAGACCTCGTGGGCCGGCACCTCGCAGCTGTCGTTCGAGAACAACACCACCGTCATCGCCCGGGGAACGACGCCGGAGACCGCCGACCGGCTCGTCGTGAACCTGACCTGCGCTGCCGCCAGCTGACCGACCGCCGCCGGCCCGGTGATCCGGGCCGGCGGTGCGCTCAGGCGTTGAGCGCCAGCGTCAGCGGCAGCACGTTGCTCGCCCCGGCCGCCCGGATCGCCCGCGCGGCCAGGGTCAGGGTCCAGCCCGTGACCACCAGGTCGTCGACCAGCAGCACCGGGCCGTCCGGCATCTCGCCGGTCAGGGCGCTGCGCCGGCCGACCGCGGCCACCCGCTGGGCGGAGTTCATGGCGCCCTTGCCGGGCGGCACGTCGGGGTCGACGATGGCGAACGACCCCACCACGGGCACCTTGAGGTAGCGGGAGAGTCCGTCGGCCAGGTCCCGGGTCAGCGTGGGACGCCGCGCCGACTCGACGTACACGATGCCGGCGACCCGGGGCTTCCAGTCGTTGAGCACCTCCACCACGGCCTGGACCAGCGGCACGGGGACCGGGCCGTCCAGCACCGTCTGGGTGCCGTCCGGCTCGGTGGTGACCCGGAAGAGCTCGCGCAGCTGCTGTCCGTAGCCTAGGTCGGTGAGCCGGTTGACGGCCCGCCCCTCGCTGGCCGGCTGGCTGATCTTGCCCTTCAGGTCGACGCCCAGGTTGGACAGCCCGCTGGGCCACATCTTGCGCGGCTCGATGACCACGCCCGGCCGGGCCAGCCGCTCGTGGGCGGCCTCGACCGACTGCTCGGAGAGCTGGGTGGACAGGGTGAGCCCGCCGCAGTTGTCACACCGCCCGCAGTGCTCGGTGTTGTCCGGGTCGTCGAGCTGGTCGCGCAGGAACCACATCCGGCACGTGTCCGTGGTGATGTAGTCGAGCATCGCCTGCTGCTCCCGCTCCCGGGCGGCAGCGACCCGGGCGTAGCGCTCGGCGTCGTAGTCCCAAGGCTGGCCCGTCGAGGTCCACCCGCCCTGGACCCGGCGTACCGCGCCGTCGACGTCGAGCACCTTGAGCATCTGCTCCAGCCGGGTCCGGTTGAGCTCGACGTAGGTCTCCAGGGAAGCGGTGCTCATCGGCTTCGGTGATCCCGCCAGCACGTCGAGGGTCTGCTGGACCAGCTCCTGCCGCGGGAAGGCGAGGGAGGAGAAGTAGGCCCAGATGTCGCGGTCCTCGATGGCAGGCAGGAGCACCACGGTCGCCTCGTCGGTGCCACGGCCGGCACGGCCCACCTGCTGGTAGTAGGCCACCGGGGAGGCGGGCGCCCCCATGTTGACCACGAACCCCAGGCGGGCGTCGAAGCCCATGCCGAGGGCGCTGGTGGCGATCAGCGCCTTGACCCGGCCGTTGACCAGGTCCTCCTCCAGCGCCTGCCGCTCGCTGGCCTCGGTCTGCCCGGAGTACGCCGCGACCTGGTGACCGCGGGAGCGCAGGTAGTCGGCGATCTCCTGGGTGGCGGCGACGGTGAGGCAGTAGACGATGCCCGAGCCGGGCTGCTCGGCGAGGTGGTCGGCGAGCCAGGCCAGGCGCTGCTCGGCGGTCTTGAGCCGCACCACGCCCAGCCGCAGCGACTCGCGGTCCAGGCTGCCGCGCAGCACGAGCACGTCGGTGCCCATCTGCTCGGCGACGTCGGAGGTGACCCGGGCGTTGGCGGTCGCGGTGGTCGCCAGCACCGGGATCCCGTCGGGCAGCTCTCCGAGCAGCGTGCGGATCCGGCGGTAGTCGGGACGGAAGTCGTGTCCCCAGTCGGAGATGCAGTGCGCCTCGTCGATCACCAGCAGGCCGGCACTGGCCGCCAGCCGCGGCAGCACCTCGTCGCGGAAGCCGGGGTTGTTGAGCCGCTCGGGGCTCACCAGCAGCACGTCGACCTCGCCGGCGTGGATGGCGTCGTGGATCGGCTGCCACTGGTCGATGTTGGTGGAGTTGATGGTGACCGCCCGGATGCCGGCGCGCTGGGCGGCGGCGATCTGGTTGCGCATCAGGGCGAGCAGCGGGGAGACGATCACCGTCGGCCCGGCCCCCTGGGCCCGGAGCAACAAGGTGGCGACGAAGTAGACCGCCGACTTGCCCCAGCCGGTCCGCTGCACCACCAGCGCGCGCCGCCGGTCGACCGCCAGCGCCTCGATCGCCGACCACTGGTCCTCGCGCAGGACCGCGTCTTCGCTGCCGACCAGGGAGCGCAGGTGCGCCTCGGCGGCGGCGCGCTGCTCCCGGCGTACGTCGTCGGTCGCGGAGCTCGCGGTGCTGCTGGCGGGGGAAGTCATGCACCCTGTCTATCAACCACCGCCGACTCCGGTGGATCGGGGCGCCGGGAGCGGCCGCTCACCCCCGGCGCAGCAGGAACGGCGTACCGCCCAGGGCGCGCAGGCCCGGCAGCCCCACGAAGGTCATGCCCACCAGGGTGCCGTCCGGTCGTTCCCGCAGCTCGTCGCGGACCCAGCGCCAGGGCCGGGGCGCATCAGGGGCGTAGGAGACGGCGACGGCCGGCAGCCCGTCGGCCCAGGACGCGGACAGCATCGCCGTCATCGGCAGGGTCTCGGTCAGCCCGCCTGACCCGTCGGCGGCGCGCAGCAGGTTGACCCCCACCAGTCGGTCGCCCTCGAGGTGGAACCGCTTGCCGTGCCAGCGCGGCAGCCCGATCAGCCCCAGCCCCGCCGGCGCCACCCGCTTCAGCGGCGCCACGAACGAGGCCCCCAGGTCACCGACCAGCTCGGCCGGCGGGGGTGCCATTAGGGTGGACCACGCGCGGCGCAGGGACAAGATGTTCACGATGCCTCCATCGGCTGGGTCTCGGCGGCCCCGGGGTGGCTCCGCGAGGCGGGTCACCAGATCCGGACCCGGTCCTCGGGGTCGAGCCAGAGACCGTCACCCTCGGCGGTGTCGAAGACCTCGTGGAACTCGTCGAGGTTGCGCACGATGTTGGCCCGGAACTCCGGCGGGGAGTGCGGGTCGATCGTGAGGTACTGCTGCTCCTGCTCCTTGCGCCGCTTGGTGCGCCAGCAGTAGGCCCAGTTGAGGAAGACCTTCTTGCGCTGCTCGGGCGTGGCCTGGCCGTGCGTGGCGATCAGGTAGGCCTTGTGGCCGATGGTCAGCCCGCCGAGGTCGCCGATGTTCTCGCCGACGGTGAGGGACCCGTTGACGAACTCCCCGGGGAGGGCGCGCGGGGAGAACCCGTCGTACTGCTCGATCAGGGCCTTGGACTTGACCTCGAAGGCGGCCTTGTCGTCGGTGGTCCACCAGTCGTTGAGGTTGCCCTCCCCGTCGTACTGGGCGCCCTGGTCGTCAAAGCCGTGACCGATCTCGTGGCCGATCACCGCGCCGATGCCGCCGTAGTTCTCCGCCGGGTCGGCGTCGGGGGAGAAGAAGGGCTTCTGCAGGATGCCGGCGGGGAAGCAGATCTCGTTGGTGCCGGGGTTGTAGTAGGCGTTGACGGTCTGGGGCAGCATGAACCACTCGTCGCGGTCCACCGGGCTGCCGATCTTGTTCAGCTCGCGGTCGGTCTCGTAGGCGGCCGAGGCGCGCACGTTGCCCATCAGGTCACCGGCGTCGACATGCAGTGCGGAGTAGTCGCGGAACTTCTCCGGGTAGCCGATCTTGGGCCGGAAGGTGGCGAGCTTGTCGTAGGCCCGCTGCTTGGTCTCCTCGGTCATCCAGTCGAGCTCGGCGATGGACTGGCGGTAGGCCTCGAGCAGGTTGGCCACCAGGTCGTCCATCAGCTCCTTGGACCGCGGCGGGAAGTACCGGGCGACGTACTCCCGGCCCACGGCCTCCCCGATCGCGCCCTCGACGAACGCGACGCCGCGCTTCCACCGCTCGCGCAGCTCGGGCGTGCCGTTGAGGGTGCGGCCGTAGAAGTCGAAGTTGGTCTCGACGAAGTCGTCGGTGAGGTACGCCGCGGAGCTGCGCAGCACCTTGGCCAGCAGCCAGGGCCGCCACTGCTCGGCCGGGATCTCCGTCAGCAGGCCCGAGAGGTGCTCCAGGTACGACGGCTGGCGGACGCAGGCCTCGGCGATCGTCTCGTCGCTGCCGCCGAGCGCGGTGATCCAGGCGTCGAAGTCGAAGGCCGGGGCCAGGGCCTCGAGCTCGGAGCGGCTCACCAGGTTGTAGGTCTTCTGCACGTCGCGGGTCTCGGCGCGCTCCCAGTGACCCGCGGCGAGCCGGGTCTCCAGTGCCAGCACGGCGGCGGCGCAGTCGGCGGCGTCACTGCGGCCGGCGAGCTCGAAGAGCCGGGTCAGGTAGGCCAGGTACGCCGACCTGATGTCGGCGAACTTCTCCTCGCGGTAGTAGCTCTCGTCGGGCAGGCCCAGGCCGCCCTGGGTGATGTTGAGGAGGTAGCGGTCGGACTTCTTGGCGTCGGTGTCGACGTAGGAGCCGAACGCGCCGCTGCCGCCCTGGCGCTCGAAGCCGCCCAGGAAGGCCGACAGCTCGCGCACGTCGCTCACCGCCTCGATCTCGGCCAGCAGCGGCTCGATCGGGGCGGTGCCACGGGCGGCGATGGCGTCGGTGTCCATGAAGGAGGAGTAGAGCGCCGCGATCTTGCGGGCGTCCTCGGCGTCGGCTGCCTCGTCGAGGGCGCTGCCAGCGGCCAGCTCCTCGATGATCGCGTGCACCTGCTGCTCGGCCGTGTCGGCCAGGGACACGAAGGGTCCCCAGCTGCTGCGGTCACTGGGGATCTCCGTGACCTCCAGCCAAGTGCCGTTGACGTGGCCGAAGAGATCGTCCTGCGGCCGGGTGTCGGGGTCCATGCCCTCGCGGGCGTCATCGAGAATCGTCACGCCGTCCACCCTAGGCGGTGGCACCGTCAGTGCGGCAGGGTGAACGTGATGCTCCTCGCGTGGCGGGAAGCGGGAGCACCCATCTGGGGCGCAGAACGGTGCTCTCGCTGCCCGCCACGGGCTGGCCTACGGCGCGAGCTCGCGGAACGCCTGCTCCAGTACCTCGATGCCCTGCTTGGGACGCTCGGTGTAGTCGGCGCGGTTCCAGGTGGGCCAGGTGAAGACCTGCTCGTGCCTCGCACCGTCGGCGTCGAAGCGGAAGGTGATGCCGTCGACCTCCACCAGCTCTGCCGGCACGCCCTCGCCGAGCGCGATGCGCGAGGACGGGTCCGCGAAACCCAGCATCGACCACGGGATGCGCAGCGAGATGGTGCGGTGCTCCTGGTTGACCTGCCAGGTCGAGGTCGAGACGTAGTCGGGACTCTTCGGGTCCCAGATGCCCTCGACCAGCTCGCCCACGTCCTGGTACTCCGCCGGGTGCGGCGCCGGCTTCTCGTACGACTGGTTGGTGATCAGCCGGTAGAGGTGCCACGGGGCGTCCATGTCCTCGACGTAGGGCCGCATCGGGGTGTCCAGCCGGATCGGGTCCAGCGCGCGGCGTACCTCCAGGCGCGCCGAGCCGGCGACCCGGTCCACGCTCACCCGGTAGTCAGCACGCTTGGCGCCAGGCACCACGTCGGCGTCGAGGACCAGCCGCTCGGGCAGCTCGTCGCGGAACTTGATGTCGAGGTGCACCCAGGACGCGTCCGCCCAGGTGTAGAGGTACTCGTAGGCGCCGTCGGTGGGGAGGTCCTCGGGCAGCTCCTCCACAGCGGCGTCGACGAGCGGCGCCGGGTCCGTGGCCACCAGCCCGAACCACTGCTCGTTGGTGAGCGGGTCGTGCCAGAGCTGACGCCGCTCCCCGACCTGGTGCTCCATGGTGTTCCAGGTCCGCTTGAACCACTCGTCGGCCCACACGAAGACGAACGCCCCGCCGAGCCCGAGGTCCTCCATCATCCGCATCATCTCGGCGTTCATCTCCATCGCCTCGGGCTCGGAGTGCCCGCCCTGGTCCCGGCCGTTGGTGCCGATGTGCGCACTGCCCAGGGACGCCGGGACGCCGTACTCGGTGACCAGCAGCGGCATGGTGTCGGCGAAGTGGTCCTTCAGGCTCTTCAGGTAGCCCGCGTAGCGGTCCGGCTCGCCCGCCCAGAGCGTCTCGTCGAGACCGTCCTGGTAGCGCTGGAAGTCCGGGTAGTAGGGGTAGGCGTGGAAGCTGGCGAAGGTGCCGCCGGGCCACGCCGCGGTGGGCAGGACGTGGTTGGCGTCGACCCCGGGCAGGTCCTCGCGGTCCAGCGGCTCCGAGGGGTGCTCGAGCGGGTCGGCGGTCGGCCAGTTGGCCATCGCGACCGGGACCGAGACCCCCCGCTCCGCCTCCAGCGTGGCGATCTCGTCCATGTGCTTGGCGATCCAGCGCTCGGTCGCGGTCGCCCGCTGCCCCGCCACGAAGAACCTGCCGGGCGTGTACGCCGCCTGCGCCGAGATCCGGTTGGTGCGCTGCACGGCGGAGCCGTCCCACTCCACCCCGATGATCCACGACGCCACCCAGGCCGACACGTCCACGTCGTAGGTGCCCCAGGCGCGACCGGGGGCCTCCTCGCGGACCAGGTCGCCGTGCACGGCGGCGGACAGGTCGCGGATCTCGGCGGAGAACGAGTCGTCGATCTCGGGGTCGTAGAGGCTGCGGCCGGGGTCGACGTACTCCTCGTTGGGCAGGTAGGCGCCCTGCACCAGGTAGATCGGGGAGACCGGGTGCGCCTCGTTGTAGGCCGCGAGCTCGGCGTAGAACCCGGGCGGCAGCAGGGTGTAGACCCGGACCACCCGGATGCCCAGGTCGCCCATCTGGGAGATCCACCTGCGGTAGTGCTCGGCCGGGATCTGCCCCACCTCGCCCGGCTGCAGCGTCGGCAGCGTGGAGCCCAGGTTGACGCCGGGCAGGAAGCCCTTGTCCCCCGAGGAGGTGTGCAGCCGGAAGCCGTCGCGGTCGGACTCCGCGAGCACGCTGAGCCCGCCGATCTGCACCGGCGTCGGCCCCCACGAGGTGCTGGGGTGCTCCGGCTCGGACATGCACGAGGTGCTCGCCAGCACCACCGCCGAGACGAGGGCGGCGCTCAGCACCCGGCGCAGTTCCAGCATGGGTCCGACCCTAGGCGCGCCGCAGGCCGCGGCACGGCTGAACGGCGGCGTCGGGAGCGTGAGGTACGACGCGTCAGCGCAGCCGGACGACCGACTTGCCCAGGGTGCGGCGCTCGTCCATGTCGGTCAGCGCCTGCGCGAAGGAGCCGACGTCGTACATCGACCCGATCGGCGGCCGGACGACCCCCGACTCCAGCATCGGCACCAGCGCCCGCCACTGGTGCTGCATGAACTCCGGACGCACCATCGCGTAGGCGCCCCAGCCGACGCCTCGGACGTCGACGTTGTTGAGCAGCAGCCGGTTGACCTTGACCTCGGGGATGCCCTGACCGGACGCGAAGCCGACCACCAGCAGCCGGCCCTGGGGGGCGAGCAGCCGCAGCGAGTCGGTGAACGCGTCGCCGCCCACCACGTCGAGGACCACGTCGACCCCGCGACCGTCGGTGAGCCGCTTCACCTCGTCCTTGAACTCGGCCAGCAGCACCGCCTCGTCGGCGCCGGCGTCCCGGGCGACCTTCGCCTTCTCCTCGGTGGAGACCACGGCGATCACCCGCGCCCCCATCCCCTTGGCGACCTGGATGGTGGCGGTGCCGACCCCGCCCGCGGCGCCGTGCACCAGCACGGTCTCGCCGGGCTTGAGGCCACCCCGCTCGTCGAGGGCGAACTGGGCGGTGAGGTAGTTCATCGGCAGCGCCGCGCCTTCGTCGTACGTCGTGCCCTCAGGCAGCGCGAAGGTGAACGCCGCCGGCACCGCCACCAGCTCGGCGGCACCACCGTGCGGCAGCACGCCGGCGACCCGCTGACCGACGGCGAACCCCTCGACGCCCTCGCCGAGAGCGGCGACGCTGCCGGCGAAGTCGACCCCGAGGGTGAACGGCACCTCGGGCTTGAGCTGGTACTCCCCCTTGGAGAGCAGCAGGTCGGGGAACGAGATCCCGACGCTGTGCACCTGAACGAGCACCTCCCCCGGGCCGGCGGTGGGTTCGGGCACCTCACGGAGCTCGACGCCGGAGGGACCCGTGGGGCTGACGACCTGGATTGCGCGCATGGGCGTCACCCTAGGCGGCGGCGCCCGCGGCGGTGACTGTCGCAGCGCACAGGCATGATGTGCGGCGTGCCTGATCCGCTCGTCGACACCCTCCTCGACACGCTCGGCGACCAGGCCACCGGGCGTCGCCTGCCCCGGGCTCTGACCCCGTTCAACACCCCCGCCTACCGACGGCTCGCCCTGGCCCTGGTCTTCAGCGCCTTCGGCGGCGGCGTGTGGCTGGTCGCCCTGGTGTGGGAGGTCTTCCGCCTGGGCGGCGGCCCCTCCCAGCTCTCGCTCGTCTCCTCCGCGTCCGCGGTGGGGGTGCTGGTCACCGCCCTGCTGGCCGGCGTGGTCGCCGACCGGGTGCCGCAGCGCCGGGTGCTGATGACGGTCGCCGGCGTCGAGCTGGTCGGCATGGCGCTGGTCGCCGCGCTGGCCGCCGCGGAGCTGACGACGGTGTGGCTGCTGGCCGTGGTCGCGTTCTTCCTCGGCGTCGCGATGGCCTTCTACTACCCGGCCTACTCCGCCATGCTGCCCGCGCTGGTCCCCGAGGACGACCTGATGGCCGTCAACGGCTTCGAGGGCATGGTCCGGCCCACGATCGGCCAGGCGCTCGGGCCTGCCGTCGCGGGTCTCGCGATCGGGGCCCTCGCTCCCTCGCTGGCCTTCGCCATCGCGGCGGCCTCCATGCTGCTCTCGCTGCTGGCGCTGCTTCGGGTGCCGCGGACCGCGGTGCGTCCCCGGCTCGACGAGGCGCACGCGGGACACCCGATCCGCAGCGCGATCGGCGACATGACCGAGGGGTTCCGCTACCTGGTCGGCACCCCGTGGCTGTTGGCCAGCCTGCTCTTCGCCTGTCTGATGATCCTGGCGCTGATGGGCCCGCTGGAGGTGCTGGTCCCGTTCCTCATCAAGTCCGACCTGGGCGGGGACGCGGGCGACCACTCCCTGGTGCTGGCCGCGTTCGGCGTCGGCGGGGCACTCGGCTCCCTGGGGATGGCGTCGGTGCGGATGCCCCGGCGCTACCTCACGATCATGACGCTCGGCTGGGGACTGGCCGGGGTGCCGCTCCTGGCGGTCGCGCACGCCGACGAGCTGTGGATGCTCGTGGCCGCCGGGTTCGTGATGGGGGCACTCTTCTCGTTCCCCATGGTCATCTGGGGCACCCTGCTGCAGCGCCGGGTGCCGACCCACCTCCTCGGTCGGGTCTCCTCGCTCGACTTCTTCGTCAGCATCTCGCTGATGCCGCTCTCGATGGCGCTGGCCGGCCCGGTCTCCGAGGCGATCGGGATGCGCGAGACCTTCTACATCGGCGCGGCCGCGCCCGTGGTGGCCGCTGTGGTGGCGATCGTGTGGGCGCGCCTGCCCGCCGACGAGCTGGCCCACCCGCTCACCTGACCTCGACCAGCCGGTCCATCTCGAAGTGCATCGGGTCGGTCCACGACCAGCGTCCGCCCCAGGCGAACCCCCACCTCTCGAAGATGGCGACCACCCGGGGGTCCATCTCGCCCACGGTGCCGCGCTGGTTGCCGGGGACGTTGAGGTCGACCGCGATGCCGAAGGCGTGCAGGGAGAGCTGGGTGGAACCGGCGATGAACCGCGGGTGGTAGCAGCCGGCGTACTGGTCGGGGTCGATCTCCTTCGTCAGCCCCGAGGCCGCCACCTCCGCCAGCGCGGCCCTGAGCTGCGGGAGCATCACCGCGTGGCAGGTGACCGCCCCCAGGATCGGCACGGTCTCGGTGCGGATGTGCCCGGCCACCCACTGCTGCTGCGGCACGATCCGTCCAGCGGTGCCGACCCGGTAGGAGAACGAGCCCACCGCCTGGGCCACGGAGCCGCCGGTCAGGACCGCCGTCTGCACCGCGGACACGTCCAGGTCCGGTCCGAGGACCTGCACCGACACGTCGCGGCCGACCAGGCGGGTGATCGCGGGTCTGACCCGCTGCGGTGCCACCAGCCGGTCCACCGAGATCAGCAGCGCGTTGCCGGGGCGCATCCCGAGCTCGGTGCCCCAGGCGCTGTTCACCACCGCGTCGACCTGCGGCACCTGGGCGGTGAGCGCCCCCACGTGCACGCGGGCGGCGTCCCGGTCGTTGCCCAGCCGCAGGTAGCCCTCCTCGTCGGGGAGCCGACGACCGAGGGCGGGGACGACCGCCACCTCGCCGCCGGCCACCCGGTCCCAGGCCTCCTGGAGCCTGGCGCTGCCGGGGGTGGTGAACCGCCGGTACGCCGCCGCGTCCACCGCGGCCACGTTGACCACCCGGTCCTGGATGCTCACCTGGGCCAGCGCGATGGGCTCCACGTGGGCCACGCCCTCGAGCTTGCCCACAGTCGCCACCAGGTCGGCGTCCAGTGGTTCCTGGGTGTGGACCAGCAGGTCGGCGGGGAGCAGGTCGTCGGTCAGCGGGCCGGGCGGGGGCACCGCGTGCGCGGGGTCGCGGACCTCTGGGGCGGAGGAGCCGGTGCTGGACGGCCCGCCGGAGGTGGAGGCCGTGGGAGAGGCGACCGAGGGGGCGACGGGCCCGGCCGTCGTACCGCCGCGACAGCCGGAGGCGGCGAACGCCAGCACCAGCGCGACGGCTGCCCCGGTCCTGCGGTCCATGGTGACCTCCCGCAACCAGCCTAGGAGCCGTGGGCACACTCCTCCCGGGCCATCTGGCAGGGCAGTTCAGGTCGCTTAACAAGCAAACGGATGGTTGACAGTGTGTGACCTGCGTCATACGGTGACGAACCCGACGCCGTGTCGGGTCACCGACGAAGAGCGAGGCACCCCGTGTCCCAGAGTCCCGTGTCCCAGAGTCCCGTGTCGCAGAACCCCAAGGACGTCGTCGACGAACTGCTCGCCGCGGTCCACGCGGACGACCAGGCTCGCATCGAGCAGGTCTTCCACCCAGAGCTGGCCATCCACGAGCCGGAGAACCTCCCCTACCCGGGGACCTACCGCGGTGTCGCCGGGTTCCACACGATCAAGGCGAAGATCGGCGAGCTCGCGGAGCTGGGGATCGAGGACTGGGACGCGGTGCAGGCCGGCGACCGGGTGCTGGTGACGATGACCGGGGTCTTCACCTCGAAGCGGTCTGGTCGCACGGTACGGATGCCCATGGTGGAGCTCTACTCCGTCACGGACGGTCGCATCAGCGAGATCGACGTCTACTACAAGGACACCGCGAAGATGTCCGTCCTGCTTGCCGAGCTCTCCTAAGCGCGCCGTGAGCACCCACCCCCGTCAGCTGTGGCGGATGATGGAGCCGTACCACCAGCTCTCCTACCGTTCCGCCGAGGGC
Source organism: Nocardioides sp. 616 (assembly GCF_002930065.1). Lineage (NCBI taxonomy): Bacteria > Bacillati > Actinomycetota > Actinomycetes > Propionibacteriales > Nocardioidaceae > Nocardioides > Nocardioides sp. 616. The sequence continues at coordinate 28,644 of NZ_POAG01000003.1, read as the reverse complement.
GTGGAGCAGATGAGCGCTCTCGGCCTCGACCGGCCCGAGCTGCAGTACTTCGGCGCCCGGCTGTGCGCCCTGGGACCGGTGTCCGCCGAGGTCGCGGCCGCCCTGACCTTCGGCTTCGCCCCGGCGTACGTCGCCAGGGCGGTCCCGGAGGTCTGGCAGCGCGCGGACCCCGAGGACATCCTCGCGGCTCGGCTCGAGGCAGCCGACGCCACGCTGCGCCGGGTGCTGGGGGACCACCTGGCCGAGACCGCCGAGGTGGCGGGACTGGTCAGGCGGGCGGCGGAGGCGTGCGACCTCGGCGGACACCCGATGGCCGCCGCACACCTGGCCGTGGAGTGGCCCGACGCGCCGCACCTGCAGCTCTGGTTGGCCTGCACGGTACTGCGCGAGCACCGCGGCGACGCGCACTGGGCGACCACCACGGCCATGGGCATCGACCCCGTCGAGTGCCACGTGCTGGCCTGTGCCGACGGCTACATGCCGGCGGAGATGCTGCACCGGCACACCGGGTGGGACGACGCCGCCTGGCAGGCCGCGGTCGACCGGCTGGTCGCGCGCGGCCTGGTCGTCGACGAGGACCACGCGACCGCGGAGGGCACGGAGCTCAAGTCGTCGCTGGAGCGGACCACGGACCGGCTTGCCGCGGCGCCGCTGGGCGTGCTCAGCGAGGCGGAGCAGGCAACGGTCCTGGCGACCATGACCCCGTTCGCCCGGATGATCCTGGACGCCGGTGAGGCCCAGCCGTGGCGGCTGCGCGAGCAGCTGTGGCGTGAGCCGGAGCCCGTCTGAGCAGGACACCGTCCACCCTGAGCGCTAGCATCCGACGAGTCGTCCACGTCACATCTTCGGGAGGCGCCATGACTCAGCAGGAGACGCACGCCCAGGAGGCCGAGCGCCGAGGGTCGTTCTCGTCCCGCAGGGTCTTCATCCTCGCGGCGATCGGCTCGGCCGTCGGGCTGGGCAACATCTGGCGCTTCCCCTACGTCGCCTACGACAACGGCGGCGGCGCCTTCATGATCCCCTACCTGATCGCGCTGCTCACCGCGGGAATCCCGTTCCTCTTCCTCGACTACGCGCTGGGTCACCGCTTCCGCGGCTCGGCGCCACTGTCGTTCGCGCGGCTGCGTCGCGGCACCGAGGGACTGGGCTGGTGGCAGGTCGGCATCTGCTTCATGATCGCCATCTACTACGCCGCGGTGATCGCCTGGGCGCTGCGCTACACCCTCTTCTCGGTCACCGAGGCGTGGGGGGACGACGCCGCGGGTTTCTTCACCGGCGAGTTCCTGCAGGTCAGCGACCCCGGCGTGACCGCCGAGATCGTCCCGGGCGTGCTGGTCCCGCTGCTCATCGTGTGGGCCGCGGTCGTCGTGGTCATGGTCGCCGGCGTGCAGAAGGGGATCGGGGCCGTCTCGGTGGTCTTCATCCCGCTGCTCGTCATCACCTTCGGGGCGCTGGTGGTCCGGTCGCTCTTCCTGCCCGGTGCCGCCGACGGCCTGGACGCGCTGTTCACCCCCGACTGGGGCGCCCTGGCCGAGCCCGGGGTGTGGGGAGCAGCCTTCGGCCAGATCTTCTTCTCCCTCTCCATCGGCTTCGGCATCATGATCACCTACTCCTCCTACGTGCACCGCGACACCGACATGACCGGATCCGGTCTGGTGGTGGGCTTCGCCAACTCCGGCTTCGAGCTGCTCGCCGGCATCGGCGTCTTCGCCGCCCTGGGCTTCATGGCGCAGGCCGAGGGCGTCGCGGTGGACGAGGTCGCCCAGAGCGGAGTGGGGCTGGCCTTCATCGGGTTCCCGGCGATCATCAGCGAGGCGCCCTGGGGAGCATTCATCGGCGTCTGCTTCTTCGCCTCGCTGGTCATCGCCGGGCTGACGTCGCTGGTCTCGGTGATCGAGGTGGTCATCTCGGCGGTGCGCGACAAGTTCGAGCTGGGCCGCGCCCAGGCCGCCGCGCTGGTCAGCATCCCGGCGGCCGTCCTGAGCGTGCTGCTCTTCTCCAGCACCAGCGGGCTGCACGTGCTGGACATCCTCGACCACTTCATCAACCAGTTCGGCATCCTGCTGGTCGCGGTGGTCTCGATGGTGGTCCTCGCCTGGGTGCTCAAGGTGCTGCCGCTGCTGCAGGACCACCTCAACCGCAACGGCTCCTTCCGGCTGGGCGCCCCGTGGCGGATCCTGGTCTCGGTGGTCGCGCCGCTGGCGCTGACCTACGTGCTGCTCGACGGGCTGTGGAACGACGTCAGGACGAGGTACGAGGACTACCCGGGCTGGATGCTCGGAGTCTTCGGGTGGGGTGCTGCCGGACTGGTGATCGTCTTCGGCTTCGTCGCGGCCCGGCTGCCCTGGCGCAAGGACACACCCATGGATGTCACCGACGACGAGGAGGTCCAGGCATGAACGTCGAGGCGATCGTGCTGATGGTGCTGGCGATGGTGATCCTGTGGGGCGGGCTGGCGGTGGCGATCGTGCGCCTCACGCGAAGCCCGGACGTGCCTCGCCTCGACGAGCTGCACCGCGACCTCTGAGCCGCGGCCAGGCCAGGGCAGCCCGCGGCTCAGGACCGGCGGCCCTCACCGGTCGCCAGCACCCGGCCGGCGATCCAGCTCAGGTCGGCCGCGGTCTGCGCCGGCGTGCCGGAGGGCTGCATCACGTGGCTGAGCACCACGCGCACGATCACCTCGATGCCCGCCGCCAGGCGCGCCGGGTCGAGCGGGACGTCGTACTGGGCGACGCGTTCGGCCACCACCGCCTGGGCGGTCTGCAGCAGCGTCGCGGAGTGCGTGGTGAGCAGCGGCAGCAGCTCGGTGTCGGTGCCGTGGGTGGCCGAGACGATGGCCCGTAGCAGGGCGTTGTCCTGGGCCAGCACCAGCACGTCGTGGCAGGCGCCCTCGACGGCGGCGACCAGGTCGCCGGGCGAGCGGTCGAAGGCGCGGGTGACGGCGTCGAGGAAGCGGGCCAGCTCGGTGGAGATCACCGCCTCGGCCAGCTCCTGCTTGGTCCCGATCTGGTCATAGACCGTCTGGCGACTCACCCCGACCTCGCGGGCGAGCCGGGCCATGGTCACGTGCGACCAACCATGGGCGGTGGTCAGCTCCACGGCGGTCGCCACCAGGCGCTGCTGGAGCGTCGGAGCTGCCGCCGGGGAGGTCACCCGGCTGAGTCTAGGAACCGCGGGAAAAGCGCCTGGGCACCGGCACGCTGCTGGCCACCGCCTCCGCCGGGTCCACCGGCACGAAGTCGACCTTGTCCCGGACCCCGCAGTCCGGGCAGCTCCAGGTCTCCGGGACGTCGGCCCAGGCCGTGCCGGCCGCGAACCCCTCGTGCTCGTCGCCGGCCGCCACCTCGTAGGTGTAGCCGCACCCGGGGCAGCGAGCGGCCAACACCTCTGCGCTCTGCTCGCCGTCGCCGCTCCCCGCGAGGTCCGTGCGCCCCTGATCGCCGCCGGCCGGCCCATCCGCCGGTACGGCGTACCGGCGCAGGTAGGCCTCGCGGTGCCGCGGGCTCAGGTTGGCCCGGGTCACGTCGCCGTGGAAGTGGGCCAGCACCCGGGGGTCCATCACCCGGCGCCACACCGGGGGGAACGCCGCCAGCAGGATCATCCCGGCGTACCCGGTGGGCAGCACCGGGGACTCCTCGAAGTCCCGCAGCGCCTGGTAGCGCCGGGTCGGGTTGGCGTGGTGGTCGCTGTGCCGCTGCAGGTGGTAGAGCAGCACGTTGGTGGCGATGTTGTTGGAGTTCCAGCTGTGGCTGGGGTCGACGCGCTCGTAGCGCTCCCGCTCCCCCACGCCGACCTTCTGCCGCAGCATCCCGTAGTGCTCCATGTAGTTGACGACCTCCAGGAGGCTCAGCCCCACCAGCGCCTGGAGCACCAGGTAGGGCAGCAGGCCGATCCCGAGCCACACCATCAGCGCCACCCACAGCACCGCGGTCATCAGCCAGGCGTTCAGCACGTCGTTGCCGATCCGCCAGGGGGTCTGGCTGCGACGCGCGTAGCGCCGCTTCTCCAGCCGCCACGCCGAGCGCAGCGAACCCAGCACCGTCCGCGGCCAGAACTCGTAGAGGCTCTCCCCCAGGCGGCTGCTCGCCGGGTCCGCGGGCGTCGCCACCCGGACGTGGTGCCCGCGGTTGTGCTCGATGTAGAAGTGGCCGTAGGCGACCTGGGCCAGCGCGATCTTGGAGAGCCAGCGCTCGTGCGACTCCTTCTTGTGGCCCAGCTCGTGGGCGGTGTTGATGCCGATCCCGCCGATGCACCCGATGGAGATGGCCAGCGCGACCTTGTCGACGGGCCCCAGCTCGGGCGCCCAGCCGAGCGGGTCGCCGCGCATCAGCATGTACATCGCGCTCACGAAGCCGACGTACTGCAGGGGAAGGAAGAGGTAGGTGATCCACCGGTAGTAGCGGTCGGCCTCGAGCGCCTCGATCACGTCGTCGGGCGGGTTGGAGCGGTCCAGCCCGGCCATCAGGTCGATCGCGGGCACGATCACCAGGATCACGATCGGCCCCAGCCACAGCCAGATCCCCCAGTGGGTCAGGCCGTACATGGCGTAGCCGACGAAGGCCAGGGACGGCACCACGAGACCGATCAGCCAGAGGCGGCGCTTGCGGTCCTGCCATCCGGTGGTGGAGTCCGGGCTCACGGTGCTGTTCAGGATCCGGTCCGAGGTCATCCGAGTCTCCTGTGCGCAGCCGACGTAGTTTACAAAACCATAGGGTTTGTAAAGCCCTGTGGCAAGAGTCACATTCGGCCCGGCACAGACGACCACCGCCAGCGACCAGGAAGGTCATCGCGTTGCCCGCGGAGAACGTCCGGTCCCCGAAGAGCCCCAGCGGCACCATCGGCTCCGCGGTGCGGTGCAACCGGTCGCCGAGGGAGCCCGCCGATCAGGATCAGCCCGGCGAGGGAGAGCAGGTAGCCGTTGGTGATCCACTGCAGCTGCGCCAGGCTCGCCCCGAGGTCCCGGCCCAGGCGGGGCAGCGCCAGCAGTAGGCCACCTGCGTGCTGGATGTGGTCTCATGGCGCTCATGGAGCATCCCTTCGGCATCGACTTCGGCGGCACCGGCATCAAGGGCGCACCCGTCGACCTGGCCACCGGCACCTTCGCCGGTCCGAAGGCGAAGATCGACACCCCCCGACCGGCGAACCCGGAGACGGTCTCGGCGGTCTTCCGCCAGCTGGTCTCCGGCTTCCCCAGCTCCACCGCCGCGGTCGGGGTGACCGTCCCGGGCGTGGTCAAGCACGGCGTGGTCTGGTCGGCGGCCAACATCGACTCCTCCTGGATCGGCACCGACGCCGACGAGGTCTTCACCGAGGCCCTGCAGCGCGAGGTGCACGTGGTCAACGACGCCGACGCGGCCGGCCTCGCCGAGGTGGAGTACGGCGCGGCGAAGGGCCGGCGTGGGCTGGTCATCGTCACCACCCTGGGCACCGGGATCGGCTCGGCACTCGTGCATGACGGGGTGCTGGTGCCCAACTCCGAGCTGGGCCACCTGGAGATCGCCGGCAAGGTGGCCGAGCAGCACGCCGCCAACAGCGTCCGCGAGCGCGAGGAGCTCTCCTGGGCCGACTGGGCCCAGCGGCTCACCTCCTACTACCGGACGCTGGAGCGGCTCTTCTCCCCCGAGCTGATCGTGGTCGGAGGCGGGGTCAGCAAGTCCGCCGACGAGTTCCTGCCGCTGATCGAGATCGAGACCGAGATCGTGCCGGCGGCGCTGCGCAACAAGGCCGGCATCATCGGGGCGGCCCTGGTGGCGAGCCGGGCCGGTCGGCACTGATCACGGCGTCGAAGGCCTCGAGCACGCCCCGCAGGTACCGCTCCACGACCGCCCGCTCCTCCTCGCTGAAGCTCCGGTCCAGCCGGTCCAGCGCGACGAACATCGGCATCAGGTGGCCCACGGCCTCGCTCCGGCCCGAGTCGGTGACGCGCACCTCGGTGCGCCTGCGGTCCTCGGCGTGGGCGTGGCGCTCCACGTGCCCCCGCTCGGCGAGCCGGTCCACGATCCCGGTGGTGGCGGCCGTGGTGACGTCCAGGCGGCGCGCCAGCTCGGCCGGCCCCAGCGGGTCACGGCTCAGGTGCTCCAGGGCCGTGAGCTCGCGGTGGCTCAGGCCTGCGCGCCGCGCGACGACGCTGCCCATCCGGGCCGACTCGGCCAGCACCTGACGCAGGGCGAGGAGGCTGCCGGTCTGGTCCCATCCGGGAGCACGTGCGGCGTCGAATGACTCATCGGCACCTTCTGCCATGACACCCCCCTCTCCATCCCGGCACTGCGGGGCTGTTGAGCCCCACGATATGCTTAAGCTGCTTAGTAATTAAGATAGCAATCTATTCTACCTCTCGAGCCTCGGAGAAGCCCATGAGTACGACGAAGGTGCCCGGCGCCAGCCGCGTGGCCCAGTTCATCAGCGCCCGCCGTACGGCCTGGCTGGTGGCACTCGTACCGATCCTCCTGGCCGGCATGCTGCTGGGCTTCGTGCCCGAGGGCGAGCGCAACGTCTCCGCGACCGACTCGCTGCCCGACGACTTCGACAGCACCAGCGCCGTGGCCCTGCAGTCCGAGCTCCCCGAGGAGGACTCCTCCGTGGCGATCGTGCTCTGGACCGCCGAGGACGGCGAGCTCACCGAGGACCAGCTGGGTGAGATCGGCAAGCAGGCCGGCGAGCTGCTCGCCGAGTACGCCGAGGGGGGCGAGTCCGGTGGTGAGTCAGGTCCCCCTTCGGGCGGCAAGCCCGGGCCCGACTCCGAGGGCGAGCAGGGCCCGCTGACGGTCGCCGACGACGCCACCGCGGCGTACTCCGTGGTGCCGGTGACGGCCAAGACCTCCTCCGACAACGCCGACCTGGTCACCGAGCTCCGCAAGACGCTCGAGGCCGACGTGCCCGACGGGGTCAAGGTCCAGGTCACCGGCCCGGCCGGCATCCAGGCCGACGTCGCGGCGGTCTTCGACGGCGCCAACCTCCGGCTGCTGCTCGCCACCGCCTCGGTGGTCGCCATCCTGCTCATCGCGACGTACCGCAGCCCGGTGCTCTGGCTCATCCCGCTCACCGTCGTGGGGCTGGCCGACCGGCTCTCGGCCATCGTCGCCACCCAGGTGCTCCAGCGGATCGACTACGTGACCTGGGACGAGTCCACGATCGGGATCCTGAGCGTGCTCGTCTTCGGGGCGGGCACCAACTATGCCCTGCTGCTGATCTCCCGCTACCGCGATGAGCTCAGGAGCCACGAATCCCGCAACGACGCCATGGCACGGGCCCTGACCCGGACCGCCGAGGCCGTCTTCGCCAGCTCCACCACCGTCTTCCTCGGCCTGCTGACGCTGCTGCTCTCCGCCTTCCCGACCACCCGAGGGCTGGGCCTGGCCTGCGCCATCGGCATCCTGATCGCGGCGACGTTCGTGATGGTGGTGCTGCCGGCGGCCCTGGTTCTCTTCGGGCGCTGGATCTTCTGGCCCCGGGTGCCGCACAACGGCGAGGCCCCGCTGGTCGAGGGCCGCTCCTTCTGGCGCAAGGTGGGCGACCGCGTGGCTCGCCGGCCGCGGGCGTTCGTCGCCGGCACCGTGCTGCTGCTCGGCGTGATGATGATCGGGCTGTTCCAGATCAACACCGGACTCGGCCCCTCGGACCAGTTCCTGGAGACCCCGGAGGCGATCAGCGCTGCCGACCGGCTGGGCGAGTCCTTCCCGGCCGGCACCACCGACCCGGTGCAGGTGCTCACCCGCGAGAACCCCGAGGACGTGCTGGCCACGGTGGAGCAGGTCGACGGCATCGCCTCGGCCCGAGTCACCACCGAAGGCGGCGGCATCGCGCAGATCGACGCGGTGCTGGAGTCCGCCCCCGGCAGCGACGAGGCCAAGGAGACCGTGGCCGAGGTGCGCGAGGCCGTGGCCGACTTCGACGACACCCACGTCGGCGGCGGGGACGCCGAGGCGCTGGACGAGTCCGAGGCCTCGGTGCAGGACCGCTGGCTGATCCTGCCGGTGATCCTGCTGCTGGTGCTGGGGGCGCTGCTCCTGCTGCTGCGCTCGCTGGTCGCCCCGATCCTGCTGGTCGCCACCGTGGTCGGCACGTACGCCGCCGCCATGGGCACCTCGTGGTGGATCTTCACCGGCGTCTTCGGGTTCGCCGCGATGGACGTCGGCGTACCCCTGCTGGCGTTCCTGTTCCTGGTGGCGCTCGGTGTGGACTACAACATCTTCCTGGTCACCCGGGCCAAGGAGGAGGCGGCACAACACGGCACCAGAGAGGGCATGCTGCGCGCCCTGACCGCCACCGGCGGCGTGATCACCAGCGCCGGAATCCTGCTCGCCGCGGTCTTCGCCGTCCTCGGTGTCCTGCCGCTGGTGGTGCTCGCCCAGCTCGGCGCGATCATCTTCGTCGGCGTGCTGCTCGACACCCTGGTGGTGCGGACCGTGCTCGTGCCCGCCCTGGCGCTCACCCTGGGCGACACGTTCTGGTGGCCGCGCAAGGTCGACCGGCGCCGCAGCTGAGGGTCAGCGCGGCGGGGGCCTCACGCCTCCAGGCCCTGGATCGCCCGCGCGACCGCCTTCGGCACCTCGGGGTGGAAGACCGTGGGGATGATGAAGTTGGGGTTGAGCTCCTCGTCGGTGACGACCTCGGCGATGGCGTGGGCCGCCCGTAGCAGCATCTCGGTGGTGATCTCCGCGGCCCGGGCGTCGAGCAGTCCCCGGAATACGCCCGGGAAGGCCAGCACGTTGTTGATCTGGTTGGGATAGTCCGAGCGGCCGCTGGCCACCACGGCGGCGTACCGGTCGGCCTCGGCGGGGTCGATCTCCGGGTCCGGGTTGGCCAGGGCGAAGACGACCGGGTCGGGGGCCATCTCCTGGATCCACTCGGCCTGGAGCACGCCGGGTCCGCTGACCCCGACGAAGACGTCGGCACCAGCCAGCGCGGCGCGGAGGTCGCCACGGATCCCGCGGGGGTTGGTGCGGCCGGCCAGCGAGGCCATGGCCGGGGAGAGCGACTCGTCGTCCCCGGTCAGGCAGCCCATCCGGTCCCACACCACCACGTCGGAGGCACCGTCGGCGAGCAGCAGCGTGACGATCGCGGTACCGGCCGCGCCGCCGCCGGCGACCACGATCCGGGCCTCGGGCAGCGTCTTGCCGACCACCCGCAGGGCGTTGGTCAGCGCGGCGAGCACCACGATCGCGGTGCCGTGCTGGTCGTCGTGGAAGACCGGGATGTCGAGGGACTCCCGCAGCCGGGCCTCGATCTCGAAGCAGCGCGGCGCGGCGATGTCCTCGAGGTTGATGCCGCCGAAGCCCGGCGCGATCATCTCGACCGCCCGGACGATCTCCTCGGTGTCCTGGCTGGCCAGGCAGATCGGCCAGGCGTCGATGTCGGCGAACTTCTTGAACAGCGCCGCCTTGCCCTCCATCACCGGCAGCGCCGCCCCCGGCCCGATGTTGCCCAGCCCCAGCACCGCCGAGCCGTCGGTGACCACGGCCACCGAGTTGCCCTTCACCGTCAGGCTCCAGACGTCCTCGGGGTTGTTGGCGATCGCGGAGCTGACCCGGCCCACCCCCGGGGTGTAGGCCATCGACAGGTCGTCCCGGCTGCGCAGCGGCACCTTACTGGTGACCTCGATCTTGCCGCCGAGGTGCAGCAGGAAGGTGCGGTCGCTGACCTTGTGCACCTCGACGCCGTCGATGGCGTCCACCGCGGCCGCGAGCTCGCGGGAGTGAGGCTCGTCGGCCGCCGAGCAGGTCACGTCCACCACCAGGCGGTCATGGCGGGACTCGGCCACGTCGATCCCGGTCACGATGCCGTCGTGCTGGGAGATGGTGGTGGCGACGGTGCCGACCACTCCGTGGTCCGGCGCGGTGTGCAGGCGCATGGTGATCGAGTACGACGAAGCGGTGGCGGCCATGGGCAGACCCTTCACCCCGAGCATGGTTACCAGCAAGTCACTACGGTGTGGGCATGAGCGACGCCACCCAGGATGCCCAGGTCACCGACAACACCGACGACTCGCGCTACGAGATCCACAGCGACGGCACCTTGGCCGGCTTTGCCGAGTACGAGCTGGGCGACGGGGTCATCGACTTCACCCACACCGAGGTGTTCGAGAAGTTCAGCGGCAAGGGCCTGGCCCAGGAGCTGGCGGCCCGCTCGCTGGACGAGGCGCGCAGCCGCGACCTGCAGGTGCTGCCGCACTGCAGCTTCTACGCCAAGTACATCGCCCGGAACCCGGAGTACCTCGACCTCGTGCCCGTGGACCGTCGCCCCGAGTTCAGCCTCGCCTGAACCCGCGTCCGCCGCCGGGCGGATACGGTGCCGGGGTGCCGATCTCGCTGCGCCCCTTCACGCCTGCGGACCTCCCCCTGCTGCCCGGCGGCGACTCGCCGTACGACGACTGGGGCCCCAAGCGGCGCACCGACGTGCCCGGGTCCGACCTCGACTCCTCCGGCGGGCTCGTGATCGTCGACTCCGAGGACATCGTGCTCGGCTCGGTGAGCTGGCACTACGTGCACTGGGGACCCAACGCCGGCTCCCGCAACCCGATGATCGGGGTGTGGCTGCGGTCCGAGGCCCGCGGACGCGGCGCGGGGACCGAGGCCCAGTCGAGCCTGGTCGACCTGTTCTTCCGCCACACCGTGGTCAACCGGGTCGAGGCCCACACCGACGTGGAGAACCTCGCCGAGCAGCGTTCGCTGTCCAAGGCCGGGTTCACCGCCGAGGGCGTGGTCCGGGGCGCCCAGTGGCGGGACGGGGCCTTCCGCGACGGGATCCTCTACAGCATCCTGCGCTCCGAGGTACGCGGCACGGTGTAGCTGCGGGGTGTAGCTGCGAGGTGTAGCTGCGAGGTGTAGCTGCGAGGTGTAGCTGCGGGTGTAGGCCGAGCCCGGACTGGGCACCGACATGCATGGCGGAGCTGCGCGGCGCCCTCGGTCTGGCCTTCTTGCTCCTCGTCGCGTTCGCGTTCTCCAAGAACCGGCGCGGCATCTCCTGGCGCACGATCGGCGTCGCCCTCGCCCTGCAGGTCGGTTTCGCCTTCCTCGTGCTGCGATGGGGGCCGGGGCAGCAGGGCCTGAAGTGGGTCTCGGACCGGGTCGCCACGCTGATCGGCTACACCGAGGCGGGCACCGCGTTCCTCTTCGGACCGCTGCTCGAGGTCGGCGCGAAGAACGAGACCATCTTCGCCCTCCAGGTGCTGCCGGTGATCATCTTCCTGGGCGCCCTGATCGGACTGCTGTTCTACCTGCGGGTGATCCAGTGGACCACCTGGGCGCTCGGCGGCGCCCTGGCGTGGCTGCTGGGGATCAGCAAGGTCGAGTCGATGTACGGCGCGACGGTGATCTTCCTGGGGCAGAGCGAGGCGCCGCTGATGATCGCGCCCTATCTGCGCTCGCTGCGCCGCGGCCAGCTGTTCACGATCATGGTGGCGGGGTTCGCGGCGGCGGCCGGCTCCACCCTGGTCGGCTACTCCCTGCTCGGAGCGCCGTTGGACTACTTGCTGGCCGCGACCGTGATGAACGCGCCCGCCTCGCTGCTGATGGCCAAGCTGATGTGGCCCGACGGTACGCCGGACGAGGCGGAGGTCGACCTCGCGGAGGGTGAGGGCGACCGCGAGATCGACGTACGACGGGTGCGCGACGAGGAGTCCTTCAACCCCATCGACGCCGTGGGCAGAGGTGCGCTGGCCGGGGCCCGCATCGCGGTGACGGTGGGCGCGCTGCTGATCGCTTTCGTCGCCCTGATCGCCATGGCCGACGGCATCCTGGGCGAGGTCGGGTCGTGGGTCGGTGCCGACGACCTGACCTTCGACAAGCTGCTCGGCTGGGCGCTCGCCCCCCTGGCCTGGCTGCTGGGGGTGCCGTGGTCGGACGCGGTCCAGGCTGGAGGCTGGATCGGCGAGAAGACGGTGCTCAACGAGTTCGTCGCCTTCGCCAGCTTCGGTCCGGAGGTCGACTCGCTGGCCCCCATCACCGTGGTCATCGTGACGTTCGCGCTGGCGGGGTTCGCCAACCTGACCTCCATCGCGATCCAGATCGGCACCCTGGGATCGCTGCTGCCGGAGCGGCGCGGCGTCGTCGCCGACCTGGGGCTGCGCGCACTGCTCGGCGGCGCGCTCGCCAACCTGGCCAACGCGGCCATCGCCGGGCTCGTGTTCAGCCTCTAGGCCGGGTCGCCCGGGGCGGCTGCCCTCTCGGTGCTGGTCTTCCCACTCGCGCGCCTGGGGATCCGGTGCAGGGTGACCTCGTGGAGCTCACCATCCGCCGCCAGGGCGGTGAGATAGGTGCAGAACGGCTGACGACGACGGTCGGTGGGTGAGCCGGGGTTCAGCAGTCGCAGACCGGTCCTGGTGGTGGTGTCCCAGGGAATGTGGCTGTGCCCGAAGACGAGCACGTCGAGGTCGGGGTAGAGCGCGCTGCAGCGCTCCTCGCGCCCCTTGGCGTCGCCCGTCTCGTGCACCACGCCGAGCCGGATGCCCTCGATCTCCACGCGCGCCACCTCCGGCAGGCGCTCGCGGAGCGCGCCGTGGTCGTTGTTGCCCCACACGCCCACCAAACGCCGCGAGCGGCTCTCGAGCTCGTCGAGCAGCTCCTCGCAGACCCAGTCGCCGGCATGGATCACCACGTCGGCGCTCTCCACCTCGTGCCACACCTGCTCGGGCAGGTCACGAGCCCGCTTGGGCAGGTGGGTGTCCGCCAACAGGAGCAGCCGGGTCGCCATGGGTCCAGTCAACAGGAAGGATGAGTCCGGTGTACGTCCCCCGGTTCAACGTCATGCCCGAGGCCGAGCTGCGTCCACTGGTGGAGGCTGTGGGGTCCGCCGAGCTCATCACGGTCGACACCGACGGCCTCCCCCAGGCCACCCGGCTGCCCGTGATCTGGTCCGGCGACCGGCTGGTCTTCCACCTGGCGTTCGCCAACCCGCACTGGCGCACGATCGAGCCGGGGAGCCCGGCCCTCGCCGTGGTGACCGGGCCGCAGGGGTACGTCTCCCCCAACTGGTATCCCACCAAGGCCGAGCACGGCCGGGTGGTGCCCACCTGGAACTACTCCGCGATCCACTTCCGCGGCCGCGCCACCGTGCACCGCGACCCCGACTGGCTCCGCGCCGCGGTCACCGACCTCACCGTCCAGCACGAGGAGCACCGCGACGACCCGTGGCAGGTGGGCGACGCCCCGGAGTCGTACGTCACCCAGCAGCTCAAGGCCATCGTGGGCGTGGAGGTGGAGATCGAGAGCGTCGAGGCCAAGGCCAAGCGCAGCCAGAACCGGTCCGAGGCGGACCGCGCCGGGGTGGTCGCGGGGCTGGAGGCGGAGCCGGACCCGACCGCTCGGGCTCTGGCCGCGCAGATGCGGGAGGACCTGCGGCGCAGCTAGCCTCCGAGTCATGCCCGTCTCGCGGAAGTACGCCGTCATCGAGCGGGAGCGCCGCTACCTGGTCAGGACGCTCCCCGACCCGGTGACCAGCGTCCGGGAGATCGAGGACAGGTATGTCACCGGGACCCGGATGCGGCTGCGGGAGGTGCGCGCGGCCGACGGCACGGTGGTGCGCAAGCTGACGCACAAGGTGCGGCTCGCCGCCGGTCCATCCGAGGTGGCGTGCACCAACTTCTACCTCGACGAGGGCGAGTGGTCGCTGCTGGTGGGCCTGCCGGCGCGGACGCTGCGCAAGCGGCGGCACCTGGTGTCCCGCGACGGTGTGGTGGTGGCGGTCGACGAGCTCGAGGACGGCACGCTGCTGGCCGAGATCGACGACGGTGAGACGCCGCCAGGCCCCGTCCCGGAGTGGCTCGACGTCATCGCGGACGTGAGTGGGGACGAGGCCTGGACGGGCCTCGGTCTGGCGCGCTGAGACAGTGGCTCAGGCCTAGCGCACGACCTCGTGGGCCTCGAGGCGCGGCAGCCGGTCGAACCAGGCGTTCTCGGCCGGGTGGCCGATGTTGACCACCAGCAGCGACTTGAGCGCCGTACCGGCGAAGAGGTCCTCGTCCAGCGCGGCGGCGTCGAAGCCGCTCATCGGGCCGGCGGCGAGGCCGGCAGCGCGGACGCCGACCATGAAGTAGCCGATCTGCAGGGTCGCGTTGAAGCGGGCGGCCTGCTCGCGGGCGGCGTCGTCGGCGAAAGCGTCCTTGGCGCCGGGGAAGATCGGGAAGGTGCGGTGCAGGAGCTCGTGGAAGTCGGTGTCGGCGGCCAGCACGGCGACCATCGGAGCTGAGGCGGTCTTCTCGCGGTTGCCCTCTGACATGTGCTTGAGCAGTCGCTCCCGGTCCTCGCCCGCGCGGACCAGCACCACGCGGAGCGGCTGGATGTTCATCGCGGTGGGGCCGTACTTCACCAGGTCGTAGATCGCGGCGACCTGCTCGTCGGTGACGGGCTCGTCGGTGAAGGCGTTAGCAGTCCGGGCTTCGCGGAACAGCAGGTCCTGGGCTTCGGGGGAGAGCACGAGGTCATTGGTCATGGATCGTTCAACAACCTGCGTCGCGTCGGAGGTCCCGAAAACGGCGTGAGACTCGTCACTTCTCCCCGCCGGTGGTCGGTCTAGCATCGGGCGTATGACGAAGCTCGAGCAGGGGCGAAGCGGTGAGTAGCCACGCCCACGGGCACGACCACGGGCACTCGGGGCTCATCGACCACCGGGGCAAGCTGGCGGCGGTGCTGGCGATCACGCTCGCCGTGCTCGTGGTCGAGGTGGTCGGTGCCGTCATCTCCGGCAGCCTCGCACTGCTGGCCGACGCCGCACACATGCTGACCGACGTCGCCGGCCTGACCCTGGGGCTGGTGGCCGCCATCCTGACCCGGCGGCCGGCCACTCCGGAGCGCACCTGGGGCTATCGCCGCGCCGAGGTGCTCGGCGCCGCCGCCCAGGCCGGGGTGCTGCTCGCCGTCGGGCTCTACGTGATCGTCGAGGGGGTACGCCGGCTCTTCTCGCCTCCCGAGGTCACCTCGGACGCGATGCTCCTCTTCGGGACGATCGGCCTGGTCGGGAACCTGATCGGGATGGCGATCCTGGCCACCAGCCGGGGCGACAACCTCAACATGCGGGCTGCGTTCCTGGAGGTGGTCAACGACGCTCTCGGCTCGGTCGCGGTCCTGGTGGCCGCCGGAGTCATCGCCACCACCGGATGGTTGCGGGCCGACGCCGTCGCCTCGCTCGTCATCGGGGTGCTGATCATCCCCAGGACCCTGCGTCTGCTGCGCGAGACGGTCCACGTGCTGCTGGAGTCGACCCCGAAGGACCTCGACCTGACCCTGGTGCGCTCCCGGCTGTGCGCCATGCCGCATGTCCAGGGCGTGCACGACCTGCACGCCACCCAGGTCGCCACCGCGCTGCCGGTCTTCACCGCGCACGTCGTCGTCGACGACTCCTGCTTCCACGACGGCCACCTGGCAGGAATGCTCGACGAGATCCAGCGGTGCATGGCCGACGAGTTCGACGTCGCGCACTCGACGATCCAGTTCGAGGCCGTCTCGCACTCGGCGCACGAGCGCTCCATGCACGCCTGAGCCTCGGCACCCCTCGGAGTCCGACCCCGCGGAATCTCTGGGCCGTCGCACTGGTTCAGACGGACATGATCATCGGACTCATTGGCAGTGGAAACATCGGCAGCACCGTGGCCCGACTCTCGGTAGGCGCAGGCCATGACGTCGTGCTCAGCAACAGGCGCGGCCCTGAGACCCTGTCCGAGCTGGTGTCCGAGCTTGGCCCGAGAGCCAGGGCGAGCACGCCGACCGAGGCTGCCGAGGCAGGTGACCTCGTCGTCGCCACCGTGCCCCTCAACGCCTATCGCGACGTGCCGGTCGCGCCGCTCCGCGGCAAGGTGGTCATCGACACCATCAACTACTACCCCGATCGCGACGGCCACATCGCTGAGCTCGATGACGAGTCGACGACGACCAGCGAGCTGCTGCAACTCCATCTGCCCGACTCCCATGTGGTGAAGGCCTTCAACAACATCTACGTGGACCATCTCGCTGTGCTGGGGCGTCCCACCGGCCACCCGGAACGCTCCGTGCTCCCCATCGCCGGGGACGACGAGGCGGCGAAGCGCTCGGTGGCACGATTCCTCGACTCGATCGGGTACGACGCCTTGGACGTCGGTCCGCTGGCGGAGGGGTGGCGGTTCCAGCGCGACACCCCGGCCTACGTGCAGCCGTACGCCGTGCCGGGTACTTCCTACCCCACCTGGTCGGCTCGCCCGGTGACCGCTGACCTGCTGCAGGAGAAGCTTCAGGAAGCCAAGCGCTACCGCGATATGTGACGCGCGTTACTGTGGCATCGGAGTCCTCGACTCCCGACTCTGCAGAATCTGGGCGGTTCCCGGTGTCGCATCGTCCCGGATTTGCCTACTGCGACACCAGTAGAGGACGAGTGATCCCGATGCAGTCGTGGCGATTCCACGGAACAGGGCAGCCTCTGACGCTCGAGGAGGTCGAGGCACCGCACGCCGGCCCCGGAGAAGTCGTCGTCGATGTCAGGGCGGCCGGCCTTTGTCACTCCGACGTCGGCGCACTGGACGACCCGGAATGGATGAAGTCGTTCCCACGCCTCCCGGCAACCCTGGGACACGAGAACGCCGGGGTGATCAGCGAGGTTGGACCCGGGATGGAGGACTGGAAAGTCGGCGATCGGGTCGGACTTGCGCCGTTGATGCCCGATGGCGACGCCATTGGGTACGGCGCGTGGGACGGCGGCTACGGCCCCAAGGTCCGGGCGACCGCGGCGAATCTCGTCAGGCTGCCTGATGAGCTCTCCTTCGAGCTGGGCGCGATGGCAACCGACGCCGGGCTCACGTCGTACCACGCCATGGTCGGCGTCGGCGGGTTGCAGGAGGGCATGCGGGTTGGCGTGATCGGCTTGGGTGGACTCGGCTACATCGGCGCCCGAGTCGCCGTGCTGAAGGGAGCCGAGGTGTACGCCGCCGAGGTGAACCCGTCCACCCGCGAGCAGGCGGACGAGCTGGGGTTGGCCGGCGTCGCTGAGTCGATCACCGAGTTCGCCGACAGGGACCTGCAGCTGATCGTGGACTATGCGGGGTTCGGCAGCACGACGGCACAGGCGGTCGAGACCCTGGCTGGTGCTGGAACGCTGGTTCAGGTGGGCCTCGGACGCTACGAAGCGACGGTGAACACGCAGGCACTCGTTCTCAAACAGCTCACGATCAAGGGATCGGTCTCGGGTACGCAGCAGGACCTGGGCGAGCTCTACGAGCTGATGCGCAGCGGTGAGCTCAACCCGCCGATCAATCGGATCACACCGCTGGAGATACCTGAGGGGCTGGCACGTCTCCGCGCGGGCGGAGTGGTCGGTCGGCTGATCGCCGTCTATGACCACTGAGTCCGCTCACACCCAGGTGAACTGGCACTAGCCTGAGCAGGTGAGCCGCATCTTCACCGTCAGCGTCGCGTCCGTCTATCCCCACTACGTCAACAAGGTGGAGAAGAAGGGCCGGACCAAGGCCGAGCTGGACCAGGTGATCGCGTGGCTCACTGGGTTCGACGCCACCGCCCTGGCTGACCACCTGGCCGCGGGGACGACGTTCGAGGAGTTCTTCGCCGCGGCCTCCGTCAACCCCGGCGTCTCCCTGATCACCGGCAGCGTCTGCGGGGTCAAGGTCCAGGAGGTGGAGGACCCGCTGATGCGCAACATCCGCTACCTCGACAAGCTGGTCGACGAGCTAGCCCAGGGCAAGGCGATGGAGAAGATCCTGCGCGCCTGACCCGCCTGACCAGGAGGCGCTCAGTCGCCGCCGGGGCCGGACTCCTCGACATCGGCCGCCACGCTTTCTGCGCGCCGACGCCTCAGGACGCTCCGCTCGCCCTCGTTGGCAGTGAGCGAGATCGCCGCGGAGAACGCCTCGGCAGCCTCTCGGTGCCGGCCGGCGCGGGCCAGCAGGTCGCCCCGCACGCTGGGCAGCAGGTGGGACCCGGCGAGCGCTTCGGGAGCGATCGCGTCCAGCACGGCCAGGCCGGCGTCCGGGCCGTGGGCGCGGCCGTGGGCCACCGCCCGGTTGACCTCCACGACGGGTCCGGGCGCGGCTGCCGACAGGGCGTCATACCAGCGGGCGATCCGCGACCAGTCAGTCTCCTCGGCGGTGCGCGCCCGGGCGTGGCAGGCGGCGATGTGGGCCTGCGCGGTGATCGGACCGATCGGCTCCTCGCGCTCCCGGGCGACGGCGGTGGCGCGGTCCAGGGCAGCCAGCCCGCGGCGCAGCAGCAGCTGGTCCCAGCGGGCGCGGTCCTGCGCCTCCAGCAGCACCGGCGCTCCGGCGGCGTCGAGGCGAGCGGGGAGCCGCGAGGCCTGCAGCTCCAGCAACGCCTGCAGCCCGTGGGTGTCGGGGTGCCGGGGCTCGAGGACGGCGAGCATCCGGGCCAGCCGGATCCCCTCGTGGCACAGGTCGTGTCGCGCCCAGTCCTCGCCGCTGGTGGCGGTGTAGCCCTCGTTGAAGATCAGGTAGACCACCGACATCACGTCGTCCAGCCGCGCGGTCCGCTCCTGGCCGACGGGCACCTCGAGGTCGACCCGGTGCTCGGCGAGCGTCTTCTTGGCCCGGGTGATCCGCTGCCCGACCGCAGACTCACGCGCGAGGAACGCCCGCGCGATCTCGGCCGTGGTGAGACCCGCGACCAGGCGCAGCGTGAGCGCGGCCCGGCTCTCCGGCGACAGCAGCGGGTGGCAGGTCAGCAGGATCAGCCGCAGCACGTCGTCCTCGACGTGGTCGAGCGTGGCATCGAGGTCGGGCACCTGAGCCTCCTCGCCGGTGGGAAGGGCGCGGGCGAGCTCGGCCGTCCGGTCGCGCAGCGTCGCGTTGCGGCGGAAGGTGTCGATCGCCCGCCGCTTGGCCACCTGCATCAGCCAGGCGCCGGGGTTGGCCGGGATGCCGTCAGCCGGCCACTGCTCCAGGGCCGCCACCAGCGCGTCCTGGGCCAGGTCCTCGGCCAGGTCCAGGTCACGGGTCAGGCGCAGCAGCGCCGCGACCAGCCGGGTGGACTCCCGCCGCCAGACGGCGGTGACCTGGGCCTGGACCTCCGCCCGGACCTCGCGGGGCGCGTCGCTCGCCATGGTCCGAGCCTAGGGGGCTGCGCGCCCCGACGTCAGGCCTGCGGCGGCGGCCCGTCCCAGATGCGGCGCACGATCACCGAGCCCTCCCAGCCGGGCCAGTGCTGGTGGTGCAGCTCGACCAGGCGGCGGGCCTCCTCGACCGCCTCCTCGTGGGAGCGGAACTCCAGCACCGAGTAGCCGCCGACCACCTCCTTCGCCTCGGCGTAGGGCCCGTCCACCGTGGTCACCTGCCCCTGAGACAGCCGCACCTCGGTGCACTGCGCGCCGCCGTCGAGGCCCCCGCCGTCGAGGAAGACCCCGGCCTCGATCGCCTGGTGGATGTGCTCGTCCATCGCCTTCATCAGGGCCTCGGGCGGGTCGTCCCGGGTCGGGTCCATCTGTACGAATCCCATGTAGCGCATGTCCTGTACTCCCTGCTCCCTTGTGCTGTGCTCGCGCACCTTGTCTGCAGTACGTCGCACGGTGGCACCCGGATCCGACATCGGTCCAGCAAGTAGTTTTCTCCCGTGACCAGCACCGCGCATCCGATGACCAGGCTGGTCCGGCCCTCCGCCGACCTGTACCAGGCGTGGCTGGCCTGCGTCCGCGACTTCGCCGAGGGCTCCCGCGACGGGTCGGGCGACTGGGCGGTCTCCGGGCTCGGTCCGGACCGGGACTCCTTCGAGGCCCTGCTGGCCCGCGTCGCCTACGAGTCCGACCCGGCCAGCAGGCTGCCGGACGGGCTCGTGCCCAGTGACTACTACTGGGTGATGGACGGCGAGGAGATGATCGGCTTCGTCGCCGTGCGGCACTCGATCGACACCGACTTCCTGCGCCGCGCCGGGGGTCACATCGGCTACAGCATCCGGCCGTCGTACCGCCACAGGGGGCATGCCACCCGGGCGCTGGGCCTGGCGCTGGACCGGGCCCGGGAGCTGGGGCTGGATCGGGTGCTGCTCACCTGCGACGAACCCAACGTCGGCTCCGCGCGGACCATCGAGAAGAACGGCGGCGTCCTGGAGGACGTGCTGGAGGGCAAGCGGCGCTACTGGATCAGGCTCCGTCCGCGGCGCCCCGACGTCACCGATGTCGAGCTGGTCGGCGGGGTCGAGAAGCGGGAGATCGTCGTGGCGCCGTACGACGACTCCTGGCCGGTGACCTTCGGCGAGCACGAGGCCCGGATCCGAGAGGCCGTCGGTGCCGCGGCCGTGCAGGTCGAGCACATCGGCTCCACCTCGGTGCCGGGGCTGGCCGCCAAGCCGATCATCGACATCCTGCTGGTGGTGCCCGACATCACCGCCGAGGAGGACTACCTCGACCAGCTGCTCGCCGCCGGCTACCAGCTGCGGGCCCGGGAGCCGGGGCACCGGCTGGTGCGTCCCCCCACCCGGGACGTCCACGTGCACGTCCTGGAGGTCGGCCACGGCGGCATCGAGGACTACCTCGTGCTGCGCGAGCGGCTGCGCAGCGACGAGGCCGACCGGGCCCTGTACGAGCGGACGAAGCGCGCGCTGGCGGCTCGGGACTGGCCGGACACGAACGCCTACGCCGACGCCAAGACCGAGGTGATCACCGGGATCCTCGCCCGGGGACGGTCGAGGGCACGCTGACCGGACTCCTGATGGTCCGAGCGCGGCACGGGAGGGTCACACTGTCCCGGTGCCACGGATCTCGCTCTCCCGCCTGCCGGGCGAGCGGGTGCTGGTCGTCGAGGGCGACGCGGCCCACGAGATCGCCGCGGCCGAGCTCCCGACGTACGTCGCGGGCCGGGAGGCCGAGGCCCCGCGCTGGGTGTGGGACGACACCGCCCGCTGGTATCCCCCGCTGCTGGCGGCCGGGGTGCGGATCGAGCGCTGCCACGACCTGCGGCTGGGCCACCACCTGCTGCGGCGAGCCCCCGCGGCGGACGCCTCGCTGCTGGCCGGTGAGCAGTCGGCACACTGGGACGTCCTGGGGCCGAGCACTCCCTCGGACCCGGCGCTGTTCTCCATCGACGACACCGCCGAGCACCTGCGCGCCGACCTCGAGGACGCCCGACAGCTGGCCACCGTCGCGGCGTCGCCGGAGTCGGGGCGGCTCGGCCTGCTGCTTGCGGCGGAGTCCTCCGGGGCGCTGGTCGCCGCCGAGATGACGCACGCCGGCGTGCCGTGGCGGGTCGACGTGCACGAGCGGCTGCTCACCGACCTGCTCGGCCCACGGCCGCCGCGCGGGGCCCGACCGCAGCTGCTGGAGGAGCTGGTCGCCGAGGTACGCCGCTCCTTCGCCGCCCCGGGCCTCAACCCCGACTCGCGGCCCGAGCTGCTGGCGGCGCTGCGCCGGGCCGGGCTGGAGGTCACCGACACCCGCGCCCACTCGCTGCGCCGCCTGGACCATCCGGGCATCGAGCCGCTGCTGCGCTACAAGCGGCTGGCGCACCTCTTCTCGACCAACGGCTGGGCGTGGATCGACCAGTGGGTCAGCGGCGGCCGGTTCCGGCCGTCGTACCAGCCGGCGGGCTCCTCGACCGGACGGTGGTCCTCGAACGGCGGCGGCGCACTGTCGTTCCCGGTGCAGGTGCGTCCGGCGGCGGTCGCCGACGAGGGCTGGGTCTTCGTGGTCGCCGACGTCGCCCAGCTCGAGCCGCGGGTGCTGGCCGGGATGAGCGGCGACCGGGCGCTGGCCCGGTCCGCCCGCGGCACCGACCTCTACCAGGGGATGGTCGCGGACGGCGCGGTCGCGACCCGGCAGGAGGCCAAGCTGGGTCTGCTGGGGGCGATGTACGGCGCGACCAGTGGCGAGAGCGGGCGCATGGTGGCCGGGCTCACCAGGCGCTATCCGGCCGCGTTCGGCCTGGTCGAGGAGGCGGCGCGAGCCGGAGAGCGCGGCCTGGGGGTGCGCACCCTGCTCGGCCGGGGGTCGCCCCGGCTGGGCGAGGTCTGGGACCGGGACCCTGACGACCCGCCGACCGATCCCGACAGCCAGGCCCGCTTCCGGCGGGCCTACGGCCGGTTCACCCGCAACTTCGTGGTCCAGGGAACCGGCGCGGAGTGGGCGCTGTGCTGGATCGCGGACCTGCGCAACCGGCTCTGGCGGCTCGGTAGGACGGGGCCGCTCGACGCGCGGCCGCACATGGTCTTCTTCCTGCACGACGAGGTGGTCGTGCACGCGCCGGCCGCGCTCGCCGACGAGGTCGCCGAGCAGGCCACCACCGCGGCCGCGACGGCGTCCAGTCTGCTGTTCCGGTCGCTGCCGATCGACTTCCCGCTCAACGTCTCGGTCGTGCGGTCCTACGCCGACGCGGGCAAGCCGGGCGGCCCGGACGCGGAGCCGTCGCTCAACGCTCCCGACGAGGGTCGTCCCGACGGTCAGGAGTAGTCCGCTCGCGCAGCCAGCTGGTGCTGCCGGGCGCCATGCCCCGCGACTTGGGCGTGCGGTCGACCGGGACCACGATCAGCGATCCTTCGTCCGAGAGCGCCCACTTCAGGGCGTGGTAGACCACCGACAGCGTCTCGGTGCTCTCCAGGGCCAGCAGCCCCGGAGCGATCTGCCTTGCCTCGTGCCACGGTCCGTCGAGGTCCGCGGGCGGCTCGGAGGTCCAGGCGAGGTAGACGGTCACCGGACCATCCTGCACCGCGGCGATGATCCGGGTCATGATGTCGGCTGCTGAACCGTTTCCGCCACTCGGGGGCCATCGACCGCGCATACTGCGGGAAGCGCCCCTACGCGCCGCAAGCCGTCCCGCCACTCCGCAAGGGCCCACATGATCTCCCTCACCTACATCAGCACGGCCACCTCGAGCTACGGCGAGTCCGAGCTGACAGACCTGCTCCTGACCACGCGCGAGAAGAACCAGGCCACCAACCTGACCGGCGTGCTGCTGTACGCCGACGGCCACTTCATCCAGACCCTGGAGGGTCCCGAGGATGCGGTGGAGGAGACGTACGGGCGCATCCAGCGGGACCGACGTCACCGCAACCTGGACGTCGCGCTGCGTGACGGGATCGAGGAGCGCACCTTCCCCGACTGGTCCATGGGCTTCAAGTCGATCAGCCCCGAGCAGGCCGCCGAGCTGCCCGGGTTCAACGACTACCTCGCGGGCCGCACCATCAGCCCCGAGAGCCGGGTGGAGCTCGGTCGCGCGGGGATCTTCCACCGGGTGTTCCGCCGCACCATGGGCTGAGCTCGCCCGCGGCTGCCGAGCAAGGAGGCGGAGACGTGACCCTGCGACTGATCGGCGCCGGCCTGCCCCGCACCGGGACGACCTCCCTGCGCCGGGCGCTGGGACAGCTGCTGGACGCGCCGGTCTACCACATGAGCGAGGCCCTGGCGCACCCCGAGCACGCCCCCACCTGGGTGGCGGCGATCCACGGTGAGCCCCCGGTGTGGGAGGAGTTCCTGGCCGGGTACGCCGCCGGGGTCGACACCCCGTTCTCGACCTGCTGGCGGGACCTGGCCGCGGCCTATCCCCAGGCACCGGTGCTGCTGTCGCGTCGGGAGAGTGCCGAGGTGTGGCACCGGAGCATGGAGCCCACCGTCCTGGCCCGTACCCGCGACACCCTGGCCGGCGGGAACCCCGCCGACCCCTTGGTGGCGCTGTTCGGCTCCATCTTCACCGGTGTCCTGGGCGACCTGGACGATCCCGCCGAGGTGATGGCGGGCTACGAGCGGCACCTGGCGCGGGTGCGCGCGGAGATCGCACCCGAGCGGCTCGTCGAGTGGCAGCCGGGCGACGGGTGGGAGCCGCTCTGCCGGGCGCTCGACGTACCGGTGCCGGACGAGCCGTTCCCCCACGAGAACAGCACCGCCGACTACCTGCTGCGTGCCGAAGCGCGCCGAAGCGCCGCAGAGGCCCGCCGCGAGTAGGGACCTTCGACCCGGCCGGCCCTCCTCCGGTCGACCTAGGCTGGCGGCGTGAGACACGCCGCCACGCAGCCCTTCGCCCCGGAGCCGGTCACCTCGGACGCCCCCGACCTACCCGGCCCGGTGATGCTCAACCAGAGCTGGCTGGATCTCACCTTCCTGCACTGGGCGGTCGACCCGCAGGAGGTCGCCCACCGGATGCCGCCCGGCGTACGTCCCGACACCCTCGACGGGGTCACCTACGTCGGGTTGATCCCGTTCCGGACCGTCGGATCCGGCCTCTCCCGCGGCCCGGCGGTCCCGTGGTTCGGCTCCTTCCTGGAGACCAACGTGCGGCTCTACTCGGTCGACGAGACCGGGCGCCGCGGCATCGTGTTCCTCAGTCTGGACGCCGACCGGGCGGCAGTGGTCGCCGGCGCCCGCACGGCGTTCGGCCTGCCGTACCGCCTGGCGCGGATGCGCTACCAGGCGAGCGGCGACGTGCACACCTACGACGCGCGCCTGCGGCGACCGGGCGCCCGCACCGAGAGCCGCATCCTGGTCCGAGCCGGAGCCAGGCGCGAGCCCACGGAGCTTGACCTCTTCCTGAGCGCCCGCTGGGGACTGCACGTGCGCCACTGGGGCCGCACCCTCTACATCCCCAACCGTCACGAGCCGTGGCCGGTGCACGACGCCGAGGTGCTCACCCTCGACGACGACCTGCTGGCGTCGGTGGGACTGCCCGACCTGGCCGCCCGTCGGCCCGACCACGTGGCGTTCAGCCCCGGCGTGCACACCGAGTTCGGGTTCCCCGGGCACGCCGCGAGCCCCCAACCCCGCGGCCGTTAAGCCGCCGGACGCGCCCTGACCTCACCCCAGCGACTGGCGCGGCTGGACCCTCCTCATCGCCGGGACCGCCGCCCTGGTCCTGCCGGGGCCGGGAACGCTCATGGTCTTCGCCGGCATCGCCCTGCTCTCGGGGCGCTGTGGATCCTCGACCCGGCGCCGGCTGACTGGTGGCGACTGCCGGTGGCCTGGTGGCTGCCGGGCGGTCTGGTCACCGGACTCACCCAGGTCCTGTCCGGGGCGGTCTCCCTCGCGCTGCTTACCTGGAGCCACCGCACGTTCGGCGGCCCCACCCGTGCCCGCGAGCCGGATCAATGAGATGGAGTGGCCGCTCCACATCGACGGGTAGAGTCCCGGCACGACAGTGGAGCCCCGCGGCCTGAGAGCCGACGCCGAACGCAACCGCGAGCGGATCCTTGAGGCCGCGCGCGAGGTGTTCGCCGAGCAAGGACTACAGGCCTCCACCAACGAGGTCGCTCGTCGCGCGGGGGTAGGCGTGGCAACGCTCTTCCGCCGCTTTCCGTCCCGCGACGACCTGGTCGGCGCCGTCTTCGCGGACAAGATGCGCGCCTACGTGGACGCGGTCGACACCGCCCTCGCGGAGGTCGACGCCTGGCAGGGCTTCTGCGGCTACATCGAGCGCATGTGTGAGATGCAGGCCGAGGACCGCGGCTTCGCCGACGTCCTGATCCTCACCTTCCCCACGGCCAAGGCGCTCGAGGCCGACCGCAACAGGGCCTTCGACGGACTCGGCGAGCTGATAGCCCGGGCCAAGGCCACCGGACGACTGCGAGAGGACTTCGTCCACCAGGACGTCCCGCTCATCCTGATGGCGAACGCCGGGGTCGTCACTGCCACCCGAAACGCTGCACCCGACGCCTGGAGGAGGATCGTCGGCTACCTAGTCCAGTCCTTCGCCGCCGAGGCCGCTCGTCCCCTACCTCCGCCGCCGGCCCGGACACAGGTGATCCGGGCGCTCATGGGGGAGACCCGTCACAGGTTGATGGTGATCTCCGCGTCCTCGCGAAGCTCCTCGACCAGGGTCTGGGCCGCCTTGCCCTCCCTCTCGGTCTCGGCCTGCTCCACGAGCTGCGGCTTGACCTCGGCGAAGGACGGGATGGGCTGGTCCTGGGCGCCACTGCCCGCCTTCTTCTGCTGCAGCACCGCGGCGGCGTAGATCTTCCGCAGCTCGCGCTCGGTGGGCTTGACGGAGCCCACCTCGTCCTCGACCAGTCGCTCCACGACGACCTGGGTCTCGACCTGGCTGCGCGCGAGCTCTTCCGAGGTGCCCTGCTTCTCCAGTGCCTCGAACAGCTCGTCGACCGAACCCATCTGGTTCTGCTCGGCCAGGTCGGTCAGCGTCTCCTCGACATCCTCCTCGGAGGCCGAGATGCCGCGGTCGTCGGCCTCCTGCCGCAGGAGCTCGGTGCCCACCAGCCCCTCCGCGGTCTGCTTCTTGATCGCGTCCTCGTCCGGCTCCTCGCCGCTCATCTGGGCCTGCATCGAGGCCTGCCGGAACTGCACCTCGTAGATCGGGACGAACTCGTCCTTGGTCAGCTCCTCGCCGTTGACCTCGGCCACCACGTCCGGGATGCCCTCGAGGTCGGGGCCCGGCGGCTGCTGGGCGTCCCCCGACTCGGCTTGCGCGCTCGACTCCTCGGAGGAGGTCTTGGAGTCGGAATCCTGGTCGTTGCCACCGCAGGCCGTCAGGGCAAGCAGGGCTGCTGCGAGTGAGGCACCGAGGGCGGTCTTGGTTCGTGTCGAGTAATTCATCCCTGACGACGGTACCGATGGAGCCTGAGACGACTGCTTTTCAGCTCGGCGCACCGATCACGCGTCTCGCCGTCAGTGGGGAGCGGTGATCAGCAGGATCAACAGCACGAGCGATACCGGTGGCCAACCAGGCGGCTCCGGCCTGAGTGATCGCGGCTCGCGGCCCCCGCGCGCGGACGGCGTGCCGGTGTTGGCAGCTCAGGCTCGCGGCGCCGCCAGCGCGGTCTCGATGTCGGCGGCGATGTCCGCCGGCTTCACGGTCGGCGCGTAGCGCTTGATGACCTGACCGTCGCGGCCGACCAGGAACTTGGTGAAGTTCCACTTGATCCGGTTGCCCAGGACGCCGCCCTTCTCGTGGCGCAGCCACTCGAAGAGCGGGTGGGCCGCCTTGCCGTTGACCTCGACCTTGGCGAACATCGGGAAGGTGACGCCGAAGCTGCCGGTGCAGAAGGCGGCGATCTCCTCCTCCTGGCCGGGCTCCTGACCACCGAACTGGTCGCACGGGAAGCCCAGCACGTGGAAGCCGGAGTCGGCGTACTTGGTCTCCAGCTCCTGCAGTCCTTCGTACTGCGGGGTGAAACCGCACTGCGAGGCGGTGTTGACCACCAGCAGCACGTCCCCGTCGTACGTCGCCAAGGGGGTGGGGTCGCCGGTGATCGCGGGCGCCTCGAACTCGAAGATGGAGGTCATGACGCCGAGTCTTCCGTAGCGCTGGTGACCCGGGCCACGATTCGGTCGAATCGCGCGCCCATCTCGGCGGCCAGCGCCTGGGCCCCGGACAGCGGCCGGACCATCACCATGAAGTCGTCGATCAACCCGTCCTCATCGAGGTGGATGAAGTCGCAGCCGGTCAGCGCCCGGTCGCCGACGTTCGCCTCGAAGACCAGCGCGTGGTCGCGCCCGCCCTCCTCGCCGATCTCGGTGACGTAGCGGAAGTCGGAGAAGACCTCGATCACCTCGGCCAGGATCGAGGCGGTGATCGCCTTGCCCGGATAGGGCTTGTGGGCCACCGGACTGCGGAAGACCACGTCGGGTGCCAGCAGAGCCGTCATCGCCTCGATGTCGCGGGCCTCGACGGCCGCCTTGAACGCCTTCATGCGCTGACTCTCCCACGCCTACCCACCGTGGAGGTACGTGAAAGCACCATCCTCGAGCATGGAACGGTGCTCTCGGATCCCGCCACGGGCAGCTACCGCGCCGTGCCGGAGCGATCCGTGCTCAGGTGCTCGGCGTAGGCGATGACGTTCGCCTGGTAGCCGCCCCTGGCCGCGTCGTACTCGCCGCCACACGTCACCAGGCTGAGGGTGGGCCGGTCCGGGGTCCCGGCATAGACCCGCTGCGCGGGGAAGTCGTCGTTCCGGACCGTCTCGAGGCGGCTCACGGCGAACGTCTCGACGGCACCGTCGGCGAGGACCACCCGGACGTGTGCGCCGGGAACCAGCTCGCGTAGGCGGTGGAAGACCGCCGGTCCCCGGGTCGAGTCCACGTGCCCCAGGATCACCGCCGACCCGGGCTGGCCCGGGCTGGTCCCGAGCTCGTACCAACCAGCCTGGTCGGCGTCGCGTGGCACCTCGACGGTGCGGTCCTGCTCCATCCCGAGGCCGACCAGGTCGGAGGAGGCGCCGATCGACGGGATCGTGATGGAGACGGGGACGCTCGGCGACGACACCGCGGTCGGCGAGGCGTCGGACCTCGCGCTCACGGGTGCCCTGTCCGCAGGCGCCGCGGGAGGCCGGGCCTCGGGGCCGCGGGCGAGCAGTCCACCGACGACCAGCGCCGAGGCCAGCACGGCGAGGGAGATCGTCAGCACGCACCGGCGCCGCGGGAGCTTCCGGCTACCGGTGGACGTGCTCCCTGAGCGGCTCACGCCGCGCCCGGTCAACGGCGGCGGGAGGAACGGCCCCCCAAGGCAGGGACGGCGAGGGCGCCCACCGCGGCGAGCCCGGCGAGGAGGAACAGGAGGCTCGCTCCCGTGGCGCTCTGCTGCTCAGCGCCCCCGAGGCCCGTCGGCGGGTGGCCCACCGGGACCGGGGGTCCGCCGGTCGGGACGGTGGGGGTGCCGACCGGGACCGACGGGATCGGGGTGTCGCTCCCGGTCGGGACGGTCGGGGTGGCAGTCGGTGTCCCGGTGCCGGTCGGGGAGGCGCTCGGTGTCGGGCCGCCGGTCGGGGAGGCGCTCGGTGTCGGGCCGCCGGTCGG
>NZ_POAG01000027.1:0-37409 GCF_002930065.1 Nocardioides sp. 616 | reverse complement strand
CGTCACGAATGACCACGGGTCGCTGACGACGACCGACACCTCCCGCATGCCCCCGACGATATCGCCCGCTCAGCGGCATGTGCGGACGTTGGGATGGGAGACTGCGCGGATGGTGCTACGGCGCGACTACGGGGAGTACCGGTGGGCGATGACGCAGTTGTTCGCTGATGTAGACCCATCGGGTTACATCAAGGACTACGCCGCCCCGGACGACGAGTATGACAAGTACATCAACGCCTTGTTGAAGTGGCGAACGCCAGTGACCTCCGAGCATGTGGTCGAGGTCTTGGGTGAGGTTGAGCCCGAGAAGGCGGTGCGTCTAGTCGATGGCATCGCTCGCATTCGCCGTGAGTACGGCTACCACGGCAGCGAAGGCTAACGGTCCGCTCATCGGCATGTTCGGATGTTCTGGGGGCGCCCATACGCGGGGGTAAGACGCAGCTTTTCGGAACACCCGTCGCGGCCAGATTCTCCCGGTACCTCCACTCGCCCACCGCAGATCGGTATTCACGATGGTCGCGGGAGCGGTCGGTGCACGGGCCCGCAGCAGGCTGCGGTTGGCGGGACGCAACTAATCGTTGAGGTCCGGCTGTCGATTTCGACAGCACCCGTCCGTCAGAGTGATGCAGGGCCGCACGGGCGGTCCCAGACGGGAGGCAAGCCATGACCAAGTACGCCATTTACTTCCACCAGCAGTGGGTCGGTGACCACACCGAGGAGTGGTTCCGCAGCCGCGTCAAACCGTCCACAGAGGTCGTCAACGAGATGGAGGAGGCAGGGGTCCTAGTGTTCGCCGGCGGTCTGGTGGAGGACATGTCGCAGGCGTTCAGCCTCGATGGCACCAGCGGCACCATGGTGGTGTCCGAAGGCCCCTACACGGAGACGATCGAGCATCTCGGCGGGATCACCATCATCGAGGTCCCTGACCTCGAGGAGGCAAAGAAGTGGGCCGCCAAGGTCGCCGACGGGTGTGGCTGGCCCCAGGAGGTCCGGGAGGTCCGATAGCGCTGACCACTGGGAGCTGGTGACCCAGATCCGTGCGCCCGACAAGCGGGGATGTGACGCACTCTTCGGCAGATTCGGGCGTCGTGTCAGGAGAGCCCGTTCGGCCAGTCATTCCATCGGCGAACGTAAGCACTCACCGAGTCCAGGCTGGCGTCGAGCGCGATCCACTCACTGGCGGCCTGTCGGATGAGTTCGTTCACACGGTTCCAGTATCCCGTTCACGCCCGCTCATCGGCAGAACACCGGAGTGCTCTGACCACGATATGTCCGCCGGTCGACCGGCCGCAGCCGCAGAGGTGGACCCTTCTTCGAGCCGGCAGAACCGTGGGTTGTTGCGTTCCCGGGCACCGCGGCGGGGATGGCCGCGGTGGAGGCAAGTTGAGAGATCACGGGCACGGACGTGTCGCCGATCGCCGACGCTACAGTGGGTGCAAGGGACTGGTTCCACGCTCAGCGAGCAAGGCTCTGCCCCCGTCCCGCCTTGTTTTCTACACAGTTTTCTGTACAGTTTCGGTCATGACGATGATCGCTGACCTTCACCCCCAGCGCCACGTGTCCGTGACCGCGGCCAACGTCCGCGGCGTCGCTGGGCTGGTCAAGGACGCCGAAGGCGGCGAGGACATCATCGTCGAGCGCCACGGCCGCCCCGTGGCCGCGGTCATCTCGGTCGACCACTTCGCCGAGCTCCACAACATGCGATCAGACCTGACCGCAGCCGCCCTCGTCCTGGCCCGCGAGCTCACCGACTCCGGCCACCGCACCGACCTGGACGACGCCATCGCGGCGTTCGGGTTCGACCGGTCCCAGCTCGAGGCCGAGCTCGACACTGACGTCGCCGCCGGCCGCGGGTGACCCCGACGCAACATGCCGTCGCCCGGCCACAGCAGTGGCAGGCGACCGACGGGGACGTGGCGCGTGGCTGACAAGCCCAAGCACCCCGACGTTCACGGCTGCGTCGTCCGCTTGACCGACGACGCGGTCGAGGACCTCGGCACCCTCTTCAAGGCCGACCCGCAGATCGTGGGATGGGCGCTGAAGAAGATGATCCAGATCGAACGCGACCCCAACGCCGGCGAACCGCTCCTCGG
Organism: Nocardioides sp. 616; assembly: GCF_002930065.1. NCBI lineage: Bacteria > Bacillati > Actinomycetota > Actinomycetes > Propionibacteriales > Nocardioidaceae > Nocardioides > Nocardioides sp. 616. The sequence goes on along the minus strand of NZ_POAG01000027.1, from coordinate 35,316 downwards.
AGGCCTCATCGGCTACCGGAAGATCACCGTCGGCGACAGGGACTGGCGCATCGTGTGGCGAGTCGTCGAGGACGAGGCCGGCAGCTACCTCGTGGAGGTCGCTGAGGTCTGGGCGGTCGGCTACCGCAAGGACAGCGAGGTCTACGCCGAGATCCAGGCCCGCGTGGACTCAGCCGGCTCCTCACCGAAGACCAAGGCCCTCACCGACGTCCTTGCGATGTTCACCAAGCCCGCACGAGGCCTGACGGCCACCCCGGAGCCCACAGAACCCGAACCAGTGCCACGCTGGCTCAGCGAGTCGCTCAAGCACGTGGTAGGCATCCCCGCCGACCAGGTCGAGAAGATGACCCTCGAGGACGCCGACAGGGCTTGGAACGACTACATCGCCGGCCCAGGGTCCGCTCACTAGGTGTGCCTGCTTTTCATGACGTTGCTGTCACAAAGCGCCTTCATCGCGGCAGATGAGTGCGCCCCGAGACTCAGGCGAGGCTGAGCCAGCGTTCGGTCACGCACCCCTCCTCGTAGTTCCACCGACCGTCGGCTTCCCCGCGCTCCAACAGGTCCTTCACGCTGGCTAGCGGGGCCTCCGGTCCGATGTCGAGCGCCACCATGTTGACCGGCGTAGCCATCCCCTCGCCTGAAATGCCGAAGGGCGTGAACGCATCCACGACTGCCTGCCGGTCACCGTTCAGTGGCCCATCTGGTCGGGGGATGACCCGAACCACCACACGCTCGCCACGTTCAGCGAGCCTGACAAACCACAGCACTCCGGCGTCGTCCGGCTTCGCTTCGACAACGTCGTCCGCCGCAACGCCACGAACGAACCAAGGCGTGTTATCAAGCCGGAATCTTTCCGACCCGAGTGGCTGAGCCCACAGCCCCTCTGACTCCGCCGGGGGCCACCCCGAGCCATCGCGGTCAAGGACGAACCGGACCTTGACTGTGTCGCTCATGCAGCCATCTTCAGGCAAAGCGAACCGCATGTCAGACGAACGCTCATCGGCACGACCGCGCGATCAGCGGCATGAGCGTGCGGTTGCCCCTGCATACTGACGGCCATGTTCGCGTGCCCGGTGTGCGGCTCTAAGGAGTTGACGGTGAAGCCGTACGCGACATGGCCACCACCGGAGGGGTCGTCCCTCGCTCCGCCCTATGAGGACTCGCTAGGCAGCCCGTCCTACGTGGCGTGACCTGGCAGATGCGTACGACCGTCGCTTGCAATAGACAGCGGGTCAGCCGAGGTGCACGCATCTCGGCCATGTGAGTGCGATTCATGCGACATGATCGCTTCCGTGCCCGACCTCATCGCCGAGTCGATCCAGCGCCTTGCCGCTAGCGGAGTGCGACTCGATCGGGGCCTTTCGGACGGGGAGCTGTCGCGGGTCCAGGACAGGCTCGGCTTCGCCTTCGGACCCGAGCACCGCGAGTTCCTCCAGGCGGCGCTCCCTAGTGGCGAGTCGTGGCCGGACTGGCGGAACGATCCCGATGAGGATCTGCGTAGACGCCTCGCCTGGCCGATCGATGGCGTCATCTTCGACGTGCACAACAACGGCTTCTGGCCAGCCTCATGGGGTGAGCGACCTGATGGGAAGGACGATCGGGAGCGTGAAGCCCGCGCACATCTTGCCGGTGTCCCGAGACTCATTCCGCTGTTCTCCCACCGGTGCATAGCGTCAGACCCGCGGTTCAAACCCGGCCCGGTCTTCTCGGTCTATCAGACCGACGTCAATTTCTACGGCGATAACCTCCTCGACTACGTGGCCCACGAGTTCCGCGTCCCGCCCCTCCACCCTTCAGCCCGTACGTATGTGCCGTTCTGGTCGGACCTCTGCGAGGGTGCTGAGAACCGCGATCTCTAGGGACCGCTCATCGACAGATTCGATACGGCCGACTCGCGGGGTATGACGCACTTCTTCAAAGGCACGGAGCGCGGCAGATGAGTGCGTCGCTAGGGTCGACACGTGACTGAACATCCGGAAATCGTCTGCATCTGCGGATCGGCGAAGTTCATGGCCGAGATGCGCGCGGCGACCCGTGAACTGAGCCTTTCGGGAGTGATCGTCCTAGCCCCGAGCGAGGCAGACGAGTCGCCCACCCCCGAGGAGAAGGGCATCCTGGACGCTCTTCACCTACGCAAGATCGACCTGGCCGACCGTGTCCTGGTCGTCAACCCAGGTGGATACGTCGGCGAGTCGACGCGAGGAGAGGTCGCCTACGCCCAGGCTGCTGACAAACCGATCACCTTCACCAATCCGTTCTGACAACCCGCCGCGCGCATAGGCAGCGGCGGCGCGGCGGATGGCCAACGGTGTCGAGATGCAGAAAGCTCGGCGAACCCAACCGGGCTACTTCGACGAAGGGGCCTGCGCCCGATCTGGTGGGGCGCTCGTCCGCTCGACCTCTTGCGCGTATTGCGCACGTCATCCGGCGGCGAGCACCCCCCAGGCGACGGTGATCGCCGACATCGAGGAGTCGCCGCTCGTCAACCGCTCGAAGGTCCCGGCACGGAAGTCCCAGGCGACGAGGTGCCGCTGCTCCTCGCCGAGATCCATGGTGCGGAAGTCCATCGGGCCAACCAGAAGCAGCACGGTCTCCTCGTCGAGGAAGCCCAGGGCGGTCAGGTAGCCGTTGTCGGTGTAGACCGAGCTGCGGTCCCGGATCGGGGCGTAGCCGACCACCGCGCCGGTGGCCGCCTCGACCACCATCGGGCCACCGTCGCCGGGCAGCCCGTTGCCGCCGCCCGTCATCGCCACCAGCCCGCGCTCGAAGATCAGACGCTCGCCCCAGTAGCCGAAGGGCACGCTGCTGGTGATGCTGGCGACGTGCGGTGCTCCATCCCACACCCGGAGGTCGAGCTCCTCCCAACGCTTCTCCACCACCGGCCCCACGGGGTCGAAGGCGAGGCCGGTGCCGTAGGGCCTGCTGTACGGCGCCCTCCGCGCCGTGCCGTCGAGCTCCACCAGCCACGTCGCGTCCCAGTGCAGCACCGCGAGACCGGCCGCGTTCCCCAGCGGCGCCCAGCGCAGCTCGGGAGCGGTGTCCCACTCGGCGAGCTCGTCGGGCCACGGGATGGTCCGCCGGGCGCCGGTGGCGACCTCGACCACGAGGATCCCCGCGTCCGTCGACATCGCGACCTTCTGCCCGCCATGCGGCAGCACCGGCCGCACCACGTCGTTCAGCGTGCCCGACAGCGCCTCCGCGGTGCCCGGCACCGAGCGCCATCGCCCGTCCTCGCCCAGCAGCATCACGTCCCGCCCCGCCGCCGGCCAGGCCACGACGGCCGCCGGCATCGGGTCATCCTCGATCGCGGGCGCCTCCTCGGGCGGGACGAGCCGCACCGGCAGTACCGTCTCGCGCAGCGGTGCGTCCACGATGGTGAACGGGTCCCAGGTCGGGTGGACGACGGGCTCGTCCGGCGGCTCGGGGGCGGACGGCGTCGGTGCTCCGGTCGGCGTCGGCGAGGCCGTGGGCGTCGGTGCCGCCGGGGCGGGCGCCGTCCCAATGGTGCCGCCTCCGATCAGGCGAATCCCGCCCAGGACGGCGAGGACCGAGGCGGCGACCGCCGCCACGGCCACTGCACCGCGTCGACGCCGGGCTTGCCGCGCCCCGATCAGCGCCGCTCGGGCCATTCCCGGGCTCTCGATCCGGTCGGTGGCGCGGTGCAGCACCTCGCTCAGGCCCTCGGCGTACCGCTCCTCGTCCCTCTCGTCGTCCATCAGGTCCCTCCGATCAGGTCGAGTAGCTCCGGGGCGCCGGTGCGCAGCCGGGCGAGGGCGGCGGCGTTCTGGCTCTTCACCGTGCCGACGGAGACCCCCAGCACGGCGGCGGTCTCCCGTTCGGTGAGGTCGTCGAAGTGCCGGAGCACCAGCACCGCGCGTTGCGACGGCGTGAGCCGGGCGAGCGCCCGTCGGACGACCATCTCCGTGTCCGGGTCGAAGGAGACCGCCGGCACGACCACCGTCTCGACGAGCTCGGTCTCCCGGTGGCGGCGCCGCCGCCAGGCCGTGACGTGGTCGCGCGCCAGGATTCTCCGGGCGTAGGCCGTCGGGTTCTCGTGCTGCAGCCGGGGCCAGCGGAGGGCGACCTTGACGAGCGCCTCCTGCACCAGGTCCTCGGCGCGCTGGAGGTCCCCGGTCAGCAGGTACGCCGCGCGTAACAGCGGCCGCTCGACAGCGGCCGCCCATGCGGTGAATCCCTGCTCATCCATCCGCCCTCCCCCGGCTCCTCACCCAGTCAACGCCATCCGCACCCCGCAGGGTTGGCGCGACTTCTGCCGGCCACGCGGCGAACCGGGCGCGTCGTCCGCACGACCGGCCTAAGCTGTTCGGGTGCAGCACTTCGTCTTCCTGTGACGGCGGACGAGTGACCTCGCTCATCGGGACCGCGAAAGCCGTCTGAAGGCCATCGTGTTGGCCCGTGGTTCACGACTGATGGACCTGCCCGGCGTCGGCCCAGTTGTCGCTGCCCGCGTCCTGGCCGACGTCGGTGACGTGACCAGTTCGCCGACCGCAACCGATTCGCGTCTTGGACCGGCACCGCGCCCCTGGACGCGTCCTCGGGTGAGCAGAACCGGCACAGGCTCTGACGGGCCGGGAACCGGCGGATGAACCACATGATCCACATTGCCGCGATCAGCCAGATCCGGCTCGACACCGAGGGCCGCGTCTACTACCGACGCAAGCGAGCCGAGGGCAAGAAGTCCCTCGAGGCGATCAGGTGTCTCAAGCGAAGGATCTCCGACGCGATCTATCGACAGCTGCTCGAGGACGCACAACGGGACACAGCCGGCGAGGACCTTGGCACGGGCCCGGGAGGGCACTGCGGGGCGACTCTTCAATCCAGCGCGGTCGACCTGCTCCCGCTCATCGACACTTCGGATCAGCCACTTCCCGGACCGCGGGGACGACGCTACGCCGAACCGGTTGACAACAGAAGGGAGCCGAAGTGACGCACTACGGAGCTGCGCTGAGTGGCTCTCAACCACGCGCTGATCGGTGGGCCGCAGCGAGCAAGCAGACTGGCGTGATGAAGTCGCGCCGAGTCAAGGACCTGATGTTCGGTGCTGCCGGGATGCTCCTCGTCCTGGTGGTCGCGGTAGGGATCTTCTGGTGGGTGGTGACTGACCCGGCCCCCGGAGACGAGGCGCGCTCCCCCTCTTCGCGTCCGGAGGACGCCGCGCGTGCCCCTGGCGCGGAGCCCCCTTCAGACCTGGGCACGGACGAGGCCTGGTTCGAGGAGCTGCGCTTGGACGCGGCGACCCTGGTGACCGAGGGCTCGCTGCTCCATGATGTCGAGGCCGTGGGCCAGGACGTGGTCACGAGTCCCGAGACGGTGGTGGCGGGCCGGGTGAGCGTCGAGGCGACCGTGCCGTTCGCGGTCGTCGCCGACGAGGTCGGTGGCGGGACTTCTGTGGGGGCCGCCGCCGACGGCCAGGCGACTGTCGTGCGCACCGTCGAGGTCCTGGGCCGCGACCTACGTGTCACTGCCACCGGAACGGTGGAGGCCCAAGGTGGGCGACTGGTTCTCGAGCCGAGCTCTATCGACATCGGTGGGCCTGACTTCTTCTCCGACGCCACTGCGACCCTGGTGCGCCAGCTCGTGACCATCGAGCACGACATCGAGGGCCTGCCCGACGGACTCGTGCTCCAGGACGTCGTCGTCCAGGACGACGGCTTCCGTGCCTACCTACGTGGCGAGCGTGTGCGGCTCGTCCCGTAGTGAGTGGATCCGCGCCCACGCGAACAGGGCCAGCCCGACCAGCACCGGCCACAGGGCAAGGCGCTCGAAGGCACCGGATGCGGGGCCGTCGCCGGAGAGCACGAACGACACGGCCGCCGTACCGGTCAGGACCCCCGCAGCGAGAAGACCCCCAGCCAGGCGCGGTCGGTCACTCCGCAACCGCGTCCCGAGAACGATCAGCGCGATCGGCTGCGCTGCGAACAAGGGTGTCGCTGCGATCGCGTGCAGGGTGTTGTGCTGGTCGAGAGGCGCGAGGCCCGTCGCGACCGAACTCAGCCCGGAGACCACCAGCAGTCCCGTGACCCAGGGCCCCAGAGTCCGCGAGAGCAACACCGCACCGCCGACCAGCAAGGCGCCGAAGCCCACGAACGAGCCGTTCATCAGCTCGTGCCGCGGCGAGCAGTACGCCGCCGAGCAACCGACCTCACCGAGTCGGCTGACCGAATCGGAGACGAAGCTGTAGCCGCCCGTCGTCGCCGCGGCAACGACGAACTCGGTCGCGATGTACGCCGGTCGCACCAGGAGTGCCAGCGCCCCCCAGCGCGCGGCCCGGACGCCGGCGACTCTTTGGAGCCGTCGTCCTTGGGCCAGGGGCATCAGGTCACCGTAGCCGGGGTGGAGACATCTCAGGCTCGCTTGGCGCCAGCCCGCCGTACCGGCATACGCTCGAGACGCTCGCGGCGATGCCGGAAAGACGCAAAGAACCATCAGTGAAGGAAACCTATGTGCCGAGTTCTCGCCTATATCGGGTCAGAAGTACCGCTGGAGAACCTGCTGCTCAAGCCGGAGAACAGTCTCGTCAACCAGGCCCTCGACCCGGAGCGTCACCCTCAGCTTCAGCTGGCCGGGTGGGGATTCGGAGCGTGGGGCGAGCACCTGCTCAAGCCCGAGGAGCCCTTCCTCTACCACCGCCCCATGGCGGCCTTCTACGACGACAATGTCGGCGGGATCGTGCCGAGTCTCCAGGTCAGCACAATGCTTGCCCATGTGAGAGCCGCGGACTACAACGCCAAGACCGTGCTGGCCGATGAGAACTGCCACCCCTTCTCCTACCAAGGGACCCCTTGGATCATCGCGCAGAACGGCGACGTGCCGAACTGGAAGCTCTTGCAGCGCGAGCTGCTGCAGCACTGCAAGGACGAGTACCTGGAGCAGATGAGGGGGAACACGGACACGGAGTTCCTCTACGTGCTCCTGCTGTCCCTGCTCGAGAGCGACAGCGACGAGGACGTGAAGCGCGCTTTCGAGGAGATGCTGAGGCTCCTGGTGCAGGCGATGAAGGATCTCGATCTCCCAGCACTGACCAAGCTGAAGGTGGCTCTGGTTTCTCCGAACCGAATCATCGGGGTCAACGTCGGAACCGGGCACCAGGGCGAGACTGACCCGGCTGGTGACTGGAGAGAGCTGCGCAAGTCCGGCCCGGGCACGGACGACTTCGCCCTCTCCATGCTCCTGGAGCCGATGTATCTGCTGATGGGTCGGAACTTCCATGACGACTCGACGTACGGCTTCGAGGACTGCAGTGTCGAGGAGGCGACGTCCGTCATCTTCGCCTCCGAGCCGCTGACCGAGGGCACCGACGACTGGTCGACGTTGGAGTTCGGGGAGATCGTGTTCCTCGAGCGGGACGGTGAAAGCATCACCAGAACCGTCGACCGGTTGAAGGTGTAGAGGGGCACTCTCGGGGCGGCGCTAGCGCCAGCGCCTCCGGGCGCTCGGGACCTTCGCGGTCTTGGGCGGGAGCGCGCCGACCTGGATCTCCGCGCCGTAGGACCAGCCGGGAAGCAGCGGCAGGAACTCACCGCTCCAGAAGGTGCCTGGGTCGAACCACGTCGGCTTCCAGCCGTCCTCGACGATCCCCATCTCCTGGAGGGTCAGCGCCACGGCCTCCGCGCAGAACGCCGCCTCAGGACGAACCCGCTGTCCGCGCTTGCGGCGCGGCTGGTGGGCGTCGCGCCCGCCTAGCCACCGGGCGGCGAGGCGGGCGGTGCTGGGGAACGAGACTCCGTCGAGGCGCGCGATCGCGCGCAGTGCGCCGTCCTCCTGTTCCCGACCCGCCTCCGGGGCGAGCTGGCGCATCCACGCCGCCTGGCCGTAGGTCTCCCGCCACCGGGTCACCGCGTCGCCGAGGTCGTGCAGCTGCACGCCCCGGTGGAAGTCGCCGGACCAGTGGTCGACGAGTGCCTTGCCGAGTTCGGCGTGCCACAGCAGCGGCGGCAGGTCGTCGATGACCACCGCCATGCCGACGTGGTTGACGGGGGCGTTGGTGAGGGTCCGGATGGCGCGGTCGGCGGTGGTGCGGCCGCGGAACAGCCAGAGGTCGCCCGTGCGGGTGAGGCGGGCGGCCTCCTCGACGGAGATGCCCTCGGCGCGCATGTCACTCACGCGAGGCATCGTGCCCCATGGGGGCTAGGGTCGCCCGTATGCGCGCGGCGACGTGGTGGAAGCTTCTCGGGATGGCCGGCATGGCCGGCGTGGTGGCGACCGGCGTGGTGGTCGCCCGCGGAGAGCGGAAGCGGCAGGCGTACACGCCCGAGCAGGTCCGCGACCGGCTGCACCAGCGGTACGAAGAGATCGAGGAAGACACGCCAACCCCGGGCTAGACGTGACCTCCCGGGACGTCCTAGCTAGGGCACACTTCGGCTCGTGCTTCACATGCTGGACCTGGGGTCCCGGAAGTTCTGGCAGCTCACCGGCCGCCGCGTCGACCTCGAGGGACGCGAGCGGTGGCTCGATGCACCCGTGAGCAAGTCATCCCTGGTCAGCACCGAGTGGCTAGAGACCGAGGCGGCCCGGCACGGCGGCGCGCTGGACGACGACCCGCGGGCGGGGTTGCTGTCGTCGATGTCCGTGCTCGACGGCCCCGGGTTCGACGCGGACCGCCTGCACCCGGACGTCCGTGACTTCTACGAGCACACGGCGTCCTGGCAGATGGAGGTGTGGACCGGCTGGTCTCCGCTGTTCTGGCCGGGCGGGGAGCTGATCTCGCGGTTGTGGGGGCGTCGCGTCGAGCAGCTCGCCCTGCCGATGCGGCCGCTGGACGTCGCCCACGGGATGGACAGCCAGGTCACGCCGATCCGGGACCGCCACGGCGACCAGATCGCCGCGGCGTGGACCCGCAACCTGCGCAGCAACGGACGGCCGGTCTTCAGCGGCGCCTACTCCGCCCGGACGCTGCCCGGCGCTGACCGCCCGAGCGTCCACGTCGCGTTCCCCCTCGAGTCGGGCAACCTCCAGGTCTTCCTCCGCCCCTCGGTCGTCGACGGCGGAGGGCTCCTGCTGGAGTCACCGAAGGGCGGCTTCGGCGAGGACGGGGCGTACATCGTCGTCCGCGAGCGGCGGGACCACGCGGCGCGAGTCCCGCTGCACGAGGTCTTCCACGCGTACGTCGACGCGCACGGCGTGCTGCGCACCGACCACGAGCTGCGACTCTGGAACGCGCCGGTGGTCCGACTCCACTACAAGCTGGAGCGCGCGTCGTGACGATCCACAGCTTCCACCTCGCGGAAGTCCCCTGGCGGGTCGGGGCACGGGCACTGGTGCGCCCTCCGGCGAGCTCGACGCCCGGTCTCGACCACGTCGAGTGCCTGTCGCTGATGCGGCTCGGCGCTCCCGTGGTCTCCCCCGAGCGGCTGCAGCTGACCCGGTTGGCCGTCTTCGCGCAGTGGCAGGACGAGGCGGCGCTGACCCACTTCCTGGCACGCGACCCACTGGGACGCAGGCTGGCGCAGGGGTGGCACGTGCGGTTGGAGTTCATGCGCCGGTGGTCCAGCATCGCCGCGCTGCCGGGCCTGCCGCAGCGCGCCGGCGGCTGGGAGCAGGACGAGCCGGTGGTGGCCGTGACGCTGGCCCGGATGAAGATCCCGGAGCTTCTCCGCTTCCTGCACCACGGCAGGCCGGTGGAGCGTCTGGTGCGCGACCACCCGGGCGTGACGCTCGCGGTCGCCGCCCTGAGGCCGCCCCGGACCATCTCGACGTTCTCGGTCTGGCACAGCGTCCGTCAGATGGTGGAGATGGTGCACGGCCGCTCGGACGTGCCCGAGCCCCAGCGGCACGCCGCGGCGATGCGCGAACGGGAGCGGCGCGACTTCCACCACGAGTTCGCGACCTACCGCTTCCGGCCCCTCTCCGAGCACGGCTCCTGGGAGGGGCGGACGGGCATCGTGCCTGGGCATCACATCTAGAGGGTCAGCTTGAAGCCCTCGTGCGTTGCCGCATAACCGAGACGCTCGTAGAAGCGGTGGGCGTGGTGCGGCTCTTGTCGGAGGTGAGCTGGGCCAGGACGGCGCCCTCGCGTCGACCATATTCGTGTCAGTCTCGCGTGGGCATGACGCACATCGCTGGAACGCGTGAGTGGCGGCAGATCCGGCTATCAGAGCGCGCGGACGATATCGATGGTTCTTGGGCTTCAGTCGCCGAGTCCCGTGATCCGGCGCAGCTCAGCGAGGTGTGCATGCAGTGCCGTCCGCCCGGTGTCGGTGAGGCTCAACCATGTCCGTGCCCGGCCTTGCTGCTTCTCCTTGTGAGTACGGACGTAGTCAGCGTCCACGAGGACCTTGAGGTGCTTGCTGACGACATAGTCACTGACACCCAGGGTTTCTTGCACGGTGGCGAAGTCGACGGAGTCCACCTCAGCCAGCAGCGCACAGATGTGCAGCCTGTTGCGGGCATGAATGACCTCGTCGAACCTGGGCGCCTTGCTCACGCCCGGGCTCGCTTCCCGGCGGGAAACTCGCCGCGCGCAAGACGCCGGTCGGTCCACTGCTCGTAGAGGTAGGTGAAGACGAACCCGACCGCGGCACCGACCAAAGGGGCCAGGTCAATGTCGGCGAAGGTCTGGAGCGATACGCAGACCACCAGCAAGCCGATCAGCGCCACCGAAGGGATCGTCCAACCGTTGTTGTACCGGTCAAAGGAAGCTCCGGTGCTGCGCTTGAGTAGCTCACGCAAGACCACCGGCCCCACTACCGCAGCGAACACCACCAGGAAGGCTCCGGTGCTGAAGGAGCCAAGGGAGATGCTCTCGTACGGCATGCCGGCGCCAGTGAAGAGCGCGGCCACGATCACGGAGGCCATGACCTTGTACCACCACGGCGTGGCCAGTCGATGACCGAACCGGGCCCGGACGTAGTCCAGATCCCGGAGAACTCCCCGGGCATCCTCTGCGTCGCCCATCGCACGGTGAGGGCCAGGGTCGTCCAGCCCGAAAGGTTCGCTTGCCATGAAGGCAAGTTACGCAGCCACTTGCCTGTTTGGCAAGCCATACGTGTGAAAGCCCAGGAGCATCCGCAAGTCTTAACGCCACGGCATGAGTCGACGTTTGTGAGGCCATACGCGGCAGATGAGTGAGGTTAGCCGAGCCACGCGAGTACGGCTCGCGCTCCAGCGTCTCCACCGTTCGCCATTTCGAGCAGCGCGGGTCGAAGCTTTGGATTTTTTACGACGGCGACACGCAACTGATCGTTCATCGCGTCTCCACGCTGATCGTCAACGACGGCGTACGCGCCTGTGAAGCGTTTAAGTGCCCTGGTCGTGGGAAGCCCCAGGAGACAGGCGGTTGCGCGCTCGATGACGACGAGATCTTCGTCGTTGAGCAGCGCGCCGAGCGCTGCATCGGCTTCCACATCGTCCATCGAAGCCAGTGCCTCCGCAGCGACTGCCCGGGCCTCCCACTTGCTGCTGCGAGCGGCCACCAGTGCAGCGCCCTTGTCCATGCTCGGATCGTAGTTCCCGCCGCATGGAGGCATCCGCTCCTCGGCTACTTGTTCCATTGACCCAGGACCGGTGCCTGGCGAGGCTCGGTCCAGGTGCCCGGGTCGTCGCTCTCATTTCGGCTGCCCACGCTAGGTCCGGCACCGGCTGTCGCGTAAAGGCAACCGCCAGATCAACCGGGTCCTGCACACCATGGCCCGCGTCCAGCTGCGCAATCCCACCGAAGGCAGGGCCTACTACGACCGCAAGAAGACCGACGGGAAAGCACTGATGGAGGCCATACGGTGCGTGAAGCGCCGACTGTCCGACATCGTCTTCCAGACCATGTTCAACGACGCCGTCCGCACCACTGAGGCGCCGCAGAGGACGGGCCCGGGAGGACAACGGGGCAACGACTCTGACTCCAGCGCGGCCGGCTCACATCCCCACACCAACTCTTCGGACAAGTCACTTCTCGGACCCCTCGAAGAGCAGCCTACGACCCCCTGCCAGTGGCCTCCTGAGACAGCGGGGAGCCCGCTGCGCGTCTTGTCCCGCGGCGCGCGAACGTCGTGGATGATGCGCAGGTGACTTCTCTGGGAAACCCCTCGGCGATCGCACGGGCCGTCGAGGAGTTCTTCGCACAGCACGAGGTCGCCACGCTCCGACTTCCCTCAGGATGGTTCGGTCGGCCGTATGACAACTGGCATAAGCTGACGGGAACGCAGGCGGACGGCGAGGACGTGCAGGTTCGGCTGGATGACAAACAGGAACTCACCCTGGACGCGGAAGGTGTCTCTTCAGAGGAGCGCATCCTTCGGGTCGTGATCCGACGCGGCAATTGGCGCTGGACCGAGTACGGGGCCGACGTCGAGCACACCGAGGTGCTCGGTCCAGGCGTCGTGGAGTTTCACGCGCCGTTCCATCGCTGACCTAGCGCCCACACTTCACCCAGTCCTTGACACAGAGGGGTGCCAGATTCGGACGCTTCGCTACGCCGTCACGCGGGGAAAAGACGCACTCATCGCGGCAGATGAGTGCGTTCAGCGATCCTCGTCAGTCCAGTCAGCGAATCGGCTGACCACGTTGCCTGCTTTGTCGGTGACGACCCACTGACCGCCAGGGTCTGGGTTGAAGTCCGCGAACTCGTCGGCAGGCAGATCGCGGGTCGAGGAAGCGATCAACTCGACGCCTGAGTCGCACACCAGGAAGGACTTGTCATCCTCCAGTGTCAGGAGGCGGCGCTTGATGCTGTCGGGCGACTCACGCCCGATGACCTCGGCAAGTTCGTCCCAACCGCTGGGTGTCATGACGATCTCCACGGTGCGCCGCCCGGCACCACTTGTGAATGAGACCTCGATGCCGTCCTTCACCTCTCGCGCGTCCGCCCACGACCTGAGCGAAGCCAAAAGGCGATCCCATGGGGACACATAGTTCATGTGCCAAGCATCTCAGCCCGGGACGGCTGCACACGCTCATCGGCATGAGCGCAAACTCGGATCGCGGCAGATACGGACGGATCAGCGCATCAGGTCAACGGCAACACTGGCGCTCCAGTAGGTAGCGCTGCGAGCCCCGGGACTGACACGGGTCAGCAGTCGTGCCCGACCGGTAGCAACGTCCCATGTGAGCAGCCCTCGGCCTCCGTCGTAGAACCAGACCGTGTCCTGATCCCACCAACCGCGCGGCCAACCTACGGCGTCACGCCGGCCCAGTTGCAACCGCGCCACCGGCGCCCAGGAGCGACGATCGACGGCCAGCAGCGCCCGGTTGAGACCGAACAGGACGTGGCTCGGTCCCACCGCCCCACCTAGGCGAGCACGGCGGTACGGCACGGGCACCAGGCCGCTCACCTGCGATTGCCCACGGTGAACGGTCCGCAGGGTGTCGTCGCCTCGCTTCGCGAAGGTGACCACTGATCCGTCGTCCGCGAACCCGTCGATCGGCAAGAGGTACGGCGCTGGGCTGGTGTCGAGTGAACGCAGGTCGACGGACCAGGTGCGATCACTCGATGCCCCGCGGCTACGCATGACGTCGATGCTGCGGCCGTCGGGGCGCCACGCCAGATAGTTGGTGTGATCCCCGGGTATGCGCACCTCGCGAGAGCGGGCCGTCGCCAGGTCGAGCAGCATGATGCCCGCTCTCGTCTTGGCCGCCCACGTACTGCCGTCCGGCGAGAGCTCACCCGCCCCGTATGTGTCAGAGCCGGGGTGCGTTGACGCGGGGAGTCGTAGGTCCACCATTTCCAAGGACCGCCACAGCCCGTCGACCCCGAGGAAGAACACCCGCTCCGCTCCCCACCCGCCACGATCGTCGAACGACTCACGGGGGTGGTACGTCAGGCGCGCTCGACCCGGTGGATCTCCGAGCAGGTCGGGAAAGACGCTGTCGTCCGGGGGGAAAGCTGTGGGCAGACTGGAGTCCTCTCGAGGAAGGCCATCGGCGATCCGATCCACCCGTACCTGAGCGATCGGCCAGGGCGGGGGCGGCGTCGAGGCTCGAGGAGCGGGGCTCGTGCTCGATGCGCCGGACGGCGGGGTAGCACCATCCGGATCACTGGCTTCCGAGCAACCGGACCCAGCCAACAGCGCTGTGACGATCACCAGACGAGCGCATCGCATCCTGATCACGTGTCTAGGACACCACAACGCCGCTCTTGGTTGCGGCCGGTGAACTGAATCGCACTGGGTCTGATGGAGGCTCTGGGGTGCCCCACAGAGATCGCCGGCCGGATCGTGGACCCCATGTAGTTCTGCGCAACTATCTGAGATCTGTGGCGTACCGCAGGGTTCGCCACCTGAGAGGGCAGCGGCCGCGGACAGTGCTCGCGCCGCCGCGTCATAGTGGGTGGTATGCGCGCGTGGTCGGCGGCCTGCCAGCAGTCAGCCCGGGATCTTCTGTACATCACTCTGTCGTCCCTTGACCCATCGGAAATCGTTCATTCAGGGCCGCGGTCCCGCACATCTGGGACGCTCGTGCCGTGACCGACATGATCTCTGCTCCCAAGGAGCTCAAGAAGGGCGCGAACGCGGCGCTCGGCGCTCTCGGGACTCAGCTGGGCGGGTTGACCGTGTTCCTGGACAGCCGTGGCCGGGATGACCAAGTCATCGACGCTGACGTGAGCGTGCTCCTGCTGGACGCGGGACGGAAGGTGCGGTCGGGCTCCGACTTCGTCTTCTACAACCAGCCCATTGCCCTAGGTGGCGCCGTCCACCTGCGCGACAAGGTGCGACCGGAGCCTGGCACGACCGAGGCCGAGCAGGGCTGGTCCTCCGACGTAGTGACCCTCGAGCTGGACGACGTATCTGATGAGATCGAGCAGATCGTGATCTCAGCCAGCTTGGACCCCTCGACCGGCACGACCTTCGGCGACGCCGAGGTGATCCGGATGCGCGTGCAGCGCACCGCCGACGCCAGCGATCTCCTGGTCTTCAACATCGATGACGCGACCACCGAGCGTGCGCTCGTCTTCGGCGAGTTCTACCGCCGCAACGGCGAGTGGAAGGTCCGAGCCATCGGCCAGGGCTACGACGAGGGTCTCGCGTCTCTGGTGTCGGCGTACGGGGTCGAGGTGGATAGCGATGCGGCGCCCACTGAGGACCTCGCCTCCGAAAAAGAGAGCCCTGCACCGGAGCACAACGGGGCCGATCCCGTCGAGGAACAACCAGCACAGCTGGCCACCCCGAGCAGGGGCGTCTCCGTTCGTCGGCCCACGCGTGCTCCGCGACTCCCCGCCGACTGGGACGCCTCCATCCCGGCTAGCGACGGCAACGACTGGCAACCAGCTCGGCTGTTCCCCGTTGCGGGGATAGGCAGCGGCGAGGAGCAGGAGCGACGCGCCACCTCCGCGCTGCTCGCAGTGATGAGCATGGTGCGCGAGTTCGGGGCCGCCTTGACCACGAAGTGTGGCGCCCCCAGAGGCGCCCTCACGACCTTCATCGAGGTCCCGTTCGGTCAGGACGAGGAGGCGTACCGGCCTGACGGCGTACTACAGGTCACCCGGGGCCAGAAGACCTGGACGGCTCTGGTCGAGGTGAAGACCTCGGCCGGCCGGTTGGACGCACAGCAGATCGACAACTACGTCGAGATCGCCCGCACCCGCGGGTACGACGCGGTCATCACGATCAGCAACGAGCTGGCCGGTGGCGACGCCGACCACCCGGTGCCCGTGGACCGGCGCAAGCTCAAGAAGGTCGCCCTGCACCACCTGTCCTGGGACCAGATCCGCGCCGAGGCCATGTTGACCGCCCGCCGCGGCGTCGCAGACTCCACGCAGGACAAGGTGCTCGCCGAGTTCATCCGCTACATGACTCACGCCCGCTCCGGGATGGGCGGCCTAGGTGACATGGGCCCGAACTGGGTCAAGGTGCGGGACGCCGTGAAGGCCAAGACTGCGCGAGCCTCCGACAAGGCGACCGGCGAGGTGAGTGCCCGCTTCGATGAGCTGGTCCAACACCTGGGCCACCATCTGTCCGGTCTGCTCGGGGTCGAGGTCCAGGCGCTGACCCCTCGTGAAACGCCTGACCACGCCAGCCGCCGCCAGCAGCTCGCCGACTCCGGGCTGCTGTTCGGGCGGCTCAAGGTCCCCGGAGCCGTGGACGTGCTCGTGGTCGGTGCCGACCTCCGCGCCGACAAGGCCACCGCAGCCATCACCGTGCAGGCACCCCGCGGCGAGACCCGGCCGCAGACCCGGGTGAGCTGGCTGCTCCGTCAGATCCCCGAGGCCGCCAAGGACTCCATTCGCATCGAGGCGCATCTGGCGGGACCACGCTCGACCTCGACGGCGGCTTTGCTCGGAAAGGTGCGCCAGGACCCGTCCTGTCTCTTGCCCGAGGACCAGCGCGAGATCAGGTCCTTCACCATCTCCCTGGACCTGCCGCTCGGCTCGAAGCGAGCCGCAGGCACCGGCACCCTCATCGGGTCGGTCAAGAGCGTGACCACCACCTTCTACGCCGACGTCGTACAACACGTGCGGCCGTGGGCGGACAAGCGCTAATCCAGCGCCACACATAGGTAGACAGTCCGACGCGGGCGCCCGCGCAGCAGGAAGCCCCCGCGAGGCCACGCCTCGCGAGGGCTTCCCGTCAGGAGCTTGTGCCACTCACTCCGTGACCGTGAACTCGATGGTCTCGGTGTTGACGCGGCCGTTGCGGTCCGTGCTGGTGACCTTGGCGGTGTGCTGGCCGACCGCCAGGTCGGTGGGGAGCGCGAGCCGCCACAGGTGCATCGTGCTCTCGGCTGGGTTGCCGCCGTGGACCAGCTGCTCCTGGACGGCGACCGGGTCGGACCACTCCGCGCCCGTGTTCTTCGCCTCGCCCCTCATCTGCTGGGTGCGCTGAGCAGGCCGGGCGGCGCCACCGTCGACGGAGACGGTCACCCGGGTGCCCGTGGAGCCCAGGTAGACGTTGGCGGTGAGGTAGGTCTGCCCGACGAGATCGGCCCGGGAAACGCGGGTCGGGTCCGCGAACACCGGTGCGGGGCGGTTGGTGCGGTGGGCGACGAACCACTCCCGGTAGCGGGGCGAGTTGACGCCCACTGCCATCTGGACCGAGTCATCCTCACCGGTGATGTTGAACCGCTCGGTGTGCCCGCGGGGGCCGGACTGGAAGGTCAGGACGCCGGGTCGGGCGCCGTCCTTCTGGATGGAGGTCGGGAACCCGTCGTCGGTCACCCGACCGGAGTACCAGTCACCGGCGATCGCGCCGGCGGTGATGTGGTCGAACGGAAGCGCGCCCACTCCCCAGGTCTGCGTCCAGCCGGCCGTCGAGTCACCCTTGCGCATCACCTCGGTGGTGTGGCTGTGGCCGGCGAACGAGACCGCGTCGCGTCCGGCGACGATCGCGTGAACCTCCTTGACCTCCTTGACCTGGTGGCGGGTCTGGGCTTGGTCGTGGAAGTTGAGGAGCGGGATGTGTGATGCGAGCACCACGGTCTTGTGCCTCGGCACCCGCGCCAGGTCGCGACGCAGCCACTGGAGCTGCTGCTCCCCCAGGCCCCCGAAGTAGGACTGACCCTGGCGGTACTGCACCGAGTTCAACGCCACGACGTGGAGCTTGCCGACGTCGTAGGAGTAGTAGTCCGGACCGAACGCCGCCCGGTAGGTATCGAACCGGTGCTCGCCGGTCGGGTCGTCGTAGTCGAGGTCGTGGTTGCCGGGCAGGAAGCGCGCCGGTCCGTTGAGCATGCTCGAAAGCTCGCGGGTCTGGGGATAGAGGGACAGGTCGTCTCCCACGATGTCGCCCAGGAACAGCGCGCCGCAGCCGGTGTAGTCGCTGCGTGCGGCCAGGTCGGCGAACGCGCCGGAGCGGGCGTACCCGACCTCCGCCTGGTTGTAGGTCTGGACGTCGCCGCCCATGATGCAGCTCTGCCACGGCGACCAGGTCGCGAGGCTGCGCGCCATCGGGAAGTTCACCTGGTCCGGCAGCTCGCCGGTGGGCGCGATACCGCCGTACCGCAGTGCCGGGGAGCCCTGCGGCAGGTGGATGTAGGAGAACTGCGCGACGTTCGCCTCGTCCACCGGCACCTGGTAGCCGGCCGGTTGGGTGACGAACACGTTCATGTTGTCGTACGCCGGGA
The DNA here is from genome assembly GCF_002930065.1 of Nocardioides sp. 616. Classification (NCBI taxonomy): domain Bacteria; kingdom Bacillati; phylum Actinomycetota; class Actinomycetes; order Propionibacteriales; family Nocardioidaceae; genus Nocardioides; species Nocardioides sp. 616. The sequence goes on along the minus strand of NZ_POAG01000027.1, from coordinate 17,310 downwards.
GGCGGTAGCGGCCCCCGCGGTCGGTGGTCACCACGTCCCGGCCGTTGGAGACCGTCACGCGGCTGATGCCGCGCTCGCCACGGTCCTGCCGGGAGTTCTTGTTGCGGTCGTTGAAGACCACCCCGTCGAGGGTGCGCTGGTCCTCGTCGGGACCGGCGACGACCTGGATCCGGCCGCGGTACGCCGTGGCCGCCCAGTCCTGATGCGAGCCTCCGGGGCGCGCGGTGGTGTGGTCCGGGGCGGCGAGTACGGCGGTCGGCGTGATCACCGCCGCGACGGACAGGGCGAGCGCCCCTGCGCCGATGGCGGCGAGGGCCCGAGAACGCTGCTGTGGCATGGCTTCCTTCTCTCTCGTGTCGTGCGGCCCCTGACTGGGCCACACCTCCACGCTGATGGCTGAAGGTGAACCCGCGGTGGCGACCAGTGCGCCCTTCGGCGACGACTCGCGGTCGCCCGCTTGAATGAGCATCACAACTTTTCGGCCCGCGGTGGCGTCTCACTCGTTGACCTGGGTACGGCACCCCTCATCTGTCCAAGGAGCACCCATGCGAAGTCCAACCATCACCGTGATCGGTCTCGCGCTCGCGTTGTCGGTGGTCGCGCCCGTCTGCCCCGCGGGGGCAGCACCGCAGGCCGATGAGCCCGCCGCGACCTGCGACGGCAAGGTGGCCAGCATCGTCGTCCCGGAGGTCGCGGGCCGGGCCCCCAGGGTGGTCGGGACGCCCGGCGACGACGTGATCGTCGGAACCGAGGGGACAGACCGGATCGACGGCGCCGGCGGCAACGACACGATCTGCGGACTGGCGGGGGACGACGAGATCATCGGCGGGCCGGGGGACGACCGACTCTTCGGCGGAGACGACCTCTATAGCGACGACTACTGGGGGGACCTGATCCAGCCGGGCCCCGGCGACGACTACGTCGACCTGGGCGCGGACACCGGCCCTGCGGGTCTCGACCCCAGTGAGTGGGTCTACGCCGACAAGGTCTCCTACGCCGACGCCCCCGGTCCCGTCACCGTCGACCTGGCTGCGCTTACCGCCACCGGAGACGGCACCGACACCTTCGCCCCGACACCCGCCGACAAGTACACCGGAATCATCGGGTCTCCCTACGACGACGTCCTCATCGGAGGCCCCGCGCCTGACCAGATCCTCGGCGGCGGCGGGGACGACGTCATCACCGGCGGTCCCGGCGACGACGAGCTGGACGGCGACGCCACCCGCGACCGGTCGCGCGGGAGCAAGCCGGTGTCGGGCGACGACGTGGTCAGCGGTGGCCCCGGCGACGACGTGGTCTCCGGCGGCTACGGCACGGACCGGCTCAGCGGCGAGGACGGCGACGACTCCGTCATCGGCCTGCCGAAGGCGATCGACACCAAGCTCCTGGGTGGCCCGGGCGACGACCTGCTCGCCACGGTCGCCGGGACGGTGGCGCGAGGCGGGTCCGGCGACGACCTCCTGCGCGTCGAGGTCGAGCGGAACTGGCCGGACCAGCGCGCTCGGACCCTCAAAGGCGGCGGGGGCAGGGACCGGGTGGAGTTCGAAAACTATGGCGGTCCCCGCCGCGGCTACGACATGGTGATCCAGGTGCCGAAGCGATTCATCGAGCAGCGCGGCGCTCGCGTCGCGCGACTGTCGGGGGTCGAGGAGTTCGTGTTCGACGGCAACGCCGCCCCCGGCATGGTCACCTTCCAAGGGGGTGGCAAGCCCGAGCTGTTCCAGGTGCGGCACGGGCGCGGCTTCCGGGTGCGAGCCTTCGGCGGTGGCGGGAAGGACGTCCTGATCGGCGGCGAGCGAGCCGACCTCCTCGTCGGCGGCCCCGGACGCGACCGTCTCAACGGTGACAGGGGCCGGGACCGCTGCCTGACCGGCGAGCAGCTCAGCTCTTGCGAGCGGCGCCGCTGACCCGACGTTCACATGGGGGCAAGCGGGACTGTCCAGTCCCACCTGCCCCCATGCGTGCAGCGCTAGGCGATCGTCAGCGAGTGACCCGCACGGTGACCTTTCTGGTCGCCTTGCGGGTCGACTCGTTACCGCTGTAGGCGACCTTCACCTGCTTCCTGCCGGGTTTGGAGTACTTCGGCAGGACGACCGTGAAGCGTCCCTTGACGAGTTTGCCGGTGAAGCTGCGCTTACCGCCAGGGGCCACGGTGACGGTGCCCTTGGCCAGCCCTGACGGCGTACTCACGATAACCACGAACTTCGCCCTCTGGCCGATCTTGACCTTGCCGTTGAGCTTGACGACGGAGATGGCCGGGGTCGCCTTGGTCTCCTTCGGCGGGACCGGCACCGACGGGGTCGGCACCGCAGGTGTCGGCGTCGGGGTCGGCGTGGGCGTGGGCGTCGGTGTCGGGGTCGCCGGCACCTCGGGCGCGGGCTCGCCTCCCACCAGGCTCGCGACCTTGACCGAGGATGTGAACGCCGCGGCGTTGCGAGCGGAGTCCTTGGCGAGGGCCAGCACGGTGACAGTGTTCGTCGGTCCGGTGTCACCGGGGTACTGGTAGCGATCCATCACGGTGACCGCTTGGTAGGTCCCGGGCACGTCCAACTCGGTGAGCGTCATCTCGTCGCCGTTGACGGTGAGCCACACGCTGTCGGCGGGGACGTCAGCGTCGGTGGTGACGGTCACCACCATGCGCGGCGTGTTCCCGGCCCAGTCGACCTTCTGTACGTCCACGTCGAGCCCGGGCGCCGTCACGTCGGCCCGGTTCTCGGGTCGCTGCGCGGCGTCTGTTGTCACCGTGACGACATCTTGCGGCAACGCGGGCGTCCGCGGCGCCGGCTGCCGGTTCTTCGTGGCCTGCTCGTAGTCGTAGGCGACGGAGAGCAGGTCGTTGTCGGTGTACGGCATACCGACGAAGGTCGCGTTCATCGGCATGTCGATGTCCGACAGCAGCCCCATCGGCACCGAGACGCTCGGCAGGCCGAAGACACGCATGACGTGATCAGTCGCCGATCGTCCGACGCCGTAGGCGTGCGCAGCGGTGTTCGAGGCGACATTGACGTCGGCGTTCGCCTTCCCGATGTCAGCCACCGACGGGAACGCGAGAAGGTCCAGGTCGTTCTTGACCAACCAGGAGTCGAAGTCCTCCTCGCGGGTCCGGTCCCAGCCCTTGACCGTCTCGGCCAAACCCTCGACGGCGAACAGGTCCTTCGGCATCCGGGTCTTGATCGCCTCGATGCGAGTGGCGTACGACCTCGTCGTCGAGTCCGGGTTCGCAGGAAGGCGGCTCGGGTACGGGAAGACGGTGGCCGGATCGACGTTCGCCCACGACGGGTAGTTGCTGTCCTGGTTGGACTTCAGGAACTTCTCCATCCAGAAGGATGAGTAGTCGCCGGTCTCCAGGGTGCGCCATGCCGCGGGCACATAGCCTCGGGTGTACATGCTCTTGGCACCCGGTCGATCCTCGAAGTAGTTCTCGACGAGCGGGAAGTCCACCTCGATGACCTCGGCCCCCTGGGCGCGGAGGTCGCGGGCGGTGCGCTCCCAGAGCTCGATCACGGACGCGCGGGTCGCGATCGGGGTCGTGGAGACGGTGTCCTTGTTGATGTACATCCGGGGGACGCCGATCCGCTTGCCCGCGAGGGCGCTGGTGTCCTTGAGGTCGAGGTACGACTCCGGACGGACGTCCTCGATGTCGGGGAGGTCGACGAAGGGCTGGGTGAGCCAGAAGTCACCGTCGGGCGCTGCGTCTTCCTGAGCCAGGACGTCCAAGACCGTCAGGGTGTCCTCGACGGTGCGCGTGTGCGGGACGACGACGTCGCGGGTCGGCCACAACGGTGCGTTGCCTCGGATGGAGATCAGTCCGCGAGAGGGGGTGTAGGCGATCAAGCCGTTGTTCGAGGCCGGCGAGCGACCGGATGACACCGTCTCCTCACCCATCCCGAACGCCGCGAAGTTGGCAGCCGTCGAGGTCCCCGAGCCGTTCGAGGATCCCGAGCCCCAGGCGGCCGTCAGGAAGCGCGAGTTGTACGGGCTCTCGGCACGGCCGTACACACCGCGCTGCATGCCCCCGTTGGCGATCGGCGGCATGTTCGTCTTGCCGATCAGGAGTCCACCCGACTCGCGGATCATCTTCACGGAGAAGGCGTCCTCGTTGGCCACCAGGTTCTTGAACGCCGGCGACCCCGAGGCCACGGTCAGGCCCTTGACCTTGTAGCTGTCCTTCACCGTGAACGGAATCCCGTGTAGCGGGCCCAGGATCGTGCCCTCGGCCCGGAGCTGGTCCATCCGAGCCGCCTCGGCGAGCAGGGCCTCGTTCTGCACCACCACCGAGTTCAGGGTGATGCCGCCGTGGTCGTAGGCGGCGATGCGGTTCAGGTACATCGCGGTGAGCTCGACGCTGGTCAACGTGCCGGACTCCAGTGCCGCGGTGATCTCGGCGAGGGTCGCCTCGTTGACATCGAACGAGCCGGCCGCCGCGACCTGGACCGGTACGTCGGTTGCCCCGGTCGCCGGGGTGCCCGCGAGGAGGGCGACCCCCAGGCTGGCGGCTGCTCCGGTCGCCAGGAGCCTGCGCTGCACCCGCCCCCCGGTGCGGACCTTGGGACGTGTCCCTTGTCGAGACGCGCTTCGTACTTTCTTCACAGGCTCTCCTTGGTCGAGGTGCAACGAGAACCGGGCACGTCTCACACGCGCCGGGCCTGCCGAAAGACGGCATACCCAACCTGGGGGACGCGCCTACCGGACTCGTGTCACCTTGATTTCCAGCGCGTGAACGCACGGCCGCGCAGGTAAACAGACTCCGACCAGCGCCCGCTGGACCTCTAGCCTGCTCCCGCGCCGACCTCTACCTTCGTGACATGACTCTTCGACTCGGCATGGTCAACTTCGACTCCCGCGACCCCGCGCCGCTGGCGCGCTGGTGGGCCGATCAGGTCGGCGGCGAGGTCGCCGACCCGTACGACGGCAGCTTCCTGCTGGTCACCGGCGGCCCGATCACGATGGCCTTCCAGCAGGTCGGTGACCCGACGCCGGGCAAGAACAAGGTCCACCTCGACCTCACGGCCGACGACCTCGACGGCGAGGTGGAGCGGCTGGTCAACGCCGGCGCGACGCTCGTCGGGCGCCGCGGCGACGACTCCTTCCGGTGGGTCACCCTCACGGACCCCGACGGCAACGAGTTCTGCGTGGCCGCCCAGGCCGAGGCGGACGCTGCCCCCTTGACCTGAGCAAGCCTGCCCAGACCTACCGGACTTAGCCGGAAGCAACGGTCAGCGCGGCTTGGCCGCCTTGGAGATCGAGCTGGCTGCGCTCCAGCCGACCGCGCTCTTCGCCCGAACGGCGAACTTGTAGGTCCCGGCCTTCAGCTTGAGCTCCAGCTTCCGCTTGCTCGCCGTCACGGTCTTGCGGCTCGCGACGACCGGCTTGCCGTTCTTCAGCTTGTAGACGGTCACCTCGTAGGTGGTGACCGTGCTGGATCCCGCCGAGGCCGGTGCGGACCATGCCACGGTGACCGTCTTCGCGCCGCCCTTGCCGCCCGGCTTGACCGCGGTGACCCGAGGTGCCGACAGCGCCTTGGGCACGGCCGAGGTGGGGACGGGCTGAGTCGGGACGGGCTGGGGTTCGCTCGACGGCCCCGGGGTGGGCGGAGCCGGCGGCGTGGTCGGGAAGTCGGTCGGAGCGGGCGTCGGCTCGGGCGTCGGCGTCGGCTCCGGTGTCGGCTCCGGAGTGGGCTCGGGGTCGGTCCCAGGGACCACCGGCTCCGGCACGGTCACCGCACACACGACCGGCGGACCGGTGTGGCCGTTGCGCAGGTTCGCGGTCACCTCGATCTCCCACTCGCCCGGGGTGACGGGCCGTTGGGAGACGCCGAGCATGAAGTAGGGCAGGCCGGACTCCCAGACGGTCCACCCGGTCTCAGGCAACCGCCGGGCACGCACGGTCCAGTAGTTGACGTTGTCCCCCAACCACTCCCACTCCCAGGTGAGCTGGCCGTTGGCGACCGTGTACTCCGTGGGGCAGGTGATCGCGGTGGTGTCGAAGCTGGCGATCGCCATCGCCGGCATGAACGCCGGCCCGCCGGGGTTAACCGGCGTGACCGTCACGTAGTGGTTGCCAATGCTCAGGCCGGTCAGGTCGATGAACGGCTCCTCGCTGGCGTCGGCGGTCAGGGCGACGGTGGTGCGGTCGCCACAGAGGTCCGTCCCGCGGGTCGCGCCGTCGCCGAAGATGACGTCACCGGGCTGGTGGATCTCACCGATCACGTCGACGCACACGTCGTACCAGAGGATCGGGTCGTGGACCGGGTCGGCAGGCACCACCGGGTCCCAGGTGACGCGCAGCGAGCCGGAGGCCTTGTCCAGCACCTTGCCCTTGATGCTCCTGGAGTTGACCGGGCCGGGGTCGGGAGAGATCGGAGGCATCTCGAAGAACGTGTCGCTGACGTTGCCTGGGCGCGAGTTGACGCTCTCCGGACCCCAGAGGTTGGAGGCGGTCAGCAGCAGGTGCTTGGGACCGGTCTTCACCCCGGTGAAGGTGTACGACGTGGTGCCGGGTGGCAGGGTGACCGCGACCGGCTTTCCGTCCACCCCGTGGGTCAGGGTGAGGTAGAGGCGCTGGATCGGCTCGCCCCCGTCGAACGGCGTCTCCCAGGTCGCGGTTACCGTTCGGGCGTCCCGGTCGGTGGTGACGTCCGGGGTGATCCGTGCCGGCGGACCCTTCAGCAGCGCCTCGAAGTCGTACGCCGCGCCGGCCCCGTTGGCGTTCACTGCCACGATCCGGTAGGTGGCCTTCTCCCCGGCGACCGGGTTGAAGCAGGTGGAGACGCTGTCGTTCCCGCCGGTGGAGCGGAACTCGAACAGCTTGCCCCACCGTCCCTCGCCCTCCTGCTGGAGCTCGTACCTCGTCACCGGCGTGCCGCCGTTGCTGGCCGGGGCGCGCCAGCCCACCCGGATGCCGCGGACGGCCCGGCCATCGCCGAAGTTGCAGGTCACGCCGTCGGTCACGACCTCGACGCTGGTGACCTGGCTCGGGACCGTGGTGGCGTTCCAGGTCGCGGTCGCGGCCGCACCGGAGCCGATGGCGTTGACGGCACGCACCTCGACGGTGACGTTGCCGGCCGCCGCACCGACGAAGGTGTGGCTGGTGACGCCGGTGGCCACGTCGACGGCGCCCTGGCCGTTGAGGGTCAGCCGATATCCGGTCAGCGCCGACCCGCCGTCGTTGCTCGGCGCGGTCCAGGTGGCGACCAGGTCGGCACCCGAGGGAGTGAGCGTCAGTCCGGCCGGCCGGGCGGGTGGCACCTGCGGGGTGCTGCACCCCTGGACCTGGAGCCGGTAGGCACCCATGCTGCCGTAGGCCAGGAAGTCCATGTCCCCGTCGGCGCTGGTCAGGCCCTCGCCGCCGCGGACCTCGAGCAGCCACGGACCGCCCTCGGGGATGTCCAGGGAGGCGTCCAGGCCGGCGGCGCTGGAGGAGAGGTAGGAGACGCCGGCGCCGTACCAGGGCTGCTGGTCCAGGGTGGCGACCTTGGTGAGCAGCGGGTTGGCGGTCTTGACCGGAGAACCACTGTTGCCGCTGGGCCTGGCGAGCGTGAGGCTGACGTCGAGGTTCGCGGGGAAGCCGGCCGTGACTACGGCAGCCCGGGCACCGGTGGTGCACTGGTCGACCAGGTAGACGTCGCGGTCGTAGGAGCCACCGACGTAGGCGGTGCGGTCGGTGAGGCGCAGCGGGGACGACCAGCCGTCGCCGCCCTCGTCGGTCCGGTAGCCGGAGATCGCCCCGATGATCGCGACGTCGTTCTCGGAGTTGGTGGCGCCGTTGTAGAAGCCGTTCGACCACTGGCTGACCGGCGCGTGGGCCGCGGCGCCCATGATCGGCGCCCAGGTCCCCTGCCCGGTGTAGTACTCGTCCCAGTCGGTTTCGTTGCGGGCGAAGCCGTCGTGGCGGAGGTTGAAGGTGTGGCCCACCTCGTGGGAGGCGGCCTCGGCGATCGCCTTCGGCGACTGCGCGTTGAGCTCGGCGAAGACCCACGCCGGCTCGACGACGCTGGCGAGCCGGTCGATCTGTCCCATCCACGCGACCCCGCCGCAGTCGCTGTTGCACAGGGACGCGGCGGCCTGGGCGCTGTCGGTGACCACCAGGCGGGTCCCGAACTCGGTGTCGCCAGGGGCGTTGACCCGCAGCGCGTCGTCGCCGGGGTCGGCGGTGGTGACGTCCACGTCGAACGGCGCGTAGTCCTCGGCCACGCGCGCCCAGATCTCCTGGATCGCGGTGCGCTCGGCGGCCGAGAAGACAGGGCCGTCGTTCATCGGGTCCCAGCCCGGGTGGGCCCCGACGGGGAGCCCCCCCTGGGTGGACCACGAGCTGGCGGCGGGGACGTCCACCCCGTCGAAGTCGAGGTAGATCACGTGCCGCGAGCCGGGCAGGCTGTGCAGCGAGAGCGTCTGGTCCAGCGGCGCCACGCGGGCCGCGACGTCGCTGGTGAAGGTCCCGCCAGCGTGCGCCTCCTCCTTGACGAACATCTGGCCGGACGGCGCCACCCAGAGGGTGGAGTCGTTGCGCAGCGTGGTGCGGAGCCGGGCCGCGCTCATGTCGTGGGCCTTCGCGACCTCGGGCAGGTCGTCGCCGAGCCGGCGTACTGCCGCGGCGCCGTTCGCGGGGTTCTTCAGCGAGGTCGCGGGAAGCAGCTGCGCCTTGACCGGGTCGACGGGCTCGGTGCCCTCCGGTGCCGTCGTGGCCACCGGCGACTCCCCTGACTCGGCGCCCGCCTCGGCGCGGGGCGCGGCGACAGCCGCCGCCGCCGGCGAGGCCTCGGCGGGCTCGCCGAGGGGCAACGACGGAGTGGCGGCGAGCAGGAGGCCGGTCAGGCCCAGAGCGGTCACGCGGAGAGAAAGCACCGGCTCAGGCTAGGTAGGCGCCGGCGCCCAGGCGGCCGAATGCGGAAAGTCTGGCCGCCTGGACGCGAGCCGCCTCAGTGCGTGGCCGGGACCGCCGGCTCCGACGCGACCGGGGCGTCCCCGGTCTTGGCGCCCCCGATGAGCAGGAACGCGGCCACCGCGCCGAGCACCATCACCCAGGCGGCGGCGAACAGGGTGTCGCCGTACGCACCGGCCAGGGCGGGCAGCTGGTCCACGCCCTGAGCCAGGGAGTCGGCCATCGAGGAGGTGTAGATGGCGGTGAAGACCGCCACCGCGATGGAGCCCCCCACGTGCAGCGAGGCGTTGGCGAGCGCCGAGGCGACCCCGGCGTCGTGCGGGTCGACCCCGGCCAGGGCCAGGTTCTGCACCGGCACCAGGATCAGGGAGAACCCGAGCCCCATCCCGACCATGCCCGGCAGCACCTCGGTCCAGTAGCTGCCGCCCGCGCTGATCCCGCTGACGTAGAACAGGCCGGCCGCGACCAGCAGCGGTCCGACGGTGAGCACCACGCGGGGCCCGAAGGTGGTGAAGAGGTTCGTCGAGATGGGGGCGGTCGCCATGATCACGACCGTCATCGCGACGCTCGCGAAGCCGGCGACGACCGGGCTCATGCCGAGCACGATCTGGAAGTGGAACGTCAGGTAGAGCAGCGCCCCGACCATCACCACGCCCACGCAGGCCTGGAGCAGGAACGCGGCGCCGCGCACCCGGCTCGTGACTACGCGCAGCGGGAGCAGCGGGTGGGAGCACCGGCCCTGCCACCACAGGAAGGCGGCCATCAGGATCACGCCGGCGGCCAGGAAGCCGATGGTGTCCGCCGCGCCCCATCCGTGCTCGGCCCGCGCGAAGCCGTAGATCAGGGAACCCAGCGACAGCGCCACCAGGACGGCCCCGACGAGGTCGTAGCGCTTGTCACCGTGCGCCCGGCTCTCGACCAGCAGGAACCGGCCGGCGACCAGGGCGACGAGCACGAAGAACACGTTGACCAGCAGGCACCAGCGCCAGTCGGCGTACTGGGTGAGCACCCCGCCGAGCAGGAAGCCGAAGGCGGCCCCGGTGCCGGCGACGATGCCGAACACCGCGAAGGCCACGTTGCGCTCGCGGCCGCTGGGGAACAGCACCGTGATCATCGCCAGCGCGGCGGGAGCCACCAGGGCTGCGAAGGCGCCCTGCAGGCCGCGTGCCGCGATGAGCTCGGTGCCCGACTGGGCCAGGCCGCCCCAGACCGAGGCGGCGCCGAAGCCGACCATGCCGACCATGAAGGTGCGCTTGCGGCCCCAGTAGTCGGCGATCCGGCCGCCGAGCAGGAGCAGCGCGGAGAACGCCACGGCGTACGCCGTCACCACCCACTGGCGCTGCCCGTCGGCCAGGCCGAGGTCGGCCTGGGCGGCAGGCAGGGCGATCGCGACGATGGTCCCGTCCAGGACCACCATGAGCTGGGCCAGCCCGAGGACGCAGAGCGCCCACCAGCGAGTGGGAGAGAGGGGAACGGGGGCAGACATGCGGGACTCCAGGTTTCCGAGGGGGAATCTGAAGGTTTCCAGCCTCGGACCGACGGCGCGGAGCGCACGTTGCCTCACCCGGTTCGTCCCGGGTCAGGGAGCAAAACTAACCCGGATGACTCTCAGTTCGTTCGTGCAGGGCCGTGTGAGGTTCCCGACTCCAGCCACGCGTGCACCAGCGAGGCTCCCATGAACCGATGCTAGGGCTCAGCCGGTGAGCTCGTGCACGTAGCACCAGCGCCAGGACTCCCCCGGCTGCGCCGACTCCATCACCGGGTGCTGGGTCTCGTGGAAGTGCGCCGTCGCGTGCCGACCGACCGAGGAGTCACAGCAGCCGACGCGCCCGCACGTCAGGCACTGCCGCAGCGACACCCAGCGGGTGCCCTCGGCCAGGCAGGTCTCGCAGGCGGGGTCCGGAATGGTGTCGACCGCGGGGTGCTTCTGCAGGTCCACGCACTCCTCGGGGGCCGAGATCCCGGTCACCGCGCTGCGCACCTTCTCGCGCACCGAGCTGCCGGCGTCGAGCATCGACTCCTCGATGTCGAGCATCCCGAGCACCTGCCTGACCACCTCCGACGGCACGTGCCCACCGCTGCGGACCTCGAGCACCCGGGCCCGTTCGGCGTCGATCATCTCGCGCCGGATCCGGGCGTAGAGCTCGGACGGTGTCTCCTCGTCCACGGTGGTGTCCAGCTGCTCCCAGGCCGAGAAGGTGCGCTGGTCCACCCTGGCCCGGATCCGCGCGTCCACCCCGTGGTGGTCCTCGTAGTCCAGCTCGTCGAGCCGGGCCAGACCCGCGTTGGCGGCCTGCTGGAGCAGGGCGGCCCGGGCCAGCGCGTCCTCCGCGACGTCCGGCGGCGGGACGTTCAGGACGCGGGTGAGCCAGGGCAGGGTCAGCCCCTGGAGGAACAGGGTGCCGGCCACCACGGAGAACGCGACCAGCAGCATCACCTCTCGGTGCGGCGCGTCCTCGGGGATGATGAACGCCGCCGCGAGCGTCACCACGCCCCGCATCCCGGCCCAGCCGATCAGGAACGTCCAGCTCGTCGGCAGCGGGTCACTGCGACGGAACACCGCCGTGACGTGCATGTAGACCAGCCGCACCACGATGACGGTGACCAGGGTGGCCAGGCACACCACCGCGATCCGGGTGTTGGACAGCGTCGACTCACGCACCTCGGCCAGGATCCAATCGAGCTGGAGCCCGATCAGCAGGAAGACGGTGTTCTCCAGCACGAAGGCGACCGTGCGCCAGGTGATCCGCTCGGTGATCCGGGACTGGGCGGTCTGGATGATGTCGGCCTTGTGCCCGAGCAGCAGCCCAGCCACCACCACCGAGATCACCCCGGAGGCGTGCACCTCCTCGGCGGCGACGAACGCCGCGAACGGGGTCAGGAACGAGATGGCGGTGTCCATCAGCGGGTCGGTGATGCGCCTGCGCAGCCGCGCGACGAGGAGGAACACCACCACCCCGATCAGCACCCCGCCGCCGGCCGCGACGACGAAGTCGATCCCGACGTCCATCAGCACCACACCGCCGGCGAGCGCGGCGACCGCGGTGCGCAGGGTGACCAGGGCGGTGGCGTCGTTGAACAGCGACTCGCCCTCGAGGATCGTGACCACCCGCCGCGGCAGGCCGATGCGCCGGGCCACGGCGGTCGCGGCGACCGCGTCCGGTGGCGCGACGACCGCCCCGATGGCGATGGCCGCCGCCCAGCCCCAGTCGGGCACCAGCAGGTGGGTGACGACCGCGACGGCCGCGGTGGTGACCAGCACCAGGAACACCGAGAGCCGCAGGATGGTCCCGCGGTTGGCGTTGAAGTCCACCAGCGAGGTCTGGATGGCCGCGGTGTAGAGCAGCGGCGGCAGCAGGCCGAGCAGCACCACCTCGGACTCCAGGTGGATCGTGGGCACGGCCGGGACGAACGCCAGGCCCGCGCCGACCGCGATCAGCAGCAGCGGCGCCGGGAGGTGCAGGCGTTCGCTGACCGTCGTACCCAGCAGCACGACGGCGGCCATCGACACCAGCAGGACCGCAAGCTCCACTTGTGAATCGTCGCACGCCCCACCCACGTCCGAGGAGGACCGACCGCCTGGGGGTGGGTGCTGGGTGCCGCCGTGTGCCACGATCGCCCCGCCCGCAGCCCGAGAAGGAGTCCTACCGTGTCCGACACCGCCGCTCCGCCGGCACGATCCAGCGGCCGCTCGCTGCGCCGGGTGCTCGGCACCGTCCTGGTCCTCGTCGTCGTCCTAGGAGCCGGGGCGTACGTCGGCACCCGCGCGATGGAGATCCCCGCGCCGACGCAGCTGGCCCGGATCGCGCTCAGCGAGCCCTCGCGCCAGGGCGACCTCTTCCCGGCGCACACCGTCGGGGCGTCCACCCGGCCCGTCACCTTCCCGGCCGGCGACGGCGACCTGCCCGCCGACGTGCCGTGGAAGGGCGACCGGATCGCGCTGGAGGAGTTCTTGGAGACCACCAGCAGCAAGGCCCTCGTCGTCCTCCAGGACGGCAAGCTGGTCGAGGAGTGGTACGCCGACGGGATCGACGCCAGCACCCGGATGAGCTCCTGGTCGGTGGCGAAGTCGGTGATCTCCCTGCTCATCGGGCAGGCGATCGACCGTGGCGAGCTCAGCGAGGACGACAGGCTGGTCGACCTCGTGCCGGAGCTGAAGTCCGGCAACGAGTACGACGGCATCACCGTGCGGGATCTGCTGGACATGACGGCCGGGGTGGACGTCACGGAGAACTACAAGGCGTACTGGCCCTTCATCGGGACCGCGCGGATGCTGCTCACCAAGGACATGCCCGGCTTCCTCGACGACAACCGCAAGGTGGAGTTCACCCCGGGATCCGAAGGCGCCTACCGCAGCGTCAACACCCAGCTCCTGGGGATGATCCTGATGAAGATCGAGGGCAAGCCGCTCGCTGACGTGCTCTCGCAGCGACTCTGGGGCCCGATGGGCGCGCAGAGCTCCGCCACCTGGAACCTCGACACCGCCGACGGGGTGGAGAAGGCGTTCTGCTGTCTGAACGCGACCGCCCTGGACTTCGCCCGCCTCGGCCAGCTCGTCCTCGACGACGGACAGGTCGCCGGGCGGGAGGTCGTCCCCGCGGAGTGGATCGACCGGATCGCCACGCCCGCCGAGCATCCGGTGGGCGAGTGGGACTACTCCGCGCAGTGGTGGCACCCCTCGGGCGGCATCGGCCCGGACTACACCGCGCTCGGGGTCTACGGCCAGTTCGTCTACGTCAACCCGACGACCCGCACGGTCGTGGTCAAGCTCAGCGACCACGGCACGCAGCAGGACGAGGCGGAGACCCTCGACGTCCTGCGCACCCTCGCCGGGCAGGACCCGACCCGGCCCTGAACCGATCTTCTTCGCCATGCCGTACTTCGTGCTGCTGCTGCTGATCTGGCCCTCGCCGAAGGGCAATCTGGTCGGTCTCACCATGGCCGGTCTGGCGCTCGCCTCCGTGGTGGGGGCCATCGTGGTCGCCCTCACCAAGGGACCCGGCCCTGGTGCGCCGTACGCCGCGGGGCCTTTACAGATAACGTCCGAAAGGAGACCATGTCTGTCATGGTTTTGCGGGCAAGGAGCGACCTCGTGGGCGTCGAAGAGGCAGCACGCCTCCTCGGGGTCTCCGCGCGCCACGTCGCACGCTTGGGAGACCAAGGAGCCATCCACTTCGTAGGTCGTGGAGTCGTCGAACGCGCCTCAGTCACCGAATACCTGAGCGAACGCAAGTTCTCACCAGAGCGAGCCTGGAGCACGGAGACAGCCTGGGCAGCCGTGGCCCTGCTCTCTGGACTACGAGTCGACTGGATCGGCCAGACCCAGCTCTCCCGACTGCGGAGCCGGCTGCGGCACATGGCCATGGACGACCACGGCTCCCACGAACTCATCGGACGAGCGCGGAACCGGGCCGACGTGCGCACCTACGAGTCGTACGACTTCCTAGCTCCCACCATCAAGAAGAACCTCATCGTTGCCAGCCGCCAGAGGCTGGACCTGGCCAGGAGCAGTAGGGACGAGCTCGACGGATACATCGACGTCACAACAGCTGATCGGCTCGAGAAGCGTCTCGGCCTGCGCCGCGACTCCCGCGGAAGTCTGATCCTGCGAGTGACTACGTTCGACACCAACGTCATCGAGCGCATCGCAACCGAGGGCAACGGCGCCCTGGCAGCACTCGATATCGCTGCATCCCAAGATGCCCGCGCACACGGCGTTGGCTCGCGGGCACTCCACGACTACCTCGAAGAGTTCGCACGCGACCGACGCGCCCTAAGCAGCCCGCAACATGACCCCTGAGCAAGACACCCCACTCGACCGCCCCACATTCTCTGTCACGGCGCCTGCCGGCGGATGGCTATACCCGTGGCCCAACGTCGCTGAGCTCGCTCGCGTGCTGCCGACTCATCAGTGGACCCTCATCGGCGGGCTCATGACGCAACTGCATGCAATCCATCGCGGCGTCGACGCGGTTCGACCGACCAGCGACGTCGACATCGTCCTGCACATCGAAACGACCCGGGGCATGCCGAAAGCAACGGCCAATGCCTTGGCGAAGATCGGCTACACGCTCAAGGAAAACATCGACCCCCGCAACAACGTCGCCCACCGGTTCACCCGTGGAACGACCCACATCGACGTCGTTGTCGCCGACCATCCGGCGCCCAGCGTCGAGGAGCGGATGCGCAGCCGGGACATGGTCAAGATCGAAGGTGGAACTCAGGCGCTGCGCCGAACGGCGAACTACCTGCTCGAGATCGTTCCGGGCGAGAGGGTCACCATCTCCGTCCCGCGCCCGTTCGGCGCGACCATCCTCAAAGCAGCCGCGTACAAGACCGAAGCCGAACGCGAAGGATTCACCGGCAGCGACCGATCCCGCCTACTCACGCTGGAACGCGAGCTTGTCGACGAGCACGTCGCCTGGCAGCTCATGCCGGAGGCCGATGCTCGCCGCGGACAGGCCGTCCTTCGGCTTCTGGCGGCGCCCGACTGAGGGCCAGTGCCGCGAGCCAAGGGGATCACGTTGCGGCCGCAGGTCGGGTCAGTCCAGCGGGGTGTCGACCCAGCCGACGAACCGGCTGCCGATGCCCAGGATCTCCTCACGCTGAGCGCCTGGGAGCGGAGGCGGCAGGTCGGAGGGATCGTGGTGGTCGCAACTGACGTAGGTGAACGCCGGCCACCACTTCTTCGGCCGGGCCTTCTCGGTGAACCCGCAGACGCTGCACACCAGATCGATCCAAACGGGCTTCTTGCCGGTTCGGTTGGCCCGGGACTGGACCAGCCACGGCGGTGGGCTGTCCTCGATCTCACGCAGCTGGGCTTCGGTGAGCTTCGTGGGCAGTCCGTGCCGGGTGGCCATCTCCAAGGGGATGTCCAAGCGTTGGGCAGCGTCGCGGCGGGTGATCATCGCCTTCAAGGATAGGTCCGGTGGGACCTAGTGCCGGTCGCCGGTGAACGCCTGGCTCCGGGGCACCGGGCCGACGTCGCTGTGCCGGCCGGGCACCTTGGCGGCGTGCACCTGGCCGGGTCCCGGTCCGTCGCGGCGGGCCAGCAGGTCCGCGACCAGCCCGGTCGTGAACCCGTAGACGGTCTTGTGCAGCACGTCGACCACGAGCTCGGAGCGCGGCCACGTCTGCGGCGGCGCCCCCACTCCGGTGGCGTTCTCCAGGATCTGGTCGTTGGTCAGCCGGACCACGGTGAACTGCGCCGAGGCCAGGGGGCCCCGCAGCCCGACGTGGGCCATCACGGAGCGCAGCACTCCCAGGGCGATGCCCTGGCCGAAGTGCATCGCCAGGTTGAGCGAGCGGGATTGCTGACTGGTTTGCTCCGGCAGCCCGGCGAGCCGCTCCAGCACCCGCGCCGGGACGTAGGAGTCGGGCCGACCGGTGAGCCGCTGCTCGAACTTCTCCCCCGCCGTCATCACCGCGACCCCGGCCGCGCCGGCCAGCAGTCCCTGCCAGATCACCTTGAGCGCCATGAACCCGACGTACCCGGCGACGGACCGCCGCACTCGCCGGGCTGAGGAGTCGCAGGAGAAGCTTGCTCGACATATGTCGGTGCACCTTGTAATGCTGCGCACCACAGCGACAAGGGATGGGAAGCGCGTGAAGAGATTGCTGAGGTGGCTGGCGACAGGAGTGCTCCTGGTCTTGGTCGCAGTGGGAGTCGTCGTGGCCCTGGACCGGTTTACGGACCTCTCGATCCTGGGCACGGAGTCTGAGTCGCGGGACAGCCAGGTCATCAACTCGGTGACCCGGGAACAAGAGGTCGTGCTGCTGAGTCTGGGGATTCAGGGCATCAACGAGAAGAAGGACAACGGGACGATCGGTGGGCTGGACATCCCGTTCTCCGAGCGGGTCTCCTTCCTGGAGTACGGGTTCGATGCGAAGCTCGGAATCGACGGGCAGGACGTGAAGATCGAGCAGTCCGGCGAGGACGAGTACGTCGTCACCATTCCGGAGTTCGAGTTCCTGGGGCATGACAACGAGAGCTTTCGCGTCGTCGTCGAAGACGAGGGCTCCCTGAGCTGGACGACTCCGGAGATCGACACGGCGCAGGTCATCACCGAGATCCTCAACGACGAGGCTCAGCAGGAGTACGTCGACCGCAACCTGGAGATCTTGCGGGATCAGGCGCAGGTCTTCTACACGGGCATCATCAAGGGGATCGACCCCGACCTCACCGTGACCTTCGAGTTCCCGACGTGACACATGGCGGCCCACAGGCGGGGGTAAGACACAGCCGGAAGCGAACTGATCGCGGCAGGAGCGTGCGTGGGTTACAGATCGTGAATCTCGCCCAGCAGTGCTGCTGGTTGCCCGCGCCACAGGTCGCGGCCCCACTGGGGTGTCTTACGCGACTGCTCGTCGGTCGTCGGCGTCAGAGAGTAGCGCGCGTCCTTCTGGTCGCCACGTGGGTGCGCCACGTAG
>NZ_POAG01000026.1:0-10572 GCF_002930065.1 Nocardioides sp. 616 | reverse complement strand
CGCGGCGACGTCGCCGCGCTCCAGCATCGCCACCAGGTGGGTGTGCGATCCCGCCTGGTCGTGGGCGTTGCGCCGGAGCCGGTCGATCTGGGCCAGCGCCAGGCGCAGCTCCGCGCTCAGGCCCTCCGCGACCGCCACCAGCCGGGGGCTGCCGAGCAGGCCGACGAAGGAGGCGTGCACCGCCAGGTGCCGGGCGTTGAGCACCTGGTACGACGCCCCGTCGGCGACCGCGGCGGCGTAGTCGGCCAGGGCCTGCCGCACCGCCTCGCGGGCCTCATCCTCGGCCTGGGCCCAGTGCCGCGCCCCGGCGACCTCGAGCACGGCCCGGGCCCGGCAGACGTCGGCGACCGAGTCGGGGTCGGGCTGGGCGACGCTGACCCCGCGGTGCGGCTCCCGGGTGGCCAGGCCCTCGGCCACCAGCACGGTGAGCGCCTCGCGCACGGTGGGACGGGAGATCCCGAGCTGCTCGGCCAGCGCGACCTCGCGCAGCGGCGTACCGCTCTCCAGCTCGCCGTCGAAGATCGCCCGGCGCAGCTCCTCCACGACGCGGTCGACGATGGAGGACTGCTCCAGGTGCAGGTTCCCGAACGACTCGCCCATGACGCCGAGTCTGTCAGGAGTTGATAAGTGCGCGGCGCGCCGCCACACTCGCACCACAACATTGTCAGACAATCTGACAGAACGGGGGATGGCATGTCCGAGCTGCAGTGGGGCAAGCACTACCTGGCGGTGCGCCCCGACCACTTCCGGGTCGACTACGTCATCAACCCCTTCATGGACCCCGCCGACCAGCCCGACGCCGTGGTGGCCCGGGAGCAGTGGGACCACCTGGTCCACACCATCGAGGCTCACGGCGGCGTGGTGGAGGTGCTCGGCCAGCGCTCCGACGCCCCCGACATGGTCTACGCGATGAACCTCGGTCTCGCCGTGCGCGGCGCGGACGGCAGCGCGAGGGCCGTGCTCTCCCACATGCGCTACGAGCAGCGCCGGATGGAGACCGAGTCGGCGCAGGCCTGGTTCGCCGACGCCGGCCACGTCACCTCCTACGTCGGTCGCGACGGCGTGGGTGCCCACTTCGAGGCCGGTGACGCCTTCCCCTTCGGCGACGCCCTGGTCGTGGGCTACGGACCGCGCACCGAGGAGCTGGGCCTCAAGCACCTCGCCGCCGGCCTCGGGGTGCGGGTGCGCGGGCTGCGCATCGACCACCCCGGGATGTACCACCTCGACCTGGCCTTCTGCCCCCTCGACGAGCGGCGCGCCATCATCTGCCCCGCGGCCTTCGACGACGCCTCCCGGGCCGCGTTGCTCGAGCTGGTGCCCGAGCCCCTGGTCCTGACCGAGGACGAGGCACTGACCACGTTCGCGGCCAACTCGATCGTGATCGGGCGCACCGTCGTGATGCCGGCTGCACCGGAGCGGGTGCGGACCCAGCTGGAGGAGTGGGGGTTCACCGTCGTGGTGGTGGAGATGGGCGAGTTCCACAAGGCCGGCGGCTCGGTCCGCTGCCTGACCAACCCCCTGGACGTGACGCTGGGCCGCGACCTGCCGCTCGTGCCCGGCGGCGAGGTGCTGCTGCCCAGCTAGGTGGCACCGCGGCTACGTCAGGGTGATCGGATCCTCGGGGTGCTCCTCGCCCCGCGCCGTCTGGGCCAGCAGGATGCCCGCCACCACCGCGACGCAGCCGAGCACGGCCACCGCGCTGAGCGACTCGGCGTACCAGGCCCAGCCGAGTGCCGCCGCGCCCACCGGCTCGAGCATGGCGATCGCGGTCACCAGCGTCGCCGGGATGTAGCGCAGCGCCACCAGCTCCACCCCGAACGGCGCCAGGGTGCCCAGCAGCACCACCCAGGCCAGCACCAGCCACAGCGGCGCCGAGAGGGCGTCGAGGCTGCCCTGGAGCGAGACCGAGGCCGTCAGGTCCGCCTCCACCAGCCACACCGGGGAGGCCAGGTTCATCGCCACCGTCGCCACGGCGAAGCCCCACAGCATCACCTGCACCGAGGAGAGCCCGGCGTCGTGGCAGGCCTCACCCAGCAGGAAGTACGCCGCGAAGCAGATGGCACCGCCGATGCCCGCCAGCACCCCGACGGTGTCGAAGGAGGCGCCCTCCCAGATCTCGGTGGCCGCCGCCAGACCGGCCACGGCCAGCGCCAGCCCCCACCACAGGCGCGCGGTGACCTCGGCGCGCTGGACGAACTTCGCCCACAGTGCCACCAGGATCGGCGCCTGGTACTCCAGCAGCAGCGCCAGGCTGATGGTCAGCCGGTCCAGAGCCATGAAGTAGCACAGCTGCAGCAGCGCCACCCCGAAGAGCCCTAGGGCGGTGACCAGCAACAGCTGCCGCCCCCGCGGCAGCCGCAGCGCCGAGCGCTGCCACGCCACGGCGACCACCAGCAGGGCGACGAAGGTGCCGGTCACCCGCAGCGAGGTGAGCTCGAGCGACCCGATCCCGTTGCGCAGCGCGACCCGCGAGACCCCGGAGTTGAGGATGAACAGCGTCGCGCCGACCACCACGAGACCGATGCCGAACCGGCGCTGGGCAGAGCGCTGGACCGTGCCCTGGACCGTGCGCTGGACTGACATGCGGCAGATTGTCGCGCAGGTAGCCTCGACCCCGTGATCGAGGTCGGCGGAGCTGCGGTGATGGTGCTGGGCTCGGCCGCGTCCGGACTTGTCCTGGCCCTGGTCGGGCTGGTGCTCGCACGCTGGCTTGGCCCGGTCACCGCGTTCTCGCTGGTGGGTTTCGCGTGGGCCCTGGTGGTCATCGGGCTGGTCACGCTGGTGCCTCCGACCGGCTCGACCGCCCTGGTGCCCGTGGAGGCGCGGCAACCGACCTGCTCGCGGACCGTCGGAGGCCCGGCGCCGGACGGTTTCTGGATCTTCAGCGGCACCCAGCGGATGCTCAACACCGCGCTCTTCGTGCCAGCCGGGGCGCTGCTGGTCCTCGGTCTGGCCCGGTGGCGCACCGCCTGGCTGCTGGTCCCGATGGGGATGGCCGGCCTGGTGGCCTACTCGGTGCTCATCGAGATCACCCAGCTGGAGCTGGCCCGCATCGACCGCGCCTGCGACATCACCGACGTCGTCGACAACGCCACCGGCGCGCTCATCGGCTGCGGCATCGGGCTGGCGCTGGCGCTGGTGCTCCAGCCGTGGCGGCGTCGGATGCGCGAGGAGGCACGGCGCGACCGGACGCACCCGGGGTTACTAGGGTGAGCGCCATGACCAGCAACCCCCAGCCGCGCGCCGACCTCGCCGCCATCCCGGCGTACGTCGCGGGCCGGCCGCCCACCCCGCGGCCCGGCCTGGTCGGCTACAAGCTCTCCTCCAACGAGAACCCCTACCCGCCGCTGCCCGGCGTGCTCGAGGCGGCCGTGGCCGCGGCGCAAGAGATGAACCGCTACCCCGACATGGGCTCCGCGCAGCTCTACCAGGCGCTCGCCGGCAGGCTCGGCGTGCCGAGCGACCACCTGGTGGTGGCGACCGGCAGCGTGGCGCTGATCTACCAGCTGCTCAGCGCGTACTGCACCCACGGCGAGCCGCACGACGAGGTGGTGCACGCCTGGCGCTCCTTCGAGGCGTACCCGATCGCGGTGACCGTGGCGGGCGCCCGTTCGGTGCGGGTGCCGCTGACCGCCGACGGGCGCCACGACCTGGACGCGATGGCCGCGGCCGTCACCGAGCGGACCAAGGTGGTGCTGCTCTGCACGCCCAACAACCCCACCGGCCCGGCGCTCACCCAGGCCGAGGTCGAGGCGTTCCTGGCGCGGGTGCCCTCGCACGTCGTGGTGGTCCTGGACGAGGCGTACGTGGAGTTCGTGCGCTCGCCCGACCCGGTCGACGGCGTGGCCACCGTGCTGGCGCACCCCAACGTGGTGGTGACGCGGACCTTCTCCAAGGCCTACGGCCTGGCCGGCTTCCGGGTGGGGTACGCCGTGGCGCGGCCGCAGCTCGCCGCCGCCCTGCGTGCGGTCTCCCTGCCCTTCGGGGTCAGCCACGTCGCCCAGGCGGCGGCCATCGCCTCCCTGGACGCCGAGGAGGCCCTGCTCGAGCGGGTCGAGGCGCTGGTCGCCCACCGGACCCGGGTGCTGGCAGCCGTCCGCGCCGCCGGCTGGGAGGTGCCCGAGTCCCAGGGCAACTTCATCTGGTTCCCCGTCGGCGACCGGGCCGGCGAGTTCGCCGCCGCCGCCGAGGAGCTGGGCATCACCGTCCGTCCGTTCGCCGGCGACGGGGTGCGGGTGACCATCGGCGAGAGCGAGGCCAACGACCGCGTGGTCGAGCTGGCTCGTGCCTTCCCACGCACCTGACGCCGCCCGCCCGGGCGGCGTCTAGGGTCGAGACATGAGCGACGACCTGACCCCGACGTACACCGAGAAGGGCAAGGCCTTCGAGCGGGACATGGACTACATCGGCGACCGGGTCCTCGCCGGGGAGCGCTCCTCGGACCCGCACGACGCCGAGTACGGCGGCCGCGACGACGTCCAGGTCTGGCCCGTCCAGCCCGGGCGCTACCGCCTGGTGGCCGCCCCGGCGTGTCCGTGGGCCAACCGCTCCATCATCGTCCGCGAGCTGCTCGGCCTGACCGAGGTGATCAGCCTGGGCAAGCCGGGGCCCACCCACGACAAGCGCAGCTGGACCTTCGACCGCGACCCGGGCGGGCGGGACCCCGTGCTCGGGATCGAGCGCCTGCAGGAGGCCTACCTCAACCGGTTCCCGGACTACCCCAAGGGCATCACCGTCCCGGCCATCGTGGAGGTGGAGACCAAGCAGGTCGTCACCAACGACTTCCCGTGGATCACCCACGACCTCTTCTTCGAGTGGCGCGAGCACCACCGCCCGGACGCTCCCGACCTCTGGCCCGAGGACCTGCGCGAGGAGATGGAGCAGGTGATGAAGCGGGTCTTCACCGAGGTCAACAACGGCGTCTACCGCTGCGGCTTCGCCGGTTCCCAGGAGGCCTACGACGCGGCGTACGAGCGGCTGTGGGCCGCGATGGACTGGCTCGAGGAGCGCCTCACCGACCGCCGCTACCTGATGGGCGAGGCGATCACCGAGGCCGACGTGCGGCTGTTCACCACGCTGGTCCGCTTCGATCCGGTCTACCACGGCCACTTCAAGTGCAACCGCAACAAGCTGACCGAGATGCCGGCGCTGTGGGGCTATGCCCGCGACCTGTTCCAGACCCCCGGCTTCGGCGAGACGGTCGACTTCGAGCAGATCAAGGCGCACTACTACGTGGTGCACACCGACATCAACCCCTCCGGGATCATCCCCCAGGGGCCGGAGCTGGAGTCCTGGCGCACCGCGCACGGGCGCGAGCGCCTCTGAGCCCGATCTGGGTACTGGGCTCCGCATGGAGACCGGTGACCTGCGTGTCGGCATCAGCGGCTGGCGCTACGCCGGCTGGCGGGGCGACTTCTACCCCAAGGGCCTGCCCCAGCGCCGGGAGCTGGAGTACGCCGCGGAGCACCTGACCTCGATCGAGATCAACGGCTCCTTCTACTCCCTGCAGCGCCCCTCGTCGTACGCCGCGTGGCGCGAGGCGACGCCCGAGGACTTCGTCTTCGCCGTCAAGGGCGGCCGGTTCATCACCCACCTCAAGCGGCTGCGCGACGTCGAGACGGCGCTCGCCAACTTCTTCGCCTCCGGGGTGCTGGCCCTGGGCCCCAAGCTCGGCCCGCTGCTGTGGCAGCTCCCGGCCAACCTCGCCTACGACCACGACGTGCTGGACGCCTTCCTGGCGCAGCTGCCCCGAAGCACCACCGCGGCCGTCGAGCTGGCGCGTCGCCACGACGACAAGCTGGCCGAGGACCGGGTCCACCTGGCCACCGACGCCGACCGGGTGCTGCGACACGCCCTGGAGTTCCGCTCCGAGACCTTCCTCGACGCCGATGCCTACGACCTGCTGGGCCAGCACCACGTCGCCTGCGTGCTGGCCGACACCGCGGGCCGCTGGCCCAAGGTGGAGCAGGACACCGCCGACTTCCGCTACGTGCGGCTGCACGGGGACGCGGAGCTCTACGCCAGCGGGTACGGCGACCCGGCGCTGGACGAGTGGGCCGCCCGCTGCCGGCGCTGGTCCGAGTCCGGCCAGGACGTCTTCGTCTACTTCGACAACGACGCGAAGGGCTTCGCGCCCTACGACGCGATGGGGCTCATCTCCCGGTTGCGCTGAGTCACGCTGGACCACCCGGGACCAGGCTGGCCACCCGGGACCACGCTGGGCCGCGCCGACCTGCGTGGATGCGCAGATTGCGCAGCCGCCCGGGCCCGGGCTGCATCCCTGCGGCAGGTCCGGGTACGGCGAAGCATCGTCAGACGCACCATCCGTCATAGTCGCACGAGAGGAGAGGCCATGAGCAGCACTGATGCCTCCGCCGCAGGAACCGCCAAGGACGAGGCCAGTCGCCTGGCCGGCACCACCAAGGACGAAGTGAGGTCGGTCGCGGAAGAGGCCAAGACCCAGGCGCGCAACGTCTTGGGGGACGCGCGCACCATGGTCGACGAGCAGTCGCGCACCGGTCGCGACCGGCTGGTCGAGACCGCCCGCACCTTCGGTCAGGATCTCGAGGAGATGGCCGACAACGGCCCCGGTGGCATGGCCGGTGACCTGGCTCGCCAGGTGGCGGGCAAGGCGCGCGAGCTCAGCGACCGCCTCGACGGCCGCGAGCCCTCGGAGATCCTCGAGGACGTGCGCAGCTTCGCCCGGGAGCGGCCCGGCACCTTCCTCCTCGGCGCACTGGCCGCGGGGCTGGTCTTCGGCCGCGTGGCCCGCGGCGCCAAGGACGCCTCCAGCTCGGACTCGGGCTCGAGCGTGGGCTCCGGATCGGCCTCGGGCAGCTCGACCGGGTCGGTCCCGGCCGGCGCCGGGGACGAGGGCGTGGGCCTGTGGACCGGGCCGCCGGCTGGTGGCGCCGTCTCGCCCCCGCCCGGTGCGGTCTCCCCGGGTCCGGTAGCGGGCGCTCCGGCGCCCGGATCACCCGGGACCGGGTCGTCCACCCCGCTGTACGACGAGACGCGCGGGAACACGCCGTGAGCGTCACCGGGGGACCCGGCGACTCTGTGCACCCGACGCCGGACCCGCTGCACTCGACGGATCCCCTGCACCAGGGCGGCACGCTGCCCCCGACGGAGACCCGCTCGCTGGGCGACATCATCGGCGACATCACGGCTGGGCTCAGCAACCTGATCAAGCAGGAGATGGAGCTGGCTCGCACCGAGATCAAGCAGGAGGTCTCCACGCTCGGCAAGGGAGCCGGGCTGCTGGGAGGCGCGGGAGTCGCAGGCCACCTGATGCTCCTGTTCCTCTCGCTGGCGGTCGTCTACCTGCTCGACAACTGGATGCCGACCGAGCTGGCGGCGTTGATCGTCGCCGTCGTGTGGGGTGTCGCAGCCGCCGTGCTGGGTGCCCGCGGTCGCAAGGAGATCAAGGAAGCAGACCCGCAGCTGCCCAAGACGCAGCAGACCTTGAAGGAGGACGTGCAATGGGCCAAAGCCCAGAAGAGCTGAGCGCCGAGGAGCGCAGGCAGCAGGAGCTGAACCGGGACATCGAGCGCACGCGCAGCCAGTTGAGCCGCGACGTCGACGAGCTCGGCGACAAGGTGAGCCCCAGCCAGGTGATGGAGCGTCGCAAGCAGGCGGTCCGTGGGCGGGTCGTGGGTCTCAAGGACAAGGTCATGGGCTCCGCCCAGGGCGCGGCCGGCTCGGTCCAGAGCGGCGGTCAGTCCGCTGGCCAGTCGATCACCGGCACCGCCTCGGACGCGGCCTCCGGGGCTAAGGACACCGCCACCGGCGCCGTCCAGTCCCTCGGCCGGCAGGCCGAGGGCAACCCGCTGGCAGCGGGCGTCATCGCGTTCGGTGCCGGCATGCTGATCTCCTCGCTCATCCCTGCCAGCCGGGCCGAGCAGCGCCTCGCCCAGCAGGGCGTGGACGCCGCCAAGGAGCATGGCCAGCCCGTGATCGACCAGGCCAAGTCGATGGCCGGTGACGTGGGTCAGCAGCTGAAGGAGACCGCCCAGCAAGGAGCGGCCGAGGTGAAGTCCTCGGCGCAGGACTCCGCAGAGTCTCTCAGGTCAGAGGGCCAGAGTTCGGCCCAGAACGTCCGGGAGTCAACATCGGGATCCAGCAGCGGGACCGAGACCGGCTCAAGTGGTTCAGGCAGTTCTGGTTCCACGATCTGAGGGGGGTGGCCGGGCGTCTCCGCGAGGGGCGTCCGGCTCACGCCCACCCGTGTCCGGCCGACCGGCGCGGCTCCCGGCGTACGACGACCGCCGCACCCGAGCCAGCCAGGCCGGCACGAAGTGCCACCCCGGCGGCTCGTTGAGCACCGGGTCGAAGTCAGGCGTCGGTTGCCGCGGTCCGGTCACCACCAGCTCGCCGCGCTGCAGCTCCGCCGCCGCGCTGGCCACCCGGAGCCGGATCCGCACCGGGAGCCGGCTCGCGAGCTGATCGACCTCGACGCCGGTCAACCGGTGGTCCGCCAGCTCGGCCAGCACCAGCACCCGGGTGCGGTCGACCGACTCCCAGGGCAACAGCGAGGTGAAGGTGGCGCGGCCCCACGACGCGGCCGGCCACAGCGCCCACCGGCGCCACCCACGGGTGCCGGGCGAGGTGGCCAGCAGCACGTCCACGGCTCCGCTGGCGTCGGGGTAGCGGAACGCGATCCCCAGGATGTCGGGCAGTCTCGCGGGCAGGCCGATCGCCTTGGACATCCGCACCACGCACTCGGTGCGCCCGGTCGGCAGTGGTCCGGCACCCTGGATCTCCAAGTGTCCCGCCAGCACCTCCCCGCGCGGGTGGAAGAAGCGGGCGGACCGGGCTCGGGAGCCCAGCCGGAAGGTCTCGCGGGCGACCGCGGACAGCGCTGGTACGACGTCCATGCCGCCCTGTACCCACCTGGCCCGGTACCCACCTGGTCCCTGGACCCACGTGACGCCCGGGATCAGGGCCTGACCCAGCGCCCGATCCGCGGCAGTCCGTCGACCCAGTTCAGCCGGGCGGCGTACATCGCCCGCTGGGCACGCTGCTTGGTCCGCTTGGACCAGTCGAAGCCGCTGGCGCAGGGCCGGACGATCCGGTGGCAGGTCCACCCGTGCAGGAAGATCCGGTTCCCCGCCACGTCGGCGCCGCCGGGGCCGCACAGGCCGGTGGTCGCCCGGTCCAGCAGCACGCCGTACTCGGGGGCGCTCCAGTCGGTCAGCACTGGCGAGCGCAGCCAGACGGTGCGGTAGGTGCACCGCGTGTAGTCGCCCTCGGAGAGCAGCAGCACCCACCCCTGGGGCTGGGCGAGGAGCACCGGGTTCTCCAGCACTCCGTCGTGCCGCAGCAGCTCGACGCTGACGGCGCCGGGGCGCACCCGGGTGCCGGTGCGGTTCAGCTGCACCAGCCGGATCGAGGAGGGGATCCGATCGGTCTTGTAGAGCAGCACCAGCCCGTCCGAGCCCTGGTGCACCGAGGGGTCGATCACCCCGGCGCGGGGGAGCGTGGTGTCCCTGGGGGCCAGCGGGTCGCCGGCTGGCGGCGTCTTGACGTACGACGGGCAGACCAACGGCGCGTCTCCCACCGGGGTGAACCCCCGCAGTGCGGAGCGGGACCGGGCCACGCCGATGCACCGTCCGTACGGCCCCAGCCCCTTGACCGGGGCGGAGTAGTAGAGCAGCCACCAGCCGCGGACCCGGGTGACGTCCGCGGCCCAGATGTCGCCGGCTCGGGACCAGGAGGGCAGCCTGCTCAGCGCGGGGCCTCCGCGCTGCCAGCGGCCGTTGCGCGACCGGACCCAGGCGCGCGGCGCGCGCTCCCCGGTGGCGAAGCCGACGTACCCGCCGCCGAGCCGCTCGACCGCGGGATCGGCGAAGTTGCTCGCCACGATCGGCTTCGGGCTGCCGATCACCGTGGGCGGGCCGGACTCGGCCCGCGCCGGGAGCGCCCCCAGCGCGGTCGTCCCGGCGACCGCCAGGACGACTGCCAGGACGACTGCCAGCACCAGCAGGAGCAGGGCGGTGCGGGGCCCCCGCGCGGGCGCCTCCCGGCGCGAGTCAGGGGTCATGGCGCCGAGGCTAGTGCGCCGAGGGCATAGGTGCGCATCGGCTCGGGTACACCGTCCGCATGCACCTTCGACCACTGCGCTTGGAGACCGCTGACGTCTCCGAGGCCGAGAGCCTGCTGCGAGGCAGCCTGGTGGGTGTGGAGTCCCTGGAGTTCGGACCCGATCTCTCCCTGGACATCAGCGGCGTGCGGGGCGACGACTTCAGCGTGATGCGGTTGACGCACTCCTCGGTGGCCCGGCTGATCACCGGCCCCCCGGGCAACCTCCACGTGCTGGAGGTGCTGCGTGGCTCGGCGCGTCTGGGAGTGCGGGGAGTGGAGACGACGCTGCGTCCCGGACAGGTGATCGCCATCGACTCCGGCTCCCGGGTCCGGCTCGCCAGCGACCGGCTCAGCGTCGGCATCGTCACGCTGTCCCGCGACCTGCTGGCCACCGCGGCCGACGAGCCGAGCGCCACCATCTCCTTTCCCGACCACGCGCCGCTGTCCGCGGACTGGCCCGAGCAGTGGCGCACCGCGGTGCGCCGCCTC
>NZ_POAG01000002.1:0-28011 GCF_002930065.1 Nocardioides sp. 616 | reverse complement strand
CGTGAACGTGGTCGGCGACGTCGCCGACCTGCGCCCCCGGCGCCCGGCTCCGGACACGCCCTGGACCGACCCGGACAAGGTGCGGGCCCGTCCCCAGCTCTCCGCGGCGATGGACGCGCTCGCCGCGATGACCCGCGAGGCGGCCTCCCGCGCCGAGCCCGGCGGCCTGACCCGCGTGGTCCGCGACAGGGCCCAGCAGCTCCGCAGCCGATGAGCAGCCTCGGCGCCGACAGCGCTCCGCAGGACCCCTGGGCCGGAGCGGTGACCGGTCTCGACCGGGCCTGGGGCTGGGTGCGGCAACTGCTGGACGGCGGCAGCACCGAGTGGGCGCAGTGGACCCGGCCCGGGGCCCCGCTGGGTCGGGTGGTGCCCGGCGCCCAGCAGCTGGAGCTGCTGCGCCGCCTCAACGAGACCAGCGCCGGCCACACCCCCGGTGATACCCCCGGCCACACCGTGCCGGCCACCCTGGCCCGCCGGGTGCTGGAGGCCAGCGCGCCGGGCCGCGGCCGACCCGACCTCGAGCTCGTCGGCGCCGCCCGCGACTCCCGCTTCGGAGCGCGACCGGTGGACCCCTCGGCGCTGGACGACGAGGAGCTGCTCCGCGTCGCCGGCTACCTGCTGGCCCAGGACCTGGTCGCCCTCGGCCCGGTGCCGCGGCGGCCCGACGCGCTGCCCCGGCCCTGGCGGCGCCGCTACCGGCTGGTCGGCGACCCCCTGCTCAGCGACCCCCTGCGCCGCGAGCTGGTGGCCCGGGGCCGCGGTCCCCGGCCCGGCGGACTGATCGTCATCGTCGGCACCGACCTGGACCGGATGCTCGCCGACGCCTGGACCGCCCGCTGCTTCGACCACGCGATCGGGTCGTGGCCGGAGTGGGTGGAGACCTGGCACCAGCGCGGCCAGGTCCCGCCGCGGGTCGACCTGCCGCGGATCGCCCGGACCTGGACCGAACGCCGCGGACCCGGCCCCGTGCACGTGGTGACCGACCCCGCGCTGCTGCCGCCCCTGCTCGGCGTACGACGGCTCCAGGTGCCGCCGCGACCCGGCCTGGCCGCCGCCGAGCTGGCTCGCCGGCTGGCCGCGGTGCTCGGGCTGATGGTCACCCCAGCCAGGCGCACCGAGCTGCTGGTCGACGGCCTGCTGCCGCGACTGCCGCAGTGGACCCTGGACGCGGGCCTGCCCGCGGTCCCCGACGAGCACCGCGACTGGGTGGAGCGCCGCGCCCGTCGGATGGCGCGGCAGCTGGCGCGCGCCGGCCACCCGGGGCTCGCCGGGGGACCCGTCACGGGGCCGGGTGTCGGAGACGGCGTACTCTCCCTGGCGATGCAGATGCTGCTGGGCGGCTGGAAGGAACAGCGGTGACAGGCTCGACCGGGGCGGGCCCGACAGGTCCGGGTGCGCGCAAGCGGATCCTGGTGCACGTCGGAACCCCCAAGACCGGCACCTCGCACCTGCAGGACGTGCTGTTCCGCAACCGGCAGCGGCTGGCCGAGCACCACATCTCCTACCCGGCGGACCGGTTCGACGCCCACTTCCTGGCGGCGCTGGACCTGATGAAGCTCAACTGGGGCGGCCTCGAGCTCGAGGCCGTGGGCGCCTGGGACCGGCTCGCGGAGCAGGTGCGCGCCTGGCCGGGCACCTCGATCATCAGCCACGAGATCCTGGCCACCGCCTCCCGGATGCAGGTCGACCGGGCGCTCACCTCGCTGACCGGCGCCGGGCCCGACGGCCTCGCGGGCAGCGACGTCGAGGTGCACCTGGTGCTCTCGGTCCGCGACCTGGTGCGGCAGATCCCCGCCGAGTGGCAGGAGAACGTCAAGCACCGCAGCGTGATCAGCTACGAGAAGTTCCTCCAGCAGATCAGCGACCCGGAGCGCGACAGCCGGATCGGCACCTGGTTCTGGGGGGTGCAGGAGATCCCCGACATCATCAACCGGTGGGGCGCCGACATCCCGCCCGAGCGCATCCACCTGGTCACGGTGCCGGCGCCGGGTGCCCCCCGGGACGAGCTGTGGCAGCGGTTCAGCCGTGCCTTCGGCCTGGAGGGGCTCGACCTGGACCTGACCGCGGAGCGGGCCAACCCGTCGCTGGGGGTGCCTGAGACGGCCCTGGTGCGTCGGATCAACCGGCGCGTGGTGAAGGAGGTCGAGCCGGCGGACTACCGTCCGCTGGTCCGCGAGCTGCTGGCCCACCAGACGCTCTCGCAGCGCCGGCGCTCCGAGCGGCTCCGCCTGCCGCCGACGCTGCACGCCTGGGCCCAGGAGGTCTCCGCGACCTGGATCACCGAGATCGAGGACCGGGGGTACGACGTGGTGGGCGACCTCGCCGACCTGGTCGGCGCGCCCGCCTCAGGCAGCTGGTCGGACCCGGACCGGCCGGTGGAGGCCGAGGTGGCCGACGCCGCGGTCGACGCCATCGGCGCCCTGCTGCTGGAGGCCTCGCGGCTGCGCGCCTCCGAGGCGCACCTGGCCTCCGAGCTCGACCGGACGCGCGCCGCGCTGGAGCGCTCCTACCTGCGACCGACGTACCGGCTGCGGGAGAAGCTGGTGCACGGCCTGGAGCACACCGGCGTGGGTCGGGCGGCGCTGACGATCTACCGCCGGTTGCGCGGCAGGAGCTCGCGGTCGGCGTAGCGCCCCGCCCGCCAGGTGGAGTAACCGTCGGCGCCGGCACCCACCACGCCGCCGACGACGGGGATCCGGCGTCCGGCCATGGTGGCGAGCCGCTTGCCGGCGACCTTGGAGATCAGGAACGTCGCGACCTCACCGGCCAGCAGGACCGACAGCGTCTCGTCGAGGACCGGGGCGGTGGCCAGCGCCATCGGGGTTCCCGGCAGCTTCTTGTTCTTGATCAGGCCGTTGACCTGGTCCTCGCCCAGCATGGTGGCCAGCACCGCGTTGCGCACCCGCGGGTTGTCCAGGTCGTGGCCCTTGAGGTGGGCGATCCCGGCGATCATCCGGCACTGGATCAGCGCCAGGCCCGTGATGTTGGCCGGGAGGGCCACCGCGAGGGTGATCAGGCCGCCGAGGTTGGTGGCGAACCCCTGGCCACCGGCCAGCCGCACGTTGTTCTCGATCACCTCGTGGATGGCGCGCTCGACGTTGCCCTTCTGCTCCGCCAGCTGCTTCTCCGCGGCCGCGGCGGCGCCCGGCAGCGGGCCGATGCCGTCGACCGCGCGGTTGAACGCCTCCAGCACCGCTCGTGAGGTGACGTTGGGGGCGAGCTGGCCGATCTTGGGGGCGAGCTGGCGCCCGAAGGACGAAGTGAGACCCATGCGGCCAGCCTAAGGGGCGGGTGGGAAGGGGGGATACCGTGACGGAGTGCCTGTGGAACCTCCAGCCTCGTCGTGGGGCTTCGACGACCTGGCTGACCTCGACCCCGCCGACGATCTCGTGGCGATTGGTGCCGACCTGCGGCCCGGTACGCTGCTGGCCGCCTACCGACGAGGGCTGTTCCCCATGCCCTCCGGCGACGCGCAGACCCCGCCGTACTGGTTCTTCCCGGTCCGCCGGGCCGTCCTCCCGCTGGAGGCGATGGTGGTCTCCCGATCGTTGCGGCGCTCCGCGCGCACCATGGAGATCCGGGTGGACACCGCCTTCGACGAAGTGATCGCCGCCTGCGGCGACCCCCGCCGCCCGGACGGCTGGATCGACGAGGGCGTCGTCACGGGCTACACGCAGCTGCACGAGCTCGGCTGGGCGCACTCCGTCGAGGCGTGGCGGGACGGGGAGCTGGTCGGCGGGCTGTACGGCGTCGCGATCGGCGGCCTCTTCGCCGGCGAGTCGATGTTCCACCGGGCCACCGACGCCTCCAAGGTGGCGCTGCTGGGCCTGGTCTCGCTGCTGCGGGACGAGCACGCGGCCTGTCGGCTGCTCGATGTGCAGTGGCGCACCGACCACCTGGCCTC
Source organism: Nocardioides sp. 616 (assembly GCF_002930065.1). Taxonomy (NCBI): domain Bacteria; kingdom Bacillati; phylum Actinomycetota; class Actinomycetes; order Propionibacteriales; family Nocardioidaceae; genus Nocardioides; species Nocardioides sp. 616. Next base: position 24,107 of record NZ_POAG01000002.1, on the reverse strand, counting down.
GCTCGGGGTGGTCGAGCTGTCGCGCCGCGAGTACGCCGCCCGGCTCGCCGAGGCGCTCGCGGTGCCGCTGCCCCGCGCCTTCGACGGCGGCGCAGGCCCCCTCCTGGACCGCTCGGCGGGACCAGGAGAGTGAGAACCGTCCCATTTCCGGGGGGTGGCGCTGCGGAGGTCGACCCCGATGGGGCACTCTTTGCTCCATGAGGTATATGGCGGGGGCGGTGGGGCTGCTGCTGGTCGGCGGGCTGGCCCTGGGGTGCGGGGACTCCGAGGACGACACGCCGGAGCCGACGACCAAGGAGCGCCACTGCTCGGCGTACCAGTCGTTCTTCTCCGAGCGCGCCAGTCACGGCTCGGGCGCCTCCGACGCCGAGGTGGTCGCCACCCTGAAGGGCTGGGGTGAGGACCTGGAGGAGATCGGCGCTCCCGAGGACATGACCGAGGACGCCAAGGCGGGCCACGACATCTGGGTCGACCTGATCGGCCAGGTGCGCGACGACGCCAACCAGTCCGAGGTGGTGGCCCTGGAGTCCGGCCTGTCGGGCAAGCAGGTCGCCGAGGTGGAGGAGTTCTTCGCCTACAACGACTCCGAGTGCCTCTCGGCCTCGGCCGGTCCCACGGACCAGCCCAGCGACCCCACGGACTGAGCCCTCACTTCAGCAGCTTGGACATCCGGCGGTCGGCCAACGGCTTGCCGCCGGTCTGGCAGGTCGCGCAGTACTGCAGGCTGGAGTCGGCGAAGCTCACCTCGCGCACCGTGTCGCCGCAGACGGGGCACGGCTGCCCGGTCCGGCCGTGCACCGCGAGGTGCGACTTCTTCTCGCCCTTCAGCTCCGCTGCCGCAAGCCCGCTGCTGCGGGTCACGGCGTCACCGAGCGTGATCCGGATGGCGTCATGCAGCACCATCAGCTCGTCGTCGTCCAGGCTGCTGGCCGGCTTGAAGGGGGACATCCGGGCGGCGTGCAGGATCTCGTCGGAGTAGGCGTTCCCGATCCCTGCGATGGTGCCCTGGTGGCGCATCACGCCCTTGAGCTGGGCGCGCCCCGCGGCGGTGAGGATCTCGCGCAGCCGCTCGGGCGTGAAGTCGTCGGCGAGCGGATCGGGTCCGAGCCGGGCGATGCCCTCGACGTCGGCGGGATCCCGGACGACGTACACCGCCAGGCTCTTCTTGGTGCCCGCCTCGGTGACGTCCAGGCCGGCGGTGTGGCCGGCCTCGTCCTCGTCGAGGTGGATGCGGAGCGCGAGGGGGTTCTTGGCATTGGGCTTGGCCGGCAGCGCGGGCACCTCCGCACGCCACCGGATCCAGCCGGCGCGAGCCAGGTGGATCACCAGGTGCAGGCCGGAGGCCTCGATGTCGAGGAACTTGCCGTGCCGTCCCACTCGCTCCACCAGGGTGCCGTGCAGGGACGTCAGCGGCGGGTCGAAGGTCTTCAGGGCGTTGAACGCCGTGAGGTCGACGCGGGTGATCGGCCGGTCTCGGAGTCGGCGGTCGAGGTCCTGGGCGAGAGCCTCGACCTCGGGCAGCTCGGGCATGTGGCGAGTGTAGGGCGCAGCGGTGCATCCGAGCCGGGATGGAGATCGGACTCTGGAACTCGCTTGCCCAATCTAGGCATCCGACTAGAGAGCCGGATACCTTCTCATCGTGGACCCTATTCGCAACCCCTACGCCCCCGGCGCCGGACAGCGCCCTCCCGAGCTCGCGGGCCGCGACGAGCAGCTCCGGGCCTTCGACGTGGTGCTCGAGCGGGTCGCGGCGGGGCGGCCCGAGCGCTCCCTGGTGCTCACCGGGCTGCGGGGGGTGGGCAAGACCGTGCTGCTCAACGCGCTGCGCTCGGCCGCGGTCCGCAAGCACTGGGGCACCGGCAAGCTCGAGGCCCGGCCCGACCAGGGGCTGCGCCGGCCGCTGTCCAGCGCCCTGCACCAGGCGGTGCGGGAGCTGAGCCACCCCCGCCCCGAGGACGCCGACCATGTGCTGGGCGTGGTCCGGGCCTTCGCCCAGCGCGACGCCGGGGTCAACGCCAAGCTCAAGGACCAGTGGAACCCGGGCATCGACGCCCCGGCGGTCAGGGGTCGGGCGGACTCCGGCGACATCGAGATCGACCTGGTCGAGCTCTTCACCGATCTCGGCGGCCTGGCCGCGGACGTCGGCAAGGGCGTGGCGATCTTCATCGACGAGATGCAGGACCTGGGGCCCGACGACGTCTCCGCCCTGTGCGCGGCGTGCCACGAGATGAGCCAGAGCGGGCTGCCGGTGATCGTGGTCGGGGCAGGGCTGCCCCACCTGCCCGCGGTGCTCTCGGCCAGCAAGTCCTACTCCGAGCGGCTCTTCCGCTACCAGCGGATCGACCGGCTGGCCCGGGAGGCGGCCGACCGCGCGCTGAGCAACCCGGCCGAGGACGAGGACGCGTGCTTCACCGTGGCCGCGCTGGAGCAGATGTACGTCGCGACCGGCGGCTACCCCTACTTCATCCAGGCCTACGGCAAGGCGGTGTGGGACCTGGCGCCCACCTCGCCGATCACCGAGCACGACGTGGCGGTGGCCGCCCCCGAGGCCGAGGCGGAGCTGGCGGTCGGGTTCTTCGGGTCCCGGTACGAGCGGGCCACGCCGGGCGAGCGCGAGTACCTGCGCGCGATGGCGGACTGCGCGGTGGCGATCGCCGAACGGGTGGCGGCCGAGCGCGCCGCGGGTGAGGAGCCGAGCGAGACCCTCGACGACGTGGGCTCGGTGCCGACCGCCGAGGTGGCCGCCGAGCTGGGCAAGAAGCCGCAGTCGCTCTCCCCGGCGCGCGACGCGCTGCTCAAGAAGGGGCTGATCTACTCCGGCGAGCGCGGGCGGATCGCCTTCACGGTGCCGCACTTCGGGCGCTACCTGCGCGAGCACGCCTGATCCGACCGGCACGGTTCATCGGGACAGCCGCACGGAAACCCCTTAGGTTGTGCTCAGCCGGGCTGGGGAACGCCCTCCGGCTCACGGGGGAGGGGGAGCGGAATGAGCGCATCTGAGGAGTCGGCGGTGCCCGTGGACTACACCCCGCTGGGGCGCAGGCCGACCGTCGAGGAGGTCGAGCTCCTGCGCCAGGAGGTGGCCCGCGGCGACCACGGGAAGGACGCCCACACCGCGACCTCCCCGGCCAGGCTGGGCGCGTTCGTCGGCGGCATGGTCGGGGGGTTGCTGGTGTTCGTCAGCGGGGCGGTGATGCTGACCGACCGGTCGGATCTCGGCGTCGGTCTGGCCGCCCTCGGGGTGAGTGCCGGGATCGGCCTGGTGGTCGGGCTGCTCGTCGCCGCGGGCACGTATCGGTCCTGGCGCAACACCGTACGACTGGCCTCGTTCGCCAGGGCCAACGGCTTCGAGTTCCGCGTGTGGGCCAAGGCAGGCCGGCTCCCCGGGCTGCTCCGGTCCGGGTCCCACGCCAGCACGTCGGACCGGGTTTCGTGGGATGCCGGCGGCTCCCCGGCCCAGATGGGCATCTACTCGCGCGCCGGCGGCGGGAGCCGGGCCAACGCGACCACGACTCGCTACCTCGCGGTGCACCTTGGCCTCGACCTTCCCGCGATGACGTTCCTCTCCGGGCGCCGCGGGTCGTTGCGTGGGGTCAGGCGGCGCGGACCGGACGCCTTCGAGGGCCAGCCGCACTCGCTGCGCATGGGCGGCTCGCGCACCGACGAGCGTGCCACCGCCCTCTTCGACGAGTCGGTCGTCGCGCTGCTCACCGACGCCGACATCTCCTGCAACGCCGAGTACGTCGACGGCTGGTTCCTCGTCTACTACCCCCACCGCCGCAGGGACGATGAGACCCTGTGGAGGCACGCGTTCGCGCTGGCGGACGCGGTGGTGGCCGCCCGTCGGGGCCCGCTCTCCGGAGCGGCTGGTCGTTAGGTAAAGGTCCGCGCATTCTGGGTGGGAGCACCGCCCGGCGCGCGTAGCCTCCCGTCCATGCGTACCTCCGACTTGGTCTCCTCCGGGCCCTACTGGCAGATGGCGCAGCCGGTGATGGCCGCTGCGGAGTCGCCGATCCACATGGCCCACCTGCGCTGCGTGCAGGGCACCCAGGACTTCACCGGGACCCTGTTCGTCACCTCCCACCAGGTGATCTGGCGTGCGGTGGACCCGCGCGTCCCCGAGGGGATGGAGTTCGCCCTCGCGCTCACCGACCTCACCGCGGTCGAGCAGCCGAGCAGGGTGGCGGTGTTCCACGCGTTCCGGGTGGTGACCGAGGACGAGGGGCGTCCGGTGGACACCTACTTCTTCCCCCAGAGCCGCACCGACACCGATCGGCTGCTGTGCGACCTGATGTTCGACCAGGTGCTGGCAGCCTGGACCCGGGTCCAGTCGGGGACCCCGGAGCACCTCGGCCTGAGCTTCACGGCCTGAGCAGCTCCCCTTCGGCCCTCAGCCCTCCAGGGTGCCGCGCGCCAGGCTCTCTCCGGAGTGCACCGGGTCGCCGTCGTCGGGCTCGGCGGAGATGTCGACGATGCGGTAGCCCTCGTCCAGCAGCTTCTCGGGGAACTCGAAGTCGCCCGCCTCGCCGCGCGCCAGGAGCCCGAGCGAGACCATCCGGCTGCCGTCGAGGTTGATCAACCAGACCTCGCGGATGCCGTCGGGGTCACCGAGCTCCTGCGCATCGACGTGCAGCACCACGCGGTCGTCGTGCCGACGTACCTGGGCCTGGCCCCGGGCAGCTGCCCGTTCGTCCAGGGAGGCCAGCTCGGCGGTGCCGACCACGGACGCCGCCGGGGGCGTCTCGTCGTCCGAGCCGTTCGCCAGGATCATCCCGCCGCCCAGCCCGACCGTCAGCGTCACCACGGCAGCGGTGGCGGCGAGCCAGGCGGGCACCGAGCGCCGGCGCCGGTCCAGGCTGACCACCTCGCCGGCCGGAGTGCCCGTCGTGCCCGCCGCGCCGGCGGCGTGCCTCGGGGGGTCCTCGGCAGAGGGTGGCTCGGGCGTCGCGGTGAGCAGCTGGGTCCCCGCCGAGCCCTCAGGCATCTCGGTCTCGCGGGCGATCTCGGCGGAGATCGCAGCCCAGACGTGGTCGGGGGGAGCAACCCCGACGTCGTCCGCGGAGGCGCGGACGAGGTCGAAGGTCTCGCGCAGCTGCGCCAGGGAGTCGCGGCAGGCCTGGCAGGTCAGCAGGTGGACCTGCGCCGCCTCGACCTTGGGGGGCGGCAGGTCGTCGGTGTCACCGAGGGCGAGCGCGGCGATGACCTGGTCGTCAACGTGTGGCACCGCGCACCTCCTCCAGGGTCTTCGACAGCTGTTGCAGGCCACGACGTACGTGGCTCTTGACCGTGCCCAGCGGGAGGCCGAGACGCTGGGCGATCTGGTCGTGAGTCAGGTCCTCGTGGAACGCCAGTTTCAGAATCGTACGACGTGGGTCCGGCAGGTCGTTGAGCTTCTGTCCCAGCACCAGCCGCTCGAGGACCTGGTCGTCGGACGACTGGCCGGTGTCGCGGCCAGGGGACTCGGCGGCGGCGACCGCAGCGGCACGTCTGGCGTCCTTCGCCCGTTCGGCGAGCCGGTCGGAGATGCGGTGCCGGGTGATGCCCACGAGCCAGGCCGGGAAGGCGTGGTGGCTCGGGGTCAACGTGTGTCGACCACGCCAGGCCGAGACGAACACCTGCTGGGTGATGTCCTCGGCCTCGTGGTGGTTGCCCAGGGAGCGTGCGGAGATGGAGTGCACCAGGGTGGACCAGCGGCGGAAGATCTCGGCCAGGGCGTCCTGGTCGCCGTCGCGGAGCCGTGCTGAGAGCACGAGCACCGAGGACTCGTTGCCATCGGTGGGGATCACGGCGCCACGCTACAGGCGTCGTGCGGCCTGACGGGTGAGTTGCGGGTCGGGTCGGACCAGGTGGTGGTGGGCCGCGGGGGGACGTCGGCCCACCACCGTCGTCCGCGGAGTCTCAGCGAGTGAGCACTAGCGGACGAGACTGGTCGATCTCACTTCTGTCAGCGGGTGTCAGAGGTTGATCGGACGGAGCACCCGGTCGATGCCGTGGGCGATCTGCTTGTTGCCCTTGTTGATGTCCAGGGCGGCGAGGATCGCCTTCGGGTCCTTGTCGTCACGGTCCTTGTCGACCAGTCGGACGACGGGGCCCTCGTGGTTCTTGCCGATCTTGACCTTGACCTTGCCGCCCTGGGCGGTGCTCAACCGGGCGTTGTTGGACTTCAGCACCTTCTTGCTGTTCAGGGTCGAGCCCGGGACCACGTGGTAGAGCAGCACGGTCTCGATGGTGTCCACGCCGGCGAGGTCGACGAGCGCGGTGAAGAGCTTCTCCTCGTTGCGGATCGTCTTGCCGGTCAGGTCCTTGGCGAGCAGGCGGAAGGCCTGGTCGGTCGGGGCGAAGGCGGTCAGCTTGACGCTGCCGTCGGCGAGCAGCGCGACGGGGGAGTCGGGCTTGGCGGCGACGATGGCCAGCGCAGCCTCGGTGAGGATGTCGAAGTCGGCCTTGTTCTTGTCGAACTTGTTGCCGTCGGAGGTGAGCACCTGGACGAGGCTCTTCTCCTTCGGCGCCTGTGCCTGTGACTGTGCCTGTGACTGGGCCTGCGCCGGAAGGGCGCCGCCGATGACCGTCGCGGACGTGGCCAGGGCCACCAGGCTCATGGTGAGTCGCTTCATGGGTCTTCCTCTCAAGAATGGTCAGCACCTTGGTGTGCTTGTCTCCCTCTTCTCCGTGCGGAGGGGCCGGCTGGATGCACCGGGGAGGAAAAAGATTCGAGGTGGGGCAGACTAGGCGTGGTGAGACCCCAGGTCGTTGCCCACCGGGGCGCCAGTCACGAGCAGGCCGAGCACACGTTGGGCGCCTACACGGCCGCCCTGGACGCGGGTGCCGATGCCCTGGAGTGCGACGTCCGGCTGACCGCGGACGGGCACCTCGTCTGCGTGCACGACCGGGACCTGAAGCGCACCGCGTCCACCCGCGGGATCGTCTCCACGATGAACCTGGCCGATCTCGACGACCTCGACTTCGCCTCCTGGAAGAACCCGTGGGCGGACCTGGACGACGAGGCGCCCGAGGTGGACGCCTCCCTGGGCAAGGTGCTCACCCTGCGCTCCCTGCTGGAGACCGTGCGCGACTACGACCACCGGGTTGAGCTGGCGATCGAGACCAAGCACCCCGTGCGGTACGGCGGCCTGGTGGAGCGGCGGCTCGTGGAGACGCTGGCGGACTTCGGCTGGGCCGGCGCGGACTCGCCGGCGCGGGTGATGAGCTTCTCCTTCAGCGCGCTGCAGCGGGTGGAGCGGCTGGCCCCGGAGCTGGACGTGGTGATGCTGATCGAGAAGGCCCACCACTGGCCGATGCTGCGCCGGGTGATCGGGGAGGACTGGAAGGTCGGGCCCGGTGTCGAGGAGCTGCGCGAGCATCCGGGCCTGGCCCGGCGCCTGGTGGCGAGCAAGCGCGACCTCCACGTGTGGACGGTCAACAACGCCGCCGACCTTGAGTTCTGCCTAGAGCTGGGTGCCAGCGCGGTCATCAGCGACCGTCCGGCGTACATGCTGGAGCTGCTCGGGGGTTCGGAGGACACCGCGACCGGCGTATAGGTTCCACACCATGGCTAAGAAGTCCCGAACCAAGACCCCGTCCGCAGCTCCCCAGGAGGGCGAGGTCGGCCCCCGGCAGCCCTGCCCCTGCGGGTCCGGCAAGCGTTACAAGGCCTGCCACGGCGCGTCCTGGGGTGCGACGACTCCCTACGTGGCCCGTCCCTTCGAGGGCATGCCCAGCGAGTGCGACGTCATCGCGATGCGTGAGCTGGTCCCGGCCGCCACCGCCCCGGTGACGCTGGCGGACTCGGACCGGGTCGTCAGGCTCTGCTCCCTGCTCCCGATGGCTGCCCCCGCGATGGTGCGGGACTCCGGGGAGATCTGGCTGGGCCTGCAGGTGCAGCACAACTACGGCGACCCGGCGCGGGACCTCGGCGCGGTGCTGGAGGCGGCCCTGGTGCAGGCCGACGAGGGCCGCTCGGGCATCGTGGGGCTGCAGACCGACCCCGGGCCGGGCGCGCGGCTGCAGGACCTGATCACCGACGAGTCCCTGGAGATCACCGTCCACGACGGCTTCGGCTACTGGCTCGACGACGTGGCCGAGCGGGATGCGGCGATGGAAGCCGCCCTGGAGCAGGCCAACGGTGCCGCCAACCCCACGGTTCGCCTCGAGGGCGTGACCGCGGCGTACTGGACGAACGTCGGCACCAAGGAGCACCTGCGCTGGGTGATGCCGCACGAGGAGGAGCGGCTGCTCACCGCGCTGGCCCGGCTGCACGCGGCCGGCAAGGACTCGATCGCCGAGGGCTCGCGGCTGGTCGGGATGTTCCGCGCGCACGGTCGGCTGGCGCCGGTCTGGGACCTGCCGATCGGCACCGGCGCCGAGGTGCTGGAGGGTCCGGTGACGCAGTTCGCCGCCGACCTGGAGCAGGCGCTGGAGGACTCCAGCGACCTCACCTCCGAGCAGCGATCCGCGCGTGCCGGACTGGCCAATCGCCAGGTCACCATTCGCTGAGCGAACGCGTGTCCCCGGCGAGGCGGAGATATCACTCACTTTCGGGGGAAACGAGCGCCACGATGTTGTTTGTTCAGCCTCCCCTGGCGTAGGTTGTGACAGCCCGGTCGTTGTTGTATCCCCCGTCAACAACGGCCGGGCTTCTACATTTTCTGCCCCACCTTCACGCGTCCGGCGAGTCGCCCGCGGAAGCCGTCGGGCACCGGGTTCGGCGGGTACATCCGTCATGCTGTGCCCATGAACGTGACGCGCTCGGTGCTCCTCTTCGTGGTCGCCGCGGTGGCCGAGATCGGCGGTGCCTGGCTCATCTGGCAGGCCGTGCGGGAGAACCGCGGCTGGCTGTGGGCCGGTGCCGGCGTGGTGGCGCTCGGCCTCTACGGCTTCGTCGCCACCTTCCAGCCCGAGGCCAGCTTCGGCCGGATCCTGGCGGCGTACGGCGGGGTGTTCGTGGCGGGCTCGCTCGCCTGGGGGATGGCGCTCGACGGCTTCCGCCCCGACCGGTACGACGTCGCCGGCGCGCTGCTGTGCCTGGTCGGCGTGGCGGTCATCATGTATGCCCCCCGGCCCGCCTGACTAGTCGACCGGCAGCGGTGCCCGGGAGATCGGGCAGCTCATGCAGCGCGGCCCGCCGCGACCCGAGCCGAGCTCGGAGCCGGCGATCCGCACGACCTCGATGCCGGCCTCCTCGAGACGGTCGTTGGTCTCGTCGTTGCGCTCGTAGGCGACCGCCACCCGGGGCGCCAGCGCCAACGTGTTGTTGCCGTCGTCCCACTGCTCGCGCTCGGCGGTCACCGGGTCCAGCCCGGTGTCGATCTGGTGCAGCGTGTCGATCTCCATCGCCTTCGCCGCGGCCACCAGGAAAGGCTCCGCCCCGGCGACCAGCAGCCGGCCCGGCTCGCCCTGCGTGACGGCGTACGCCTGCAGCGAGTCGGCGACGGCCGGGTACATCACGATCTTGTCGACGTCCACCATGGTGCACACGGTGTCCAGGTGCATGGTGGCGCGCTCCTGGGCGATCGGCACGGCGAGCACGGTGTGCGCCAGGTCCTCGGAGAAGACGTGGCGGGCGAAGCGCTCCACCCCGGCGGGCGTGGTCCGCTCGCCGACGCCGACGGCGATCACGCCGGGCGCGAGCAGCAGCACGTCACCGCCCTCCACGCTCTCGTGCTGCCAGCCGTGGATGGTGGCCGTGCCCGCGAACCGGGGGTGGCGGGTGTAGATCAGCTCGGTCAGCTGGGTCTCGCGCCGTCGGGCCGGCATGGCGAGCGAGGTGATCGCCACCCGGTCCCGGATCCACACCGAGGAGTCGCGGGTGAAGAGCAGGTTGGGCAGCGGGTCGATGAGGAAGTCGTCGCTGGCCAGCAGCGAGGTCACCAGGCCGAACCCGCCGCGCACCTCGTCGTTGCGCACTCCGGCGGTCAGGAAGAGCGCCAGCTCGTCGGGGGAGTGGTCGTGCAAGGCCCTGCGGAGGTACGTCGCCATCGTGTCGCCCAGGTGCAGGGTGTTGGTGACGCCCTCGATCGCCTGCGCGCGGGCGTCGGCGTCGGCCAGGGTCTCCACCAGCAGGTCGGTCAGGTAGAGCACCTCGACGTCCCGGTCCCGCAGCGCCTGCGCGAAGGCGTCGTGCTCCTCCTGTGCCCGGCTGACCCAGGGGATGCCGTCGAAGAGCAGCTTGTCGTTGTTGCGGGGGGTGAGCCGCTTCAGCTCGGGGCCGGGACGGTGCAGCATCACCGTCTGCAGGGTGCCGACCTCGGTGTCGGCCCCGTGCCCGTTGGCCGGACCGGGGTGGGGCGTGCCTGTCGAAGCCATGGCGAGACTCTAGACGGCCCCGCCCGCGAAGAACTCCTCGGCGAGCAGGGCGTAGCGCAGCGTGTCGGTCCACCGGCCCTTGGACCAGTAGTCCTGGCGGAAGTAGCCCTCGCGGCGCATGCCCAGCCGCTCGCACAGCGCGGCGGAGCGTTCGTTGCGCGCGTCGAGCTCCGCGGTGAGGCGCATGAAGCCGTAGTGCCCGAAGCCGAGCTGGAGCATCGCGCGGGCCGCCTCGGTGGCCAGCCCCTGGCCGGCCACGTCCGGGTGGACCACCCAGCCCAGCTCGGCCTGGGCGTACTCGGGCGCCTTGAACATCAGCACCACGTCGCCCACCACCCGGCCCGCCAGCTCCATCGCCAGTCCCAGCCCCTGGGGCGGCTCCGGGTCGTCGCCGTCCATCCCCAGTCGGCGCCGGATCTCGACCGCCGTCTTGTCCCGGGACATCGGCTCGCTGAGCAGGAGCTCGGAGACGTCCGCGCGGCCGTAGTAGGAGTGCAGGTCGTCGACGTCGTCCAGCTGCACCCGGCGCAGCACCAGTCGCTCGGTGCGGAGCGGCAGCTCGGGTGGCAGCGGCAGCAGCAGCCGGTCCCTGGCCTCCGTCACCCAGCTCGGCGGATCGAGGAGCTTGGCCGCGGCCTCCCCCAGCAGTCCCCGGGCCACGTTGTCGCGGCGATCGGCCTCCAGCCGCAGCGCGCCCTGGTGCGCCTGGTCGAGGAGCCGCTCACGCAGCAGCGCGCGCACGACCAGCTCCTGCTGCTCGGTCATGGCCTCAGCCTGCCACCAGCTCGTAGACCGAGACCAGCGCCAGCACCAGGCAGACGGTGGCGCCGGCGTAGTGCAGCACCGAGAGCCTGACCTTGCTCAGCAGCACCCGGCCCACGATGACCGCGAGCCCGGAGACGGCCAGGAGGGCGCCCCAGGCGCCGAGGAAGACCGAGAGCGGGTCCTCGTACTTGGCGACCAGCGAGAGGGTGAGCAGCTGGGAGAGGTCACCCCACTCGGCTGCGAACAGCACGATGAACGAGGTGGCGACGACCTTGAACCCGTGCACCTCGCCGCGTGCGGCGGCCTTGTCCGCGAACTCCTGCTCGGCACCGGATGACTCGGCGTGGCTGCGCGCCTCGCGGAACAGCAGCAGGGCGCCGAGCAGGAACAGCACCGCGGCGGCGGCGCGGACCACGTCGGTGGGCAGGAACGACGCCGCGGATCCCAGCGCCACGGCGATGCCGGTCTGCACCGCGAAGGCCAGACCCACGCCGATCCACACCAGGAGCGGACGGAACTTGGTGCTCATGACCAGCGTCGCGATGAAGGTCTTGTCCGGGAGCTCCACCACGAAGATCGCGGCGAAGGTCAGGACGACCACGAGCGGGTCCATGACGGTGCTCCTCAGGTGCTGTTCGTGGCGACCGAGCGGTCGCCTCAGTGTGGGCAACCTACTCTGGTGCTGAGTCCGCCAGGACCCAGCCCGCTCTCCAGGAGGTAGAGATGTCCCTTGCCAAGGACCTGAAGGCCAAGATCGACGAGCTCGAGCTCGAGCGTCGGCTCAAGGCGATCATCGACGACACCGAGAAGACGGCCGGCGAGGCCGTCGAGAAGGCCGGCGGTCTGGCTCATGAGCGACGCGACGACATCGCGCGGACGCTCGACAAGGCCACCGAGAAGATCAACGCCCAGACCAAGGGCCAGTACGTCGACAAGGTGGAGAAGGTGCGCCACAGCCTGCTCGAGGGGCTCGACAAGCTGGCGGCCCGGCGGCGCCTGGGGGACCCGGTCGCCCCGATCGAGCCGCCGACGGACCAGACGCAGGACGAGACCCAGGACAAGACCCAGGACGGGACCCAGGCCGACCGGCCGACGGACCCGCCCCTGTCCTGAACCTCAGCTGTTCTGAGCCTCAGCTGTCCTGAACCTCACCAGGGCGAGGGCCGGAAGTCCTTCACGAAGCAGCCGTAGAGGTCCTCGCCCTGCTCGCCGAGCACGATCGGGTCGTAGACCCGGGCCGCGCCGTCGACCAGGTCGAGGGGGGCGTGCCAGCCCTCCTCGGCGATCCGCAGCTTGTCCTCGTGGGGACGCTCGTCGGTGATCCAGCCGGTGTCGACCGCGGTCATCAGGATCCGGTCGGTGGTGAACATCTCCTCCGAGCTGGTCCGGGTCATCATGTTGAGCGCGGCCTTGGCCATGTTGGTGTGCGGGTGGCCAGCGCCCTTGTAGCGGCGGGAGAACTGCCCCTCCATCGCCGAGACGTTCACGACGTACGCGCGGCGGGCGCCGGCCTGGACGGCGGCCCGCATCGCCGGTCGCAGCCGGGAGACCAGCAGGAACGGTGCGATCGAGTTGCACAGCTGCACCTCGAGGAGCTCCAGCGGGTCGACCTCGTCGACCACCTGGGTCCAGGAGTTGTTGACCTGCATGTCCGGCAGCAGTCCGCCCGCGTCCACCGCGGTGCCGGTCCGGTGCGCCTCCAGCGAGGCCGATCCGGCCTTCAGCGCCAGGGCCGAGATCGACGCCGCGGTGTGCGCCGCGTGCGCGACCTCGGCGGACTCGCCCTCGTGGCGGGGCACCGCGTCGCCGGACAGGGCGCCCGCGATCGCGGCCGGGTGCGCCTCGCTGATGCCGTCGAAGGTCAGCATCTCGGGCAGGGCCAAGCCGGCCGGCAGCGGCGCGTCCTCCATCTCGATGAGCTGGGAGTAGGCGCCCGGCGAGCGGCGCACGGTCTGGCAGGCGTTGTTGATCAGGATGTCGAGGGGGCCGGCGGCGGCCACGTCGTCGGCGAGGCTGATCACCTGCGCCGGGTCGCGCAGGTCGATGCCGACCACCTTGAGCCGGTGCAGCCAGTCGGCGGAGTCCTCCATGGCGGCGAACCGGCGTACGGCGTCCTTGGGGAACCGGGTGGTGATGGTGGTGTGGGCGCCGTCGCGGAGCAGCCGCAGCGCGATGTACATGCCGATCTTGGCGCGGCCACCGGTGAGCAGCGCCCGCTTGCCGGTGAGGTCGGTGCGCTGGTCGCGCTTGGCGTGGCTGAACGCCGCGCAGGTGGGGCAGAGCCAGTGGTAGAACGCGTCGACCAGGGTGTAGTCGTTCTTGCAGATGTAGCAGCCCCGCGGGTTGATCAGGGTCCCGGCGAACGCGCCCGGGGCGTTGGAGACCAGCGGGATGCCGGCGGTCTCGTCGTCGATCCGCATCGCCGAGCCGGTCGCGGTCTGCTCGGTGATCGCCCGGTCGTGGGCGAGCTCGGCCTCGCGCTTGCGGGTACGCCGCTCCTTCTTCAGGGCCTTGTACATGTGCGAGGCCGCTCGCTTGACCCGGACGAGGTCGGCGTGGTCGTCGGGGAGGTGGTGCAGCTGGTCGAGGACCCGGATGGTGGTCGCGAGGTCGTCGGGGTCGATCCCCGCGCCGGTCAGGGGTGCTTCCAGAGGTGATTCGTGGTGCTGTGTCACTGGCGGATCTTCCCACCTGCGCGGCGGGTTGCGGGCATCTCGGAGCAGACCGGTGAGGTGACTCACGCCGTCGGGGCGAGTCCTTGTGCCCTTGTTGAACGGCCTGAGGTGCTCCCATAGTGGATCGGGACCGTTCAGGGCCGCGACGAAGGAGAGCCTCATGCGAGGAGCCATCCTGCACGGCCCCGGCGACGTCCGGGTCGAGGACCGTCCGGACCCGGTGCTCGAGCAGCCGACCGACGCGATCATCCGGCTGAGCGCCACCTGCGTCTGCGGGTCGGACCTGTGGCCCTACCGGGGCATCGACCGGTCCGGGCCACCCGCCCCGATGGGCCACGAGTACGTCGGCATCGTGGAGGCGGTCGGCGACCAGGTGGAGACCATCAAGCCCGGTCAGTTCGTGATCGGATCGTTCTTCGCCTCCGACAACACCTGTGAGATCTGCCGGGCGGGCTACCAGTCCCGTTGCGTGCGCGCGGAGCCCGTGGGCGCGGTCGGCACCCAAGCCGAGCTCGCCCGGATCCCCCTCGCCGACGGCACCCTGGTGGCCACGCCCGAGGTGCCGGCCGACGACCTGCTGCCCAGCCTGCTGGCCGCCTCCGACGTGCTAGGCACCGGATGGTTCGCCGCCAGTGCCGCAGAGGTCGGCCCCGGCAAGACGGTGGCCGTGGTCGGTGACGGGGCGGTCGGGCTGCTGGGTGTGCTGGCCGCCAAGCAGCTGGGCGCGGAGCGGATCATCGCCATGTCGCGCCACGAGTCCCGTCAACAGCTCGCTCGGGAGTTCGGCGCCACCGACGTCGTCGTCGAGCGCGGCGACGACGGCGTCGCCCGGGTCAAGGAGCTCACCGGGGGCCTCGGGGCCCACTCGGCCATCGAGGCGGTCGGCACCCAGGAGTCGATGATGCAGGCCATCCGGTCCACCCGGCCGGGAGGCCACGTCGGCTACGTGGGGGTCTCCCATGACGTCGCGCTGCCCGGGGAAGAGCTGTTCTTCGCAGAAGTCCACCTGCATGGCGGGCCGGCGCCGGTACGCCGGTTCCTGCCGGAACTGATCGACCTGATCTGGAACCGTCGGATCGACCCCGGCAAGGTCTTCGACCTCGAGCTGCCTCTCGAGGACGCTGCCGAGGGCTACCGCGCGATGGACGAGCGGCGCGCCATCAAGGTCCTGCTCAGGCCCTGACCCTCCCGCGCCGTAGGCTCCTGTCGAGCTGCGGCGGCTCCTACCGCCTCCGGTGGAACCGCCATTCGCCTGAGGAGTGCTGTCGCAGGTCCCACGCCGGATCGTGGGCCTTGCGATGGTGGAACCCGCAGAGCGGAAGCCCGTTGTCCAGGTCCGTGGCCCCGCCGCGACCCCAGGAGAGCTGGTGATGGTGGATCTCGCACCAGGCGAAGGGCCGTTCGCACCCTGACGCGGCGCACGTCTCGTGGCTCAGGGACAGTGCCCGGCGTTGGGTCGCGGAGTGGAGTCGTCGTTCCCGGCCCAGGTCCAGCGGCTCCGAGGCGCCGCCCAGGACGGCCGGGACCAGGCCGGCCTCGCAGGCCATCCGTCGGGCCTCCCCGGCAGTGATCCGGACCCCGCTGTCCAGGCGGGCCGCGCCGATCCCGGTCAGCAGTGCGTCGAGGTCCAGCGTCACCAGGACCGTGGCCTGCGACGGAGACAGGCCGGTGGTGGGCAGGTGCTCGATCAGCTCGCAGAACCCCTGCCCGCGGGTCTCCAGGTAGGACTGGGACTGCGGGGCGGAGGGATCGATCGTGCTGGACGTGGTCCCGTCCGCGGCGCGCTTCAACCCGAGCCGGCGAGGGCTGGTCAGGTGTGCCAGCACGGTCTCCAGGAGGTTGCCGTGCAGCTCCGGGATACGGAACTTCCCCGACCAGGTGCCGTCGCCGTTCTCATGCAGGGACAGGAAGGTCTCCGCGTCCGCACCCGCCTTCTCCCGGGTCAGCATCTTGAGCTCGTGCTCGTCGGCCAGGGTCCGGTCGATCGGGTCGAACATCCGACGGGCGGCCTGACGGAGCCGTTTGGCGTTCATCGGCCGCCCGGAGCGGGTCGACGCTCCGGTCGCCTTGCCCACCAGCAGCTCCTCGGCGGCAGCGAGCTGCTCGGGAGTGGCCCGGTCGGGCGCCGCCTCGGCGGCGTCCACGATCACCCGTACCTGGTCGACCCGCAACCGGCCGGCCGCGAAGGCCTCGCGAGTCGCCGCGTACGTCGAGCCCAGCAGCCGGCCCAGCCTCAGGCCCGACGCCTGCGAGGCCCGGGTCGAGCCCAGCAGCCCGGCGAGCCAGGCGTCGGTCCCGGTGGCCGCACCGCCCAGGTCGGGGTCCTCGGCGACCTGCCGGGCCTCGGCCTCGGACGACAGGCGCAGCCGTAGCGCGGTGGCTGCGGACTCCAGCTCCCCGACGCGCTGCAAGGCCTCGGCCAGGTCGGTGGAACCCACCGCGTCCACGGGGACCGCACCCGCTCCGCGGACCGCCTCCTGGGCGGCCGAGACCAGCATCGTCACCCGGGACGTCATGTCCCGGGGCGAGGAGTCCAGCTGGCTGACCGACATAGGACAAGCCAATCGCCCACCCCCGACAGTTCTGCCCGCAAAGAGCCGTCCATCCCAGAGTCTGGACAAGTGTTCGAAAAGAGGCAGGAGTGGTCGCTGTGACATCGTGGGAGCCGTGCCGTCCTCCACTCCAGCGCTCACCCGAGAGACGTTGGGTGCCTGGCTGATCAAGACTCGTCCGGACTCCACCTCCGTGGGCGACCTGCGGCCCAGCGGGCTCGCCGCCGTCACCACCAGGTGTGTGCGCAGGTCCTACCGGACAGAGCTGATCGAGTCGGACCAGCCGGTGCTCCTGTGGGTGAGCGGGAGCGACCGGCAGCACCCGCCGGGCATCCACGCCGTGGGCCGGACGACGGGAGCAGCCGTGGTCGACCGCGACGGTCAGCTGGTGATGCCGGTCGAGCTCGAGCCGCTCTCACGTCCCGTCCCCAGGGCGGAGCTGCTCGCCCACCCCGTGCTCTCGCAGCTCGAGGTGCTCCGGATGTCGGCCGGCAGCAACCCGTCCTTCCTGACGCATCGGCACCTGGACGAGCTGCGGCACGGCTGGCCCCAGACGAAGGCGCTCTGAGACAGCTGCTCAGACGTGGGCCCCGTTGCGGCGCTGCGACCACTGCCAGATCAGCAGGGCAATGACGGCGCCGATGATCGAGCCGATGATGCCCGCCGGCTGGAAGAGGCCGTCGTCTGCGTCCTTGCCGAACAACAGGTAGCCGAGCAGCCCGCCGACCAACGAGCCGACGATGCCGAGCACGATGGTCGCGACGATGGAGAGGTCTTGACGACCGGGCACGAGGAGTCGGGCAACGAAGCCGGCGATGGCGCCGACGATGAGGATGGTGAGGATGAGTCCGAGCATGAGTCTGCCTTTCTTCGAGAGGCCGACCGGTGCGTCCTCTGTCCACTACGAGACCACCCCTAGGAGGGGTGTGGCACACCCCTAGGTGGGTTAGCGTGCGGTGGTGAGCAATGGAGGTCGCCCCATCCAGATCGCCCTGGTGGACGACTACGACGTCGTGGTCATGGGGGTCGCCAACATGCTCGAGCCGTACCGCGACCGGGTCGTGGTGGCCGAGCTGGACACGAACCAGCCCGTCGAGGACGGCGTCGACATCGCGCTGTACGACTCTTTCGCCCAGCCAGAGTCAGATCGCGCGGAGATCAAGACCCTCATCGACAACCCACGCGCTCGACGAGTCGTGGTCTACACCTGGAACTTCCACCCAGACCTCCTCGCGACAGCCCGTGATCTGGGTGTGCACGGCTACCTGTCCAAGGCACTCACCGCCCGAGAGCTGGTCACCGCCCTCGAGTCCGTGCACGCGGGCGAGATCGTGGTCAGCCCTTCGTCGGCCACGGTCCGCACCCAGGGTGGTGACTGGCCCGGCCGCGGCGAGGGGCTGACCGATCGGGAGGCGGAGATCCTCGCCCTCATCACCCAGGGCAAGAACAACGCCGAGATCGCAGCGTTGACCTACCTCAGTCCCAACACGGTCAAGTCCTACATCCGCGGGCTCTACCGCAAGATCGACGTCGAGAGCCGGACTCAAGCAGTTCTCTGGGGTGTGCGCCACGGGTTCTTGCCCGACAAGCGTCGGATCGAGCACTGGCGAGGCGGCCCCTGACCGAGGACTCCTGGCGACCTCACCACTGCGTGGGTAGCGTCGTGAAGGGGGGCCGGACGGCCCCCCGCCGCTGCCTCGAGGAGTATCGACGTGCCGAAGATCCTGTTCGTCCTGACCGGCTCCGACCACTGGACCCTCAAGGACGGGACCAAGCACCCCACCGGCTTCTGGGCCGAGGAGCTGCTCGCGCCCCTGGAGGTCTTCGCTGACGCCGGGATCGACGTCGACTTCGCCAGCCCGCAGGGCAAGACGCCCGTCGTGGACGAGGGCAGTCTCGCCCCTGACGCCATCGGCGAGGAGGAGTCGGTGAAGCAGCGCGAGGCTCTCCAGGCACTCGCAGGTCGACTCGAGTCACCTCTGGTGCTCGCCGATGTCGACCTCGACACCTACGACGCCGTCTTCGTGCCCGGCGGCCACGGCCCGATGGAGGACCTCGCTGTCAGCGACGACCTGGGCCGCATCCTGGTGACGATGCTCGACGGCGGAAAGGTCGTCTCCTCGGTCTGCCACGGCCCGGCCGGTCTCCTGCCGGCCACGCGCACCGACGGATCCTGGCTCTTCGCCGGGCGCAACCTGACAGCCTTCACCGACGTGGAGGAAGAGCAGGCCGGGCTCGCCGACAAGGCGCCCTGGTTGTTGGAGTCCCGGTTGCGCGAGGCCGGCGCCACCTTCTCCTCGGGAGAACCGTGGGCGCCCTTCGTGGTCGTCGACGACAAGCTGGTGACCGGCCAGAACCCGGCCTCCAGCACCGAGGCCGCGCAGAAGGTCGTCGGCCTGCTTACGTGATCAGGAGTCAGCCCGACGGTAGACCAGGTGCGTGACGTGCGGCGTCGTACGGCTGGAGACCGGTGACCAGGCCAGGTCGCCGGCGCCGTCGAAGACCCGCAGCCCCCCGCCCACGGTGAACGGCACGACGTGCAGCCGCAGCTCGTCCACGACCTGGGCCGCGAGGTAGGCGTTGAGCGTGCTCACGCCGCCGGCGATCGAGACGTCGCCGTCGCCGGCGGCGTCGCGTGCCTGGGCCAGCGCGGACTCCGGGCCGTCGGTGACGAAGTGGAAGGTGGTCCCCCCGGCCATGACCAGCGGCTCCCGCGCGCGGGAGCAGAGCACGAAGACCGGGGCGTGGTACGGCGGCTCCTCGCCCCACCAGCCCTGCCAGTCCAGGTCCCAGTCGCCGCGGTCGGGCCCGAACATGTGGCGCCCCATGATGTAGGCGCGGGCGTGCAGGATCCCGGCGATCTCGGCCTCGCTGTCCTCGCGGTGCTCGAGCATCCAGGTGTGCAGCCGATGGCCCACGTGTGGCCCGAAGGGGTGCTCCAGGGACTGGTCGCGACCCGCCCCGACGAGGTCGAGGGAGACGGCCATGTTGGCGCTGACGATGCCCATGGGGGCACGCTAGGACCCATGGTGACTGACCGCAACGAGCTCGACCACTTCCTCTCCGGTGCGCGGATCGAGCCTTCGGTCTTCGCCCTGCGACCGGACTACCGGGCGCTCCTCGTCGCGGTCGACGGCATCGCGCCCGCCGCGGGCGACGACGTCAGCGATGCACTGCTCGGGCGCGCGGAGGCGATGGCGCGGGACCTGGCGGCCCAGGGCCCGGTGGAGGAGATCCCGCACGTCGCCGCCTGGCGGGAGGCCTACCGCGCCTTCGGTGCGAAGCCGCAACGCACCCGCAACAGCCTGGAAGCGCTCCTGCGGCGGGCCCCTGGCGGGCTGCCGCGCGTCAACCGGCTCACCGATGTCTACAACGCGATCAGCGTGCTGCACCAGGTCCCACTCGGCGGTGAGGACCTCACCCGCTACGTCGGCTCGCCGCGCCTGGTGCGCAGCGACGGCACCGAGCCGTTCGACACCACAGCCGGAGGCGAGGAGGTCACCGAGCACCCCGAGGTGGGCGAGGTCGTGTGGTGCGACGACTCCGGCGTCACCTGCCGCCGCTGGAACTGGCGGCAGGGACGACGTACCCAGCTCCACGACGGCACCACGACCGCCTTGTTCATCATGGACGCGCTCGACCCGATGACCGACGACGCCCTGACGGCGGCCGCGGACGACCTCGTGGGGCACCTCGGGCCCGACGTCGTCTCCGTGCGGCGGCTTCTCGCTCCCACGACGGGTGGTCAGAGCCGCTGAGGAGCCCGCTGTCCCGTCAGTGGTCCTCGCCCCAGTTGGCCACCAGGACGGCGACCGGCGGGATGACCGCGGCGACGGCCGACATGGCCACAGCTGCCGTCGTGGACCACAGCCGGACCAGGCACCAGGACAGCACCAGCAGCACCAGGCAGGTGCCCATCAGGGCGAAGTACCAGCGGCGGCGCCTGCGCAGGCGCTCGCTCTGTGCCTCACGGACGGCGCTCACCGAGGTACGCCGAGGGTCTCGCCTCATCGCGATCGCTCGGCGGTCGGGATGCACAGGGCGTGGGACTCCGCGACCGGCTTGCCCAGGAGCTCCTCCAGGGCGGAGTGGATGCTGGGATTCGTGACGCCGCCTGAGGTGAGCAAGAGCTTCACGGGTGCCTCCGAGTGGGCCGTGTGCGAGGCCCCGGCAGAGACCCGGCGATCTGGGGATCGTAGTCGGCCTGCTCAGTCGTCGGCGTGGAAGGCCGCTCGACTCCAAGCGACGTAGCTGATGACCGAGGGGATGGTGACGTTCAGCTTGCCGGCATCCCGTGTCAGCATCTGCTCGTATCCGATCACCGCCCCCGTGGCAGGGTCGAGAACGAGCAGGTGCCTGGTGGGCAGGCCGCTGGCCGCGGACTCGACCGCGATGCCCCAGCCGGCGCGGTTCAGCCGGTCCCGCACGTCGCCTACCGATCCCACCCCGGGGGTGGCCGCCAGGTATCGCAGGATCGCTGCTCGGGAGGCAGGACCCGCTGGGCGCTTCTTCAGGACATCGGCGACGGCGGTGAACCGCCGTGCGGGATCTGAACGGTCGCCTGTTCCGAGCCGCTCCCGCATCTGAGGGAGAGATGAGGGGAGCGGGTCGAGCCGGGTCTCTCCCGCCGGGAGGGCGGTTTCGTAGCTCTCCCCGTTGTCCGTCCGTCTGGTGGTGACGGTGCCCGCACCGTCGAGGTCGAGCACCGTCGTCACCTCTTCGGGCACTACCTCGGAGTGTGCTTGCCCGCCGTCGACCCGCGTGGACAGGCTCCATGCCTGGTACCTGACCTCGCTCACCGAACCAGCACCGATGTCGTTCGGGAGCTGTTCCATGCGCCCAGCCAGCTCGATCAGGGCCTCAGCGGTTCCCGCCTGCCGCGGGGAATGCTCGAGGGACAGAAGGTCGGGTGTCGCTGCCACAGCGCTCCCGTCGTCCGGCAGCAACCAACTGAGCACTTGTGATCCCGGAAGAGCCGTCAGGACGAGGACGCTTGTGGCGAGGGCGGTCCCTAGGACGACCCGTCGTCGCTGACGAGCACATCGGGGAGGGGGCACGGCGTGCACTGACTCGGCGCGGATCCGCGCGAGCAGCATCTCGGCCTCGGCGGCGTCGCGCGTCTCGGACGGCGGCGATGGAACGGGATTGGCCTCACGCAGGAGAACGAGGGACGGGTGATCGGTCATGTGAGGGACTCCTTGTCGATGGCACAGCCGAGGGGTGCGGGGCGAAAGTCCGTAAGGGGACCCGCGTTGGCGGCCATGGCGCGCTTGAACCGGGCTCTCGCCCGGTGGAGCCGCACGGCAGCCGTGCCCGCGGAGCACCCGAGGGCGGCCGCCACCTCTGCCACCGCGAGGTCCTCCCAGTACGCGAGCATCAGCACTTCCTGATCTCGTTCCGGAAGACCACCTAGCACCTCGCGGACTCCCCACGACTCCACGGTCGTCGCTTCCGCCCCGCGGTCCCCTCGACGGCTCTGGACTCCCTGATCGGCGCTGCGCCTAGCCACCCGGTCCTGGCGTCGCTCGGTGCGCAGGGCGTTGTTCAGCGACAGGCGAGCTGTGCGGTAGAGCCAAGGCCGCCCCCCGGTGAGCGCCTCGTCCAGACGCCGCCAAGCGACAGTGAATGTCTCGGCCACCGCCTGCAGGACAAGGTCCCGCTCGGAGCAACGCCGCGAGAGGTAGGCATGGACCTCGGCATAGTGCTGCCGGTAGTAGTCCGTGAACTGGCTGTCCGCCTCCGAGCCTGGTTCGCGTGTCATACCCCTACATGTCCACATCGCTCGAAACGATTACAGGCTCTTCACAGTTGACGGTCAGCGCGCGCCTGGGGTTCGTCCAGCGGGTCACCGTAGTGAGCGTGAGAGCGCTGTGAGCGGCAGCAGCCGATCCGTCCCGCAGCGCGGGCGTGTCGCGGCAGGTCAGCGCTATGGTCGCTGGGCATGGACATGCTGCGGGGCGAGCAGATCGCCGAGGCCGACCTCACCGAGTGGCGCAAGCTGGCTCAGGGGTTGCATGCGCGGTACCTGGTGGGCGGCTTCGACGCCGGCGCCAGGTTCATCGCCACGGTGGGTCATGTGGGCGACTCGCTCGGTCACTACCCACAGGTGTCGATGGGCAAGGGGTACGTCGACCTGAAGCTGGTCAGCGACGACGCCATCTACCGCGACGACGACGGCACCGAGTACGTCGTCGAATGGGTGACCCAGCAGGACGTCGACCTCGCGCGACGGATCACCGAGGTCGCCGCCGATCACGAGCTGGAGGCAGACCCGGCCTCGGTGTGCGACATCGAGCTCGGCCTCGACACGGCGCGCTCGGCGACCATCGCTCCGGTGTGGGCCGCGCTGCTGACCGGGAGTGCCGAGTCGCAGGGACGCGGCACCCCGAGCGACGAGATCCGAGATGCCACGGGAAGGGTGCCGAACCTCTGGTTCGGGGACGACGAGCCCGAGGCCTCGGGTCAGCGGTTCCACGTCGAGGTCTACGTCGCACCCGAGGCGGCCGAGCAACGGATCGCCGCCGCTGTCGCTGCTGGCGGCATCGTCGTCGACGACAGCGACGCGCCCTCACTCACGGTGATCGCAGACCAGGACGGCAACAGGGGAGTCCTCTGCGTCGCCGCGCCCGCGGCGAAGAAGGACTAGCTCCACCTCCGTTGACCTCGGCTGGCTGGCCCCCACCCTCAGGACGAGGCGGACGACGAGGCCTCAGGCCACGCAGAACTCGTTGCCTTCGGGATCCAGCATGACGACGTGTCCGAGCGCCCCGTCGTAGTGCTCTTCCCGGACGATGCTGGCGCCGAGGGCCACCAGCTCGGGAACCCTGGCCCGGATCAACTGCTCCCGTTCGGCCACGTCCCAGGGCCCTTCGCCGGCCACTCGGAGGTCGATGTGCATCCGGTTCTTCGCCGTCTTCGGTTCAGACACCCGCAGCCATCCGATCGCGGGTCCCTTGCCATCAGGGTCGATGATCGACGCGCCGTCGGGATCGTCGTACCCCGGCTCCGGCACGTAGCCCAGGGCCTGCGCCCAGAACTGTGCCAACCGCTGGGGGTCGTGGGCATCGCAACCGAGCGTCCAATGAGTAGCCATGCTCCACGGTAGGGCGCTTCGGCCGTCTGCTGGGCAGACGACCATGCCCGGCGATGGCCGACGGCGGGGTGGGCTCAACCCCGCTTGCAGCGCCGGGTGACCTCGGCGTCGCAGTGGTCCCTTCCGCCGCCACCCCCGTCGGCGCGGTCGCGGCCAGGGCCGCCGACGAGCCGGGCGGCGTACGCGTGGCGCGGCCCCAGCAGCATGTCCGCCCCCGGCCCGCCGAGGGCGAGCAGCCGTTGCGGCGGGTGCCACGACCCCGGGCGCTCGAGGTGGATGCGGTCCGCCCCGGGACCTCCTCGCACCACCCCGTCCTCTGCCGTGAGGGTGATGCGGTCGGCGCCGGGACCCCCGGCGGCCCGCACCGTGCCCCCGCTGATCACGGCTTCGTCGGCGCCGCCGCGACCCCGGAACGTCACCTGAGGTGCATAGAGCACCTCGGCGAAGTCGTCGCCGCGGGAGCCGACGATCCTCAGGCGCTGGCGCACGCCGCGGCTGTGCACCTGGACCCCCTCGAACCCCGGAAGGGCGAGGGAGTCGCCGTCGCACGTCATCCGTTCCGTGAGGCGGATGGTCAGCGACGCGCACCGGTTGCGGACGCTGACGGTGTCGTCGCCCGGCCCGCCGTCGACCGAGCGCGCCGGCAGCGTGTCGACGAGGCTCGCGAACGAGTACGACCGCCCCAGACGGTCGTCGCCGCCGCCCATCCGCACGTCGCCG
>NZ_POAG01000025.1:0-1736 GCF_002930065.1 Nocardioides sp. 616 | reverse complement strand
CTTGGCGCAGGCTCTGCCTCGCGCCCTCGTACTGGTCCTGCAGCAGTTCGTCGAGCAGATCCATGGGACCACCATGCCGGCGACCCCTGCGCATCGCGGCAGATCCGGTCACTCCGCTGGGGCGGCGGCTGCGTCGAGCACTCGCTGGATCAACTGCGTGGTGGAGATGCCACTAACGCGCGGGACGTACACGAAGGTCCCGGCGGCCACGGCAGGCCCGTAGACGACGTCCGCGCCTTCGGGCGCCAGGTCATCGCCATGCACCACCGTGGTGATTCTGTGCTCGTCCAAAAAGTCCTGAGTCACTCGGTCGGGCGAGTCGGCGATTACCTCGTCGACGTATCTACACGACTGAATCACGGCAACGCGTTCGGCGAGGGTCATGATGGGACGCCTCTTGTAGGAAGCAGTGGTCTCGTCGGAGAGCACACCCACGATCAGCCAATCACCGTGGCGCCGTGCCTCTCGCAGGAGTTCGACGTGGCCTGCGTGAAACAGGTCTCCGACCATGTCGACGTAGACCCTCGAACCTGCGGCCCCTGCCACGTTCGGAGACTCCACAACTGCGCTCCTGCTTCGGTTCGGATCAGCCGACACCGCACAGTTCTACCGGATGCGGCCGCCCCGCACCTCGGCAGAACAGTTCGCGCCGCGCGGCATGCTTGGTCGTTATGTTGCTGAGGCCATGAAGGCGGCCAGGATGTAGTTCGGGTGGCGGTCGAGGTTGCTGCGTGCACGGTCGTATCGCATGGTCTTGCGAGGGTCGGCGTGCCGTGCGGCGATCTGGACGTCGCGGAGGTCGACGCCCGCGTCGAGCATCGTGGTCACGAATGTGTGGCGCAGCATGTGGGGGTGCATGCGCGCGGTGGTGACATTGGCTCTCTTCGCGAGCGCTCGCAGGCGTCGTGTGGCTGCGTGCCGATCCATTCTCCGGTCGAATCGGTTCAGCAGTATCGGGCCAGACGTGCGATCGGCGACCGCTCTGTCGATGGCTCGTCCGACCGCGGGAGGTAGAGGAACGAGGACGGTCTTGTCGCCCTTGCCGTGGACTTTCAGGACGCGGTGGCCGCGAGCCTCGCCGAGCGCCTCCACGTTGGACCCGGTGGCCTCAAACACGCGCAGTCCGAGGAGCCCGAGCATTGCGACGAGCGCGAAGTCGTTGAGGTTGCTGGAGTCGCGGTCAGCTGTGAGGATCGCTTCGAACTGCAGATGGCTCAGGCCGAGTGTCGGTGACTCAAGCGGGACATGTGGACGCCGCACGTACTCGGCTGGCGAGTGCTCGAGGATCCGGTCGATGACACACGTCCGGTAGAACGTCGCGAGTACTGAGAGTCGTCTCGCCACCGTGGAGGGCTGGAGTCTGCGTACTTCTTGGAGCCATCGGAGGTACAGCTCGACGCGGGCACGCTCGGCATGCAGAGGCATGAGGTCTCGTTCCAGGCACCAACGCAAGTAGGCGTTCAGGTCGGAAGCAGTGTGGACGCGGCTTTGGCCCTTGTAGCGGGCCAGGTGCGCAGAGACGGCGAGTCGCAGCATCGGGTCACCGACATCGATGGCGGCGGGAAGAGTGTGGTTGTCCATCAGTCCACAACGCCCCGCACTCGTGCAGTCAGTCAACAGGCGCTAGGAAGGGGGGCCGATCGCGGCATGTGCGGATGGCGGCAGATGCGTACGTCGTCAACCCAGTCGGCGGCGAAGCTCGTCGAAGGCGATGACGACGGAGTTGGCGGTCGCAT
>NZ_POAG01000024.1:108319-289355 GCF_002930065.1 Nocardioides sp. 616 | reverse complement strand
ATGCGACCGCCAACTCCGTCGTCATCGCCTTCGACGAGCTTCGCCGCCGACTGGGTTGACGACGTACGCATCTGCCGCGATGAGTGTGCCCGACATTCCGTGCAATCGACACAGGCGCCTACGGAATTGTCGTTCGGGCTCGTTCTCGTGGGTCGTAGAATCGGTGGATGTTAAACGTCGCTCAGCGCGCCGCGAAGCGATCATGATCCTGCCAAAGGTTCGCGATCCGCGCATGGTGACTGTTCGTCGGGGCGGCACCCTGACTGACGAGGATCACCAGTTGCTCGCGCTGTGGGCCGCCGAGTGCGCCGAGCATGTTCTCGGCTACTTCGAGCGGGAACAGCCAGACGATCCGCGCCCACGAGACGCGATCGCGGCCGCCCGCGCGTGGGCGTGTGGCGACGTACCGATGATGCAGGCACGCGCAGTCGGGGGCCACGCGATGGGCGCCGCCCGGTTCTTGACCGGCGCGGCCCGCTTCGCCGCCTACTCGGCTGGGCAGGCAGCCTGTGTTGGGCACGTCGCCGAGCACGACCTGGGTGCCGCTGCCTACGCGATCAAGGCCACTCGCAGTGCGCGACCCGATGATCCAGCGGCCGGCCGGGTCGAACGGGACTGGCAGCGCGATCAACTCGCTTTGCCGATCCGCCAACTCGTCCTTGACGACCAAACTCGGCGCGATGCCATCTGCTGGTCAGTCTTCTGCGACTGAACCGTCCAGCACTCGACTCACAGGGGACTTATGTCACGGGACCGCGTGGTCCTCTTCTCGAAGCGCACTCGTCTGCCGCGAGCCGCGCTGATCTGCCTGCGCGACGCCAGTTGACAGCGCCGTTCAAGAACGATGGGTCTGTGCCTCGATGTCCCTGATCCGCTCGATCAATGCCTCGCAACGCTCCCGGAACTTGCGTCTCTCGATCTGCGTCACCCGCCTGAACTGCATGTCCATCACCACGTGCGCCTGAATCTGTGTAAGACCGAATTGTTCTTGGAGTGCCTCAACGGCTGACTCGGCGTCCGAGGAAGTCAGCAACACGTCCAGCACACCATGCGCGTTGCTCGCTGCTGCCTCGACGGCTTCGACGACGAGCAACTCGTCGCGAGCTAGCTGCAGTTGGGCGCTCGCGGAGATCTCTGAGTCTCGGTCTCTCATTGGAGCAGGGTGCCACGGTGATGCTGCCGAGTCGCCGGAAGCACACGCTGAGGTCCGCTAGAGCCCAGCGCTTCGTGCACATGACATTTGGCCCACGGGCAAACAGATCGGTGTGAGACTGCGTCATGCCCGAGACCCCCAACCGAATCCCCGGCGACCGTAATCCGACTCCTGACGGAGACGCGCCCATGCATGTCGCTCGTGAGAGCTGGATGGGTGGTCACGACCACGGAATTGCTCGCGGCGTCTTCGCCCTCGTTGACTGGTTCAAGCGACGAGCCGAGAAGAACCGCTAATCCAATCATTTATCCGAGAGCGTCCTTGCAACACTGCTCAGCTGGACCGCCTTCTGGGTGATCCGGCTCGCCGTTCGCTATGGCATGAACGATGCCCTTCGGATGAACCGTGCTTGGCTCGCACTGCGCGCGGAAGAGCTTCCCTAGCGGCAGGCTCGCGTCATGAGTCCTCATGCCGCTGGCTCGTAATACTGGACCAGGCAGAACTCGTTGTCTTCGACGTCCCTCATGATCACCACCACGCCGGCGTCGTGCTCGTGACGCTCTCCGGTTTCTGACCCACCCAGTTCCAGGACTTGGGCGATGCCGGCGGCGATGTCATCTACCTGCACGTCGAGGTGCAATCGGTTCTTCACGGTCTTGCGTTCAGGCACACCTTGGAAGACCAGGCGTGGCAGTACGTCGCCCGGCTGACCTAGGTACACCCAGCCGGGATCAGCCGGTCCGGGCCGTCGGTCCAGGAGTGCGCTCCAGAACGCCGCCACGCGCTCCACGTCGTGACAGTCGATCGTGATGCCTGACCAGCGGTTCGCCACGATCGGCAGCGTATTGCTCGGCCGCCGCCAAGGGAGTGCCAGTCGGGACTTATGGATCTCTTCCGGTCGCGGCGGAAGAGCGGAGCGTGCTCGTGCATCACGTGGCGCCCACAGTTTGGGTGCACGCCGGCGCCAGTACTCCTAGAGTCCCGCCATGGTCAGGTTTGATTCTCGTTGGGCAGCCGACGTTGTCTCCTACTGCGATCCCGTGTTCGCGGCTGCCGGGGTCGGCTTCGTTCGGGCCCCTCTGTCGGAGAGCGCGCCGGACGAGCCCGCTGGGTCCCTGCTGTGGGAGGCCGATCCGGCACAGTTCGCCGCCAAGTACCCCGAGAGCGGCATCGTCGAGTCGTACGGCGCGGAGCAGTGGCAGGGCGTGGGCTGCATCGACTTCTGGCTGCACGTCGATGCGCAGGAAGAGGTCTGTCGTCTGAGCGTCGAGGGTTGGAACCTGCCGGAGATCCTGGTCAAGACGACCGGGCACGGCGCCATGGATGGTGGCCAGGTGGCGGCCGTCTTCGCCAGGATCTTGGGCGTGCGGTGGCGGCACGTAGTTGGAAGCTAGGCCTGCCCCTTCTAGTCGTGTTCCGAACGACTGGACCCGTCCGGCGAGTAGGCGAACCAGCCGAAATCCTCGCCGCTCGCCCGGGCCTCCGCCAGTCGGCGTCTGAGCTCGCGTAGTGGGGGGGACGGCTTCTTCGCGGGAGGCAGCTCCTCCCGCGTCGAGGTCGTCACGTCGCCGTCCCAGAAGACGAGGAAGCGTTCCTCCTCAGGGGTCGAGGCGAACAGCTCGTCGAAGTGCTCGAGGAGCCACGCGCGCCGGATGCCATGCCGGCGGATCACCCGTTCCCACTGGTCGGGAGTCACGAGGACGGTGAGGTCGTCCCGCCGCCGTCGCCGTACGACGTAGCGGTTGGGCGCCGCCTTCTCGACCTCACCCTGGCGTCCGAGGACCTCCAGCAGCATGGCCTGCTGCTCCTCGCGGGAGGGCAGGACACGCTCGTCTTCCCGGGACGGCTGGTGCGCCCAGAGGAGCTGATGGATGTGGCGCACCAGCTGCATCGCGATGTGACGCGCGTAGTCCTCGGGCTCGGTGTAGCCGCTGACCTCTCGCCATTCCGCGTCGAGCGGCAGCAGTAGGGAGCCCTCGCGTGGAGTGTCCACTTCGTTGGGCAGGTCCAGCACGTATGCGACGTCGATCTGATTGCCGTGGTCGCCGGGGACCACGTCGATCGCGGTCACCCTCATGTCAGTGCCGAACCCGTCGGAGCGGTCGATGAAGTCGTCGCCGAGCCTGCCTGCCGGGAGTTCCGGATCGAGAGGCGCGGTAAGGATCGTGTACAGCTGCCGGGCGTAGTCCTCGTCGTCCATGGCCCCAGGATGGACCCTCGCGGCTCCGCGCCGCCTACATTAAACCGCAGGCCTCCCGCTCGCTCTGGCCCGCGAGGTCGTGCCAGGGACGCGCTGAAGGTGCAAGAGTGAAGACATGCGCACGATCGGCAATGTCCTGTGGCTCGTCCTCGCCGGGTGGTGGCTTGCGCTCGGCTACGTGGTGGCCGGGGCGATCTCCTTCGTGCTGATCATCACCATCCCCTTCGGCATCGCCTCCTTCCGGATCGCCGGCTTCGTGCTCTGGCCCTTCGGCCGCACGGTGGTCTGGAAGCCGCAGGCCGGGGTCGGCTCGGTGATCGGGAACGTGCTCTGGATCATCTTCTTCGGCTGGGAGCTGGCCGTGGGTCACCTGATCGCCGGGCTGCTGCTCTGCGTCACGATCATCGGCATCCCGTTCGGCCTGGCCTGCTGGAAGATGGTGCCGATCTCGCTGCTGCCGCTGGGACGCGACGTCGTGCCGGTGGACGCGGTCACGCGGGACCCGTACGGCGTACCTGTGCGGCACTGACGCCCACGCCTTCGACCTATCCTCCACCCGTGCCCGATCACGCCTTGGAGCTCAGCTTCGAGCCCTCCTCGACTGCCGCGGTGGTGGCGCAGTGGGACGCCCTCAAGGCCGCCGGTCTCCCCTCGCAGGCCGACCACCGGTCGATGACCAACGCGCCGCACCTGACTCTCGTGGCCGCGGTCGGCATCGAGGACGACGTGGTGCGGGTGGCACGGGAGACGATCGGGCCGCTGCTGCCGGCCCGGGTCGGTCTGCGCGGCCTGGTGCTGTTCGGCCAAGGGGCCAGGGTGACCATCGCCCACCTGGTCGAGCCCGATCGGGCGTTGGCGGCTGCGACCGCACGGATCCGGGCCCTGGTCCCTGCCCTGCGGCATCCGGTCTGGACCCCGCACGTCACGCTGGCGCGGCGCGTCCCGAGGTCGTCGCTCCCGGCGGCACTCGAGGTCCTGCACTCCACCGAGGCCGCGAGCGAGCTGGTCTGCGACCGCCTTCGCTGGTGGGACCCGACGCAGGACCTGATCGAGGACGTCGCGGTCGCCGGGCGCGACTGACGCCACGGCGCGAGGTGTCCGGGCCAGGATGATCACGGTGTACCAGGGGTGCCGGCAACGCTAGGGTTCGGGCTCTTGACGGTGTCCAGGCCGTCCTCATGGTGGGGGAGCCATGCGCAGAGCTGGTGTCGTTGTCGTCCTGTTCCTGAGCACAGCCCTGCTGGCCTCGTCGGGGGCCGCGCTGGCCGGCGTGACCGCAGGCGACGAGGCGCTGGCACGGCCCGCAGCCGCGGCCGCTCCCAGGCCGCCGGTCAAGCAGGTGCTTCGCGCGTACGGCGAGGGACCGCTGGAGCTCGCCTACCGGCAGCAGGGTGCGATCAGCTTCCAGGCTCGGCGAGGCGACGAGGTCACCCTCAGCGCGCGGACCAAGCAAGGCGACGATTGCCGGGGGAGTGTGACGCTGACGGACGGACGCGGGTCGCGGACCAAGAAGCTGACCCTGGTGTTCCCGGTCTTCCGGGTGAGGTCGGCTGGTAGGGCGACGATCCGGTTCCGACCCTTCTCGCGCTGGTGCGCGGCGGACGATCCGATCCGGATGCAGTTGGTGAAGCTGCGCGGAAGAAACGTCCCGATCGACGGGAAGCCCGTCCGGCTCGGGCAGGCCGAGCTCGGTTTCCAGGACGTGGCCTGGCTCCGGGTACCCCGGACCGGGCGGGTGAAGGTCACGGGTCGCGACCCCCGGGGGAAGGGCATCCAGATCTCCCAGGCGGTCGCGCGCGGCGAGATGCGGTCCATCTGGACGGGCGCCGTGTCCGTCGAGCACGGAGCGACCGTGGGCACCCCGGATCCGCTCGACGTCGGCCCGGTGCTGCGCCGCGGCGCACGCGTGGGCTTCATCTTCGACTCGGCCGCGCGGGTGGGTGCCCGCAGCGCCCTCACCCATACCGTCGAGCTCGACGGGCCGCCGGTGACCCTGACCTCCGGGCACGGACGCGAGCACGTGCTGACCGTCCAGCTCCCTGCCGGCATCCGCACCTATCTCGACCCGGAGTACCAGTGGAGCGAGCGGGGCACCTCGTACTGGCTGCCCCCACGGCCGGGATACCCGACGGCGGCCGGTACCTACCGCATGGTCGTGGCATCCGCCGAGGACGCGCCTCACCAGGAGCGGACCGTGCGCATCCGCTCCTACCTGGACGCACCCGACCTGGTGGTCGATGGACCTCCCGTTCGCTACGAGTCGGTCGAGCCGGGCCAGCGATTCTCCATACGGGTGCCCGCGAGCGAAGACGGGCCAGTCCGGCTCGCCGCCAGCGACGTGAACGTCACCGGAGGTGGGTGGAGCGCCCAGATCCACCCGTCCTGCGGCCACGACTGCGCCGGCGGGGCCCGCATCACGTCGTGGGAGCCAAGCGGCCTCGGCTACCTGCTGGGCGCCCCGTCGGCCACCGGCGACGTGAGGTTCCGGCCCGGCGCCACTGGCAGCCTGACGCTCACGCTGACGTCTGTGCCGCGGTAGGCACCGCCATGGACCGTTCGCAACTACGTGTCGTGGCGTCAGGAGCAGTCGCTGCGCTGGTCGCCGCCACCCTCATCGGGCTCGCGACCTCCATGGGCTACGCCGGACCGAAGCTGAACGGGACGCTCTCGCTCACTCCGGCAGCCGGTGCCCCCGGCGCGGTGATCAAGGTCGTCGGGCGGATCGCTCCCAAGGTCAAGCACAAGGTCAGGCTGCAGCGCCGGGATGGCGCAAAGTTCGTCACGATTGCGACGACGAAGACCTCGAAGGTCGGCCGCTTCAGGTTCCGCACCACGCTGCCCGCCCACGGTACGACGGCTGTCTACCGCGTCGTGTCCCTGAAGGTCCGTGATCCCAGGACGGGCCGGAGGACCAGTTATCGAACGCGGACCCGGAGAGCCTCGATCGTCACCCCCACGGTGGTGACGACCCCGACCCCGACGCCCACCCCGACGCCCGTGCCCCCGGCTCCGGGCTCCACCACCCGGGTCTCGCTCGCCGGTGACGGCACGCAGCCCACTGCGGACTCACGCAACTCGGCGATCAGTGCCGATGGCCGGTTCGTCACCTTCGAGACGGCAGCGCCGAACCTCGTCCCCGGTGACACCAATGGCCAGGGCGACGTGTTCGTCCGCGACCTGGCCACGGGCACCACCAGTCGAGTCTCGATCCGCAGCGACGGCACCCAGGCGAGCGGCACGTCGTACGACCCGTCGATCAGTGCCGACGGCCGCTACGTCGCCTTCCAGTCGTACGCGGCCCTCTTCCCCGGCGACACGAACGGGAAGGCGGACGTCTACGTGCATGACCGCACCGCCCGCAGCACCTCCCTGGTGTCCCTCGACAGTGCCGGCGCACTGGCCAACGAGGACTCCCGGAGGCCGGCGATCAGCGGGGACGGCCGGTTCGTCACCTACGAGTCGTGGGCGACGAACCTGGTGCCGGGCGACACCAACCGCGCCTACGACGTCTTCGTGCACGACCGGAGCACCGCAGTCACCACCCGCGTCTCGGTCGCCACGGGTGGCGCCCAGGCCAGTGGCAGCGAGCCCGCGATCAGTGGGGACGGCCGCTACGTCACCTTCCAATCGAGCGCCGCCTCGCTGCTGCCCGGCGCCTCCTCCGGCGCTCCGGTCTTCGTGCACGACCGGAGCACGGGGGTCACGCGCCCGGTCTCGGTCGCCATCGACGGGACCCCGAGCGGGGCCTCCCACTCCTCCATCAGTGCCGACGGCAGGTTCGTGGCCTTCGAGTCGCCCGAGTCCACCCTCGTCCCCGGGGACACCCACGGCCCCGGGGACGTCTTCGTGCGAGACCTGACCACCGGAGTCACCACCCGGGTCTCGGTCGCGACCGGCGGCGCTCAGGCGAACGAGTCCTCGTGGAAGCCGGCCATCAGCTCAGACGGCCGGTTCGTCACCTTCGAGTCCTGGGCGTCGAACCTCGTGCCCGGCGACACCTACGACCAGGACGTCTTCGTGCACGACCGGAGCACCGGGGTGACCCGCCTGGCCTCGGTCGGCAGCGCCGGCCCCGGTCCCGGTGGCTCCTCCTACAATCCCTCCGTCAGCGCGGACGGTCGCCGCGTCGCGTTCCACTCGGCCGCGACGAACCTGGTCTCGGGAGACACCAACGGGGTGCTGGACGTGTTCGTGTGGGACAGGGGTCAGTGAAGAGTTCCGTAGTCCGTCGCTAGGCCTACCAGCCGGCGGTTCCAGGCGCGCCTTTGAAGGGGCCGGTCACCTTGCTGGTGATCCAGCCACCGTAGAAGTCGCCGGGCTGGGCGAGAGCGGTTCGCCGTCGACGGTGCACCGGTCCATCCGGCCGGGGTAGAAGGCGACGTGGCCCACAAGCGCCTCGTAGCCCGCGGTGGGTTGCGGGTAGTGCCACGCCGCCCGCGGGACCACCCGCCCGCTCGGGCAGAGCACGTCGAAGTACGACGCTGACCCCTTGAACTCGCACCACGTCGTTCCGGGGACCGGCTGGAGGAAGCCGGACGCGATGGCCTCACCAGGGAGGTAGTAGACCGGCGGGTGGCTCGTCTCCATCACCCGGAGCGATTCCCGGGTGTCCGCCACGATCTCGCCATCCAGCTCGACCACCACGCGCTCGCGCGACGGGACCACGATCGGCGGCCGCGGGTAGTCCCATACCGACTCGACTTCCGCCCCATTCACGTCGTCGCTCACGGATTCATCGTCGCTCGGTGCTGCAACCAGCCCGGGCAATCCTGCGGCATCCGCCATCTGCCTCCGTTGGCGTCGTTTCTGTTGAGTTTCGCTGGGTTCTCCCTCGGTTAACGGTGGTCTAGACCAGAGGGCTCCGGACGCCGCGACGCCGTCCTTGTTTGTCCGTCCGGACGAGGCGCATGCTGAGTGATTCACGTCATACCACTGAATGGGGACGTAGCTCATGAAGAAACCACTCATCAGCGCGCTTTCCGCGCTCGCCCTCGTGGTCACGACCGCCGGGGCCATGCTCGGTGTCCAGCAGTCGGCCACGGCGCAGGACGAACTCCCGTGGATGAACACCAGCCTCTCGCCGACGGAGCGAACTGAGCTTCTGATCGACGCGATGACGCTCGACCAGAAGCTCGAGCAGATCTTCAACCGCCCGATCTACAACGAGGACCTCGACGACGGGACCGACGGAAACGGCAAGGGCTGCGACTTCACGCAGATCGGCCGCCACATCGAGGGCATCCCGGAGCTGGCCATCCCTGACTTCCGGATGGCCAACGGTGGCACCGGCATCCGGGGCGGCGACTGCCTCCCGGAGCCGACCGCGACCGCGCTGCCCGCCCAGATCTCCTCGGCGGCGACGTTCGACCGCGCCCTCACCAAGCAGTGGGGCAGGGTGCTCGACCTGGAGCTGCGCGCCTGGGCTCACCAGGTGCTCTGGGGACCGGTCCTCAACCTGATCCGCACGCCGTACGGCGGACGCAACAACGAGTTCTTCAGCGAGGACCCGTACCTGACCGGCGCCCTGGCGTCTCGCATCATCGAAGGAATCCAGGAACGTAAGGTGAGCCAGGCAACGGCCAAGCACTTCGTCGCCAACGACTCCGAGTTCCAGTTCGAGCGGTGGACCGCGGCGATCCGAGTGCCCTCCCGGGCGATGCACGAGCTGTACCTGCTGCCGTTCGAGATGGCCGTCAAGGACGCCAACGTCGCCTCCGTGATGTGCGCCTACGGCTACGTCAACTTCAGCTACAACTGCGACAGCAAGCCCCTGCTGCAGCAGACCCTGCGCCAGGACTGGGGATTCGACGGCTACGTCTTCTCGGACCGTCGCGCCCAGCAGAGCACGGTGCCCTCGATCCTCGCAGGCACCGACGTCGAGGTCGACGAGGAGCCGGAGTGGTACCAGCCGGATCTGGTGAAGGCGGCGATCCGTAACGGCGAGGTCACCGAGGCCGACATCGACGACATGCTGCGCGAGCGCTACATCAAGATGTTCGAGTACGGCGACTTCGACGACCCGGCCACGTCCTTCGGCTGGGACCAGCTCCAGAACGAGCTGGCCCAAGGTGGTCCGCACGCTGAGGTCGCCAAGAACGCGGCGTCGGAGAGCCTCGTGCTCCTGCGCAACGAGCGCAAGTACCTGCCGCTCAAGGCCAGAGCGATCGACTCGGTGGCGCTGATCGGCCCGAGGTGGTTCGCCGGCGAGGCCACCCTGCCGCCACGCAGCGGTGACCGGACGCGCAACGTCTCCGTCAACGCACCCTACGAGGTCACGCCCAAGGAGGGCCTGGAGAACACGCTGCGCGAGCTCGGCGCCGGAGACGCCACGGTCACCTACAACAACGCCAACAACATCGGCAACGCCATCGATCTGGCCGAGAGGTCGGACGTGACCATCCTGATGGTCGGTGACGTCGCCCGCGAGACGTGGGACAAGAACAGCAACTACCAGGACGAGAACCCGGGCGGCAACGTCTCGGGCGCCGGCAACGAGGTCCCCGACCTGGACCTGCCCACTGTGCAGGGCACCAACCAGCAGGAGCTCATCCCGCGCCTGCTCGACGCGGTACCCAACACGGTCATGGTGCTGAAGACCCAGGGTCAGGTGAACATGCCGTGGATCAACAAGGTCAACACCCTGGTCGAGGCGTGGTACCCCGGCCAGGAGGACGGCAACGTGGTGGCCGACGCACTCTTCGGGGTCACGAACTTCTCCGGCAAGCTCCCGGTGACCTTCGGGCGGACCGACCGTGAGGCGGCCTACCAGACCAAGGAGCAGTACCCGGGCTACCAGGAGGACACGGGAGTGCCCGGGGGTATTGGTCGCGACCCGATCCCCGGCGCGCCGCAGCGGGTGGTCCGCTACACCGAGGGGCTCAAGATGGGCTACCGCTGGTACCAGGCGACCGGCACCAAGCCGTTGTTCCCCTTCGGCTACGGGCAGTCCTACACGACCTTCGGCTACAGCAACCTCGATGTGAACAAGGTCCGCGAGGACCGGCGGCAGACTGGTCTGCGGGTCAGCTACACCGTGACCAACACCGGCGATGTCGCCGGCCAGGAGGCCTCGCAGGTCTACTTGCGGCTGCCCCGTGAGGCCCGGGAGAACTTCAACCGCCTGGTCGAGTTCGACAAGGTGCAACTCCGCCCCGGCGAGAGCAAGCGCGTCTCGGTGGTCCTGGACGGCAGCGCGGCCAACCACCCATTCTCCTACTTCGTGCCCGAGGATCCCGACGACCTCGCGCGGTGGGCGGACGGAGAGTGGGTGACGCCGAAGGGCAACTTCAGGGTCTACGTCGGCGGATCCTCCGAGGACCTCCCGCTGCAACGGACGGTGGGCATCGGCGACATCGTGACCACGCCCACGCCCCCGACCACGCCCCCGACGGTCAAGAAGCCCTCGCGGATCAAGAAGCCGACCGTGTACCCGAAGCGGGTGACTCCGAAGATCCGGGCCCGCATCAAGTTCGAGGTCGTCTCGGGCGGGGAGCCCGCCGCCGGCAAGGTCCAGGTCAGGAAGGGCGGAAGCGTGATCGGACGCGACACCCTCAACCGAAAGGGCATCGCACGGGTGCAGATCCGCAAGCTCAAGGTCGGCAAGCAAAAGGTCAAGCTCGTCTACCTCGGCTCGGAGGTCTCGGAGCGGGCCACCAGGACGCTGGTGATCCGGGTGAAGAAGGCCAAGAAGAGGAGGTAGGGGCGCGGACCTCGGGTCCCGGCACGTGCCGACTCCTCGCCGGTGCGGGATCGCCCTCGGGCTGCTCGCGCTCTCCCTGAGCGCCTGCACCGGGGACGGTCCCGCGTCGCCACGCCCGACGCCCGAGGGGACGACCAGCTCCCAGACCGGTCCCCGGGCCGGCTTGGTCGCCCCCGACGGGACACCCATCGAGGTCCCGCTGCCGGGCCCGCCGAGCGGGACCTCCCGCGACGTCACCGCCTTCGGGGCCGACCCGGAACGCGGGACCGGGGACGACGCTCCCGGCATCCGGAAAGCCTTGGCCGCCTCCGACGCGGGCGACGAGGTGGTCCTCCCCGCCGGGGTCTACGACCTGCGCTCGGCCCACCCCGACGACGAGGAGGCGAACCTGCTCCTCGCGGACGACGTACGGCTGCGGGGGGCCGGGCCAGGTGCCACCGTGCTTCGCACGTCGTTCGACGGGGAGGAGGACAGCGCGGTGGTGCGTGCGGTGGGCGTCCAGAACGCCGCCGTCACCAGTCTCACCATCACCTCCGAGCACGTGGGTGAGCTCGGCAGCGACCCCGACGAGGAGGGTCCGGGAGGCGGGCCGATGTACGGCGTACAGATCGACCAGGGCAGCCGGCGGATCCTGGTCGAGGACGTGGCCGTGGAGCTGTTCCAGCGCCACGGCATCACGGTCAAGGCCAGCCGTGAGGTGACCGTGACCGGCTGCCGGGTCGCGGACGCCACCAGCGTCGGTCCCGGTGGGTCGGGCTACGGCATCGCCGTCGAGGGCAGGGTGGACCAGCGTGACCCCGACGCCAGTGACGACTCACGGCACAACGTGGTGGTGGACAACCGCCTGGACGGCACGCACCTGCGCCACGGCATCCTGCTGCAGTTCCCCACGCACAACAACCTGATCGCCGACAACACCATCGACGGGGGCGTGCTGGACGCGATCGACCTGCACGGCGAGGGCGAGTACCTCAATGAGATCCGCGGCAACACGGTCACCGATGTCGACGCCGCCGCCGTGGCACTGGGCAACTCGGGAGGTGAGCAGAACCGGCACGACGCGAGCGGGGAGGGGAACTGGATCCACGACAACAGGCTGGTCGGCAACGCCCAGGGCGTGCTCGTCATCCTCGGCACCCGCGACACCCTGATCGACGCCAACGAGGTCGTCGGGCGCAGCCGCTCTGTGGTGGGCATCGAGCTGCGCAACGCACCCGGCACGGTGGTCCGTGACAACACAGTGACCGGCAGCGATGCGCAGTTCTGGGCCATCGCGGTGACCGAGGACGACGGTGCGGACGGCCGGGGTGCCGGCGTCGCCACCGACGTGCTCATCGCCGGCAACCGCCTGGCCGGGGCCGGGAACGGGATCGAGGTCGAGGCGGGACGCGACATCAGGATCGAGGAGAACACCCTCGACGTCGAGGGCACACCGTGGCAGGTCTCCGAGGGCGCCGAGGTGGAAGGCGCTCGACCGTGACTCAGGAGACTCGCTGGGCGGGCCGCCATCCCGGCGGCCCGAAGACGTAGCCGAGCTTGTTGCGCAGCGTCGGCGAGCGGCGTACGTCCCGGATGATGGAGGCGTACTCGTGTGTCTGGAGCTTCACGATGTGGTTCGTGGTGACCGGCGAGGTGAGGCCGTACGTCGGCCGGTGCAGCTCGGGCTGGAAGGAGCCGAAGAGACGGTCCCAGACGATGAGGATGCCGCCGTAGTTGCGGTCCAGGTATTCCAGGTCGCGACCGTGGTGCACCCGGTGGTGGGACGGGGTGTTGAAGACCAGCTCGATGGGGCGCCACAGGCGGTCGACCCGCTCGGTGTGCACGAAGAACTGGTAGACGAGGCTGACCGAGAAGCCGAAGAAGACCAGTGCCGGGGGCATGCCGAGCAGCGGCAGCGGGAGCCAGAAGACCAGCTCGGCGGAGTTGTTCCACTTCTGCCGCAAGGCGGTGGCGAAGTTGAAGTACTCGCTGGAGTGGTGGGCCTGGTGGGTGGCCCACACGAGCCGCACCCGGTGGGCGACCCGATGCGCCCAGTAGAAGAAGAAGTCGACGCCGAGGATCGCCAGGAGCCAGGTCCACCAGGCGTCGACGGGCAGCTGCCACGGAGCGACCCAGACGAACAGCACGGAGTAGACCAGGAGGCCGAGCGTCTTCCACAGCGTCATGGTGACGACTGAGACGGCCCCCATGGAGAGGCTGGCGATCGCGTCCCGGCGGTCGTACCCGCCGGGTAGGGGGAGGGCTCGACCCTCGGGGGTGCGCCGTTGGTCCTCCGGTCGCTCGTCCTCCAGCAGGGCCGCCGCAAGGCCTTCCATGGCGACGAAGACGATGAAGAACGGGACGGCCAGCGCGACGGGATCCCGCAGCGGCTCGGGCAAGGCGTGCCACAGGTTGGCCAGTGCGTCCATCGTTCCTCCATCGCCGGTGGCGCGAGATTAATTGACTGCCGAGTCAATCCGCAAGGGTGATGGGCCGGTCATTTCACGTGGCTGCTTCTCCGGTCGGCTCTCCTAGGGTGTGGGCATGACGACGGACCGCACCGCGCACGTGGGCACCCGAGGGATGCCGCGGCCGGAGCGTGAGGCGCAGATCCTGGACGCCGCGCTGGCTGAGTTCGGGGAGCGGGGCTACTACCAGGTCTCCGTGGCTGCGATCGCCCGTCGGGCGGCGATCTCGAAGCCGCTGGTGCATGCCTACTTCGGCACCAAGGACGCGCTCTACGTGCGGTGCGTGGAGGCGCTGACCGAGACCCTGCTCGATGTGATCACCCCTGTCGTCGAGGCCGCGGAGCCGGGGATGCCGATGGCCCTGGAGACCCTTCAGACGATCTTCACGACCATGCGGGAGCGGCCCACGGACTGGATGGTCCTCTACGACGAGAACCTGCCGCGTGATTCGTCGGTGCACCAGGTGGCCGCGGCGGGCCGCGACCGGATGACCGACCTGGGCGCGGTCGGAGTGCGAGCGGCGCTGCGACACCACGCGGGCGCGGCCGAGGTCGACCCGGTGGACGCCTCGATGATGAACCACGTGTGGCAGTCGGTGGTCACCTCGCTCATGACGTGGTGGATCGAGCACCCCGACCAGACGCCGGCCGACCTCACGGCCCGATTCGAACGCATCCTGGTCGCGATGACCGACGTGCACCCGTCTGGACCACCGGGACGCCAGCCGATCCAGCCACTACGGTGACCGCCATGACCCGACGTACTGCTGCTGCCGCGCTCTCCGCCCTGGCCCTGGGCGCGGGCCTGCTCACCGGCGCCTCCGCCACTGCTTCTGCCTCCGCAGAAGCAGCGCCGGCCAAGTGCCTGAGCGAGTCGATCTCACCGAAGAAGGCGATCCGCGCCAAGTCCGGTGCCAAGCTCGGCACGGCCCAGGTTTTCCGAGCCGCCGCCGGCGACGAGGTCGGCTTCTGCGTGCGGGTCCAGCCGGTGCCGCGGCTGCGCAAGAAGATGACGTCGGTGACCCTCAAGGACGAGACGTTCTTCCCCGACGGGTCGCGCAGCTCCAGCGGCATGAAGGGCGGCTCGTGGCGGAATCGCATGATGACCACCGGCAGCGACTTCGGTCCCGGGTTCTCCTACCGGGGTGTCGTCCGGCTGAAGGCACCGGGTGGGCCGGTCGGCACGGTGACGGTCACCGCAGTCCTGTAATCCCTGAACGTAATCAACCGGCCGGAAATCCCCAGGGGCAACTGGCGTCAGCCTGCGTGGGGGCCTGGGCCGGTCAGTGCGACCACTCCCACCAGAAGTCGGAGACGTCGCCGCGCGCCAAGGCGGCCGGGTCGCCGAACAGGTGCGCCGTGCCCACGTCGCCCCACATCATCCCGCCGGCCGAGGCCAGGCCCAGGATCAGCCGGGGCGAGCAGCCCTCGGGGGCGTCCGGGGCGCCCTGGAGGAAGGCCGACCAGCCGCCGACCTGCACCTCCCCGCCCTCGCTCGCCGCCTCGGCGACCTCCTCGTGCTCCTCCCAGAGGGCTTCGTAGGCGGCGAACCCGCGGGGGTTGGCGGCGCGCTCGGACTCCATCTGCTCATAGGCCGACGGCAACAGCTCCAGCAGCTCGAAGGCGAAGGGCCACGGCCCCGGGTGCTCCACCGGTGAGGGCCGGACCTGGGCGGGCGGCACCGGGGAGCTCGGGTCGGGCGAGGTCGCCGCGTCCAGGTCGGAGGCGGCGTACCACCGGCAGTGGAAGCCCTCCCGGCCCATCAGCTCCGCGAACGTCAGCCCCCACGTCTCGTGGTCCCGCACGAAGAACTGCAGCAGACCCTCGCCGGGGAAGTCCGGCAGCTGTGGGACAGCGGCGAAGTTGACCTGCAGCACGAAGTGCATCGGGCGCCCGTCCTCGTCCAGCGGCCACTCCCGGCCCGCCGGGAGGTAGGGGTGCCCGCCGATGTAGGAGTCGACGGCGGCGGGGCGTCCTGACGTCCCGTGACTGACCGCCGCGGGACGCAGCAGGGCGCGTACCGAGTCCCGGTCCTCGGGCGGCGCCAGCGCGATCAGCCGCTCGACCCGGGCCAGGTGTCCGGCCCCGTCGCTTTCCGCGGCGGTAGCCTCCCGCGCCGACTTCGTGCTCGACCGTCCGAACAGTCGTCCCAGCATGTCGTCCCCTTCGTCGTCGACCGGCACCCATCGGAGCCGTGACGGCGGAGACTATTGCCTGCCACTTTCAAGGTATAGCCACGCAGGGGGCTTGCGGCAAGGCCCCGGTCGTCCACCACACTCCTTCGAGCGAGCGAGCGGGCGAGTGGGGAGTGGTGTGGCATGAGGGAAGTGACCATCGTGGGGGCCGGGCCGACCGGCCTGATGCTGGCCGGCGAGCTCGCGCTGGCCGGGATCGACGTCGCCCTCGTGGAGCGGCGCGACACCGGGGACCTCGTGGGCACCCGCGCCCGCGGCTTCCACTGCCGCACCATCGAGATCCTCGACCAGCGCGGCATCGCCGACCAGTTCCTGGCAGAGGGGCAGACGGTCCAGGCGCTGAGCTTCGGCAGCACCCCGTTGGACGCCGCCGCGCTCCCCACCCGACACCCCTACACGTGCGCGTTGGAGCAGCGCCACGTCGAGCGGATCCTGCTCGACTGGGTCGAGAAGCTCGGCGTGCCGGTACGCCGTGGGGTCGAGGTCGTCGACTTCGCCTCCGACGAGGACGGGGTCGAGATCCGGTTCGCCCACGGTGACCCGCTGCGTACGTCGTACCTGGTGGGCGCCGACGGCGGCCGCAGCGTCCTGCGCAAGCGGGCCGGCATCGACTTCGTCGGGCCCAAGGCGACCCGGAGCCAGCTCATCGCCGAGGTCCAGGTGCGCGAGGAGACGCCCACGGGCCTGCGGCTCGACGACGTCGGCATCCACGCCCTCAACGTGCTGCCGGGCGGCAGCGCCGTCGGGGTCGTGGTCACCGAGCAGCAGGTCGGCCCGCCCACCGACCCCACCCTGGCGGACCTCAGCACGGCCCTGACCGCCGTCTACGGCACCGACTTCGGCGCGCACGCCCCGCGGTGGATCTCCCGGTTCACCGACGCCACCCGCCAGGCCGTGGCCTACCGCAGCGGGCGGGTGCTGCTCGCCGGGGACGCCGTCCACACCCACCCGCCCACCGGCGGGCAGGGGATCGGCCTCGGGGTCCAGGACGCGGTCAACCTCGGCTGGAAGCTCGCCCAGGTGGTCCGCGGCGTGTCGCCCGACGCCCTGCT
Source organism: Nocardioides sp. 616 (assembly GCF_002930065.1). NCBI lineage: Bacteria > Bacillati > Actinomycetota > Actinomycetes > Propionibacteriales > Nocardioidaceae > Nocardioides > Nocardioides sp. 616. The sequence continues at coordinate 272,610 of NZ_POAG01000024.1, read as the reverse complement.
GGACAGCTATCAGGCCGAGCGGCACGCCGCCACCGCCCGCGTCCTGGGCAACGTGATGACCCAGGCTTTCCTGCAACGAGGGGACGCACGCACCACGGCGATGCGCGAGGCCTTCTCCGAGCTGCTGTCCTTCGAGGGACCCCGCCTCCAGCTCACCGCGCTGCTGTCCGGCCTCGACGAGCGACACGGTCCCGACGAGGGGCACCCGCTGCTGGGGCGGCGGATGCCCGACCTCGACCTGGTCGCCCCCGACGGCCCGCGGCGGTTCTTCGAGCTGCTGCACGCCGCGCGTCCGGTGCTGCTCGACCTCGGTGCCGGCCTCGACGTCGCCGGGTGGGACGACCGGGTCCAGCACGTGGCGGCCCAGCCGGTGGCTGCCCAGCGCGAGACCTGGGAGCTGCCCGTCATCGGGGCCGTCCCGGCGCCCGTCGCGGTGCTGGTCCGGCCCGATGGGCATGTCGCGTGGGTCTCCGACGGCTCTGGCACCGGGCTCCGCGAGGCGCTGACCACCTGGTTCGGGGCCCGGGAGGAGCGGCGCTGACCCCTCAGGAGGACGCCGGGAGTCGGAAGCCGAACGGCCTCGGCTAGCGTAGGTTTGTGAGCCACCCCCATCCCGAACTCCAGCTTCCCCCGAAACTCCCCAACGACGGGCTGCGCATCGTCGGCCTGGGAGGCCTCGGAGAGATCGGTCGCAACATGACCGTCTTCGAGCACCGCGGCAAGCTGCTCATCGTCGACTGCGGCGTGCTCTTCCCCGAGGAGCACCAGCCTGGCATCGACGTGATCCTGCCCGACTTCACCTGGATCCGGGACCGCCTCGACTCGGTCGTGGCGGTCGTGCTGACCCACGGTCACGAGGACCACATCGGCGGCGTGCCCTACCTGCTGCGCGAGCGACGCGACATCCCGGTGGTCGGGTCCACCCTGACGCTGGCGCTGATCGAGGCCAAGCTCAAGGAACACCAGATCAAGCCCGCGCTCAACCACGTCAAGGAGGGCGACCGGGTCAAGTTCGGTCCCTTCGACCTGGAGTTCCTGGCGGTCAACCACTCCATCCCCGACGGCCTGGCGGTGGCGATCCGCACCACGGCCGGCCTGGTCCTCACCACCGGGGACTTCAAGATGGACCAGTTCCCCCTCGACGACCGCATCACCGACCTGCGCGGGTTCGCCCGCCTCGGCGAGGAGGGGGTCGACCTGTTCATGACCGACTCCACCAACGCCGAGGTCCCCGGGTTCACCATGTCGGAGCGGGAGCTCACCCCCGCCATCGAGACGGTCTTCCGCACCGCCCCGCGGCGCGTCATCGTCTCCAGCTTCGCCAGCCACGTGCACCGCATCCAGCAGGTCCTCGACGCCGCGCAGGAGCACGGCCGCAAGGTCGCCTTCGTGGGTCGGTCCATGGTGCGCAACATGGGCGTCGCCCGCGAGCTGGGCTACCTGAAGTACCCCGAGAGCCTGGTCGTCCCGTTCGAGCAGCTGGAGCGGATGAACCCCAAGAAGGTCGCGATCGTCTGCACCGGCTCCCAGGGTGAGCCGCTGGCCGCGTTGTCGCGGATGGCCAACCGCGAGCACAAGATCCGCATCGGCGAGGGCGACACCGTGCTGATGGCCAGCTCGGTCATCCCCGGCAACGAGAACGCCATCTCCTCGGTGATCAACGGCCTCACCCGCTGGGGCGCCAAGGTCGTGCACAAGGGCAACGCCAAGGTGCACGTCTCGGGCCACGCCAGCGCCGGCGAGCTCGTCTACTGCTACAACATCGTGCAGCCCAAGAACGTGATGCCGATCCACGGCGAGTGGCGCCACCTGCAGGCCAACGCCGACCTGGCGATCAAGACCGGCGTCGACCCCGCGCGGGTCATCCTGGCCGAGGACGGCGTGGTCGTGGACCTGGTCAAGGGCCAGGCCAAGATCACCGGCAAGGTCCCCGCCGGCAACGTGTACGTCGACGCGCAGACCGTCGGCGGCGCCACCGAGAACACGCTGAAGGACCGCCGTACCCTGGCCGAGGAGGGCGTCGTCACGGTGCTCGCCCTGGTGGACGCCGACACCGGCAAGCTGGCCGAGACGCCCGACTTCATGATCCGCGGGTTCGTGCCGGGCCCGGACGCGTTCAAGGATGCGGTCCCGGTGATCGAGAAGACCCTGGCCCGCGCCGCGGCCGAGGGCATCGGCGAGGCCAGCCGGCTGGAGCAGATGATCACCCGGGAGGTCGCCCGCTGGGCGCACCGCAAGTTCCGCCGCAGCCCGCTGATCATCTCGATCGTCGTCGACGCCTGAGCCAGGGGGCCGGCCCAGGGCAGAGCCCCGGGGGCACTGGCCGGCGCGTCAGCCGGTCAGTGCTCCACCAGGGCGAACGTGGCCAGGGCGTGCACCAGGGACTTGCCGTCCTGCTCGATGTCGGCCTCGCACACGGTGATGCTCTCGCCGCGCTTGCTCACCTGTGCCGTGACCAGGAGCCGCCCGGGCTTGCCCGGGCGCAGGTAGGTCAGGCTGAGCTGGCTGGTGGCCGGGGTCTCGTCGTCCAGCAGGGTGCGGATCGCCTCGCCCATGGTGGTGTCCACCAGGGTGGCGAGCAGGCCGCCATGCACGGTACCGGCGGGGTTGAGGTGGCGCTCGTCCACCTCCACCTCGAGCCTGGCGCGGCCGTCAGACCCCTCGGGGTAGCCGGCGTCGATGAGTGAGAGGAAGCCCTTCGCTGTGTTGGTCACGCAGCGGAGGTACCCGCCTGCGCCCGCTTGATGCGGACCCCGCCGGCTCGCCGTCCCGGTCAGCGAAGACGCGGCACGAAGTCGTCGAACTGCACGCTGATGCGGTGCTCGCTCGACGGGAGCGCCGGGACGTTGATCATCTGGGGGCGGCGTTCCCCGCGGGCCTTCGCCACCAGCCGCACGGTCCCGCGCTCGGACACTGGGAGGTAGACGTCCGTGCCCGTGATGAACGGGAGCGAGGCGAAGGCGGGCAGTACCGCGTCAGTGGCGCTCACCTTGTCGCTGCCGGCGTCGAAGGCGAACATCCCGATGATCCGGCGCTTCCGGGGCGCGACCGCGGGGGTCAGCACGTTCTGCCCGCCGATGCTCAGGGTGTCACCGGCCTCACCCTGGTCGCCCCACCACTCCTTGTTGCGGTTCACGGTGAGGTTCACGTGGGCGTCGCTCTTCTCGGTGGCGGCGTCCAGTCCGGTGCCGGGGACGCTGGCGAGCAGCCGGACGAGCGAGTTGGAGCGCCGGAACGGCTGGCGGTAGAAGTGGTGGGTCGGCCCGCCCGGCCAGATGAGCGCGAACTCGTAGGACGCCGTCGGGGAGGCCTTGAACGGACCGAACGACCCGTCGCCGGAGAGCTGGTAGGTGGCGACCGGGCGGCGACCGATCCGCCGGCCGGTGTGCGCGTTGACCCGGTGCACCTCGAGGGTCGCGCCGTCGACGCCGACGTTGCGGGGGAACAGCACGGCGCGGCCGGAGACGTCGATGCGCCTGGAGGCCCGGACCACCTCGGTCGTCCTCGGCGCCTTGTCGGTGAAGAACGTGTACGCCTCGGTGAACGACTCGGGCGAGGTGACCGTCTCGGTGTGGCCCTGGTCGTCGAGGTGCACGTTGCGGGCGCCGGTGATCTCCCCCGCGGCGTTGTTCTCCCCCCAGATGGCGAGGGTCTCGACGCCGCCGGGAGGCTCGGCCGCCGGGGCACCGTCGAGGTTCACGTAGTGCGCGACCTCGGCCGCCCGCTCGGGCGAGCTGGTCAGGTACCGCTGCAGCACGTAGGTGCCCAACGAGTGGGCCAGGACGTCCACCTGCTCGGCGCCGGTGCGCTCGCGCAGGGCGTCGATCCGGGCGTCGAGCGCGGCGTGGACGTCGGCCAGCGAGTTGGTCGCGAACGTCGAGTCGTACTCGTGCGCCTCGATCCACGACACCGGGTAGCCGTTCGACGCGTACCGCTGGGCCTGGCTCTCGAACTGCGACCCGGAGCCCGACGACCCGTGCACGAACACGATGGGTCTGCGCTCCTCCTTGGGCGACGGGCCGGGGTGGGGGGAGGCCGAGGTGGGTGCCATCAGGCCGGCGAACATCAGCGCGGCGGTGGCAAGGGCGGTGGCGAACGGTCGCAGCATGGGGGCTCCGTGGTCCTAGCGTCAGGTGCCGGACGCTATCCGTGGTCGCGGAGCGGGGTCAACGGACGTCTCGGGGGTCGGATCCGAGGGTGCTGGTCGCCCTGCTGGGGATGTGCGGACCACACAGCACGGGTGTCGCCGTCGCCAGACCCAGGATGGTCGTGCACCTCGTGCCGGTACGCCTGCTGCTCACCGGGTCATCGTGGGGCAATCAGGACGAACCTGAGGCACACGATCGGCGTCTCGTCCTCGACCGGCGTGCCGACGCGCTCCCAGTAGTCGCGGTGCCCGGTGCGCCACTCGTCGAGGTCGGCGTCCCCCTCGCCCTCCAGTGCGGCGAACTCCCAGGGCACGTCCTCGAACGGCAGGATCTCCACCCCGGTCACCTCGATGGTGCCGACCTGCTCCCCGTCGTCGCCCAGCAGGGCCAGGCGCTCGCCGACGTGCTCCAGGGCCTCGCCCTCGTCGGCGTACTCGGTGAGAAGTCCCGCGGTTGCGCGCTTGAGGCCGGTGCGGACGAGCCGGTTGAGGCGGTCGCGCAGCTCGCCGGGAGTCCCCAGCTCCAGGGCGCGCAGTCCGTCGACACGGGGCCAGGTCACGAGCAGGACGCTATCGAACCAGATTGTCAACCGGGGTTGACGGCCTCGATAGATGTCAACTACGGTTGACAGATGACCGACAAGACGCTCGCCGACTCCGCTGCCGGGGACGACCCCGGCGCCGGCCTGAGAGCCGTCCGCTCGCTGCGAGAGCTGGCCGACCGCCTCGAGACGCTGCAGGTCTCACGGGCGCGCGAGCTCGGCTGGTCCTGGCAGGAGGTGGCTGACGCCCTGGGCGTCAGCCGGCAGGCAGTCCACAAGAAGCACGGCAGGAGGAACTGATGTTCGAGAGGTTCACCAAACAGGCGCGCGCCGTCGTGACGGACGCGCAGGTCGTCGCCCGGGACGCGGCGTCCCGCAGCATCGACACCCGGCACCTGCTCATCTCCCTCGTCCAGGGGCCCGGCCCGGCGCGGCGCGCCCTGGGCGCCGCCGGGGGAGACGTCGAGGCGATCCTCGCCCAGGCCCGTGCCGACGTACGGACCGGCGGGCTCGACGGCGACGCGCTGGCCGGCATCGGCATCGACCTGGACGCCGTACGGCGGCAGGCCGACGAGGTCTTCGGCGCGGGAGCCCTGGAGCGGGCGGGCCGGCGCTCGGGCGGGCACATCCCCTTCACCCCGGACGCGAAGAAGACCCTCGAGCTGGCACTGCGCGAGGCGATCCGGCTCAAGGACCGGGGCATCCACTCCGTCCACCTGATGCTGGGCCTGGTGCTTGCCGAGGGGCCGGGCCGCGCCCTGCTGGAGCGGGCCGGTGTGAACCTCGACGCGCTGCGCACCGCCCTGGAGGAGCAGTCCGACGCCGCCTGAGGTCGTTGGTTCAGACGAAAGCCACGGCCTGGATGAGCGTGGCGACGGTCCCGCCGAGCAGGATGACCGCGGGCATCTTGCCGCTCGCCGCGACCCAGAAGTCGGCCCGCCCGCCCTCCCGGGTCGAGAGGTAGAGGGCGCCCATCCCGACCAGCAGCGCCAGCACCGCGACCACGATGGCGTTGTTGTAGGTGTCGAAGAAGGACCCCAGGAACCACAGGTCCGACTCGACCTCGGCGCTGCGCCTGCTCCTGGACGGTTGCAGCGACATGAAGGGGACGAAGAGCACGAGCGAGACGACACAGAACCAGACGTGCCAGATCATCCGGGGGACGAGCAGCGCCACGCCGACCCACGCGACGAACGCGAAGCCCGCGGCCCAGCCGACCAGGGCGGCCGCCCGGCTGCTGCCACCAGCGGCGTCGATCAGGTGGTCGTAGCCGTCGGCGATGCCGCCCCGGAACACGTTGACGAACACCACGATCGCCAGCACCGAGACGCCGAAAGCGCCCAGGCCCACCTCCAGGCGCCTCATCTGGTGTACCTCACCGGGGGAGTGTCGCAGGCCGGCAGCGGGATGACCTGCGATTCCAGCGGTCAGGCAGGAGCGCCGGCCGACCGCGTCACGGCATCGGCCAGGTCCTGCGGGGTGGCGTTGAACGCGATGGCCGCCTGTGGCGCGTGGCGGCGGATCAGGTTGATGATCGACTCGAAGAGTCCCAGCAGCTCTTCGGGCTTGCGGATGCCGCCACCGACCATCACGCAGTCCCAGGGCCGCGACGTCAGCGCCGCGGAGACCTCGGCCTCGTGGTCCTCCCCGCCCTCCAGCCCCAGCAGGCAGGTCTCAGCCCGGTGCCCCAGGTCGGCCAGTGCGGTCATGCCGGCCTGGATCGCCTCGGCGATCGGCTGGGGGTCCCACGGGCCCGGCACCCGGTAGGGGTCGAGACCGATGACCAGCACTTGGAGCTCGCGAGCAGTGTCCACCATTTTCGTCACGATACGACGACGGGCCCCGGGGGCAAAGGGTCTTCCGTCCCACCCGCGCCATGCCTGTTCCGGGGCCTCGGCGTGCGTCATGCTGGGGAGATGGCAGCCCGCCTCGTCGCCCTGTGCTTCGACGCCCACGACCCCTCCGCGCTCGCGCGGTTCTGGTCCGGGGTCCTGGGCTGGGAGAGCGTCGACGACGCACGGGCCGGGGTGACGCTGCTGCCGAACGACGACACCGGGTTCGAGATCCGCTTCCTCCCGTCTGCGGAGCCGAAGCGGGGTCAGAACCACATCCACTTCGACCTCACCAGCGGCTCGCTGGAGGACCAGCAGGCCACCGTGGACCGGGCGCTCGGGCTCGGCGCCCAGCACCTCGACATCGGTCAGGGACCTGACGCCGAGCACGTGGTGCTCGCCGATCCCGAGGGCAACGAGCTGTGCGTCATCCCTCCGGGCAACGCCTTCCTCGCCGACTGCGGCTTCCTCGGGGCACTCTCGTGCGACGGGTCCCAGCAGGTCGGCTACTTCTGGAGCGCGGCACTGGGCTGGCCGCTGGTCTGGGACCAGGACGAGGAGACCGCCATCCGCTCGCCCGCCGGCGGTCCCAAGATCAGCTGGGGCGGGCCGCCGCAGCTGCCCCTGACCGGGAAGTCCCGACTCCACCTCGACCTCGCGACCGGGGACGACCCCGCGACCGAGGCCGAGCGCCTGGTGGCCCTCGGCGCCACTCGGATGGATGAGGGCCGGGCCGGTGGCGTGCTGCGGATGGCCGACCCGGACGGCCGGGAGTTCTGCCTGCTGACCTCCTGACCGACCGCGGCGCGGGGAGGTCGTCTCAGCAGATGTCGTCAGGGCCCGAAGTGTTACAGGCAGCGGCCGCCTCACAGCTCCCGCAGGTAGCACAGCATCCGGAAGTCGGTCCCCGGCTCGACGTTGACGAAGCCGTGCCGTTCGTAGAAGCGCCTGGTGTCCACGTCGACCTCGTCGACGTTGATGTTCATCTCCCCGGCCCGCAGGGCACGCACCTCCGTGACCGCGGCGTCCAGCAGCGCGGTGCCGATGCCCTGGTCGCGCAGCTGCGGGACGACGTACAGCTCCTCGAGCTGGGCCAGGGGCCCGTCGTAGTACGGCGTGTGGCGCAGGGTGAGCAGCGCGAACCCGGTGATGTCCGGGTCGCCGGCCAGCAGGGCGATCACGTCGCTGCGGGGCAGCAGCTTGCTGAAGCGCCTGGCGAACACCTCGGCGGGTGGCGTGGGCGCGGCGAACTCGGTGTTGAAGTCGTACAGCAGCCGCCCCAGCAGCTCAGCATGGCTGGGGCCGGCGCGGAGGACCGGCACGGTCATGGCCATGGAGTGTAGGGGTGCGGAAGGATCTGCACTATGCCCATTTCAATTAAGTCGGCCGGGTCCGAACGGTTCGACGACGTTGCCGTCATGCTCGGGCCCAAGCGCCCGGACGCGAACGTGTGCTGGTGCCTGAGCCACCGCATCGACTCCAAGCTCAACCGCGAGCTGGTGGGGCCGGCGCGCGGCGACCACATGCGTGAGCTGTGCTCCCGCCCGGTCGCCCCCGGTGTCCTGGCCTACGACGGCGAGGAGGTCGTGGGGTGGGCGGCCGTCGCGCCCAGGGCGGAGCTGCCGTTCGCGCGCTCCACCAAGATCCCGCACGTGGACGACCTGCCGGTGTGGTCGGTGTGGTGCCTGGTGGTGCGCCCCGGCCACCGCCGCCGGGGGATCGCCCACCACCTGCTCGCCGGTGCCGTCGCGTACGCCGCGGAGCAGGGCGCCCCGGCGATCGAGGGCTACCCCGCCGACAACCAGGGGCAGAAGATGAATCTGACGATGGCCTACGTCGGCACCCGCAAGCTCTTCGAGGACGCCGGGTTCACCCTGGCCTCGACCACGGACGCCGTCGCCGGAGGGTTCCCTCGCGTGGTGATGCGCCGTGCCCTGGATGTCGCATCCGGCCCGGCCGGTTCGTGGAGTGGGTGAGGGCACGACGACGGGTCGTGCCCCTGAGCGGAGGAGAGAGTCATGGCTGAGTACCTGTTGTCGGTGTGGGGACCGGCGGAGTACGACGAGTTCGGGACCTACGGGAGCAAGGAGGAGATGGAGCAGGCGTTCGCCGACACCGGTCGCTTCAACGAGAGCCTCCAGGAGCGGGGCCACTGGGTCTTCGCCGGCGGCCTGCACCCGGCGCACACCGCCACCGTCGTGGACGGCACCGGTGCCGAGGTGGTCACCACCGACGGTCCCTACCTGGAGTCCAAGGAGCTGATCGGGGGCTTCTGGGTGATCACCGCACGCGACCTCGACGAGGCCCTGGCGCTGGCGGCGGAGGGTTCCAAGGCCTGCCGCGGCAAGGTGGAGGTCCGGCCCTTCCAGGGTGAGTGACGTTGCCCGCGCACGCGGCGCCGGACGAGGTCGCCACGCTGATCGAGGGACTCCACCGCGAGGAGTTCGGTCGGATCGTGGCGGCCCTGACCCGCCGTTTCGGCGACCTGGGCCTGGCCGAGGAGGTCACCCAGGACGCCTTCGCCGAGGCGGTACGTCGGTGGCCCACCGCCGGCGTACCGCCGTACCCGCCCGGGTGGCTGAGCACCACGGCGCGCAACCGCGCGGTGGACCGGGTCCGCCGGGAGTCCACCAGGCGCGCCCGCCACGTGGAGGCCGACCTGCTGCACGCCCGCCACGGCGGTGACCCGGCCGACTGGGACCCGGACGACCCGGCGTCCGCGATCCCCGACGACCGGCTCCGGCTGCTCTTCACCTGCTGTCACCCGGCACTGGCGCCGGCGACCCGGGTGGCGCTCACGCTGCGCCTGCTCGGCGGACTCACCGTGCCGGAGATCGCCGCCGCGTTCCTGGTCCAGGAGCGTGCCATGGCCCAGCGCATCACCCGCGCGAAGCAGAAGATCGCCGCCGCCCGCATCCCCTACCGGGTGCCCGGCGACGCCGAGCTCGCCGATCGGCTCGGCGGCGTGCTGGCCACCCTCTACCTGGTGTTCAACGAGGGCTACCTGCCGCGCGCCGGTGACCAGCCGGTGCGCACCGACCTCTGCGCCGAGGCGATCCGGCTGACCCGGGTGCTGCGCCACCTGATGCCCGACGAGCCGGAGGTGGCCGGCCTGCTGGCGCTGATGCTGCTGACCGAGGCCCGCCGCCCGGCGCGCGTGGTGCAGGGGCGCCTGGTCGGGCTGGACGAGCAGGACCGCAGCCGCTGGGACACCGGGCTCGTCGCCGAGGGTCACGTCCTGGTGCGCGAGTGCCTGCGCCGCAACCGGCCCGGCCACCACCAGCTGTTGGCCGCGATCAACGCCGTGCACACCGACGCACCTGACTTCGCCGCCACCGACTGGTCCCAGGTGCTCGCCCTCTACGACCAGCTGTACGCCGTGACGCCGACCCCGGTCGTCGCTCTCAACCGGGCCCTGGCGGTGGCCGAGCTCGACGGCCCCGAGGTCGCCCTGGCGCTGGTCGAGGCGCTCGACCTCACGACGTACCAGCCGTTCCATGCGGCACGGGCCGACCTGTTGCGCCGGCTGGGCCGGTCCGAGGAGGCGCGGGCGGCGTACGAGAGGGCCATCTCGATGACCGGCAACGAGGCGGAGCGGGCGTTCCTGGCCGCGCGTGCCGCAGGCGGCGAGCAAGCGATCTACCCATGATTGGTCAAGCTCGAGGCAAAAGGGTTACCTCTCGGTAGGTTTCAACTTAGCCTGCGCCCCATGCAGCTCATCCTCATCCCGGGCCTCTGGCTCGTCGGGTCCTCGTGGAACGAGGTCACCCCGGTGCTCGAGGCTGCCGGGCACCGGGTGCACGCCCTGACCTTGCCGGGCATGGGCTCGCGGCGGCTGGACCGCTCCGGCATCACGCTGCGCGACCACGTCGAGGAGGTCATCGACATCATCGACGCCCTGGAGGCCCAGGACCCGGAGAAGGTGGTGCTGGTGGCGCACTCCGCGGGAGGTGCGCTGGCGCATGCCGCTGCCGACGCCCGACCCGAGCGGGTGGCGCGCGTCGTCTACGTGGCGAGCGAGCCCCGCCCCGATGGGCAGAAGGGCGACGGCGGCTGGTTCGTGGAACGCGGCGAGGTCGCGCTGCCGCCGTGGGAGTCCTTCGGCGAGGAGATGCTGGTCGGGCTCGACGAGGAGCTCCGGGTCCTGGTCCGGGCGCGCTCGATCCCCTCGCCGGAAGGCGTGGTGACCGGGGAGCAGAAGCTCTACGACGACCGCCGCTACGGCATCCCGATCACGATGGTGATGTGCGAGCTGCCCAGCATCGTGCTGCGCCGAGCGGTCGCGGCCCGGGAGCCGGGCACCGAGGAGCTGGCGAAGATCGCGTCGGTCTCCTACCTCGACCTGCCGACCGGGCACTGGCCCCAGTTCAGCCGGCCGCAGGAGCTCGGCCGGGTGCTCGCCCTGGCTGTCGCCGGGTAGACCGGCGCCCCGAAAAGGTCTGGCAGTCGAGCCTCGGGACCACCAGACTGGCCGCCATGGCGCGGCGTGGTGGTCGGGTCCAGCGAGGAGGTCTGCTGGGGGCGATCGCGCTCTGCGCGCTGCTGTCGGCCTGCGCCTCGGAGTCCTCCCAGCCGGGCCAGGCCGCACCCGGGACCTCGCCGTCCCCCACCCGGTCGATCCGGACCTACTCACCGATCCCGCAGCCGGACATGGGCCCACCCGCGGGCCGGCTGGTCGCCGACCTCAGGCAGTCCTCCCGCGACGCCGCGCTGGGACGCTTCCAGGTCTGGATCGGCAACGGGCTCGCCCAGCCGGTCGACCCGAGCACCATCGACTACCGGGACCCCAGGTTCCGCACCGGCATCCCTGCGGAGCGGCTGCGTGCCATCCCGGCCGACTCCGAGCGGGGCTACCCGTTGGCCCAGCCCGCCCGGCCCGCGTGCGGAAGCCGAGGAGCGGGCCGGGTCACCGTCACCCATGCCGGCCGTACGACGCGGATCCCGGTCGAGGACGAGGCCGACGTGGTGGCGCGCTACGTCGAGTCCCGCTGCTTCCAGCTGGCGCTGGGGGAGGCGGCCACGCTGGCCTTCGACGCCCAGGTCGAGGTGGACCGGCCCGGTCGCGACGGGGTCGCCACGATCACCCTGGTCGCGACCCCCTCGGGCCGGCCGGGGCACCGGATCCTGGTCCAGACCGTCTCCGGCACCCCGGTGCTCACCCCCGACCGGCGACCGGTCTGGACCCCTCGGCTCCTGGTGCGCAGCGACGGCACCCCGGTGCGCATCGAGCTGCCCGTGGTGCCGGCACGGTGCGACCCGCACGCCTTCATGGAGTCCGGCGGCGCCACTGCCTTCCGGGTCCAGCTGCGCCTGGACGGCAAGCCGGGTGAGCTCCTGGTGCGGATGCCGGCGGCCGGTGCCTCACGCGTGCTCGACTACGCGCGCGACGCGTGCGGGCTGGGGCAGTAGCGGGTCCTCGCCCCCGACCCCCGTCCGGGTGCACATGCGCGGTTGGGGCGGCAGGCAGGATGTCGCCATGCCCGCACCCACCGCCTTCGACCTCGCCCGCGTACGCGCCGACTTCCCCGCCCTCGCGGAGGGTACGGCGTACTTCGACGGGCCCGGCGGCACCCAGGTGCCGCGGCAGGTGGCGGAGGCGATCGCCGCCACCATGATCTCCGGGCTCTCCAACCGCGGCCAGGTGACCGCCTCGGAGCGCCGGGCCGAGGAGGTGGTCCTCGGTGCTCGGGCTGCGGTCGCCGACCTGCTCGGCTGCGACGCGGCCGGGGTCGTCTTCGCGCGCTCCATGACCCAGGCGACGTACGACCTGGCGCGGCTGCTGGCCCGGCAGTGGGGTCCCGGCGACGAGGTGGTCGTCTCGCGGCTCGACCACGACTCCAACATCCGTCCGTGGCTGCAGGCGGCCGACGCCGTCGGTGCGACCGTGCGCTGGGCCGACTTCGACGCCGAGACCGGCGAGCTCGCCGTCGAGGACGTACGGGCCGTGCTGTCCGAGCGCACCCGGCTGGTCGCGGTCACCGGGGCCTCGAACATCCTCGGCACCCGGCCCGACGTCCCCGCGATCGCCGAAGCGGTGCACGAGGTCGGGGCGCTGCTCTTCGTCGACGGGGTGCACCTCACCCCGCACGCCCCGGTCGACGTGACCGCGCTGGGCGCGGACTTCTACGCCTGCTCGCCGTACAAGTTCTTCGGGCCGCACCACGGCCTCCTGGTGGCCCGGCCCGAGCTGCTGGCGCAGCTGCACCCCGACAAGCTGCTGCCCTCCTCCGACGCGGTCCCGGAGCGGTTCGAGCTCGGCACGCTGCCCTACGAGCTGCTCGCCGGTACGACGGCCGCGATCGACTACCTCGCCGACCTCGCCCCGACCCCCGGTGGGGGTGAGCGGCCCCGACGGCAGCGGCTGCTGGCCTCCATGCGCGCCGTCGAGGCGCACGAGGACGAGCTGCTGGAGCGGCTGCTCGAGGGCCTGGGCAGGCTCGACGCGGTCCGGCTCCACGGCTCCCCGCGGCGGCGTACTCCCACGGCCTACTTCTCCGTCGCGGGCCACAGCGGCCGCGAGGTGCACCAGCAGCTCGCTGCCCGCGGGGTCAACGCACCGGCCAGCAACTTCTACGCGCTCGAGGCGTCGCGATGGCTGGGGCTGGGCGACGCCGGTGCGGTGCGCGCCGGGCTGGCGCCGTACACCAGCGCCGACGAGGTGGACCGGCTGCTCGCCGGGGTGGCGGAGCTCGCCGGCTGACGCCGGCTGAGTAGGGTCACCCGCAGCATCAGGAGTCCGACGAGGAGCAGCTGTGTACTTCGACAACAAGCCCTGCCAGGTCTGCGGGTCCGAGGTCCGGCTCCGCGGCCACCGGCCCGACGACGACCTGGAGTCCGAGCCCAGGGCGGAGCCGGACGCCACCGTCGACGACCGGATCTGCTCCAACGACGACTGCCCGACCAACCAGGGCGGGCCGGACGCGCCGACCCCCTAGTCCCCGCCTAGCTGTCCGAGCCCGGCTGCGCCATCCGGCGGTGCAGCGCGGCCTTGACCTTGTCCGGCAGCACCTTGCTGGCAGCCTCCTGCACCTTGGTGGCCAGCCCGCCGCCGACCGCGCGGGCCTCCCCGGCCATCATCGCGGCGAAGCCCTGCTCGGCCACCTGCGCCGGGTCGTCCTTCTTGCCCCGGCCCACTGCGGTGTCCAGCATCCTCGCCCGGGCGAAGAACTCGGTGTCGGTGGGTCCGGGCATCAGCGACGTCAGCGTGACGCCGGTGTCCTTGAGCTCGTCCTGCAGCGCGGTGGTGAACGATTGCAAGAACGACTTCGAGGCGTTGTAGGTGGCCTGGAACGACCCCGGCATCTCCGCGGCGATGGAGGAGGTGACGAGCACCCGCCCCTGCCCGGCGTCCAGCATGTCGCGCAGCGCCAGCTTGGCCAGGCGCACGGTGGAGAGGATGTTGAGCTCGATGATCTCCAGGTCGTGTCCCAGGTCGGTCTCCACGAACGCCCCGCCCTGGCCGACCCCGGCGTTGAGGGCGATCGCGGCGAGGGGTCGCCCGTCGGCGCGGATCTCGTCGTAGAGCTCGGTGACGCCGTCGGGAGCGCGCAGGTCGGCCTGCACCACGCGTACGGCGGCCCCGGAGCCCCGCAGCTCCTCGGCAGCCTCGTGCAGCGCGGCGTCCTCGGCGTTGATCACCAGGTCGAACCCGTTGGCGGCGAAGAGCCGGGCGAGCTCGAGGCCGATGCCGCTGCTGGCACCGGTGACGGCGGCGAGCGGCTTGGGTGCGGCGATGGGGGATGCGCTCATGACGGGTGCGTACCCGACCTCGGCGCCCGCATGCCCCCACCCGGCTAGGGTGCCGGGGTGGGCTGGGTGCTGCACGTCGACATGGACCAGTTCCTGGCTGCCGTGGAGCTGCTCCGGCACCCGGAGCTCGCCGGTCTCCCGCTGGTCGTGGGTGGTCGGGGCGACCCGACCGAGCGTGCGGTGGTCTCGACCGCCTCCTACGAGGCGCGGCAGTTCGGGATCCGGTCCGGGATGCCGCTCAAGATCGCGGTGAAGCGCTGCCCCGAGGCGGTCTTCCTGCCCGTCGACTTCCCGGTCTACGAGGCGGCCTCGGCGACCGTGATGGCGACCCTGCGCGCCCACCCCGGCGCGGTGGTGGAGGTGCTCGGCTGGGACGAGGCCTTCGTGGGCTTCCCCGCGGCGAAGGACGAGATCGACCCCGAGGCCGTCGCACGCGAGCTGCAGGCCGAGGTCCTCGCCGCCACCGGGCTGCACTGCTCGGTCGGCATCGGCGACACGCTGGTCCGGGCCAAGATGGCCACCGACTTCGGCAAGCCGCGCGGCACCTTCCGGCTGAGCGAGGACAACTGGATGGCCTGGATGGGGGACCGGCCCACCACCGCGCTGTGGGGTGTGGGGTCGCGGATCGGCGCCCGGCTGGCGGCGCTGGGGATCACCACGGTGCGCCAGCTCGCCGAGTCGCCCCCGGAGCCGCTGGTGGCCGAGTTCGGACCCACCATGGGCCCCTACTTCGCCGCCCTGGGTCGCGGGCACGGCCGCAGCACGGTCGACGACACCCCCTGGGTGCCGCGGGCGCACGGTCGCGAGACGACGTACCAGCAGGACCTGACCACGCCCGCGGAGATCGCCGCAGCGGTCACCAGCCTGGCCGAGCAGGTGGTGGCCGACATCCGCGCCGAGGGGCGGCCCTGTGCGCGGGTCGGGCTGAAGGTCCGGTTCGCCCCGTTCTTCACCACCTCCCGGGTCCGCAAGCTCCCCGAGCCGACGTACGACGTGGCCACCATCGCCGACACCGCGCTGGCGCTGCTGGCCAAGCTGGAGGACGAGCGGCCGATCCGGCTGCTCGGGGTGCGCGCGGAAATGGTGCCGCCTGCCGGCGGCTACGAGGAAGCCCCACGTGGGCGGACCTGATTTGACCCTTATGGGGCTTGTCGCCGCCGCGGCGCGGCCCCACCCTGGTGGCATGGCCGAGGTCCTGTTGTTCCACCACATCTGCGGGCAGACGCCGGGCTTCCTGGCGTTCGCCGACGACCTGCGCTCCGAGGGTCACACGGTGCACACCCCCGACCTCTTCGGCGGTCGCACCTTCGACAGCATCGCCGCCGGTGAGGAGTACGCCCGCAAGGTGGGCTTCTCGGCCTTGCTCGACGCCGGCGTCGCCGAGTCCGACGACCTGCCCGACGACCTGGTGTACGCCGGCCTCTCCTTCGGGGTGCTGCCGGCGCAGAAGCTCGCCCAGACCAAGCCCGGAGCCCGCGGTGCGCTGTTGTGCTACTCCTGCGTGCCGGTCGCCGAGTTCGGCGAGCGGTGGCCGGCCGGAGTGCCGGTGCAGGTGCACGGGATGGACGCGGACCCCATCTTCGTCGACGAGGGAGACGTCGAGGCCGCCCGGGAGCTGGTGGGCCAGGCCGACCGCGGGGAGCTCTTCCTCTACCCCGGCGACGGGCACTTCTTCGCCGACCCCGTCGACCCCGGCTTCGATCCGCGGGCCGCCGAGCTGCTCCGGGCCCGGGTGGTCGGCTTCCTGGCTGGGCTGACATGAGCGGGCACCGGCCTGCGGGGATCCCCGGGACCAGTCCCGGAGCCCGTCTGGTCGAGGCCGTCGCGACCCGGGACCGGGACGCGCTCGCCGCGGTGCTCGCCGACGACGTCGACTTCATGGGGCTCACCCCGCGCCGGTCCTGGGAGGCGCAGGGTCGCGACGAGGTGGCGAAGGTCCTGTTCGACCACTGGTTCACCGAGGAGGACCGGGTCGACGAGGTCTCGGGCGTGGTCGAGACCGCCGTCGCCGACACCAGGCGGATCGGGTACCGGTTCGACCTGGGGCTGGCCGAAGGCCCGCACGTCGCCGAGCAGCAGGCCTACTACCGGGTCAGCGACGGCCGGATCGACTACCTGCGGGTGATCTGCTCGGGCTTCAGGCCACGACCAGCGGCAGGCTGACCCTGACGGTGGTGCCCACCTCGGTGCTCGAGCTGATGCTGACCTCGCCGTCGTGGCTGCTCACCACGGCCTGGACGATGCTCAGCCCGAGGCCCGAGCCGGGGATCGCCCGGTCGTTGGCCTCCCGGGTGCGGAAGAAGCGGGTGAAGAGCTTGTCCACGTCCTCCTCGGCCACTCCGATGCCGGTGTCCGCCACGGTGAGCCAGGCGTGCGTGTCGTCGGTGGAGATCCGCACCGCGATCGTGCCGCGGCCCGGGGTGAACTTCACCGCGTTGCTGATCAGGTTGAGCACCATCCGCTCCAGGGCCGCGTGGTCGCCGTTGACGCACACCGGCTGGGCGGGCAGGGAGACACTGAACTTCAGGTCCCGTCCCCGCACCATCTGCGTCACCATCTCGCCCGTGCCGCGGATCACGTCGCTGAAGTCCAGGGGCACCCGCTCCAGCATCAGCGGTGCGCCCTCGGTCCGCTCCAGCACGAGCAGGTCGTCCACCAGTCTCTCGAGCCGCTCGGTGTTGCGCAGCACCCGCTCCAGCGCCCGGGTCTGCTCGTCGCTGAGAATGCCGTACGCCCCGTCCGCGAGCATCTCGGTGTAGCCGCTGATGCTGGCGATCGGGGTGCGCAGCTCGTGGCTGACGGTGGAGACCAGCTCCTCCTTGACCCGGTCGGCCTCCTGGAGCCGGACCAGGGCGTCGTGCTCGCGGGTGAGCGCGGTCATCATCGCGGTCTCCGCCCGGAGCCGCGTCGTGACGTCCTCGCCGGCAGCGACGTAGCCGACCACGGCGCTGTCCACGACCACCTCGGTGATGCCGAGGGAGACCACGTGGCGGGTCCCCCGCGAGGCGACGAACTCCCAGTCGCGTCGGGCATCGATCGCCATCTGCACCCGCAGCACCTGGACGTGGTCGGCGTCGGTGCCCAGGGCGGCGGCGTGCCGGGCGATCTCCGAGGGCGAGTGGAACAGCGACAGCGGCTCCCCGGCGACCTCGGCGCCGGTGTAGCCGAGCAGTCGCTGGGCACCGGCGTTGAAATGGGTGATCCGCAGGTTCGGGTCGAGCGCGATCAGGATGGTGTTGGTCGCGGAGTCGAGGATGCGCTCCACGGTCGCGTTGGCCCGGCCGTAGCTGGCGGTGGAGTCGACGATCCGGTCGTGCTGCTCCAGCAGCTGCTGCTGCTGGCTGTCGAGCTTCTCCAGGAGGTGGTCGCGGGAGAGAGCGGTGAGGTGGAGCAGGTTCAGCGGGCGGGCCTCGTAGAGGTTCAGGGTCCGTCGGAACAGCGTCACGAAGAGCAGCAGCGGCACCAGGAACGCAGCCGCCAGCACGAGCTTGGCCTGGACGCCCTGCCAGATGGCGTCGCCCAACCCCGAATCTGGCCGCAGCACCAGCACCGGGAAGAGCAGGCCGTCCAGCGCCAGGGCCCCGACGTACGTCGTGGGGTAGACCAGCGCCATCGGCCACGGTCCCAGGCGCTTCTTCGCCCACTCCAGGACGGCCAGCAGCACCAGCAGCTCGAGGACCATGAGCGCGCCGCCGATCAGCACCGTGGACAGGGACTGCTGGAAGACCACCGGCGAGGTGTCGAAGGGGTTGACCACCCCCGACGTCTGCAGCGCCGTGCCGCTGACGGCGAAGACCGCCGCGACCAGCACGTTGACCACGATGGTGAGCGCGACCACGTTGCGCACCACCTGCAGGTCCCGGCCCACGACCACCGTGATGAAGGTGCCGAACAGGAAGCCGGCGAAGGCGACCTGCCCGGCCAGCAGGTTGACCCCGCCGCCGACGGGGAGGATGTAGACGGCGCCCAGGAGTCCGCAGAAGGTGAGCACGCTGGCGATGTGGCTGTAGAGCAGCAGGAACTGGAAGCTCGTGCGGCGTACCGAGTAGAGGAGCGGAAGCCCCGAATAGATCGCGACGCTCAGCAGGAAGAGGTCCCGGCTCCCCATCGTGCTCCTCCGAGAACGTTGAAGCGGCTTGACCACTCCGTCCGGGTAGCCGCGACTCGAAGCCTGCCACAGGCCAGCCTCCGGCGGAGCCGAACAACGCGATGAGATCTGCCCGTGGTCCGACCATTTCGCGAGACGGGTGGGGGTGACGGCTGCCGAAATGCCACGAGGCCGCCGCCGGGGGTCCGGCGACGGCCTCGTGATCGGCCTCGTGATCGGCCTGGTGTCAGGTCACGGGGTGACGGTGACGGTGATCCACTGCGAGTAGATGTAGTCGGAGAACGACGCGGTCGGGGTGTACTGCGCGCGGAACTGGTGGGTGCCCACGCCCCACTCCTCGGCGACCTTGCCGAGGAAGGAGTAGCCGGAGAAGTTGAAGGTGCCGTCAGCACTGACGGACGCCATGCAGCAGTAGTTCGGCGAGGAGCTGCCGCCCTTGTTCTTGCCGTCCAGGTAGATGTCCACCCAGCCCTTCTTGGCGATCTTGCCCTTGAACTTCACCTGGCCGGCCATCTCGGGGAAGTCATAGCCGGCGGCCGACACCGTGAAGACCGCGGTGTTCACGTTGAGCGCGGAGTCCCAGACGACGGTCTTGATGGTGCCCTTGGACTTCTTGAACTTGGCCTTGACCTTGTAGGTGCCGGGAGCCAGGTCGGAGGGCAGGCGGACGCTGGCCTTGCCCTTCTTGATCTTCTTCTTGCCCAGGTCGATGCCGTTGACCGAGAACTTGACCTTGCCCTTGCCGCGCACCTGCGCGGTGATCTTGTTGCCGGCCAGGCCGTAGTGGGTGCCGGCCTTGGACTTCTTGAGCTTGATCTTGGCCTTGCGGGCCGCGACGGTGGGGACGTCAGCGGTGCTCGCGCTCGCGCTGGAGGGCGCGGCGGAGGCGGTCGTCGCGGTGAGAACCGCGGCCGGGGCGACGAGAGCGAGGCTGGCTGCGGAAGCGGCGGCCAGGGTGGCGAATCTGCGCATGCAGGGAACTCCTTGAGGAAAGGGCGTACGTGGGCGGTCAATCCGCAGGAATGCCGGCCCGAGACGGCGACTGCGAGAGGTATCTACCCCAGGTGGGGTACGCCAAACCTGAGATACCGATCGAGTTGCGCCGGTGCTCGTCCGGCGCTCGGCCACCGTGTCCGCTCAGCGGGTGCCGCGGTCCGGTGCGGCGGGGTAGACGCCGAGCACCTTGATTTCGGTGGTGAAGAAGGCCAGCTCCTCCAGCGCCCGCGCCAGCGGCGGGTCCTCGGGGTGCCCGTCGACCTCGGCCAGGAACTGGGTGGAGGCGAACTGCCCGCCCACCATGTAGCTCTCCAGCTTGGACATGTTGACGCCGTTGGTCGCGAAGCCACCCAGGGCCTTGTACAGCGCGGCCGGCAGGTTGCGGACGTTGAAGATGAAGCTGGTGACCACCGGGCCGTCGCCTCGGGGTGCCGGCACGAGCTCGCGGGAGAGCACCACGAACCGGGTGGTGTTGTGGTCCTCGTCCTCGACGTCGGTGCGCAGCACCTGAAGGTCGTAGATCTCGGCCGCCAGCGGCGGGGCGAGCGCGGCCTGGGTGACGTCACCGGCGTCGGCCACCTCCCGGGCGGCGCCGGCGGTGTCCCCGGAGATCATCGGGGTGAGCCCCAGCTCGCGGATCACCTTGCGGCACTGGCCCAGGGCGTGCACGTGGCTGTGCACCGTGCGCAGCGACTCCAGGGTGGCGCCGGGCACGGCCATCAGGTTGAAGCTGATCCGCAGGAAGTGCTCGCCGATGATGTGCAGGTTGGAGGCAGGCAGGAAGTGGTGGATGTCCGCCACCCGCCCGGCGAGGGAGTTGTCGATCGGGATCATCGCGAGCTCGGCGTCGCCGCCCTCGACGGCGGCGAAGACGTCCTCGAAGGACGCGCAGGGCACGGCCTCCCAGTCCGGGTAGTGCTGGCGGCACACGATGTGGGAGTTGGCGCCGGCCTCACCCTGGTACGCGATGCGACGGGGGCTGGGGCCGGGGACGTTCACCGGGTGGTGCTCGGGGGCGGTGCTCACGCGGGG
Source organism: Nocardioides sp. 616 (assembly GCF_002930065.1). NCBI lineage: Bacteria > Bacillati > Actinomycetota > Actinomycetes > Propionibacteriales > Nocardioidaceae > Nocardioides > Nocardioides sp. 616. The sequence continues at coordinate 252,204 of NZ_POAG01000024.1, read as the reverse complement.
CATTTTCCCACGCTCCGGTGGTGCGCCCGCGCACGGCCCGCGTGCCGGTCATAGGCTCCGCTCGTGCTGTTCGCCGTGATCCCCGCCCTGGTCCTCGCCGTCGTCGCCGTCGTGTTCTCGGTGGTCGCCATGCGGCGTACCGCGTCGCTGCGGCCCCGGTCGGGTCAGGCGCCCCTGCCCGAGGACATGGTCGGGCTGCGCCGCGAGGTGGCGGCACTCCAGGCGGCCACCCAGGGTGCGCTGCGCCACCTGGCCGTGGTCCGCTACGACGCCTTCGGCGACGTGGGCGGTCACCTGTCCTGGTCGGTGGCGCTGCTGGACGACGCGGGCGACGGCGTGGTGCTCACCTCGATCCACGGTCGCAGCGAGGCCCGCACCTACGCCAAGTCCATCGCCTCCTGGTCCAGCGAGCAGCAGCTCTCCCCGGAGGAGGAGGAGGCGGTCGCGCACGCCCGCGGCTGAGCCCAGCCGCCGATTAACGTCAAGAACTGGTTGACACATGCGCGGCTGTCAACTTAACGTTGACACATGACGAGATTCGAGAAGAGAAGCGCGGCCAAGGGCCTGTCGGGGCTGTCGGGCGGTTCGATGGCCCTGATCCTGATCGGCATCGCCCTGGCGACGATCGGCAACCAGATCGACGGCTTCGTCGGCGGCATGGGCCAGGGAGCCGGGGTCGCCCTGATCATCTGCGGCGCCTACCTGGTCGGCCTGCTGTGGCGCCAGCCCAAGGGCCCGGGCGAGACCTGGCTGCCGAGTCGTGATGGCGACAACTGAGTCGGGCCCCCGAGACCTCGCCGAGGCTCTCGGGGCAGCGATCCTGGACGGTCTGCCGGCCGCCGACGAGGAGCAGGACCACCTCGCCATCGTCCGACGTACCGCCGAGGCGGAGCAGGAGGTCCGCGCCCTGCTGCGCCAGGCCGTGGGTGCCGCCCGGTCGGCCGGCCACAGCTGGGCCACCCTCGGCGCCGAGCTCGGAATGAGCCGTCAGGCCGCGCAGCAACGGTTCGGCGAGGGCGCGGGCGCCTCCCAGCCCGAGGACGCCGAGGAGGGGGCGACGTGCGAGGAGCGCTGGCTCGGCCCGGTCACCGCGTTCGACGAGCTGGCCGAGCTGGCCATCGCGGGCCGTCTGGGGTGGCGCTCCGTCGGTGTCGGGATGCTCAAGCACCGGGTACGGCGTACGCCCACGCAGTGGGAGCACCGCCGGGTGCTGTGGACCGGCAGCCGGTCCCGCTACGAGAAGGACGGCTGGCAGGTGGCAGCACCCGCGTTCCCCTGGCTCTACCTGGTCCGCGACACCGGGATCCCCGCCGCGCAGGACTGACCTCCTCGGCCCCGTCAGCGCGGCACGCGCACCAGCAGCCGGCCGGGGATGCACTCCATGACCAGCTCGCGACCCAGGCCGACCGAGTCGCCGTCGAGCTGGCGGGGCGTGTCGATCGCGGCGCGCAGCACCACGGTGGTGCCGGTGAACCGGTCGATGGTGTCGTCGGTGCGCGAGCTCTTGGCCATCACCCGGTAGGCCAGCGGCAGCCAGGAGAGGAACCGCTTGGGGTGCAGCACCACCACGTCGATCAGGCCGTCGTCGATCGCTGCGTCCGGCAGCAGCGGCATCCCGGCCTGCAGGTAGCCGACGTTGCCGACCACCACGGTCCGCGCCCGGTGCTGGGTGAACTCCTCCCCGTCGACCGAGATCTCCACCTTGCCGGCAGGGAACATCAGCGACTTCATGCCCGAGAACACATAGGCCACCCAGCCGAGGCGCTTCTTGATCTGGTCGTTGACGTTCTCCATGATCGCGGCGTCGAAGCCCATGCCGGCCATCACCATGAAGTGGGTGGGCTCGATGTTGTCTCCGCTGACCCGGACCATGTCGATCGCGCGGTCCTGGCCGTTGAGGCCGACGTCGATCGCGGCCCGGAGGTAGAGCGGGATGTCGAGGTTGCGGGCCAGCAGGTTGCCGGTGCCCGCGGGGATGATGCCCACCGGGATGCCGGTGCCGGCCAGCTCGGCGCAGACCTCGCGCACCGTGCCGTCGCCGCCGCAGACCAGCACCAGGTCGGTCCCGGCGAGCGCGGCCTTGGCGGCCATGCCGCGTCCCGGGTCCTCGATGGTCGTGTAGTGCCAGGTGGGCTCGCCCCAGCCGGACTCCAAGGCCATCGCCTCGACGGTGGCGCGGAACTGACCGACGTCCTCCACCTTGATCGGGTTCAGCACCACCGCCAGCCGCTTGGCGGAGACGAAGACCTCCTGCAGCGGCTCGTTGCTCTGGGTGAGGCTGCGCGGACGCGGGTCGACGATGGCCAGGCCGACCAGGGTCACCGCCACCGCCAGGACGGTGCCGGCGATGACGTCGGTGGGGTAGTGCCGTCCCAGCAGGACCCGGTCCAGCACCACGATCAGCCACAGGCCGCCCAACGCCACGGTGACCAGCCGGCGCATGCTGGAACGGCGCACGAAGACGCTGGCCAGGATCCACAGCACGAGCGCGAACGCCGTGATCGAGGAGGCGTGACCGGAGGGGAAGGAGTGGCTGTCGTGCAGCCCGATCGACTCCTGCCAGTCGGGCCGGGCCCGGCTCAGCACGAGCTTGAGCCCGGTGGTGAGGAGCGCGGTCGCCGCCATCACCCCGGCCACGAAGCCCGCGGCGCGCGGGTGCCGCTTGACCAGCAGCCAGCACACGACCAGCAGGGTGAGGATCGTCATGCCGATCGTGTTGAAGCCCGTCTCGATCCACAGCAGCAGCTGGTGCAGCGCGCCCTGGTCGTCGGCCCAGCCCTCGGCGTCCCGGCCCGCGGCGTCGAACCCGCCCAGCGGGGAGACGTCTCTGTCGGCCGCCCATGCGAACGCGGCGAAGACGACCGCGCACAGCGCGGCCCAGGTCAGATGGGTCCTTCGAGATCGATCAAGCACGAGCCCGAGTATGCCGGTCTGTCACCAGCGCCGGTTAGCCTGAGCCCATGATCGATCCCCGCCTGCTCCGAGAGACTCCCGACCGTGTGCGCGCCTCGCTGACCAAGCGTGGGCTGTCCACCGACGTGGTGGACCGAGCGCTGGCCGCGGACGTCGCCCGGCGGGAGGCGATCACCGCCTTCGAGGCCAAGCGGGGGGAGCAGAAGCAGCTCGGCAAGCTCATCCCCCAGGCCCAGGGCGAGGAGAAGCAGGCGCTGCTCGCCCAGACCAAGACCCTCTCCGGTGAGGTCAAGGCCGCCGAGGCGGCCCAGGGCGAGGCCGAGCAGGAGTGGCGCGAGGCCGTGCTGTCGATCCCCAACGTCACCGAGGAGGCGACCCCGCCCGGCGGCGAGGACGACTTCGTGGTGCTGGAGACGGTGGGTACCCCCCGCGACTTCGCCGCCGAGGGCTTCGAGCCCCGCGACCACATCGAGCTGGGCCGGATCCTGGGCGCCATCGACCTGGAGCGGGGAGCCAAGGTCAGCGGCTCGCGGTTCTACTTCCTCACCGGCGCCGGTGCCGAGCTCGAGCTGGCGCTGGTCAACATGGCGATGGAGCAGGCCCGCGAGGCCGGGTTCACCCCCGTCATCGCCCCCTCGCTGGTCAAGCCGCGCGCGATGGAGGGCACGGGCTTCCTCGGTCAGGCCGCCGACGACGTCTACCGGATCGAGGGCGAGGACCTCTACCTGGTCGGCACCTCGGAGGTCGCGATGGCGGCGTACCACTCCGACGAGATCCTGGACGCCGAGACGCTGCCCCGGCGGTACGCCGCGTTCAGCCCCTGCTTCCGCAAGGAGGCGGGCTCGCACGGCAAGGACACCAAGGGCATCATCCGGGTGCACTGGTTCGACAAGGTCGAGATGTTCGTCTACACGACCCTGGACCAGGCCGAGGCCGAGCACCAGCGTCTCCTGGCGTGGGAGAAGGAGTTCCTCGACAAGCTCGAGCTGGCCTACCAGGTGGTCGACATCGCGGCCGGAGACCTCGGCCTGAGCGCCACCCGCAAGTTCGACTGCGAGGCGTGGATCCCCACGCAGGGCAAGTACCGCGAGCTCACCTCGACCTCGAACTGCACCGGCTTCCAGGCCCGCCGCCTGGACATCCGCACCCGCGAGGACGGCCAGACCGTGCCGGTCGCCACCCTCAACGGCACCCTGACCGCCATCACCCGCACCATCGTGGCCATCCTGGAGACCCACCAGCAGGCCGACGGGTCCGTCCGTCTGCCGAAGGCGCTGGCCAAGTGGATGGGCCGCGACGTCCTGGAGCCGGTGGCCCTCGTTGGCTGAGCAGCAGACGATGGCCACCCCCGCAGGTCAGACCCCCGCAGCCGGCAAGCCCGCCGACTGGCGACCCCAGATGGTCGCCCTGGACATCGACGGCACCCTGCTGGCCTGGGTGGACGACGAGGCGGACGTCTACGAGACCATCCGGCCCGAGGTGTACGACGCGGTGCACCGGGCGCGCGCCGCCGGCGCGCACATCGTGCTGGCCTCGGGGCGCTCCCCGCACGGGATGACCCGCATCGCGGACATGCTGGACCTGCCCGACGACGACGAGCGGCTGTGGATCGTGGCCTCCAACGGCGCGGTGATCTTCCGCTACCCGCCGATGGACGTGGTGCACGAGGAGACGTTCGACGCCTCCTCCGCAGTCGCCGCGGTGCTGGAGCACCACCCGAACGCGCTCGTCGCCGTCGAGGAGCGCGGCGTGGGCGGCTACCGGGTGAGCCGCGAGTTCCCGTTCGGTGAGCTGTCGGGGGCGCAGATCGTCACCGACGTGCACGAGATCATCGGCGACCCCGTGAGCCGCGTCATCATCCGCGACCCCGAGGCCACCGCCGACGACTTCGTCGAGCTGGCGGCGCGGCTGGGACTGCACGGCACCGACTACGTGGTGGGCTGGACGGCCTGGATGGACCTCTCCCCGGTCGGCGTCTCCAAGGCCTCGGGCCTGCAGCACGTGTGCGACGAGCTGGGGGTCGCGGCCCGTGACGTGCTCGCGATCGGTGACGGTCGCAACGACATCGAGATGCTGGCGTGGGCCGGTCGCGGGGTCGCCATGGGGCAGGCCGTGGAGGAGGTCCGGGCCGCTGCGGACGCGGTGACCGAGACCGTGAACGACAACGGCGCGGCCACCGAGATCAACCGCTGGTTCCCCGACGCGTCCGGGACCCCGGCCCGCGACGGGTCCGACGGGCGATGACCGGCGAGGTCGGGCACCGCAGTCCTGGTGAGCGGCCCCGGCCCCGGTTGGTGGCCACCGACCTCGACGGCACGCTGCTCGACGCCGAGGGCCGGGTCAGCCCTCGCACGCGCGAGGTGATCGCCGCGGTGGAGCAGCTGGGCGTCCCGGTGGTCTTCGTGACCGGGCGCCCCATCCGCTGGATGGAGCAGCTGTGGGAGTCGGTCGGGGGTCACGGCCTGGCGATCTGCAGCAACGGCGGCATCGTCTACGACGTGGCGACCCACTCGGTGCGGACCGCGCACCCCATCGCCAGCGACGTCCTGGTCGAGGTCGGCCAGACCCTGCGGCGCGCGGTGCCGGGCACCACCTTCGCCCTGGAGAAGACCGGCGGGTTCGCCCGGGAGGCGGGGTTCCTGCCCCGGCGTGCGACCAGCGCGCTGCCCGAGGTGCCGACCGGGCCGCTGGAGCAGATCGCCGACGACACCGTGGTCAAGCTGCTGGCCCGGCACGAGGAGCTCGCGCCGGAGGAGTTCTGGTCGGTGGTCGAGGAGGCCGTCGGCACCCGGGTCACCACCACCTGGTCCTCGATCGGGGCGCTGGTGGAGATGAGTGCCGCCGGCGTCACCAAGGCGACCACGCTCGCGCGCCTGTGCGCCGACCTCGGCGTGGCCCCCGAGGAGGTCGTCGCGTTCGGTGATATGCCCAACGACCTGCCGCTGCTGGAGTGGGCCGGTTCCTCCTACGCGATGGCCAACGCCCACCCCACGGTCCTTGCCCTGGCCGACCACACCGCGCCCGCCCACCACGAGGACGGGGTCGCTGAGACGCTCTCCGCCATCTTCGGACTGGGCCCCGGGTCCGGCTAGGCTCGGCGACATGCCCGCCTCCACCCTGCGACGAGCCACGAGCCGAGCCCTCCGACAGGCGCTGCGACCGCTGGCCGTCGTGCTGCTGGCGGTGCCGCTGGCGCTGGTCGGCATCGCGGCGCTGCAGGCGCCCGCGTTCGCGTGCTCGTGCGCGAACCTGCCGTTCAAGGCACAGGTCGACCGCGCCGACGCGGTCTTCCTCGGCGAGGTCATCGCGACCACGACCAGCGCGAGCGCCACGACGTACGACGTGAACCCGGCCCGGGTGTTCAAGGGCGAGCTGGGCTCCGGCCCGACGCAGGTGACCTCGGGGGTGGGTGACGGCGACTGCGGCCTGGGCGAGATCCCGGACGGGACGGCGTACCTCTTCGTGACCCAGGGCGGCTCGGCCAACGTGTGTGGCGGCTCCGCGCCGGCCACCACCGACGTGATGGAGCGGGTGCAGCGACAGCTCGGCATCGGCACCCGGCTCGAGCCGCCCAAGCCCGCGGCCATCCGTACCAGGGTCGACGACGCCGAGGTCACCGCGTTGCCGCGGCTGGCAGCGCCGGGCGCTGCGCTGGTGCTGCTCGGCCTGCTCGGCCTGGCCGTCGTACGCCGGGTGGGACGCTCCCGCTAGAGGTACATCCCGCCGGACTCGGCCGGCCCCTGGTTGGCCTGTCCCGGCTGACCGGGTTGTCCGGGGTGCCCGGGCTGTCCCGGGACTCCGGCCCGGCCCTGCTCGACCGCGGCCTGGAGCGCAGGCAGGGCGCGCCGCATCTGCTCCAGCTGCGCCCGACTGGCCATCTGCTGGGCGTAGATCGCGGTCTGGATGCCGTGGAACAGGCCCTCCAGCCAGCCCACCAGCTGGGCCTGGGCGATGCGCAGCTCACCGTCGGAGGGAGTGGCGTCGTCGGTGAAGGGCAGCGCGATGCGCTCCAGCTCCTCGATCAGCTCCGGGGCGAGCCCGGTCTCCAGCTCCTTGATCGAGGCATGGTGGATGTCGCGCAGGCGGGCGCGGCTGGCCTCGTCCAGCGGGGCGGACTTCACCTCCTCGAGCAGCTGGCGGATCATGCTGCCGATCCGCATCACCTTGGCCGGCTGCTCCACCAGGTCGGTGACGCCCCGCGCCTCGTCCTCGCCCTCGCCCTCGATCGGCTGGTGGACCATGGCGGCGGGCACGGTGCCGATCGGTTCGCCGTCGTGACCCACGACCATCACGTGGCCCTCGGGCACCTCGACGTGGACGGCGTTGCTCTCAGTCATGCCTTCCATCGTAGGTCGGTGGTGATGAGATCAGACGGTGAGCAGAATCTTGCCGACGTGCGAGCTGTCGTCCATCAGGGTGTGGCCTGCGGCGGCGTCCTCCAGTGGCAGCCTGGTGTGCACCACCGGGACGACGCTGCCGTCGGCGACCAGGGGCCAGACGTGCTCGACGACCGCGGCGCAGATCGCGGACTTCTCCTCGGTGGGGCGCGAGCGCAGCGCCGTCGCGATCACCGCGCCGCGCTTGCGCAGCAGCTTGTTGATGTCGAGCTCGGCCTTGGCGCCGCCCTGCATGCCGATGATGACCAGCCGGCCCTCGGTGGCCAGCGCGTCGAGGTTGCGGTCGAGGTACTTGGCGCCCATGTTGTCCAGGATGACGTCGACCCCGTGCCCGTCGGTGGCGGAGCCGATCACCTCGACGAAGTCCTCGTCGCGGTAGTTGATCGTCACGTCCGCCCCCAGCTCCGCGCAGGCGGTGAGCTTCTCCGCCGATCCGGCCGTGGTGAAGACCTTGGCGCCCAGCGCGGAGGCCAGCTGGATCGCCATGGTGCCGATGCCGCCACCGCCGCCGTGGACCAGGAACCGGTCGCCCGCCTGCAGGCCGGCGATCATGAACACGTTGGACCACACCGTGCAGGCGACCTCGGGCAGGGCCGCCGCGGTGACCAGGTCGACCCCGGCCGGCACCGGCATCAGCTGCCCGGCCGGTACGGCGACCTGCTCGGCGTACCCGCCGCCGCTCAGCAGCGCGCACACCTCGTCGCCCACCGACCAGCCGGTGACGCCCTCGCCGAGGGCCGCGACCCGGCCGCTGCACTCGAGGCCGAGGATCTCCGAGGCACCTGCCGGCGGCGGGTAGAAGCCGCGCCGCTGCAGGGTGTCGGCCTTGTTGACCGCGGTGGCCACCACGTCCACCAGCACCTCACCCGGTCCCACCTCGGGAGTCGGTACGTCGATGGCGGTGAGGACCTCAGGTCCCCCGGGGGTGGTGAAGTGGGCGGCGCGCATGCCGCCACCCTAGCCAGTGGGGCCGGTCAGTCCTCGCGCTCGTCCTCGGAGAGGACGACGAGGGCGTCGTCGTCGGGCACCTCGACCTCGACGTCGGTGGGATCGGCCGCGTCCGCGGGCCGGTCCCAGCTCAGGGCCAGCTGGGAGGCCGCCGCAGCGAGCTCCTCGATCTTTTCCACGGAGGCACCGGAGGCGCCGGCCGCGAAGCCCAGCAGGTAGGTCGAGATGGGGGCGGCGCGCCGCTCCACGTTGTGCGCGGCATCGCGCGCCAGGTCGAGGACCAGCGCCTCGTCCAGCTCGGTCTCGATGTCCAGCACGTCACACAGCTCGTCGATCCAGTCATGGAGGTTCACCGGAACGACGTTACCGCTCAGCTGAGGTCCTGCAGGTTCTTCCAGGAGTCGATATCCACCGACTCCTGCTCCCGTCCCGGGACGTCGACGAGGTCGAGCCCGGCGAGGAGCCGGTGCACGGCCGCGTCGTGCGGCTGCTCCGGGCGTACGGCGTCCAACCGCTCCGGGCGCAGCACCCCGCAGAGCTGTCGCCGCCCGCCGCCGTCGACCAGGAACGCGCCGTCGTGACCGGTCGCGGCGGCGAGCAGCCGGCGGATCGTGCCCCGGTCCACCCGCGGCATGTCGACGGCGAGGACGGCCAGCAGGCCGGGGGTGCGGGCAAGGGCGTCGCGTCCGGCGAGCAGCCCCGCGACCGGGCCGCCCGAGGGCGGGTCCTCCAGCACGAAGGTGACCGGCCGCTGGGTCGGCGCAGGCGGTCCGGTGACCACCACCTCGTCGGCCTCGCCCAGCGCGTCCAGGGCCAGCTCCAGCAGGCTCCGTCCGTGGAGCTGGAGCGCGGCCTTGTCCGTGCCGCCCATCCGCAGGCCGGTGCCGCCGGCGAGCACGACGGCGGAGAAGCTGATCCGGGACTCGGGCATGGCTCCAGTGTGTCAGCCCGGCCGTGTCAGGCTGGGGCCATGGACCAGCTGCGCGTGACCCTCGTCCAGGAGGCCTCCGGGCTCGACCCGGCGGACAACCGCGCACGGCTGGCCGAGGTGGTCCCCTCCGGCAGCGACCTGGTGGTGCTGCCCGAGGCGTTCGCCCGCGACTTCGGCACTCCCGGCTCGGACGTGGCGCCCTTCGCCGAGCCGCTGGACGGCCCCTTCGCCACCGAGGTGGCCCGGGTCGCGGCCGAGCGCGGGACCACGGTGCTGGCGGGCATGTTCGCCACCAGCCCCGACCCGGCCCGGCCGTTCAACACCCTGGTGCTGCGCGGTGCCGCGCAGGCGGCGTACCCGAAGATCCACCTCTACGACTCCTTCGGCTACCGCGAGTCCGACCGGCTCAGCGCGGGGGAGTGGGAGCCGGTGGTGGTCGAGGTCGGCGGCTTCAGCCTGGGCCTGATGACCTGCTACGACCTCCGCTTCCCCGAGCTGGCCCGCGACCTGGTCGCGGCCGGCGCGGGCGTGCTGGTCGTGCCCTCGGCGTGGGTGGCGGGGGAGCGCAAGGTGGACCACTGGCGGACCCTGCTGCGCGCCCGCGCCATCGAGAACACCGTCTACGTCGTGGGCGTGGGCCAGCCCGGACCCCGCTACACCGGCCACTCCAGCGTGGTGAGCCCGCTGGGCGACGTAGTGTGCGAGGCCGGGCCGGACGCGGAGGTGCTGCACGCCGTGCTGGAGCGGTCGGAGATCCAGGCCGCTCGCAGCGTCAACCCCTCTTTGTCCAACCGGCGGCGGTAACCTCGTCGCCGTGTCCCCCCCTTCTCCAGGCCGCCGCGCCGCGCCCAAGAAGAAGTCGCGCCTGTCGGGGATCCGCATCACCCGCGGCACCGCTCCCGCGCCGAGTCGCCGCACCACGGCCGCGCCGTCGAGCCTGACGGAGCCCGCGCCGCCGACACCTCCGGCGCCCCCGTTCGTGCCCCCCGCGCCCCCGTTCGTGCCTCCCGCGCCCCCGGTCGCGCCCGCGCCCCCGGTCCCTCCCGCGCCTCCTGTCGCGCCCGCGAGCGACCTCGCTCCGACCCACCCCGGTCGGCAGGATCGACGGCCCGAGCAGCCGGTCCACGAGCGCCGCGGGCGCAACCGCCTGCGACTGGTCGTGGCCGCCCTCGTGCTGCTCGCCGGGTGCGTGGCGCTCGGCTTCGCCGCCCTGCACGTGGGGCCGCAGTGGCTCGACGGCGCGGGTTCGGTGGCGGTCCTCACGACGTACTCCTGGGCGCTGATGGCACGCACCGGGGGTCGCGAGCTCGTCTTCGCCGCGCTCGCCTTCGCGGTCGGTGTGGCGGCGGTGGTGCAGGACGGTGAGGTGCTGCGCAGCGGCGCCGCGGTGATGACCTGCGTGGTCAGCGGCGTGCTGGCGGTGGTGATCACGGTGTCGGCGCGCACCTTCCTGATCGCGGCACGCGAGGTGGTGCTGGCCACGGCCGTGGCCTCGATCGGTGCCTACGCCACGGTGGGGTTCGAGCCCGCCGCCAGCTCGGTGCGCTTCGAGTACCTCACCCTCGGCCTGGGCTTCCTGGTGGTCTTCACCCTGGTCTGGCGGTTCGGAGCCGGGCTCAACGGCCTCGGCACCCGCGGCCTGGTGACCCTGGTGGTCGGCACCCTGCTGCTCGCCGCGAGCCTGGCGTACGCCGAGCTGTTCCGCCGCTACGGCGCCTCGGGAGTGGTCCAGCCCACGGCAGGGCTGCAGGAGTGGAGCCGCACCACCCTGGGTGCGTTCCCGCCCCCGCTGATGGTCCTGCTCGGCGTCCCGGCCCTGGCCTGGGGTGTGCACATGCGCGCCCGCCGGCGACAGGGCTGGTGGGTCTGCACCTTCGGCGCTGCCGCGATGCTGCCGGTGGCCCAGGGCCTGGTCGACCTGGACACCTCTTTCGTCGAGGGCGGCCTGCAGGTGGCGTACGGCGTCGGGCTGGGGCTGCTGGTCGGCTTCCTGGTGATCCGGCTCGACCTGCTGCTGACGGGCTCGCGGGGACGGCGGGCGCGGGCGGTGGAGGAGCAGCACGCGCTGCGCCCGGAGCCGAGCCGGTTCTCCTCGCTCTGAGCGCGGCTCGTCGGCGGTGCGGCTCTACGTGCCGGTAACCCCTAGCGTCGGGGCATGGCGCGTGAGAAGACGACCGAGATCGTCGCCGAGATGGTGGCCAACGTGATGAGCGTGGCGGTGCAGCCCGGCGACACGGTGGCGGCGGGGGACACCGTGATCCTGCTGGAGTCGATGAAGATGGAGATCCCGGTGATCGCCGAGGGCGCCGGTGCCGTGCGGGCGGTGCGCGTCGGCCCGGGCGACGTGGTGCAGGAGGGCACCGTGATGCTCGTGCTCACCGACGCCTGAGCCGTCCCACCTGAGTACCCATACCGGTGACGCACGCCCGATGTGCGGCGAAGATGTGCGGGTGTCGACTCCCGCGCCGTTCCCCTGCCCCCACTGCGACGCCCCGGTGATCCCGGGGTCGCCCGCGTGTCCCGAGTGCGGTCTGCGGCTCGTCGGGCCCCAGGCGGCGCGGCTCTGGCAGGTCAACCAGCAGCTTGCGGGCCTGCGCTCGGAGGCCGACTTCCTGGTCTCCCAGCTGCTGCCCCCGCCGGCACCCTCGTCCCCTCCGGCGTCCCCTCCGGCGTCCCCTCCGGCGTCCCCTCCGGTGTACCAGCCGCGGGGCCCGTACGCCGATCCGCGCACCGGCCCCCAGCCGCCGTACCCCGCGCCGCGGCCGTACCCCGCGACACCCCACCGGTCCGGCTCGCAGATCGGCTCTCAGGTCGGGGCCCAGCAGATCCTGCTGGGACTGGGCGGCCTGCTGCTGCTCTCGGGGGTCTCGTTCTTCCTGCTGGTGGTCTGGCTCGTGGTGGGCGTGACCGGGCAGGCCACGATCATGGTGGGCCTGACCGGCGCCGCCGCGGTCGCCGCCCGGGTCGCGACCCGGCGTCGGCTCACCTCGGCGGCTCGCACGGCCGCCGGGATCGCCACCGGCCTGGTGGTCCTCGACCTGTGGGCCGCGCACCATCTGGGGCTGGCGGGGCTGGGCGAGGTCGCCGCTGACGTCTACTGGTCGGTGGCGGCGCTGCTCGGCGCGGCGGTCCTGGTGGGCTTCGACCGCCTGGTGCCGCGGGTGGTGGCGGAGCGCCCCGCTCCGCCGGTGCTGGTGTACGGCCCCGCCGCGGCCACGCTGCTCGCGGTCGCCGGCTGGTGCACGGTCAGCGCGCTCGGTGCCGAGCCGGTCGTGCTGGGCGGGCTCGCGGCGCTCCTGGCGGTGCTCAGCGCCGCGGCCGCCGGGGCGGCGTACCGCCTGGACCGGTGGGCGGCGGTGCCGCTGGCCGTCTCGGCGCTCGGCGCCGTCGTGGTGCACCTGGGCGCCGGCATCGGCGTCGGCTACGACCCCGCCACGGCCACCACCCAGCGGTACGTCGCGTGCGCCCTGCTCCTGGTGTTCCCGGTGCTCGCCTTCGTCGCCCCCCGCCTGGCTCGGCCCCTGGCGCCGGAGGCGGTGCGGGAGCACCCGGGGTGGGCCTGGCTGCCCGCGGTCGGCGTGTGGGCCCTGGTGCCGGCCCTCGGCATCCCCGTGGTCGACGTCCCCCGGGCGGCCGTGGTGGTGCTCGCGGTGCTGCTCGCAGCGGGGCTGGTCGCGCTCTGCCTGACCGGGCTCCCGGTGACCCGGCTGCTGTTCACCGGAGCGCCCACGCGGCCGGCGTGGGTCGGCGCCGCCATCCTGCTCGGGTGGGCGGCCCTGCCGGTGCTCTTCCTGCTCGTGCTCGCCGTGGTCGACGCGTGGCACACCGACGGCCTGGAGCTGATCGCGGGCTTCCCCCGACTGGCGCCCGACTCCTGGTGGCTCCCGGTGGTGCCGGGCGCCGCCTGGGCCGTCGCCGCACTCGTCGCGGCGACCAAGGAGCGCTCGGCGCCGTTCGCGGTGCTCGCTCAGCTGGCGGCCGCGGTGACGGCGTTCACCGCCGTCCGCGACGCCGACGAGACGGTCGTGGTGGCGATGGGCCTGGTGGGCTGCGCCGCGAGCTTCGCGCTCGCCGGCTACGCCCGGACGCTGGCCGACGCCCCGGGCAGCCGGGTGCTCGACCACAGCGCCGTCACCTTCGCGCTGCTCTACGGCGGCTGCGGGATCCTCGCCTCGCTCGGGGAGCCGGTGCTGCTGGAGGTCGCCGCCTGGGTGGGGGTCGGAGTGCTCACGCTGGTCTACTCGGGCTCGCGGGGCCGTCTCGGGTTCGCCTACCTCGGCTCGGTACTGGTCACCGCCGGGACCAGCCGGCTGCTGGACGACGAGGGGGTGCGGATGGTCGAGCTCTACACCGCCCCGCTCGTGGTGCTGCTGGGGGTCATCGGCCTCGTCCAGCACCTCCGGGACCGGCAGGCGCGCACCATGCTGACCATGGGACCGGCGCTCAGCGCCGCGCTGCTGCCCACCCTGGCGGTGACGCTCGAGGGCGGCGGTGCGCTGCGCCTGGCCGGTCTCACCGTGGTGTCGATCGTGGTGCTGGTGCTCGGGCTGCTGCGCCGCTGGCAGGCGCCGGTGACCGTCGGGACCCTGGTGCTCGTCGTGGTGGCCATCAACCAGGGCGGTCAGGGACTCGCCTACGTCTCGGGCTGGATCATCCTGATCGGCGGCGGAGCGGTGCTGCTCACCGCGGGCGTGCTGTGGGAGCAGGCGCTGCTCGCCGGTCGCCGTACCCAGGCCTGGTACGCCGGCCTGCGGTGATCAGGCACCGGGCAGGGGCACGCGCCACACGTTGCCCCAGTCGTCGACTCCGTCGAGCACCACCGAGGCTGGTCTCGCCGGCTGGCCCACCTATCATCGGTAGTGGGTCGAGACGGCCCACCGGACGAGGGAGCCGTACCCGGAACGCGACAAGACGGCCGTCTGGAGCTCGTCATGGCATGGATCGTCCTCATCATCTCCGGCGTCTTCGAGGCGGTCTGGGCAGTCGCCCTGGGCAAGTCCGAGGGATTCACCCGCCTGGTCCCGTCGGTGGTCTTCGCCCTGGCGATCGTGGTCAGCATGGGCGGCCTGGCCTATGCCATGCGCACCCTGCCGATCGGCACGGCGTACGCCGTGTGGGTGGGCGTGGGTGCGTTCCTCACCGTGACCTACGCGATGGTGACCGGCTCGGAGGCGGTGAGCGTGGCCAAGGTGCTGCTGCTGCTCGGGCTGGTGGGCTGCGTGGTCGGCCTCAAGCTGGCGCACTGAGGCGTCGGTCTCCGCGAGCAAAACTCGCCAGAACGACGTCAGGCCGGACCCCTGGGGGCCCGGCCTGATCGCGCTGGTCTCGACCGAGACACAGGTTGGCGGTGGCGGTGGGATTTGAACCCACGGTGGGTTTGACCCCACACAACATTTCGAGTGTTGCACCTTCGGCCGCTCGGACACGCCACCGCGGGAGAGGGTACCGGAGTCCTGCGGTGGCAGGAAAATCGCCTGAGCCGGGGCCTAGGCTGCGACCATGTTCCGGCTGCTGCTGCCCCTGGTCCTGGTGTTGTGCCTGCTCGCGCTGGTCTACGTGCGCCTCCAGGCGCAGGCCCGGGAGTCCGCCCGGCGAGCGGCGATCCAGGCGCGGGTCCGCGAGGTGACCGACCTGGCCTACCTGCACGACGAGATCTCGCCCGCCCTCGCCGGCGCGGTGATCGAGCGCACCCGGGGTCTGGGCAGCGAGACGCCGGTCGCGGAGCTGGAGCGGGCGCTGGACGACGTGCTCGGCCTGGCACGCCAGCACCGGACAAGCGAGTCGGACCTGGCCGTGATCGTGATCGACACCGTGCGCCGCAACGAGCTGACCTGACCTGTTTGCGCCGCCGTACGCGGACACGGCCACGAGAGCCGGGCCGGCGGGTGATGATGTGCGCCCGCACCCGAACCGAAGCGAGCAGGCATGGCGAAGCAGAACGACCCGAGCACCCCGTCCGGCAGAGGGGGTCGCGCCTCGCGCGTCCTGGTGCTCCTTGGCCTGGTGGTCGTGGCGCTGCTGATCACGCTGGCCTTCGTCCGCCCCACCAGCGTCTCCACCGCGCCCGACCAGGTCGCGCTGCACTACTCCGACGGTGCCTTCACGCCCAAGCGGTTCAAGGACTGCGTGGAGTCGTCCCGCCGGCAGTGGGACGGGCCCGGCGACCGTCACTACTCCTACCCCTCGTCGCAGACCAACTTCGTCTTCGACGACGGTGACTCCGACGGTGCCCCGATCACCTTCGTCACCAAGGACGGCATCGAGATGACCGTCGAGGGCGTCGCCAACCTGATGCTCAACACCGACTGCGATGCACTGCGCGGCTTCCACGACCTCATCGGCAACCGGTACGTCGCCTACATGGACGGTGACGAGCGCTCGCCGGGCTGGAACCGGATGCTCAGCGTCTACATCGCCCGCCCCCTGGACACCGCGATCGACCGGGCCGGGCAGAAGTACACCTACACCGACCTCTACACCGACCCCAACGTGAAGGCCCAGTGGGAGGCGGACGTGGTCGCCGCGCTGCCCGACCTGGTCAACCGGCAGACCGACGGCGAGGTCGACTTCTTCGAGAACTTCGCCATCACCCTGCAGAAGCCCGAGCCGCCGCAGGCGATCAAGGACGCGCTGATCGCCCAGCAGGAAGCCGTCGCCCGCGCCCGCGCCTCCGAGGCGGAGGCAGCGGCCAAGCAGAAGGCCGCCGAGGCCCAGGTCGCGGTCGAGAAGGCCGAGGCCGCCAAGATCCAGGAGCGGATCAACGTGCTCGGCCGGGACGGCTACCTGCGCCAGTACGCGATCGACAAGGGGCTCAACCCCTACCAGCCGACCACCAGCGGGATCATCCCGAACCGCTGAGACCGGCGCCGGACTCGCGCTGGCCGCGGAAGAACTCATCCAGCAACAGGGTGGACTCCGCGGCCAGCACCCCGGGCACCACCTCGGGGCGGTGGTTGAGCCTGCGGTCCCGTACCACGTCCCACAGGCTGCCGACGGCGCCCGCCTTGTCGTCGTACGCGCCGAAGACGATGCGCTGCACCCGGGAGAGCACGGCCGCTCCGGCGCACATCGTGCACGGCTCCAGGGTGACCACCAGAGAGCAGCCCTCCAGGCGCCACTCGCCTCGGGAACGAGCGGCTGCCCGGAGGGCCACAACCTCGGCGTGTCCGGTCGGGTCGGACTCAGCCTCACGAATGTTGCGTCCGGTGCCGATCACGACACCATCGGGGGAAAGTACGACGGCGCCGACGGGCACGTCACCCCCAATTTTGGCGATCTCGGCCTGGGCCAGCGCGCAGCGCATCGCCTCGTCCCACCGGTGTGTCAGCACCGCGGCGACCTCAGACCGACCTGAGTCCGACGACGTCGTCGAACTCAGCGCCGAAGCCGAGACGGCCGGCGATGTCCGAGAGCATCTCGTCGGGGTAGAGGTCGACGTCGTCGAGCAGGACCCCCATGTCCCTCGCCGCCAGCCCCAGGTCCCCGATCAGGCCGAGGTCGCCGGCAGGCACCTGGTCGTCGTCGTCCTCGGGCGGCGGCAGGCCCAGGAAGTCCACGGCCGACTGGGCGAGCTCCCACTCCGTGGCCGCGGTGACGTCGGAGAGCAGCACCCCCACCCGGGACCCCATGACCCGCACCAGCACGAAGAAGTCCTCGTCGATCGCGACCATGCCCAGCACGCCGTTGTCGGCGGGCAGACGGCGCAGCCCGTGGGCCAGGGTCTCCACCGAGGAGAGGGCGGTGGCGGCGATCTCCTGCAGCTGCCAGACCCCGTCCTCGCGATAGGCGGCCAGCGCGAAGTCGATGCCCTCGCCCAGTGCTTCGCCCGCCATGGTCGGCCCTTCGACGTCGGTGCCAAGAATGTCCAACAGTCCCACGGATGTGGGCGCCGGCCAAGCGCCCGGCGCCAGCACGGGAAGGAAGGCCCAGGTCGACTAGGATCCCGGCTATGCGCACCCAGGTCGTCGACCACCCGCTGGTGGCCCACAAGCTCACCACCCTCCGCGACTCCTCGACCGACTCCCCGACCTTCCGACGCCTGACAGACGAGCTGGTCACCCTGCTGGCCTACGAGGCCACCCGGGACGTCCGGGTCAACCCCGTGGAGATCAACACGCCGGTCTCCGCCACCACCGGGGTCAAGCTCACCACCCCCAAGCCGCTGGTGGTGCCGATCCTGCGCGCCGGCCTCGGCATGCTCGACGGGATGATGCGGCTGCTGCCCACGGCCGAGGTGGGCTTCCTCGGGATGGTGCGCAACGAGGAGACGCTGGAGGCCGCGACGTACGCCGAGCGGCTGCCCGACGACCTGTCGGGTCGCCAGTGCTACGTGCTGGACCCGATGCTCGCCACCGGTGGCACGCTCGCCGCGGCGATCCGGTTCCTCACCGATCGGGGGGCCGACCACATCACCGCGATCTGCCTGCTGGTCGCGCCCGAGGGGTGCACCCGGCTGGAGGAGGCGCTGGCCGACCTGACCGTGCCGATCACCGTGGTGACCGCGGCGGTGGACGAGCGGCTGGACGAGCACGGCTACATCGTGCCCGGCCTCGGCGACGCCGGCGACCGGCTCTACGGCATCGCGGGCTGACGCTCCAGCAGGCTCGCTCGCTCAGTCCTCCGTGACGGTGTCAGGGCCGCTGTCGGGGACCCCGTCGGCGCCGTCCTCCGGCTGCGTGCCGGGATGGGGCTGCAGGATCGACAGCAGCAGGTAGGTCCGCCGCGACGGGTCCCGGCCGCGGGTGCGGCGGGCCCAGTCCTGGACCACGGCGTTGAGGTCGTGTGAAAGGTCGCGGGCCTCGTCGTCGGTGAGGCGCAACGTGTGCTCGGCGATCGCTCGGTGGACGCCGGGCGCCCGGGTGCCGAAGTGCGCGGCGTCCACCAGGGCGTGCGCCCATGCCGCAGCCTGCGACCTGAACACCGCGGCGGCCGCCGCTCCTCCGGGCTGCTGCTCCACCGCGGCGATGTCGAGGTTGAGTCCTTCCTCCTCCACCAGGCGCCACACCCGGTCGCGCCGGTCGCGACCCTCCCCGACGGCCTCGGTGACCAGGCCGTACTTGGCCAGCTGCCGCAGGTGGAACGAGGCCTGGTTGGCGGGGATGTCGAGCTCGGCGGACAGGTCGGCCGCGCGCAGGGGGCCCTGGGCCGAGAGCTCGCCCAGGATCCGGTTGCGCAGGGGGTGGGCGATCGCCCGCAGCATCTTCGGGTCGTGCACGTTGACCATGGCGCCAGCCTACCTGCACCACAACTTGCGCAACATTGCTTGCGCAATACATGGTGCGCTTCTAGGGTGAGTGACGTGTCCAGCTTCCGCAGCCTCGCCCGCAACCGCGACTTCACCCTGCTCTGGGTGGGGGAGGCAGTCAGCCAGCTCGGCACGGGTGCCACCCTCTTCGTCCTCCCGCTGATCGGGCACGCGCTGACCGGGTCGGCCCTGCTGGCCGCCCTCCCGGTGGCCGCGTACACGCTGGGCATCGCGCTCGCCCTGCTCCCGGCGGGGGTGATCGCCGACCAGGTGGACCGTCGCCTGGTGCTGATGGCCTCGAGCGCCGTCGGCCTCGTCCTGATGGCGTCAATCGCGATCGCGGGCCTGCTGGGGGCGATGACCGTGACTCACCTGATCCTGGTCGCCCTGGGGGCGGGCGCCGTGGCCGGCTTCTACCTGCCCACCGAGATGTCGGCGGTGCGCAGCGTGGTCAGCCGGGAGGAGCTGCCGACGGCGATCAGTCAGAGCCAGGCACGTCACCACCTCGCCTCGCTGCTGGGCGGACCGCTCGGGGGTCTGCTGTACGCCGTCGCCCGGCCGCTGCCGTTCCTGGTGGACGCGGCGACGTTCGCGTTCTCCCTGGTCACCCTCTCCCGGATCCGGGCCGACCTCTCCCCGGTCCAGCGGCAGCGCGGCACGCCGTTGCGGGAGCTCGCCGAGGGCTTGGGCCACCTGCTGTCCCGGCCGTACTTCCGGGCGACCGCCGCCTTCTCGGCCCTGTTCAACCTGGTGGTCAACGCGGTCATCTTCGTGGCGGTGATCCGGATGGTGGAGGCGGGCGTGCCCTCGACCACGATCGGGCTGGTCGAGGCGCTCTCCGGCGTCGGCGGCGTCCTGGGCGCGATCCTCGCCCCGTTCGTCATCGACCGGGTCCGCACCGGTCACCTCACGATGGCGAGCGCTTGGATCTGGGTCCCGCTCCTGCTGCCGCTGGTGTTCTGGTCCTCGCCCTGGCTGATCGGCGCGATGCTCTGCCTCGGTCTGCTGCTCAACCCGGCGGGCAATGCCGCGAGCCAGTCGTACCGGGTGGCGATCACCCCCGAGGCCCTCCAGGGACGGATCGCGTCGTCGTCGCAGTTCCTCTCCTTCACCACCATCCCGTTGGCGCCGCTGCTGGGCGGCTGGCTGATCGAGACGTACGGCGGGGGCACCGCGACCCTGGTCCTGGTGGTCAGCGCCGCGCTGACGGCGCTGATCCCGACCCTGAGCCGCTCGGTCCGGTCGGTCCCACGGCCCAGGGACTGGCCGGTGCTGGGGGCGGAGTGTGAGGGAGCAGGCACCCCGAAGGTTCTGCACTCTGCTCAATAGAGTGCAAGAATGCACTTCGTGTCCCAGAGTGCAACCACCACCCGTGCGGCGAAACGAGTCGCCACCAGCCGCCGCATCATGCGCGCGGCCAACCAGCTGACCCTGTCGGCCGGCTACGACGGGTGGACCATGGACGAGCTCGCCGAGGCCGTCGACGTCTCTCGGCGCACTCTGTTCAACTACTACCCCGCCAAGATCGACGCCGTGCTCGGGCCCATCCCGGACCTGCCCCAGCCTGCGCTGGACGTCTTCCGGGCGCAGGGGCCGACCGGCGTACTGATCGAGGACTGCCGGGTGCTGGCCCGGGCCATACTCGACGACGAGCGGTACGATCCCCAGGATCTGCACCTGCACCGTGAGGTGATCTCGCGCAGCCCTCGGCTCCTGGTCGAGGTGCTCAGCCGCTTCGAGCAGGTCACCGCGGCCCTGGTGGAGCACATCCTCGAGCGCGAGGGGCCCGAGTTCGGCGTACACCGGGCCCGGCTGCTGGTCCGCCTGATGGTGGCCATGTTCGACACCTGCCTGCACTCGTTCGCCGACGGGGCGCCGGCGACCGCACCGAGCGACTCCGAGGAGTCCTTCGCCGACCTCTTCGACGCCGCCATCGACTCGGCGCGCGAACTGCTCGCCTGACCGCACTCCCGCACAAACCCAGGGCTACCGCCCAGACCCCACCACCCGCACAGGAGAAATCGCATGGCCACCCTGCTCTACCGACTCGGCAAGACGGCGTACCGCCGCTGGCCGTTCTTCCTTGCGGCCTGGCTGGTGGCGTTCGTCGCCGTCGCCGGTTTCGCCGCCACCTCGTCCAAGCCGATGAGCGATGCCCTCACCATCCCGGGCATCCCCTCGGAGAAGGCCGCGGACATGCAGGAGGAGCTGTTCCCCAACAGCGTCGACGCGTTCTCCGAGGCCACCGTCAACATCGTGGTCGTGGCGCCCGAGGGTGAGCGGCTGGAGGAGAAGAAGTACGCCGCCGCCATCGACGAGCTGGTGGCCGGCATCCCCGAGCTGCCGCAGGTCTCGGGCGACCTGAAGGTCGTCGGCCCGGTCGAGGCAGCCGCCGGTCAGGAGAAGATGTTCCTCGACGCCGCGAAGGAGAGCGGTCAGCCGGTCGAGCAGGCCCGCGAGAACGCCGCGGTGCTCTCCCCGCTGTCCGAGGACGGCCGGGTCGGGGTCGTCTCCTTCGACTGGGACGTCGAGGCGCCCACCGAGGTCGAGGCCGGCTCCATCGAAGCCCTCGAGGACCTGATGGCGGACGTCGAGGACTCCAGCGGGCTGCGCATGGAGGCCAACGGCTCCGGGATGAGCGCCATCACCGAGCTGGGCCTGACCTCGGAGGCCATCGGCATCGCGGTGGCCCTGGTCGTCCTCCTGGTGACCTTCGGCTCCCTGGTCGCCGCCGGCATGCCGATCCTGATCGCGCTGGTCGCGGTGCTCCTGACCAACGTGGGGGTCATCGCGATGACCGCCTTCACCGACATCGGCAGCACCACGCCGATGCTGGCCACGATGATCGGCCTCGCGGTCGGCATCGACTACACCTTGTTCATCCTGGCCCGCTTCCGCAGCGAGATGCACCACACCGACGACCGTGAGGAGGCGATGGGCGTCTCGGTCGGCACCGCCGGCTCCGCCGTGGTCTTCGCCGGACTCACCGTGATCATCGCGCTGGCGGCCCTGATCGTGGTCAAGATCCCGTTCCTCACCTCGATGGGCTTCGCGGCCGCCTCCGGCGTCGCGATCGCGGTCCTCGCCGCGCTGACCCTGCTCCCCGCCGTCCTCGGCGTGCTCAAGTCCAAGGCCTTCGGCGGTCAGGTGATCAAGCACAACCCCAAGCGGGACGCCGCCGGCCAGCTGGCGAACAACGGAGTGCGCTGGGCCCGGCTGGTCGGCAAGGCGCCGGCTGCGTTCGCGCTGCTCGTGGTCGTGGTGCTGGGTGCGCTCGCGTTCCCGATCAAGGACATGCACCTGGCCTTCCCGACCGACGGCACCAAGCCCTCCTCCACCACCCAGCGCCAGGCCACCGACCTGGTGGCCGAGAACTTCGGTCCCGGACGCGACGGTCCGCTGCTGGTCGTCGTCGACGCCCGCGACCTCCCCGAGGACGAGCGGGGCCAGGCGTTCGGCGCCGTGGCCCAGTGGGCCTCGGAGATGGACGGCGTCAGCAACGCCCAGGTGGTGGTCACCAACGAGGACGGCACCGGCGCCCAGGTGATGGTCACCCCGACCACCGGTCCCGACGACGAGGCCACCGAGGACCTGCTCGCGGACCTGCGTGACGGCCAGGACGAGATCGACGAGCAGACCGGGGCCACCACCGGCGTCACGGGTCTGACCGCCATCACCTCCGACGTCTCCGACCGGCTCAGCGACGCCCTGCCGGTCTACCTCGCGGTGGTCATCGGGCTGGCCTTCGTGCTGCTGGTCCTGGTCTTCCGCTCGATCCTGGTGCCGCTGACCGCCACCCTGGGCTTCCTGCTCTCGGTGCTGGCCACCCTCGGCGCCACGGTCCTGGTGTTCCAGAAGGGGCTCTTCGGCATCATCGAGGGGCAGCCCATCGTCTCCTTCATGCCGATCATCCTGATCGGCATGGTCTTCGGGCTGGCGATGGACTACCAGGTGTTCCTGGTGACCCGGATGCGTGAGGCACACGTGCACGGGATGTCGACCCGCGATGCGGTGGTGGACGGCTTCCGCAACAGCGCCCGGGTGGTCACCGCCGCCGCGGCCATCATGATCGCCGTCTTCGCGGCCTTCATCCTGCAGACCGAGCCGATCATCAAGTCGATGGGCTTCGCGCTCGCCGCGGCGATCATCTTCGACGCCTTCATCGTCCGGCTGGTGCTGATCCCGGCGCTGCTCTACCTGATGGGCGAGAAGGCCTGGTGGATCCCGAAGTGGCTCGACCGGGTGCTGCCCAACGTCGACGTCGAGGGCGAGCAGCTGGACCGGCCGCACATGCGCAACGACGCCGACCAGCAGGTCCTCGTGGACGACACTGTCTGAGGCAGCCGCACTCCGCACCAAGCACTCCGCCCGAACAACGAGGCCCCGGTCCCCGGCACCACAGGTGCCGGACGGCTGGGGCCTCGTCGTGCCTGAGGACCCGGCGCGCCCGCCCCGGCGCATGAGACCACGTCGGCGTCGGGAGTTGGGCCGATGTACGGTCACGGCACACACCTTGGAGGAGGTAGTCGTGCGTATCGGGATCCCCCGCGAGGCCCGGCCCGGCGAGACTCTCGTCGCGGCCACAGCGAAGACGGCCGAGCAGCTGACCAAGCTCGGGTACGACGTGGTCGTGGAGTCGGGCGCCGGTCAGGCCGCCGACCTGCGCGACGAGTCCTACGCCGAGGCCGGGATCCGCGTCGGCGACGCCGACGAGGTCTGGTCCAGTGACGTCGTGGTCAAGGTCAACGCCCCCACGGACCCCGAGATCGCCCGGCTGCGCCGCGGCGCCACCGTGGTCTCGCTGATGGCACCGGCCCGCAGCCCCGAGCTGGTGGAGAAGCTCGCCGCGGCCGGGGTGACCGCCCTGGCGATGGACGCCGTGCCCCGCATCTCACGCGCCCAGTCGATGGACGTGCTCTCCTCGATGGCCAACGTCGCCGGCTACCGCGCGGTGATCGAGGCCGCTCACGTCTTCGGCCGCCAGTTCACCGGCCAGGTGACCGCCGCCGGCAAGGTACCGCCGGCCCGGGTCTTCGTGGTGGGTGCCGGCGTCGCCGGGCTCGCCGCGATCGGTGCCGCCGGCTCGATGGGCGCGATCGTGCGTGCCTTCGACGTGCGCCCCGAGGTCGCCGAGCAGGTCGAGTCGATGGGTGGACAGTTCGTCACGGTCGACATGGAGTCCGAGGTGTCCTCCGACGGCTACGCGAAGGAGATGACGGCCGAGCAGGAGGCCGCCACCGCCCTGATGTACGACGAGGAGGCGCGCAACGCCGACATCGTCATCACCACCGCGCTGATCCCCGGCCGCCCCGCGCCCACGCTGATCACCGCCGAGACCGTGGCCGCCATGCAGCCCGGCTCGGTCATCGTCGACATGGCCGCGGCCAACGGCGGCAACTGCGCGCTCACCCAGACCGGGGACAAGGTGGTGACCGACAACCTGGTCACCATCCTGGGCTACACCGACCTCGCGGGGCGCCTGGCGGCGCAGACCAGCCAGCTGTTCGGCACCAACGTGGTCAACCTGTTCAAGCTGCTGACGCCCGAGAAGGATGGTCAGATGGTGCTGGACATGGACGACGTGGTCCAGCGCGGCATCACCGTCGTGTTCGACGGCGAGACGATGTGGCCACCGCCGCCGGTCCAGGTCTCGGCCGCCCCGGCCGCCCCGGTCGCCGCCCAGCCCGCCCCGGCCGAGCCCAAGAAGCCCGCCGACCCGCGCCGCAAGGTCTTCGCCGCCGCGCTGGCCGCGGTGCTGTTCGCCGCGCTCGCCACCGTGTCCCCGCCGGAGTTCCTGAGCCACTTCACGGTGCTCGCGCTGGCCGTGGTGGTGGGTTACTACGTCATCTCCAACGTCGCGCACGCCCTGCACACCCCGCTGATGAGCGAGACCAACGCGATCTCCGGGATCATCCTGGTCGGCGGCATCCTGCAGGTCGGCTCCACCAACGTCCTGGTCTCGGTGCTGGCCGTGATCGCGGTGCTGGTAGCCAGCATCAACATCTTCGGTGGCTTCCTGGTGACGCTCCGCATGCTCGAGATGTTCCGGAAGGACTGAGGACATGACTGACTTCCTGCGCTCGAGCGAGCTCGTGGGCCTGGTCCAGGGCCTCTACATCATCGCCGGGGTGCTCTTCATCGCGGCGCTCGCCGGGCTGAGCAAGCACGAGACCGCCAAGCGCGGCAACCTCGCCGGCATGGTCGGCATGGGCATCGCCCTGGTCGCCACCGTGCTGCTGGCGATGCGGCAGACCGAGCTCCCCGACTTCCGGTCGCTGCCGGTGACCCTGGTGCTGATCGCGGTGCCGATGGTGGTCGGTGGGGCCATCGGCGCCTGGCGGGCACGCACGGTCGAGATGACCGGCATGCCCGAGCTGATCGCGCTGCTGCACAGCTTCGTCGGCCTCGCCGCGGTGCTGGTGGGCTTCAACTCCTTCTTCACCGAGGGCTCGCACGACCGGGTGCACGCCATCGAGGTCTTCGTGGGGGTCTTCATCGGTGCGGTCACGCTGACCGGGTCGATCGTGGCCAACCTCAAACTCAGCGCGAAGATGAAGTCCTCGCCGCTGACGCTGCCCGGTCGGCACCTGCTCAACCTCGCGATCCTGGTCCTCTCGGCCGCCCTGCTGGTCTGGTTCGTGTCGGACTCCTCGATGCTCACCGACGACATCGAGGTCGGCGTCATCCCGCTGGTCCTGATGACCGTGCTGGCGCTGCTGCTGGGCTTCCACCTGGTGGCGGCGATCGGCGGCGGGGACATGCCGGTGGTCGTCTCGATGCTCAACTCCTACTCCGGCTGGGCCGCCGCTGCCGCGGGGTTCATGCTCTCGAACGACCTGTTGATCATCACCGGGTCCCTGGTGGGTTCCTCCGGTGCGATCCTGAGCTACATCATGTGCAAGGCGATGAACCGCTCGTTCATCTCCGTGATCGCCGGCGGCTTCGGCTCCGACGGCGGATCGGTCGGCGAGGACCGGGACTACGGCGAGCACCGCGAGATCAAGCCCGACGAGACCGCCGACCTGCTCGCCAACGCCAAGTCGGTGGTGATCACCCCCGGCTACGGCATGGCCGTGGCGCAGGCGCAGTACCCGGTCGCCGAGCTCACCGCGGCGCTGCGGGACAAGGGCGTCGACGTGCGCTTCGGCATCCACCCGGTCGCCGGTCGGCTGCCCGGCCACATGAACGTGCTGCTCGCCGAGGCCCGGGTGCCCTACGACATCGTGCTGGAGATGGACGAGGTCAACGACGACTTCGCCGAGACCGACGTGGTCCTGGTGATCGGGGCCAACGACACCGTGAACCCGGCCGCCATCGAGGAGCCGGGGTCGCCCATCGCGGGGATGCCCGTGCTCGAGGTCTGGCACGCCCGCGACGTCATCGTCTTCAAGCGCTCCATGGCCACCGGCTACGCCGGGGTGCAGAACCCGCTGTTCTTCAAGGAGAACACCCGGATGCTCTTCGGCGACGCCAAGGAGCGCGTCGAGGACATCCTGCGGTCCCTGCCCCGCTGATCGCTCCCGAGCCGCTCACCCGGATCCGTCCGGGTGGGCGGCTCCTGCGTCGGACGGCCCCAGGGGCAGCTCGGCGAGCACCTGGTAGCGAGGCCGATTGCGCGGCCCCTCCCCGAGGTGGGACTGCACCAGGGAGATCGAGTCGGCCGTCCAGGGCGGGCCGGCGTACGCGTCCAGGAGCCGCACCCAGGGGGTCATCTCGGTGGGACGACGTACCCGGGCCACGGTCAGGTGTGGCCGGAACCGCTGACCCGCCACGGCGATGCCGGTGCGGCTCGCCGCGGCCCGGCAGCCGTCGGCGAGCCGCCCCACCTCGGTCCGGGCGTCCTCGTCGAGCTCCAATCCGGCCCACAGCACCCGGGCGTCGCTGACGTTCGGAAAGGCGCCGCCGCCGGCGATCCGGGTGGCGAAGCGGGTGCGCCGCGCGGCCGCGCGCTCCAGGCGCTCCAGCAGCTCGTCGAGGTGTCGATCGGCCACCTCCTCGCAGAAGGCCAGCGTGAGGTGGATCTGGTCCTCGGGGGTCCACCGGAAGTCACCTGAGGCACGTCGTACGTCCAGGAAGGCGTCGAGGTCCTCCAGGGCGTCGGCCGGGGGTACGACGGCCACGAAGCAGCGCATGGCCCCAGTGTGCCGCCTCGATCAGACCTGGGGGCCGACCACGTTGCCGACCAGGTGGGTGACCACCATCGCCAGCAGACCCCCGGTCACGGTGCGCAGCACCGCACGGCCGACCGGGCTGCCGCCCAGCCGGGCGCTGATGAACCCGGTGACGGCCAGGGCTGTGGCGACCGCCAGCCCGGTGATCCAGACCCGGGTCCCGGTCGGCGAGAAGGCGATGACCAGCAGCGGCAGCAGGGCGCCCAGGACGAAGGAGATCATCGAGGCCCAGGCCGCGTGCCAGGGGTTGGTGAGCGCATCGGGGTCGAGCCCCAGCTCCACGTCGGCGTGCGCAGCCAGGGCGTCGTGCTGGGTCAGCTCCTCGGCCACCTGTCGGGCCAGCGGCTCACTGATCCCCTTCTCCCGCAGCAGCCCGGCCAGCTCGGCCAGCTCCGAGACCGGGTCGTCGATCAGCTCCTGCTCCTCCCGGAGCAGCGAGGACCGCTCGGAGTCGCGCTGGGTGCTGACCGAGACGTACTCACCGGCCGCCATGCTGAGCGCGCCCGCGATGACTCCGGCGATCCCGGCGACCACGATGGCCGAGGTGTCCTCGGTCGCGCCGGCCACGCCGACCACCAGGCCGGCGGTGGAGACGATGCCGTCGTTGGCGCCCAGCACGCCGGCCCGCAGCCAGTTGAGCCGGGCGGCCGAGCTCCGTTCGTGGGGCTCGTGGTCGTGCCGGCCGATCGCGCCGCCCTTGGGGTTGGTCCTCACCCGTCCATCCTCCGGAGGCGGTGGAGTTCTGGCAATGGTCCGGCGACCCGGGCCTTCCCGCGCGATGTTGCGCGAAAGTCCAGCGCGGCCTGCCACCAGGTGTTTCCATGAGCGCCGGCCAAGACGTCGGCCGGTGGGGGACGAGGCCGTGCGCCGTGGCCGGAAAGCGTGTGTGTGATGAGGCTTGGGGGACTCTCAGCGCTGTCGCGACCTCTTGTCCTGCGGTTGAACCTGCTCGTCCTCGTCGCGGTCCTCGCCGGTGCGGGCACCGTGAGTGGCTGGCAGCCCCTCAGCCCGGGCGGGGGCGGGTCCCTCGGCGCCCTGACGGCCGGCCTGGCCGCGGTGTTCAGCCTCGACGCAGCCCGGCGCACCCAGGGACGGATGCGAGCGGCGTGGACCCTCATCGCCGTCTACCTGATGATGTACGGCCTGGCCGACGGCCTGACCAGTGCTGCCGGAGCCGCCGAGGGGGCGACCGCGCTCCAGCTGGCGGACACGATCTCTCTCCTCGCCTTCGTCCCGGGGACGATCGGGCTGCTGGTCTATCCCGTGCTGCACACCGAGCGCGGGATGTGGCGCTCCATGGTGCTGGATGCGATCGTGCTCGGACTGGCGGTCGTCTACATCACCCACGCTCTGGTGCTGCGCCCGGTCTTCGCCTCGGGGAGCAGCCTCAACGAGGCGATCATGCTCGCTGCCTACCCGCTGGGCTCCGGGCTGGCCGCGTCCATTGCCCTGCTGCTGCTGCTGCGCAGCGCCGGACCGAGCCGACCAGACATCGTGCTGATCGGCATGGCGTTCGCGCTCTTCGCCGCCGCCGACAACGGCTACGCCCTGATGACGGTGAGCGGGGGCGCGAAGGACTGGACCCTCGTCGATCTCGCCTACACCCTCGCGCCGCTGGCGCTCGCCGTCGCCGCAGCGTTCGCCGCGACCTCGCCCACCCCCCGGCGTCAGCTGCGCCGGCACCTGTCCGGCGTCATCTCCCCGCTGCTGCCAGACCTGGCCGCGCTCGGGGCGCTGGTCGCCGGCACCGTGCTGGCCCCCCGCGACACCGCGTCCACGGTCTTCGGAGTGGTCACGATCGTCGCGATCGGCATCCGGCAGGTCGCCCAGACGCGGGACGGCTGGCGGCTGCGCGGGCAGCTGGAGGACCGGGTCGCGGAGCGCACCTGGGAGCTGGCGGAGCTGACCCTGGCCTACCGGAGGCTCGACGCGATGAAGCACGAGTTCGTGACGGCCGTCAGTCACGAGCTGCGCACCCCGCTGGCCGCCATCCGCGGCTCCCTGGAGATGCTGCACGACGGCGACGCCGGCGACCTGCCCCCGAGCGCCCGACCGATGCTCGCCGTGGCCAGTCGCGGCAGCGAGCGGCTATCCCGCCTGGTCGACGACATCATCGACCTCGAGCGCCTGGAGAGCGGCACCTTCAGCTTCGCGCCCGCCTCCCACCGGCTGGCGGACCTCGTGGCGGACGCGGCCGCGTCGCTGGGCTCGCTGGCCGTGCGTCAGCAGGTCGAGCTGCGCTGCCGGGCCACGGAGGAGCGGGCCTGGTGCGACGCCGACCGGGTGGTGCAGGTGCTGGTCAACCTGCTCGGCAACGCCCTGAAGTTCTCCCCGCCCGGCACGGCCGTCGAGGTCACCGTGGTCCGGGAGGATGACACGGTGCTGGTCGCGGTGCAGGACCGGGGCCGCGGCATCCCGGCCACCGAGCTGGAGGCGATCTTCGATCGGTTCCACCAGGTCGACATGGACGACAGCCGGCAGCTGGGCGGCACCGGCCTGGGCCTCCCCATCAGCCGCCGCATCGTGGAGCGGCACGGCGGACGCATCTGGGCCGAGAGCGACGGCTCGGGTGCGACCTTCCGGTTCTCCCTGCCCGCGTCCTCCGAGCCCTCGCCGGAAGGGACCGACCACCCGACGGGGCGCAGCAGCTCGCTGTCGTCCACCGCCGGGTAGCCGGGTGACCCGTCGCGCGACGGGTCGAAGTGACCCCCGAGTGGGAGTCAGAGACCCAGGTCGCGCCCGATCAGCATCTTCATGATCTCGTTGGAGCCGGCCCAGATCTTGGAGACCCGGGCGTCGCGCCAGGCACGGGCCACGCGGTACTCGTTCATGTACCCGTAGCCGCCGTGCAGCTGCACGCAGTGGTCGAGCACCTCGTTCTGCACCTGCGAGGTCCACCACTTCGCCTTGGCCGCGTCGACCGGGGTGAGCTTGCCCTTGGTGTGCTTGATGACGCACTGGTCCACGAACGCCTGGGTGACCTCGATCTTGGTGACCAGCTCGGCCAGCAGGAACTGGTTGTGCTGGAAGCTGCCGATCGGCTGGCCGAAGGCCTTGCGGTCCTTGGCGTACTGGACCGTCTCCTCCAGGATCTGCGCGGCGTGGGCCAGGTTGGTCACCGCCGAGCCGAGGCGTTCCTGGGGGAGGAACTGCATCATCGAGATGAAGCCGGTGTCCAGGGGGCCGATCAGGTCGGCGTTGCTGACCCGGACGTCCTCGAAGGAGAGCTCGGCGGTGTCGGACTCGTCCTGGCCCACCTTGTCCAGCACCCGGCCGACGGAGAAGCCGGGCAGCGAGGTGTCGACGCCGAAGAGCGAGATGCCCTTGGCCTTCTTCTCCGGGCTGGTGCGCGCCGCGACCACTACGAGGTCGGCGCTGCCGCCGTTGGTGATGAAGGTCTTGGAGCCGTTGATGATCCAGTCGTCGCCGTCGCGGACGGCCGTGGTCTTGAGGTTGGCCAGGTCCGAGCCGCCACCGGGCTCGGTCATGCCGATGGCAGTGAGCAGCTCGCCGCTGCAGAAGCGCGGCAGCCACCGCTGCTTCTGCTCCTCGTTGGTCAGGTGCACCAGGTACGGCGCCACGATGTCGGCGTGGATCCCGACGCAGGAGGGCAGGGTCATGTTGACCTTGGCCAGCTCCTCGGTGAGCACCGCGTTGAACCGGTAGTCGCCGGCCTCGGAGCCGCCGTACTGCTCGGGGACCTCCAGGCCGAGGAAGCCCTGCTTGCCCGCCTCCAGCCAGAACTCACGGTCCAGCCCGTGGTTGCCGGCGTACTCCTCCATGCGGGGCACGACCTGGCGGTCGAGGAACTCCTTCACGGATGCCCGGAATGCTTCGTGGTCCTCGTCATAGATCTCGCGCGTCATGTACTGAAGGGTAATACCCGGTCCAGAGCGCTTGGCAAAGATCTCGGCCACGGCTTCCCAGGGCGCGCGGGGCCGTGGTGTCATCGCTTGACGCACGGGGAAGAGAGCAGGGGTCATGGGGATGGTCGAGCCGCAGGACGGTGCGTTCCTGCGTCCGCGCGCCACCTCGTGGGGAGACCCCTCGGACCGCGAGGCCCTGCAGCAGATCGCCGAGGACGTCGCCACTCGCGCGGGCTTCGCGGTCTGTGCCATCGAGGTGCTCCGCAGCGACGCGATGCTGGAGTTCGTGGCCATCCACGGCACCAGCTCCGGCCGCGAGCGTCTGCTCGGGCGCGGGTCGCCGGTGGGCGCGATGGCCCCGGTCTTCAACTGCGGGGCGGACTTCGGGGCCTTCACCTTCGTGGCCGCGGAGTGGTTGACGCAGGAGGCGCTCGCCCAGATCCGCAGGCACGGGCACGTGCCCCGGCTCCAGGCCGCTGCCGGCGACCGGGACGCCTGGCGTGCCGAGGACGTCCTCGCGGCCCGGCTGCGAGACGGTGACGGAGAGCTGCGGGCGGTGCTCTACCTCGATGAGCCGTTCTCGGGGATGCGGCTGCGTCCTGAAGGCCTGCTGGCGCTCTCGGACGAGCTCCAGCTCGCATTCCGCGCCGTGGTCACCACCGTGGAGCGCGAGTCGTTCTCCCAGCGGTTCAGGCTCGGCGGGGCCGCGCGCAAGGTCATCCGCTCGGCCAGCAACCACGACGGGCTCGAGCAGCTGCTCGACGTGGCCCAGGGCGAGCTGAAGAGCGCGTTCCGGGCCGTGGACCTGCACATCCACGTCTTCGGTCCCGCCGAGCGGGAGGACCGCGGCCACGCCGCGGGCCACGGCAGCGAGGACCTGGACGCGGCGATCGCGGCCGCCGCCCGCCTGGCCTGGACCGAGGGCCATGTGGTCATCGCCGAGCGCGAGGAGGTGTGGGGCGGCGTGCGGCTGGAGGTGCGCCACGCGGCGGTGCTCGCCGGAGCCGCCCAGGAGCACGGGGTGCGCAGCATCATCGTCGTGCCGGTCACCGGCTCGAGCCGGCTGCTGGGTGCGCTGGTGATCGTCCGGGGCGCCGACGAGGTGCGCTGGACCGACAGCGAGAGCGCGGCCGCCCTCGAGGTGGGCCATGACCTGGGCCAGGCGGTGCTCGACGCGCGCGCTTTCGAGAAGGAGCAGCAGCTCAACGTCGAGCTGCGCCGTCTCGACAGCTACCGGACCGAGCTGATCGAGACCGTGCTGCACGAGCTGAAGAACCCCATCGGGGTGATCGTGGGCCACCTGGAGATGCTGGAGGCCTGGCCCTCGGCACCGCCGGAGGTCCGGGCCTCACTGGCGGCGATGGGCAAGGGTGCCGCCCGCCTGGAGACCCTGGCCGACCACCTGCTCACGCTCAGTCGCCTGGGCGGGCCGGACCAGGGCCCGGACCGGGTTCCCGTCGACCTGGCCGCCCTGGTCAGGGAGAGCGCCGAGCTCACCTCGGTGGTCAGCGCGCAGGCGGACGTGGCGCTGGAGCTCGCCGGCGTCGCCGACAAGGTCACCGTGCTCGGGGACCCCGACGACCTTGGGCGCGTGGTCGACAACCTGGTGGGCAACGCGGTGAAGTACTCCGACGCCAGGTCCACGGTCCGGGTGGGAGTGGAGCGCCTCGACGAGGAGGTGCTGCTCTGGGTCTCCGACGAGGGCCTGGGGATCTCCGCGGAGGACCAGGAGCGGCTGTTCACCGAGTTCTTCCGCTCCACCAACACCCGCGCCCTGACCCGACCCGGGACCGGGCTCGGGCTGGCGATCGTGCGGCGCATCGTGGTCGGCCACGGCGGTCGCATCGAGGTGGAGTCCGCCCTCGGGGAGGGCACCACGTTCCGGGTCTGGCTGCCGTCCGGCTGATCGCCGGCGTCGGTGCCTGCGTCGGTGCCTGCGTCGGTGCCGGTCAGGCGACGGCGATCAGCTCCGAGACCCACTGCGGCACCAGGTCGCCGGCCCGGCCCAGCCGGGACTCCTCGAAGTCCTCGGTGCCCGGGGTGGGCTCCAGGTTCAGCTCGATGGTGTGAGCGCCGTTGGCGCGGGCGAAGTGCACGAAGCTCGCTGCCGGCTGCACCATCCCAGAGGTGCCGATGGCGGCGAAGACGTCGGCCTGCTCCAGCGCCTCCAGGGTCTCGTCCATGTGCAGCGGCACCTCGCCGAACCAGACCACGTCGGGTCGCAGCAGGTGGGCTCCGCACCGCGGGCAGGGCGGCTCGGGCGCGAGGTCGTCGTACCACGGGAAGCGGGCCAGGCAGGCCTGGCACAGCGCGGAGTTGAGCTCGCCGTGCATGTGCAGCACGTGCTTCACGCCGCCGCGCTCGTGGAGGTCGTCGACGTTCTGGGTGACCACGACCAGGTCGTCGCCCAGGTGCTCGGCCAACCGGCCCAGGGCGAGGTGCGCCGCGTTCGGCTCCACCCGGGACAGGTGGGCGCGCCGCAGGTCGTAGAAGCGCTGCACGAGCGCCGGATCGGCCTCGAAGCCCTCGGGGGTGGCCACCTGCATCACGTCGTGGCCCTCCCAGAGGCCGTCGGCGTCGCGGAAGGTGGGCACCCCGCTCTCCGCGGAGATGCCGGCACCGGTCAGGATCACGACCTTCATGCCGTCAGTATCTCCGACGTCATCACGGCGCCGGCGGGCGTGATAGATCTTCACCAGTGACCGGGCCGGTCCCGCCGAGGTGCCGGGCCGGCCGCTGCCGGAGTTTCAGCAGGGCTGGCGGGGGATAGGAGACGTGGAACTGCCACGTCGGACGGAGAAGCGATGACACTCGAGGTCGTGCCCGAGGAGCTGCGCGGCGCCGCGAAGAAGCTGCGCGCCGCGGCGGAGCCACTGGCCTGCCGGCACGTGCCGGGCGACGGGGTGAACGGCACGGCGTTCGGCCACGTCGAGCTCGCTCAGTGGACCGGCGCGATCCTGGACTACTGCCGCGACGCCAACACCCAGCTCAGCAGCGCGGCCACCACGATGGCCGGTGACCTGGGCGAGACCGCGGACGACCTGGAGGCCGGCGACCAGAGCGCCGTCACCCGGTTCGACCCGATGAAGAACCTGTTCGACCGACCCGGCCTGGAACTGCCCGGTCCCTCCGGCTCCTCCGCCGCCGGCCCGCGAGTGGTCGCCCCGTGACAGCCCCGGCGTCCAAGGAGCTGGGCGAGACCTCCGACCACCGCGAGCTGGTGCCCGGTGACGTCAGCGCCGTGCGCGCCGTCGTCACCACCCTCACCGGGCTGCACACCACGACCGACGGGGCCTTCGACAGCTTCAGTGCGGCACGGGTGCCTGGCTGGACCGGCGTCGCAGCCTCCGCCTACGAGTCCTCCCACGAGGAGGAGCGGGAGCGCTGGAAGCTCTACCTCAAGCTCCTGGACACCTCTGCCAAGGCGCTGGAGACCTACGCCGGCCAGCTCGAGACCGCCCAGGGCAAGGCCGCCGAGGCGCTCGCCAAGTGGGAGCAGGGCGAGAGCAAGCGCATCGAGGCCTACGACGCGTGGGAGAAGACCCGGCAGACCTGGAACGCCGCCGTGGCGGAGGACCGCCCGCTGGACGAGATGCCACCGCACCCCGGCGCCGGCCCGGGAGACCCCGGCGCGGCGCTGCGCGAGGAGGCCGAGGAGCTGCTCGACACCGCACGCAGCGAGCTGGACCAGGCGGGTCAGAGCGCCACCACCAAGCTGGGCAAGGAGGACGGGGCCCGCACCGAGTCCGAGAGCGGCTGGTTCGGCGCCGAGGGCGACGCGCAGGGACCCTCCTTCAACTGGGGCCCGTTGTCCGAGGCGTTCGGCAGCGACCCGCGCGAGGGCGCTCCGGGACGCAACTGGGACGACTTCTCGCTCAACTTCGGCGAGGCCAGCGGCGCCGCCTGGTTCTTCCGGTCCACGGGCAGCTGGGAGGACTACTGGGGCGACGCCAAGA
The DNA here is from genome assembly GCF_002930065.1 of Nocardioides sp. 616. Taxonomy (NCBI): domain Bacteria; kingdom Bacillati; phylum Actinomycetota; class Actinomycetes; order Propionibacteriales; family Nocardioidaceae; genus Nocardioides; species Nocardioides sp. 616. The sequence goes on along the minus strand of NZ_POAG01000024.1, from coordinate 217,778 downwards.
TGAACGCCGACGGCACGTTCAAGTTCCTCGCGGCCGAGGGCAACGCGGGGGCCGGCGTCGACTCCGACGGCGTGCGCGTCGACCTGAGCGGCAAGGCGACCGTGGTCGGCGTGGACGGCGAGTTCGGCGGCGAGTACGGCGCCGCGGAGGCCAAGGTGTCCGGCAACGCCGAGGTGGCTGCCTCCGCCGAGGGCAAGGCGCTGTTCGGCCGCAACGGCGCGCACGCCAGCGGGGAGCTGTTCGCCGGCGCCCGCGCCGGGGTGGACGGCGAGCTCGACGTGGGCGGCGTCGGAGGCAAGGTCGGGGTCGAGGGCTGGGCCGGCGCCGGGATCGGGGGCGACGTCAACGTCGGCTACGACTCCGGCCGGTTCACCGTCGGCGGCAGCGGCGGCGTCGCCTGGGGAGTGGGCGGCAAGGTCAGCGGCGAGGTGACGCTCGACTTCCCCAAGATCTATGAGACCGGCAAGGACGTCGTCGAGCACATCGGCGGCTGGTTCCCGTGATGACCGTCCACCCCGCACCAGAGAGGTCCACCCTGTGAGCAAGCTGCCCGTCCCCGTCGAGTTCCGCCTCCCCGAGGGCTGGGAGCCGGTGCGCCCCGAGGAGTGGGGCGTGGAGAACGCCGCCTTCATGGCGGTGCGTCGCAACGCCCCGGGGGACTACGTGCCGATCCTGAGCATCAGCGGGGACTGGCGCCTGGACTACATCGCCCTGGAGACGATCGCCGACGAGTCAGTCGAGCTGGCCCGCGCGCAGGCGGACGCCGTGGAGCTCCTGGACCGCAAGGAGATCGGCTCCGAGGAGGCGCCGGCGATCCTGCAGCTGCTGGGCGTCAACGCCACCATCGACGGCCGCGGCTGGGAGCTGCGCCAGGGACAGGTGCTCTCCGGGCTGGTCGACGTCAAGGACCCGAGCCGGCGGGTGGTGGTGATCTACACCGTCACCTGTGCCGCGGAGCAGTTCGACGTGGTGGGACGTGAGTTCCAGGCGTTCATGAGCACGGTGAAGCCGATCGCGCCCGACGGCTCGCACTCCTCGCCCGAGTCGAGCTGACCCGGTCGACGGGTCAGATCTGACCAGTGAGCCAGAGCACCAGCACCAGCAGCAGCCCCAGCACGAACAGCACCGGGACGCTGAGGGCGGCGTAGAGACCGATCTTCTCCGCGCCGCCCGCCTTGGACGTCAGCCCCAGGTCCTTGCCGATGAGGGTGATCAGGTCCCGCCCCTCCTCGGAGTCGAACTTGTAGTCCACGACCCGACCCACGGTGCCGTCGTCGCGAATCGCCCAGATCTTCTCGTGGCCGAACTCGATGCTGCGGCCCATGGTGCGCGAGGCCGACCCCGCGATCTTGGGGTGACCGGCCTCCCAGCGGATCTCGGTGGAGTCGTCGGTGATGCTGAAGGTGTCCGGGGTGACCTTGACGTGGTGCACGAACACCTTGCGCAGGCCGGCTCGGTTGAACAGGCCGAACCACTGCGCGTCGGCCACGTCCAGGGACAGGTCGAAGCCACTGCTGGTGCGGGTCACGACGTACGGCGTGCCCTCGGTGGCGTCCCGGACCCGGCGTACGAACTCCTCGGTGACGGGGGTGCTCATCTCAGCTCAGCGCCTTCCAGGAGAAGCCGATGCGCAGGCCGTCGATCTCGGTGACGGTCACCCCGATCGCGCCCTCCTGGCCCTGGGAGGTGGCGGTGCACTCGGTGGTCTCGTCCTCGACCCCGTCGAGCTCGCCGGGGCAGGCCAGCTCGGTGACCTCGAAGCCCTGCTCCGCCAGCTGGGCGCCCAGTGCGGTCTCCAGGGTCTCGGCTGCGAGGAAGGGCACGGTCTCGTAGGAGACCTCGTCGCCGTCCACCTCGGTGGTGGTGAACCGGACCCCGGTCTGTCCCTCGCCGTCGTCGACGGTGCAGCTGGCCGTGGCGTCGACCTCGGCCTCGAGGTCCTCGGGGCAGTCGACGCTGAGCTCGACGCCGGCGTCCGCGGTGACGTTGTCCTGCACGTGCTTCTCCAACGTGCCGGCGTCGACCGCCGACGCGCTGCTGCTGCAGGCGGTAAGGAGGCCGAGGAGCAGGGCGGTCCCGAGGGAGGAGCCGAGGCGGAGACCGGAGCCGTGGGTTCGCATGGGGAGCAGTCAATCAGACCCCGTGAGCTCATCCGCGGACCATCTCGGCGCCCGCCCGCCGGTTCGCCGAGAGGACGACCGGGACCACCGTGAGCAGCGGGACGAGGAGCACGACCAGGGTGAGGCCACCGAAGGTCGCCAGGTCGATCGGCGGCACGCTGGGACCGAGCAGCCCGAAGCTCACGCCGAGCACGGAGGGGACGACCGCTGCCACCGCGATGACCCAGGCCGCGACCCCCGCCACCAGGGCCTCGACCCCGGCCATCGCCACCAACTGGGCGCCGGTCGCGCCGGTGCGGCGCAGCAGCGTCAGCTCGGAGCGTCGCCCGGCCGTGGTGAGCACCAGGGTGTTGGCGGCCGCGATGCCCACGAAGAGGAGCAGGGCGAGCAGCATCGCCGTGGAGAGCGCACGACCGGCATCGTCCCCGGCGCTCGCCGCGGCGACGTACGACGCCTCGTCGGTGACGGTGAGGCCGAGCCCGGCCACGGCCTGCGCTGCCTCACCGTCAGCGCGGTCGTCGCTGGTGCCCAACAGCACCGTGTCGGGCGGGGCATCGACGCCGTGGGCGGCGGGAGTCGCCTGTCCGGTCAGGAAGCCCCCGAAGCCCAGGCCCCGGTCGTGGACCGCGACCACCTCGGTGGGCGACTCGACCCCGGGCGCCCAGCGGACCAGGATCGTGTCGCCGAGCCCCTTGCCGGTGTCCATGGCGGCGTCCCGGCTGATCGCCACGGTGTCGGGCCGGTCCAGCTCGGAGAGGTCGCCCTCGACGACGTCGAGGTCCAGCAGGCCTGCCACTCCGCCGCCGGGCAGGGTGCGCACCGGGCCGGACTCCCACGAGAGGGCCTCGACCCCGCCGAGCTCGTCGTCGACCTGCACCTGGGCGCTCACCGTGCCCAGGGGCGTGAGGCTGTCGACCCCGGGGACCGCGGCGAGCGCGGCCAGCCGGGAGTCGTCGAGCCCGGGCGAGATGACGACCAGGTCCGCGCGCAGGCCGTCGGCCAGCTGCCGGGTCGCCGCCTCGGCGACGGTGTCGTCCACGGTGGTCTGCACCGTGCCCACCGCGAGCACCAGCGCCAGCGGCACCACCGCGGTCGTCAGCCGGCGGGAGAAGCCGCGGGTGTTGGCCAGCGCCAGCGTGGTGGCTGGGCCGCCCGGCACCCGGTGGGTGGCACCGAGCACCCATGCCACCAGCAGCGGTCCGGCCAGGGCTGCGGCGGCGACCAGCAGGAACGCCGAGGTGGCTGCGGCGGCGCTGCCGATGGTGCCCGGCACCACCAGCGGGCTGAACGCCGCGACCAGGCCGCAGACCGCCAGCGCCAGTGCCGAGATCCGGCGTACCGGCCCGATGCCGGCCGGCTCGACCACGCTCTGCCGCACCGCGGTCGTCGGCGGGATGCGCAGCGTCTCCCGGGTCGCCAGGCGAGCGGCGAGGAGCGCGACCGGGAGCAGGAACACGAGCGCCGCGAGCACCGGCAGCGGCGAGCGGGTCATGGTGAACCCGGCCGGCACCATCTGGGCGTCGACCAGCGCCGGAGTCAGCAGGCGCGCCGCGAACAGCCCGGGGATCGCGCCGGTGGGCACTGCGACCAGGCCGACGAGGACGACCTCGAGACCGACCAGTCGGCGTACCTGGGAGCGGGTGGCGCCCACCGCGCGCAGCAGCGCGAAGTCGCGCTGGCGCTGGCGCAGCGCCAGGGAGACGGTGGAGGAGACCACCAGCACCACCAGGGTCAGCAGGGTCCCGGCGAACGAGCTGGCCAGGGCGACCAGCAGGCCGCCCTCCGCGGCGTCGCCCGAGCTGCGCAGACCGGACTCGAACAGCACGCCGGTGCCGGAGATGAGTGCGCCCGCGAGGGCCAGGACGACGAAGGTGCCGGTCATCGCGGCCAGGTGGCCCCGCGTGCCGGAACGAGCCAGCGACCACATGGCTCTCACCGGCCCAGGGTCAGCATGCGGGCGGTGACCTGCTCGGCGGTCGGCGCGTCGAGCCGGTCCACCAGGCGGCCGTCGGCCAGGAGCAGCACCTGCTCCGAGGCTGCCGCCACCCGGGGATCGTGGGTCACCACCACCACCGTCTGGCGCAGCCGGCTGGCGGTATCGCGCAGCAGGGTGAGCACGTCGGTGCCGGTGCGCGAGTCGAGCGCTCCGGTCGGCTCGTCGGCGAAGACCACCGTGGGCCGGGAGAACAGGGCCCGCGCGATGGCGACCCGCTGGGCCTGGCCGCCGGACAGCTCGCCGGGTCGACGGTCCTCCATGCCGGTGAGTCCGATCTCGGCGAGCAGCTCGGCCTGCCAGGCCAGGTCGGGCTCCTTGCCGGCCAGCATCACCGGCAGCTGCACGTTGTCGGTCACGCTGAGGTGCGCGACCAGGTTGTAGTCCTGGAAGACGAACCCCACGTGCTCACGGCGGAACCGGGTCAAGGCGTCCGGGGCCAGGGCGCTGATCTCCTCCCCGCCCACCCAGACCCGGCCACTCGTCGGCACGTCGAGCCCGGCGGCACAGTTCAGCAGCGTCGACTTGCCCGAGCCCGAGGGCCCCATCACGGCGGTGAACGACCCGGTCGGCAGGGTCAGGGAGACCCCGCGCAGCGCGGGCACCGGCGCGGGGGTGCCGCCGTACTGCTTGTGCACCTCCTCCAGGCGTACGGCGGCTCCGACGGTGGCCCCGACGGTGGCTGCGGTCGGGGGCGGCGCGGTGGCGGGTTGGGTGCTGGGGCTGGTCATGGCGGGCTCCTCGGGCGACTCGGCTGGGACATCAGCCACGCTAGGAGCGACCGGGGGTGCGCCTCGAGCGCCGCAAGGATGAGCCGAGGAGGTTGCATCCTTCGATGCAAGCCGCTCAGTCGGGGATGGCCACGACCTTGTTCTGGTAGGCCCAAACGGCGGCCTGGAGGCGTGAGCGCACGCCGATCTTGGGCATCATCCGGGCCAGGTGCGACTTCACCGTGGAGGTCTCCAGGAACAGCTCGGCGGCGATCTCGTCGTTGGACATGCCCTGGGCCAGCAGCAGCAGGATGTCCAGCTCGCGGGCGGTGAGCAGCTCCGAGGCGCGCCCGGCGGTCACCGGCCGGGTCTCGCGTCGGGTCACCACCTCGCGGAGCACCCGCTTGGTGAGCGCGTCGTCCAGGGTGCCGTTGCCCCGGGCCACGGTGCGCACCGCGGCGACCAGGACCTCGGGCTCGGCGTCCTTGAGCAGGAAGCCCGACGCCCCGGCCTCCAGCGCCCCGAACAGGTGCTCGTCGATGTCGAAGGTGGTGAGCACCAGCACCGGTATCGGGTCCTCGACCCCGGGACCGCAGAGCTCACGGGTGGCGCTGATGCCGTCCTGGTGGGGCATCCGGACGTCCATGCAGACCACGTCGGGCCGCAGGCGGCGCGCGGCCTCGACCGCCTCGCGGCCGTCGGCGGCGAGCGCCACGACGGTGATGTCCGGCTCCGCGCCCAGCAGGGTGCCGAGCCCGGCTCGCACCAGCGGCTGGTCGTCGGCGACGACGACTCGGATCATCGGTCCTCGCTCTCGGGGGCGCTGCTGGGGGCGCGGTCCAGGTCGGGACGGTCAGCCCCGAGGTCACCCTCGCGCGGCATCCCCAGCACCACCTGCCAGCCCCCCTCGGGAGTGGGACCGTGCTCCAGCTCCGCCCCGGTGAGCTCGGCCCGCTCGCGCATGCCCAGCAGCCCGAAGCCGCTGCGGACCCCGGCGGCCGGCAGCGCCGGCGGCGGGCCGTTGCGCACGGTGAGCCGGGCCCTGGTGGGGGCGCGGTCGTCGAGGACCACCTGAACCTCGGCACCCGGGGCGTGGTGGGCGGCGTTGGCCAGGGCCTCCTGGGCTGTGCGGTAGCCGGCGAGCTGGGCGAGCGGGCCGACGCCGGCGCCGAGCGGGCCCGCACCGGTCAGCACGGTCAGGCCCACCTCCCGGCCCGCGGTGGCGGCGTCCTCGACCAGGGCGGCGACCCCGGACAGGGACTCCGGTCGCACCGTGGCTCCATCGCCGGGGCGGTCCTGCTCGCGCAGCAGTCCCACCAGGCGGCGCAGGTCCTGGAGCACCGCCTTGCTCTGCCGGCGTACCTGGGCCACGCCTTCCTTGGCCGCCGCTGGGTCGGAGTCGATCTGGGTCCCGATGGCGGCGGTCATCACCGCGATGCCGGAGAGGTGGTGCGCGGCGATGTCGTGCAGCTCCCGTGCCATGGCGGTCCGCTCGCGGGCGACGGCGGCGGCCAGCAGCGCGTCCTGCTCCCGGGCGACCGCGGCAGCCTGGCTCTCCCGGGCCAGCCGGGTCTCGCGCCTGGCGGTGAGGACGACCGCGAGCACCAGGGGGAGGCCGATGGTGCCGAGCCCCTGCAGCAGGCCGCCGACGATCGCGGCCCCGGTGGGCTCGCCGGAGTCCAGGGCGCTCATCGTGATGCCGACGGCGACCAGCACGCCCGCGCCCAGCAGGGCGGGCCAGGAGCGGGAGGCAGGCTGCGCCAGCCCCAGGGTGAGGACCGCGACCAGGACCGTCAGGGTGGCGAGGCCCGTCGCGTCACCCAGCCCGCAGGCGGCGGCCACCGGCACCGCCGCCGCGGCCAGCAGCAGCACCGCCCGGGGCGCCGTACGGCGCAGCAGCAGGACGGCGGCCTGGGCCAGCAGCGTCATGGCGCCCAGCCACCAGCCGGTCCCGCCCAGTGCGGGAAGCGTCGGCTCGGCGGAGGGGTCTGCCGAGGAGAGGGCCGGGACGGCGGCCAGCCCGGCGAGCGCCAGCACGCCGCAGGCGCCGGCGACCAGCAGGTCGAGCGCGGTAGGGCGGACTCGGCGTGGCACCGGCCTGGGCTCCCCACCAGGAGACGCCCGCCCACCGGCTGGTGACTGCTCTGCCTCCCACACGGGGGACATCATGCCCGGACCTGCCGGCACCCCGTGTCAGGCGAGCCCGGCGGTGCTCACCCGAAGAGCGTGGCGCCCAGGGGACGCGTGCCGTCGAAGCCCGGCAGGACCAGGAACGCGGCGGAGGCCGTGGGGCTGGAGAAGCCCATCAGCTCGTCGGCCTCGTCGAGCCGCTGCTGGGTGCGGACGAAGGTGGCGAGCTCGCGCTGGAAGCTGATGAAGAGCAGCCCGCGGTCCTCCGCGCCGTTCTGGTAGGCATAGCTGCGCCGCAGCATCAGGCCGCTGCCGGTGAACGACGGGTGGGCCGCCCGGGCGTGGGAGTGCAGCGGTACCACGTACTCGCCGTCGGGCGTCTTCGCCGACAGGTCGACCTGGTCCAAGGGGCCTCCTCCGGACAGCGGGGCGCCGTCGGAGTGCCGGCGGCCGATGACCCGTTCCTGGCGGCGCAGCGGCAACGCCTGGAACCCGTCGACGTCCAGCCGCAGGCGTCGCACCACGCAGATGGTGCCGCCGGCGGCCGGCCCCTCGGGGATCCAGACGTCGTCGGCCAGCTCGGCGTCGGTGCGGGGGACCACCACTCCGTCGAGGAACCCCAGCGGGTTGCGGGCGCGGCCGTGCCCGGCGCTGGAGCGGGAGCCCGCCTGGGCCCACCGCACCCGTCCGCGGGTGGCGGACACGAGGCGGTCGGTGACCCGCTCGACGGCGGCCGCGTTCGGTCCGTGCACGGCGAGCAGGAGGTCGCCGCCGACGTACGACGAGGGGATGCGGTCGTCCCCGGCGAAGCCCGGCAGTGGCGTGCTCCCCGGCAGCGAGCCCCCGGCGGCGCGCACCAGCCGGGGACCGACGCCGACGGTCGCGGTCAGGTCGCCTGACTCACCAGGGACGGCGCTGATCGTGTCGCCGAGCCGGCCGAGCAGTGCGCCGAGCTCCGCGCGGGTCGTCGTCGGGAGGTCGAGCACCGTGAGCAGCGCGTACGCCTGGGGGTTGACAGGTCGGTGGATGCCCGGCTGGTGCCCGGTGCCCTGGAGGTCCCGCGACTCCTGGGCGCCGCGCGGACCGGGACCCGCGGACCGGTCGCCCCGGTCCCTCGCCCAGCCGATCGACAAAGCAACCCCTGCGCCCGTGACCACCGCTGCCGAGGTCAGCACCTGCCTGCGGTCCAGGCTCACCGGGACACCGCCGGCAGTCGGGGGAGCGAGACCCCGTCGGCGTCGCCGAGGTCCACCTGCGCCCAGTCGTCGCCGGTTCGGACCTGGGCGCGGTGGGCGAGCCCGGTGTCGTCGACCCACAGCCGGAGGCCCGAGTCGTCGGAGTCGACCGGCGCTTCCGCCTGCTCGTTGGACGGCGGGGCGGCGTACCCGGTCACCTCGTCGCCGTTCAGCTCGTCCCCACCGAGCCACAGCGCGCCGTTCTGGGCCAGGAGGAGCGGGTTCTCCGGCCGGTCCTGGGCGAGGCCGGCGATCACGACCAGCACCGCGTCGAGGACCGAACGCTCGGTGTCGACCGGACGGGTCTGCCAGCCCACCTTCGGCATCGGCAGCGGCGGAGCGTCGGTGGTGCCCGCGGGGGCCGGGGTGAGCCCGACCTGACGGAGGTTCCACCGCACCAGCTGCGGCGCGAAGTCGGCCCCCGTGGCCAGGGCGTAGCCGGTGTGGGTCCGGTAGTCGACCCACCCCTGGAGACGGACCCGCTGCTCGCCCACCGGCACCGTGGTCCGGAGCGAGCGGCTGCCCGCGTCGTAGTTGCGGAACATCGTCGTGGCCAGCACCTGCGCCTCGCCGGCGGTCACCGGTCTCGGCTCAGGGGCCCGCGAAGCGTCGCCGGTGGACTCGGCACCATCGCGGCAGCCGGCGGCGCCGAGCACCAGGAGCGCCAGGACGACCAGCCAGCGGCGGGCGCGCATCACGACCCACCTCGACCGGACAGCAGGGACGCCGGGGGTACGCCGATCCGCGCGGTGTCCGGCATGACCACCCGGTCGGGCAGCCGTTCCAGCCCGCCCGTGACCGAGGACAGGCCGGGCTGCTCGCCGGGGTGTGTGACGTCGAGGAAGCTCATGCCCCGCGGAGCCCGCGCGCGCCGCGCGATGACCGCCGGTGCCGCCGCCGGCTGCGACGTGGCGGTGCCGCACCCCAGCGCCGGAGCGAGCGCCGCCGGCACCGTGGTGACCCGACCGGTCACGCAATTCGCCGTCGCCGGGGCACGGACCGCGGAGATGTTCGCGATGTCGGTGGCGTTTCCGGCGAAGACGTTGCCGGTGAAGGTGTTGCCGGACGCCGGCAGGTCCTCGGTGTTCGTCAGGAGGACGCCGGCCCGGGGGTTGCCGACGATCCGGTTGCGGGCGATCTCGTTCCCGACGCCGCCCGCGATGCCCAGGCCGGTGCCGAAGCCGCCGTCCGCCTGGGCGGGGGAGTCACCGGCCCCGCTGGCTCCGATGACGTTGCCGACGATCTGGTTGCCCCGCTGCGGGCGGAACGCCTCCTGGTAGTTCGAGAGCAGCGTCATGGCGACGCGGTTGCCGGTGAACCGGTTGCCGGTCACCACGAGCGGCCCGGAGGCGTTGGCGTTCTCGAACCCGACCGCGTTGCGCTCGGCCACGCTTCCGGTCACCAGGATGTCGCACGCGTGGCACTGGCCGACGTAGATCCCGCTGTCGGCCGAGCCGGAGGCGTAGGAGTCGGCGATCACCCCGTGCTGGGCGTCGAAGGCGTAGATGCCGTAGAGCCCGTTGTTGTGAGCGGTGACGTGGTCGATCGCGAAGCGCTGCACCGGGGGGAAGCGGTCGGGGTCGAACTCCGCGTAGTCGTCTCCGTTGTTCGCGCTCGGCACGTCCCCGTCGTGGACGCCGGTGACCAGCACCCCGTAGAAGGTGTGGTCGCGCACCGTGAGGTTCTGCACGCGGAGGCCGTCGGCGATCCCGACGACACCGTAGGGGCGCTCGCCCTCGCCGTCGACGACGGTCCCTCCTCGGTCCACCCCTCGTAGCGTCACGTCGGCGGTCGAGACCACGACGCTCTCGCGGTAGACCCCCTCGTCCACGAGCACCAGGCCACCTGCCGCGACCCGGTCGACGGCGTCCTGGATGGAGTCGGCGTCCTGCGGGACCCGCACGAGCGAGGGGTCGGCCTCCGGCGAGGCGGGGTCGTCCGAGCAGCCCGCGACGAGGCAGGCCACGACCGCCAAGACCGCCGCGGCGGCCCTCCCGATAGGCATGGCGCCGAGTATAGGCCGCTTACCACAAGGCAGTTTTAGGGCCAAACCAAGGACCCTGTGAATCGTGTCACCCCTGTGATAGGGGTGGAAGAACTACGGGGCGCTCTTCAGTCAGGAGGCGTCATCTCGGAGTTCAACCGGAGGCGTCATGAGGCTGTGCCACAAGCTTTCCCACCTGGGCCTCAGCCTGATGCTGGGCGCGACAGCGTTGAGCGTCGTGGTCGTCGGGATCGTCGCCGCGCCACCGTCGTACGCGGCCCCGGGCTCGGTCTCGGGGGTGGTCTACCAGGACTTCGACGGGGACGGCACCCGCGACGCGGGCGACCCGGCCACCGGCGTCCAGACCGACGTCGGCTTCGGCGGACTGACGGTGACGGCGTACGGACCGCGCGGTGGGGTGGTCGGCACCGCCACCACCGCGGCCGACGGCAGCTACTCGATCAACACCTCGTCCGTCGCGGACGGGACACCCCTGCGCATCGAGTTCCCCGACGCCAACGGGGGGACGGCAGAACAGCTCCCGGGGAACTACCAGTCCTCCTTCGCCGGGCCCGACAACGGCACGAGCGTCCAGTTCGCGGCCGCTGGCGCCGAGGGCGTCGACTTCGGGGTGCTCGAGCCGGAGGACTACGCGGCCAACAACGCGCCGATCATGACGGGCATCCAGTACGCCGGGCTGCGGAGCGTGCCCGAGGCCGCCGCTCAGCCCGCCGTCGTGGCCAACCCGTGGGTGGTGCCGCCCAACGACCCGGCGTCCGGGAACTACCCGGGCCGCGTGGACCTGGCGACGTACGGCGAGGTGGGCTCAGTCTGGGGCGTGGCCTTCGCCCGGTCCCAGAATGCCGCCTACGCCGCGGCGTCCTACAAGCGGATCTCCGAGCTCGGTCCGCTCGGGCTCGGGGGCATCTACCGGATCACCGACGTCCTCGCCCCGGGCAGCGGCGCCCTCAACGACCCTGCCACCGGTTCGGTGACGCCCTGGCTGGACGTCACCACCCTCGGGGTGGACGTGGGGACGGTGCCGAGCACCGCCGACCGCGGTCTCGGGGACCCCGACGCACTCGTCCGGGACGCGAACGCGTTCGTCAACGCCGGCAAGGTCGGCATCGGCGGCATCGCGATCAACGAGGACGCGACGACGCTGTACTTCGTCAACCTCTTCGACCGGGACCTCTACGCCGTCGACATCACGAACGGCGCCACCCCGACGACGGCCACCCGGATCCCGCTGGGCCTGACGGCCGACCAGCGGCCCTGGGCCGTGACGGTGAACCGCGACCGGGTCTACGTCGGCTACGTCGACACCAACGGTGACGGCGCGAATCCGGGCGTCCAGGCGACGGGCAACATGTACGTCGTCTCGCAGCCGGAGGCGACGGCGGCGACCGGGGGCTCTGGGTGGACGAGCACGCTCACCGCCCCGCTCGACTTCGAGAAGGGGAACAACATCGCCGGCTGGGGCGACCCGATTCCGCCTACCACCGCGATCCCCGACCAGGTGCGGCGCTGGAACTCCTGGACCGACAGCTGGTACTGGGACGGCGGCAACGGCTCGGTGGGCTTCAACACCTCCTACGGCTGGACCCACAACTATCCCCAGCCGATCCTCGGCAGCATCACGTTCGATGCCCAGGGCTACCTGACGCTCGGGTTCGTCGACCGCAGCAGCGTCCAGGGCGGCAACCGGCAGTGGGCGTCCGAGCCGCCGCCCGGGTGCGCCGCTCCCTGCACCACCGACGACCGCTTCTTCGAGACCGTCTCGGGTGGCGACATCCTGATCGCGACGCCCGACGGAACGCTCGAGGACAACGCCGTCGTCGGCGCTCGGACCGGTGCCAACCCGGGCAACGACGAGGGGCCGGGCGGGGGAGAGTTCTACAACGACCGGCAGGACATCGGCCAGGGCGTCAACCACTGGGACAACACCCTGGGTGGCGTCGCTGCCTACCCCGGGCTCCAGGAGGTCGCCTCGACCGCCATGGATCCGCTCGGCGCCATCCGCGTCTCCGGGCTGAGCTGGTTCTCGGTGGACGACGGCCAGACCCTGCGCGGCTACAACCAAACCCCCGACCCCCTTCCGGGACGGGCCATCGGGTTCGGGTCCCCCCCGACCGCCCCCTTCTTCCAGAAGGGCGGAGGGCTGGGCGCCGTCTCGCTGCTCACCCGTGAGCCGCCCGTGGAGATCGGCAACCGGGTCTGGCTGGACGCGGACCTCAACGGTCGCCAGGACCCGGACGAGCCGGCGATCCAGGGAGCCCCGGTCACGCTGTTCGCCCGCGGACCGGACGGGGCGCCCGCCGGTGCGGCACTGGCCTCGACCACGACCAACGCCCGTGGCGAGTACTACTTCCGCAGTGACGAGATCGCCGGCTTCAACCCGGCGGCCACCCAGGGCGACACGCTGCCGTACGTCGTGGTGTTCGGGCGCGGCACCGGCCCGGTCACCTTCACCGGGCCGAACGCTGACAACCCGGGCTTCGCCGGCATCACCTGGGCGGACCTGGCCTTCACCTCCCAGGCCACGGCAGCGCTGCAGCGCGACTCGAACCCGAACCCGGCCAACGGCCAGGCTCCGGTGAACGTCGGGTCGCCGGGCCGCAACAACCACACCATCGACGCCGGTTTCATCGCCACCGGCACGTTCCAGATCAGCAAGCTGACGCGGGGCGACACGCCGCCGCCGGGGCGGACGTTCACCTTCGACGTCACCGCCGCAACGGACTTCCGCGGCGACAACTCTCTGGCGAGCGTGAACCCGGCGACGTTCGCGGTGGCACCGGGTCAGACGGCCCCCGCAGTGCCGCAACGTCTCCCCGTCGGCACCCGGATCACGATCTCGGAGCGTGGGGGAGACCAGCTCGAGGCGACCTACCAGCCGTCGCGGACCCAGCTCATCACCGTGAACGGGGGACGTTCGATCCTCTTCACCGTGTCGAACCGGATCACCAACGAGGTGAAGGAGAAGAGCACCCCTGAGGTGCGCACCGTCACCTCGCGTCGCCGGGTGGTCGTGGGCAAGCCGTTCTTCGACCGGATCCGGGTGCGCGGACTCGCCGACGAGGGCGGCACCGTCACTGCCGGTCTCTACGGACCGTTCTCGTCCCGGGCCGCGATCACCTGCACGCCGGGCAACCGGGTCCGGACGAAGACCTTCCGCGTCGAGAACGGCTGGAACCGTACGCCGAAGGTCCGGGTCCGCGCTCCCGGCGTCTACACCTGGCGCGTCGCCATCCGGGCCGATGCCAACAACGAGTCGGCCACGCACAAGTGCGGACAGGTGGCTGAGACGACCGTGGTCGCCAAGCCCCGCTACGTCGCGCCGATCATCTCCGGCGGCTTCTCCGGCACGCTGAAGCCGAAGCAGCAGAGCGCCCGTCGGGCGCCAACGACGATCACGCTCCCGGGTCTGCGCAAGCCGGCCGTGGTGCGCACCGGGAGCATCCGCAAGGGACAGATGACGCTGCCGGGCAACGTCCACGAGGTCGCACGGCTGAAGAAGTCTGCCGGCTTCGGGGACAAGATCGGCACCGCGGTGGTCGGCGGGCACGTCTCCGACCGGCACGATCGCCCGGGCGCCATGTGGCGACTGAACTCCGCCAAGCGCGGGGAGCGGATCCAGGTGGTGCGCGGCGGTGAGCGGTACACCTACGTGGTCACGGCCAAGAAGACCTTCGACCGCCGCAACAAGGTCCCGCAGCGCTACTTCTCGACGGCAGGGCCCCACCGTCTGGTCCTGATCAGCTGCACGGACCGGGTGGTCTACCGCAACGGGCGCTTCCACTACACGAAGTACGTCGTGGTGATCGCCCGCCAGGTGAAGGGCAAGAACAAGGGCAAGGGATAGCGCTCAGCGGTCGGTGGCGGAGAAGTGCTGGTAGTCCTTCAGCGTGCGCCAGTCCCCGCCCCAGCCCCAGCCGATGCGGTCGAAGGCCCGGACCACCGGGCCGTCGGCGGTGATCACCCCGGGTCGGCGCCGTCCGCGGTCCAGGTAGCTGCGAGCCAGCTCGGGCAGCACCACCGCGCCCTTGGCGTACGGGTTCTGGAACGGGTTGAGGTCGACGGCCAGGCCGTAGGCGTGCTCGCTGTAGGAGCTCCCGCCGGTCACGGGCCGGCAGTTGAACGCCCCCGTGCCGTTGCCGTCCCCGGTCGGGTCAGCGTCCCGCTCCGCGCGGGTGGTGATCGCCAGCTGCTCCATCGGGAAGCGCGCCCGCCACAGGTCGCGGAAGACGCTGACCAGGTCGTCGGCCACGGCAGCGTTGACCAGCAGCTCGCCGGTGTGCCGGGCGCCGTCGAAGCCGCGGAAGGTCAGCCGGATCCAGGCGAGGTCCTGGGCCGCGACCGGGCAGGCGGGGTTCCAGGTGGAGCGGGCGATCACCTGGCTCGGAGCAGGCGACTCGACGACCGCCCGGAAGCCCCGCCCCGAGAGCGGGTCCAGGGTGTCGGGCAGCGTGAAGGCGCGCTCGCGCAGCCGCCGGGGGGTGCGCAGGGCGGCGATCGCGGCCGGGTCGTCCGTCGGCAGGATCCGGGTGCCCAGCCACGGCGGGGGCGTGCGGCCCGGGGTGCTCGGGCGGGCAGCCGCAGTGGTCGGTGCGCTGTACGGGGTGCTCGTCGGCGAGCTGGACGGGCTGCACCCCGTCGTCAGGACGGTCGCCAGGACGGTGGTCAGGACGAGCACAGTGGTCCTGCAGGCGGTCACGGCGAAGCGGAGCGTCATGGGCGAGGATCCGTCCTGTCCGTGACCTGGTCGGTGGGTGCAGCAGTCATGGGAGGGGCGCGTCACCCGTGCCGGCTTCGGTGGCGCTTCGGACGAAGTCGCGGAGCAGGGCACGGCGTTGGTCATGCACGTCGTCGGGTTCCTGGTTGCTGGCCGCATACACATTGCTGACCGGTGACCAGGCCATGGACATCGCGATGACCAGGGCCATGATGTCGAACGGGTCACCTGCCCGGACCCGTCCGGCGGCTTGCGCCGCCGCGATGGCCGCGAGCTTGCGGTCGTCGTACTGCTGGTGGGTCTCGACGAGGTGCCCGGTGGGCCGTCGCTCGAGCCGCGCCCACGTGGCCAGCCGGATGAGGTCGGGTCGGCGCAGGTACTCGTCGTAGAGACGAACGGCCCACTCCGCGAGGTCGTCGGCGTCGAGAGGCACGACGTTGGTGATGCGCTCCAGCGAGCTGAGGAAGATGGCGTCGAACAGTCGGTCCTTGTCCCCGAAGTAGGCGTAGAGCTGCGCCTTGTTGCTGCGCGCTGCCGTCACGATGCGTTCGATGCGCGCCCCGGCGATGCCGTGCTGCGCGAACTCTTCCGTGGCGGCCTCCAGGATGCGCTGATAGGTCGCCGCGCCTCTGGAGGTCTGGGGCTGCTCCGGCATGCCACCAGTCTATCAAACAGAACGGTTGGTTTGCTCCGCCACGAGAGGTGTGTCAGCATGAAGCAGACCGAACAGTCTGTTTAAGGAGTAGGTATGAGAACGTCCCTTGGTTGGCACGCGGCCGGCTCGGCGGAGCTGCGACGAACGACGCTGGAGCGACGGGAGCTCCGCCCGGATGACCTTGCGGTGCAGGTCGACTTCTGCGGCGTGTGCCACAGCGACCTCCACGCCCTGCAGCTCCACGACCCTGAGGCGAAGGCGCCTCTGGTGCCCGGGCATGAGTTCACCGGCGTGGTGACCGGAACCGGGCCGGAGGTCACCGCCTTCTCGGTCGGCGATCGGGTCGCGGTGGGCAACATCGTCGACTCCTGCGGCGAGTGCGCCATGTGCACCGCCGGGCAGGAGAACTTCTGCTACTCCTTCCCGACGCTGACCTACGGCGGTACCGATCGGCAGGACGGGTCGACCACCCTGGGCGGATACTCCCGCGAGTACGTCGTGCGGGAAGCCTTCGCCTACCGCCTCCCCGCTGGCCTCGACCCGGCTGCGGCTGCCCCGCTGATGTGCGCCGGTGTCACGGTCTGGGAGCCACTGCGCGCGCTCGGCGTCGGCCCCGGCAGCCGCGTCGCCATCGCTGGGCTCGGCGGCCTGGGCCACCTCGCCGTCAAGCTCGCCGTAGCGCTCGGCGCCGAGACGACCGTCGTCAGCCGCACCCCGGACAAGCGCGACGACGCGCACCGGCTCGGCGCTGACGACCTGATCGACTCCACCGACGGCGAGCAGATGGCTGCGGCACGCGACACCTTCGACGTGGTCATCGACACCATCTCAGCCGCCCACGACCTGGCCCCGTACCTCAAGCTGGTGGCGATGGACGGAACCCTCAGCGTCGTCGGCCACCTCGGTCCCGTCACGCTCGAGACCACCGACCTGCTCATCGGTCGCAAGAGGCTCAGCTCCGCGGGCAGCGGAGGCCGTCGAGCGACAGCCGAGATGCTCCAGTTCTGCGCGGACAACGGCGTCGCTGCCGACATCGAGGTGCTGCCGTCGTCGCAGGTGAACACGGCTCTCGACCGGCTCCGGCGCAACGACGTTCGCTACCGTTTCGTGCTCGACATGTCCGACGTGGACGGAGGAGACGCGTGAACGCGCGGACTCAGTAGTACCAGGGGAAGCCCGGCACGCTCAGCGACTGTGGTTGGCAATCGACGGCAATGTGCCGCTGACCTGCGCAAACGTGGCTGTCGGCGTTGACGGTCGACTGGCTCCGACGACTCTCCTGCCACGTTTTTGCCACGCACGCACTGCTCGCAATTCCAGTTGCGAGCTGCCGAAGATCGGACGAGCCGAACGTCACGGGGACTCGGACGCCTCCTCCTCGGCCGACTCGTCGAGCCAACTGAAAGCTGCGGACACGGCCGCGTCATCGGTGCCAAGAATGCCCAAGGCGGTTCGAACCAAGGAGTAGAACTGATCAACCCATGACGAGGCCAGCGGGACGTTGCCACCGAAGCTCAGCGAGAGACTCGGAATGAGGTGGAGACCGTGAAGCACATTCAGGCAGGGCTCCATCGCGTGCGTCTCGACTGACCACCATTCGGAGTGGGCGACCCCGCTGGCGAGCGAATACGCCTGACGGTAGAAGTCCAACAGCCCGGTCTCCTCGGCCATCGCTCGGATCGACTTCCCGCCCGCGAATGTGTCTCGGGTGTCAACGACCCGGTGATCGAAGACGTCGTGGTTGTGACTGAGACGCTCGAACTCCTCGATGGCCTCCTGGAATCCGGCCTTGCGCGCCTCCGCCGGCACCTCATCTGAGATCCGGGCGTAGAGCTTGGCCTTGCCTGCGCCGTACTCCTGAAACTCTCGATAGATGGACGGGTCCTGCTGGGCCATCCAGTGGAGGTAGATCTTCGTCTCAACCAGCATCCGGACGATGTGCGCGCCGTGCTCCATGCACCAAAGATCGGGCGCGGTCAGCACCGCGATGAGGTCGCGCCCAGCGCGGGCGACGAGTCCCGAGATGACCTCCTGCCGCTCGTTGTCGTGCAATCGCGCCGGTGCTGTTTCGAGTGCCTCCACGAAGCTGCTCAACAGATCCATCGTGAGCCCACGAAGGTGCGCTCCGTCCGCCGGGACGGGAGTAGCCGCAGCCGCGTCACCAGAAGGCTGGTCGGCTGGCGACTCGTGCACGGCACTCCCATTCTTTGGAGCTTCCATGTCGTCTTCACCTTCCGACTCCCGCTTGCGGACGCACCTCGATGTCATTGAGTTGGCGCCCCAGAACACCCGCGCCCACTTGATCGCTTCATCGAAGTGGTTCGGATCGTCGATGAGCACTGCACCCTTGTGCGCACCCCACATGGCTCGAACCGTCGTGTCGGCGGCTGATCTGCTGCTGCTGTCGCCGGGGTAGTTCTTCAGGATGTCGATCGTCTTCTCGTCCGACCTGAAGGTGCCTGCCTGGACCGTGCTCCAGGTGCGCAGGCACTTGAGGAGCGCTTCCCGGTGACTATCCTTGAGAACACCGAGCAGGGCGCTGCGGATCAGCTGCAGTTCGGCCAACTCGGGAGGACGGACCTGTCCCTGTCCGGCGAGCCACGGCGCCGGCATGTAGGGATAGGACCCGAGCCCACTGCGGACACCCTCTGACAACAAGCCATAGCGGGTTGCCTCGGCGACGATGAGCTCCGCCGCGTCCGAGGACTTCGCGGCAAGCACCGCGAGGTGCGTCAGGCGCCCGTCCAACGACTCCGCGACAAGGGTGGTTTCGCCGTGAGCAGCGAGCCCATCTTGAACCGCCTTCTGCCACCGAACGAAGCGATGGACACTCTCGTTGCCTTGCTCAGCGAGGACGAGCGCCGGCCACAGGAGATCAGGAAGATCGTCCTTGAACCAGTCGTGAACCTGTAGCGCACCGGTTGCGGCGAGCGGGGAACGGTAGACGCGTCCCTTCCGAACGTGGCCGGCCATCGGCCCAGCGTGCTGATTCGGCTTCGGGACGGTCACGAGAACAACGTAATTGTTGGGTCCGACAGTTCTGTGAGGTCACGGGCCGCCCAGTTGTCCTTCAGGCGCCGCCGACGATTCGCTGGACAAACTCGTTGACCCACGCAATGGCAGCCTCGGCGTCGGGTAAGGCGTCGATGTCCTCGACCGCGGCCTCGTACAGCGTGTCCCAACCGGCACCAGTCTCGATGGTCGGCGGCCAGGCCTGTTGGCGCCGGTACTCGAAGAGCCGGATACAGGTTGCCTTCACCTGCACCAGGTCAAGGTCCTCGCCCTTGTCGAGCAGCTGGAGGTCGACGAGGTCGCGGACTCGCTCGCTGCCAGGCTCCGAGACCGCATGCAGCTTCTGGGCGACCTGGTGATCGGCCCGCATAACCGGCACCGGCTTGGGCGCCTCTAGACCCACCTCGGTGACGAGCTGCACCAAGCCGTCGGCGAGCTGGTACTGCGGCTCGTCCGCATCGCCGATCTCGTTGTGGCCGAGCTCGAACTTCACGGTGCACCAAGGTCGACCGCGATAGTCGAGCTTCACGTCGAACGGCTGCATGACGTACGCGGTTGGCACGCCGGTCGGCCGGGGAGCAGCCTTCTCGATCAGCCTGCCGGTGAAGCCGGCCCAGCCGGCAGCCAGCGCGTCCTCGAAGTCGCTGCGAAACCGAGCAAGCGGCTGAACTCGGGCCGCGTCGAGATCTTGGGTGAACCGAGTGCCGCGGCCGTAGCGAAGCGCCATCGCGCTGCCGCCCTTGATGGCTCCCTCGGGAAGCATCTGGCCGACCACGACGAGCGCCATGCCGACGCGTCGTCGAATGGCGAGTTCCTCGCTGCCCTCGAGATTGCGGATGCGCTGCTCCAGCGACCGGACGCTGTTCGGAGCATCGGTGTAGCTCACGATCGGAGTTCCCTCCTGACCCGCTGCCATTCCTTGGTGGTCATCAGGCCTTCCCTTCGCGCTTCCTCGGCAGCATCCATCAGGCGGCTCCGCTCGATGCGCCCCCGGCACTCGAGGATCGCGTCCGCAACGCGTTGCGACTCCAGACCTTCGTACTGGGTCGTCACGACATCACCCTTCACCAGAGTTAGCTCGATGAACGGCGGCAGCTTCGGCCGAGTGCGCTTCCGAACGGCGACCCTGATTCGTCGAGGGTTCACATCAGCGAGCCCGAACAAGGCGAGCACCGAGTCTCCATGGAGGTACGACCCCTCACCGGCACGTAGTAGCGCCTCGGCGAACTGGTCGAACGCGCTGGGAGGTGCATCCGGCACCCGATAGATCCCGTAGGCGACGTTCTCCAGACCGCCGCGTGCGGCAAGCTTGGGTAGCTCGGCGGCCGGGACTCCTGCCTCGGCCGCCTGCTTCGTGGTGACGTAGCCGTGCTGATCGAGCGCGATCTCGCGCACGATGTCCCGGTACTTCGTCTCGGCGGCCATGTCACAACTATACCGAAAACGGTAGTGTTGTGACACCGACTCACATCGGGCCCATGGCCGATTCCGCCCCCTCCGCCCACTTCCTCCATTTCGGGGCGCGGTTCTGCGATTCCCTCTGAGCGTCCACACTGAGGCGATCATCGTGCGCGTGGAGCGCGTCCCATTGGCGAACGCCGTCAGAGATGAACGTCTCGATGGGAATCTCGCGCTCCTCGGCATCGAACACCACGAGGTCGTCGAAAGTGATCGTGCCCTCGATGCAGAAGGCCTCGCTCTCACCGTCCCTCTCGACGCCGCATTCGTTGAACCAGTAGAACGAGTGCGGGCCACCTTCGGTTCGAACCGAGATTTGGAGACTCGGATCCGCCGGCCAGTCACTGGTCAGTCCCGGCTCATCGAAGAAGCGCCAGCCGTAGATCGAACCGCCCCAGGCGAGCGAGTCGAAGAAGTTCTCGACCGCTTCCTCGTCAGCCAGCGGGATGGCCGGCTGGGTCGCCGCCTGCTCGCCGACCGGATCCCGCCGCAGAAGGAACCGCAGTTCGGCAGGCCGCATGAGCCGCATGATCCGGCGACCGTCCTTCACGAGCGGGCCAGACTCTGGAAGCGCGATCACGTGAAGCAGTACGTCGACGTGCGCGCCTGCGGGATCGAGCCGTACGCCAACGACATCGGACTCGTTGAGCGCGGTCTCCAACCTCTCGCGCGTCGCAGCGTCCCATTCCATGCGTTCATGGTCGCCTACCCGAGGATGCAGGGCGAACCGGTTACGTACACCGGAGCGGCTCAGAGCAGGCGCAGGAGGACGCTGCTCTCGGCCTCGTGTCCGCCGGGACCATGCGCTTCAACGATCTCAACGATCCACTCAAAGAGCGTCGTGCCCTGCCCCCTCCTGGCTGCTTCCAACTCGGCTGCGAGCCTCGGGATGTTGGACGAGTGGGCACGGGCAATGGTGTCCTCGAGCCAGCGGATAGTGGCGGGGCGTCCGAGCGCCTGTCGTGACCGGGTCGAGTTCAACCAACGCAACTCGAAACCACCGTCCGGAGTTCCGCACCCACCCCGAAGGATGTCGTTGAAGGCGTCGAGGCTGCCGTTCCACTTGAAGTCCTCGAGGAGCGCCGAGAATCGCACCACGAAACCTTCGAAGTCGTCGAACTTGTCGCCGTCGATAACGAGCACAGGGAGCCCGACCGGAACCGCTTGTCGCCAGTTCTCCTCGAAGGTGGCCGCATCGATATCGACAAGTTCGAACTCATCATTCGCCGCGATCTCGGGCTCGCTCGGCGTTGGCTCCCAGCTCAGGGAAGTGCTCGCCTCGGTGATTCGGTCGGCGCGCTCCAGCCGGCCATCGGCAAACTGCTGGATCTTGCGAACCTCGTAGCGCGCCGAGTCGAGCTCGGAGAGAATCACTGTGGGCTCGTCGCTGGCTGAGTGGCTCCACTTGCAGGCCAGATAACTTCGCGGCGGGGCGAACTCCTCCCGGACCTCGTCCGCGCCGAGGACTGCGTGTGCGAGGTTCCCCAGGCCCTCGAAGTACGCGGCATCAGTCGAATCGACCAGCAGCCTCGCGACGCGGTACGCCTCGTCCATGCACTGCGCCAGGATCGGATGCGCTCCACCGTTGAGCCGGCCGGACGAGAGCCAGGTCGATACGTAGCCGGCGATGTCCGAATCAAGCAGGACAACTTCGACGCCGCCGACCTCCACGCCTCGAAGGTCAGGCGGGAATGGCCGAGCTAGATGCTCAGCCCAGAGCCGCTCGATCGGACCCCGCCAAGGGCTCGTCATCCGTCCCACCCCTCCAGCAGCCCGAGCGGCGGCACGTCGTCTTCGCGAAGTCCACGGAGATGCCTACGGATCTGCTCATCGATCGCGGGCCGCAGGTCCGGATTCTCGTCCCAGGCCCGGAGCATCGCCATCAAGGCCTCGCCCCCGCCGGGATCCCACAGACCTTCGTAGTCGCCGATGATCTCGATGACGTACTGCGCCGACGCATAGGGCCGGTGGGTGCGATCCATTCGATCGACGGCCCACCAGATGCCTTCCCACTGGCCGCGCCATGGCAGTTGCTCGTACGGAGAATCGAGCTCGCGGATCGGATAGCCGAGCTCGGCCAGGACGTCGGCGAGCCTGACCTGGCCTTCGAGCGCCTGCCTGGATGTGTGCGAGGCCAGTTCCCGAAGGAGTGGCGAGTCGTAGCCATCGACCAACCACTGCGCAGCGACCATCGGCAGATCGCGGTCCGGGATGACCCGGCCGTGTGACGCCTGCTCCGGTGTCACGTTGTGATCGCTCATCGGAACTCGCGAACGACTTCGATCAGGCCAACGATGTGCTGGTTGAACTCGTCGAGATCCTCGGCGGGGATCCAGTACTCCAGGATCGTCTGACCGCCAGCCTGCTGGACGTTGTACTGGTCGAGGAAGTCCTTCTCGACCTCGAAGCGCGTCACGTAGCCGACACCACTCGCCTTGACGTTCCAGTCGCGGGCGATCCGGACGGCGTAGTCCTCGTTCAGGACCGGGTAGAAGATCGGCTGGTCCGGGAGTCGCGGCGGCCACTCGCGCCAGCCCGAGGCTTCGACGAGCGCAAGCTCTTCGGGGCCCGTCGGGCGCCAGAGGGTGACCGTGTCCATGCGCGCATTCTCGCTCACGCCGTGCGCCTATCCCCACCGAATTCCCACTGTCCTTCACCTGGCCACCCTGAGCCCAACCATTGATCACCATTGGCTCTACACGGCTCCCAGAATCTCCTCCAGATCCCTGCCTTCTGACCTCGTTCCACACCCAGTTTCAGTCGGCACGCATGCTACGAAGGATCGTAGGAGTCGAGGACGAAACGGCTTGTGACCTGCGGATATGTGGTTATCGACGGTAGTCGACGGACGCTGAATCGGGGTGATTCGAGTGCACGGCGGCGTGAAGTTCTACCGCGGCGCGGCGAAAGCCGCCCGCGCCTACGTCGAGCGCGATCGGTCTCGGGCCGATGACTACTACCTCAGCGAGGGCACCGGCGTCGCCGAGCGCATGATCGCCACACCCGAGGGCGTCGAGCGCAAGGGCGCCATGGACGGTGACACCTACGAGCAGTGGGTTGCCGGGATCGACGTGGAGACCGGTGCGAAGAAGGGCCGACTACTCAAGGACGAGCACGCGCTGCGGTTCGTTGAGGTCACCGTCAACGGGCCCAAGACCTGGTCGCTCGCCGCTGCGCTCCATCCCGAGATCTCGGCAGCGTTGGACGCCGCACAGGACAAGGCAGCCAGCGAGATCGTCGCTTGGGTCGCGTCGTACGCCACGACGCGCGTCGGACCGCGCGGCCGACAGGTCCAGGTGCCCGTCGAGAAGATCGAGGCCGCGGTCATCCGGCACTACACCTCCCGCGCCGGCGACCCGCACCGCCATCTCCACCTCCAGATCAACGCGCGCGCGTACGCCGCCGGCGGCTGGCGCGGCATGCACTCCATCGGCTTCCGGGACTCGATCGGCGCGATCAACGGGATCGGGCACGCTGCGGTCGCGACGGATCCGGAGTTCCGCGCAGCACTGGCCGCGCACGGCTTGACGATGGATCCGGAGACGAACGAGATTCGCGAGCTGATGCCGTATGCCGGCTCGTTCAGCGCCAGAGCCTCGCAGATCCGCCGCAACGTCGAACGGTATGAGGCCGAGTGGCGCAGGGAGCATCCCGGCGAAGAGCCCGGGCCGCGTCGGCGACAGGGGTGGGACCGGCGGGCCTGGGCCGAGGCCCGACCGGACAAGGTCAGCCCGCGCGACGGACGAGAACTCGTCGAACGCTGGAACACCGAGCTGCGGGACCTCGGATATCGCGACCCCGGCACAGCGGTCGCGCTGGAGGGCACGCACCCCAGGTGGATCGACCGCGACGCCGCTGCGGAGCTGATCGTCTCGATGCTCGGCGCGAAGACGTCCGCGTGGAACGAGGCCGACATCCGCGGCAAGACCGAGGTCCTGCTCGCTCAGACCTGCCTGATCGCTGACTCGGCGGTGCGGATCGAGCTGGCCGAGGACATCACGGCACGGGCCGTCGAGCGATGTCGACGGCTGCTGAACGGAGGCGACGTACCGGAACACCTCCGGTCGCTGTCGTCGCCCTATGTGCTCGACGTCGAGGCCGACGTCATCGCCCGACTGTCACGGCGCGCGACCCGGCCAGCAAGCAGGGCGCGCATCGGTGCGCGAGGCGTCGACAGGATCGACCCGACGCAGGCGGCAGTCGTTGGAGCGCTTGCCGGCGACGGTGAGCTGGTCGTTGTCGAAGGAGCGGCTGGCTCGGGTAAGACCACGGCTTTGCGTGCGACGCAGGCTCTCCTGGCGCGGCACGGGCATCGGCTCGTGGTCGTGACGCCCACGCTGAAGGCCGCCGAGGTCGCCGCCACCGAGACGGGTGCCGACGGGCATTCGGCTTCTTGGCTGATTCATCAACACGGTTGGCGCTGGGACGCCGATGGCCGATGGACACGCGACCCGAGCGCAGTGCCTGACGGACGTGCCAAACTCGGCCCTGGTGATCTGCTTCTCGTCGACGAGGCGGGCATGCTCGACCAGGACACCGCTCGCGCTGTGCTGACTGTTGCCGACGAGTGCGGGGCTCGCGTGGCGTTCGTCGGGGACCAGCACCAACTGCCCTCCGTTGGCCGCGGCGGCGTCCTCGACCATGCGATGGCCTGGGCCCATCCAACGGCCGTCGTCTCCCTCGAGAAGGTGCATCGGTTCGCTGATCCTGACTACGCGGCATTGAGTCTGCGGATGCGGAAGGGCGACGACCCGGCGGCCGTGTTCGACGAACTCGACCGACGCGGCCTCATCGTCGTCCACGCTTCCGACGTCGAGCGGACCGCCGCACTCGCCGATGTCGGCGCCACAGGCGACCTCGTCATCGCTGACCGGCGAGAACAGGTCGCCGACTTCAACGCCGCGATCCGCGACCGGGTACGCGTTGACCAGGGTGGGCACGTCATCACGACAGCAAGCGGCGAGCAGCTTGGCCTGGGCGATCGCGTCGCCACGCGCCGCAACGACCCCGACCTCCAGGTCGCCAACCGCCAGACCTGGACGGTGAGCGGTCTGGGCGACGACGGCAGCCTCACCCTTCGAGGCCACGGACGGGAACGCCATATCCCCGCCGAGTACGCCGCGCGGTTCCTCGAGCTCGCCTATGCGACCACGGTGCACGGCGCCCAGGGCGACACGGTCAACCGCGCCCATGTCGCGCTGAGCGAAACGACGGGCGCGGCGGCGGCGTACGTCGCCATGACGCGCGGCCGCGAGAGCAACACCGCCCACCTCGTCGCCGAGTCGATCGAGGACGCCCGGCAGCAGTGGATCGACGCGTTCAGTCGCGACCGCGCCGACCTCGGACCAGCGCACGCACGTCGGCAGGCCATCGACGCGATCGACCGCTACGGGCCCGCCGTCGTACCGCCACAACGAAGGGCATCCCCCGTCCCGGATCACCGTCCACCAGTGACGCGCCGCGAGGGAATTGGCCTCTGACAAGAGCACCCGGCGGACGACTTAGGGAACGCACCTGACCTGCGCGTATCCAACATTCCCCCTCGGCGTACCCCCTCCTTGTTATCGGATTCCGGTAACACCCATCGCTCACGCTGATCGGCATGAACCAGCAGTTTTCAAGCTCGCGGCCGAGCGACTTAGGGATACCTGTTGACCTGCGCAAACGCAGGTATCCCCCTCCCGAATCTGGCCAGGTATCCCGAAATCGTGGGTACCTGCTGGCTCACGCTGTTCGTCATGGACCAGTTCGCAGCAGCCTCGACCACCATGAGCAAGCCACCTCCGACGACGTCCGTGAGGAGGTGAGCAAGAAGTCTTCGAACTTTCGGACGGGCGCCCCGCTGACCAGCGAAAACGCCGCCAACGAGTGCCCGCCCGTCCCCCGCCCGTCCTAAGGACGGGCGCCCTCAGGACGGGCGCAAATTGGTGCCCCCTCCCCCACACCATGAAAGCCATCGATCTCCAAGGAGGAGTCATGACAGCTCAACCCGACACACCACAACCGCGCAAGAACCTCGGCGACGAGATGCTCACCCTCGACGAGACCGCCGCGCTGCTCCGCGTCCCCGAGAACACCCTGCGCTACTGGCGCGTGACCGGCGCCGGTCCGAGGAGCTTCAAGGTCGGCCGCCACGTCCGCTACTGGAAGGCCGACGTCGTCCTCTGGCTCACCGAGCAGATGAACCGTCCACAGCACCACTGACTCGCATCGACATCCGCCGACCGGCGGCGCACGATGAAAGATCGTCCGAAAGGAGACAGCCATGGGCTGGGTCTGGAAGGAACGCCAATCCTGGCGCGGGTCGTACCGCGACGAAGCCGGCAAGCAGCACACGAAGTCGTTCAAGAGGCAGGTCGACGCGAAGCGCTGGGTCGCCACTGAGGAGTCGAAGGTCGTCCGCGGTGACTGGCTCGACCCCGCCGCCGGGAAGGTGACCTTCGCGGCGTTCTACGCCGACTGGGCACCGCGGCAGGTCTGGCTCTCCTCGACGCGCGAGAACGCCGACCTGGCCACCGCCGGCGTGACGTTCGGCGACATGCAGCTGAGGTCGATCCGGCGTTCGCACATAGAGGCGTGGGTGAAGAACATGACCTCGCGGCTCGCGCCGACGACGATCGACACCCGCTTCACCATCGTTCGCGGTGTCTTCCGCGCGGCCGTCGCCGATCGCCTCATCGCCAGCGACCCGACCGTTGGCGTCGTGCTGCCGCACAAGCGGAAGGCCGAGGCAGCGATGCGGATCCCGACCAACGCGGACGTGGTGAAACTGCTCCACGCAGCCGAGCCCGTTCGGCGGCCGCGATCCCGCCCGGGATTCACTGCGTACGTCGCCCTGTGCGCCTTCGCCGGCCTCCGTCGAGGCGAGGCACTTGGGGTGCAGGTCGGCGACATCGACTTCCTCGGCCGCACGCTGCGGGTCACGCGCCAACTGCAGCGAGCGAAGGCTGCTGACATCGCGACCGGGAAGGACCTCGTCGATGCGGCGGGCGGGATCACCGTGGTGGCCCGCCCGCCCAAGTACGAATCGGAGCGGACGATCTACCTCCCCGACGAACTGATCGCGATCCTCTCCGAGCACGTCCGCCAGCACACGCCCACGGGGATGCCCGACCGCTGGTTGTTCGACGAGCTCGGGAAGCCGTGGCACGACAACCTCGTTGACTACCGCTGGCGGTCGACCCGCACCGACGCCGGACTTGCGCACAAGCTTCACGACCTGAGGCACTACTTCGCCAGCGGGCTGATCGCGGCCGGGTGTGACGTCGTCACCGTGCAGCGAGCGATGGGCCATGCGTCAGCGACTACGACCCTGAGCACGTACGCACATCTGTGGCCGACGGCCGAGGACAAGACGCGCACAGCAGCGTCGGCGATGGCGGCCTCCGTTCTCGCGCAGACCCATGACACGGAGGAACGGGTGGTTGCGCCGTCACCCCGTGGAGGACACTGAAGGCATGTGGCAGCGACGACGTGACGAGGGCGTCGAGCATGTCTTCACACAAGAGGACCGCGAAGCGCAGCTGTGCGACCTGGAGATCGCTTGCACGCGTTTGACCGACCTCCTAGCGGAACACGGAGAGACGCGCGCCGCTGAACTCTACCGGGTGAGAGCGCAGAATGCTGCGACCCTGTTGGCGGTCGGCTTTTCCAAGTCGGAACTCAACGAAGTCGCGGGACAGTTCCCGGAGGAACCGCTCTGGCTCGACGCGCGAGCCCTCGACTACGACGCACCGCGACAACCGTGGCAATCGGAAGTGGCGCAGATCCACGCCCAGGCACGGAAGATCGCTATGGATCTCCGGGCGATCGCGACGCTGTACAGGGCATGAGCAGCCATAGAGGCAAGGCAGGATGTGGTCGTGACATCTGACCGCTTCGCGGATCGTCTCGACCCCGCGAGCTACGAAGCCGACGAGGTTGTCGGAATCTACGAGCAAGCGCCCGACGACACGGACTCACTGTGGCTTTCAGAGCGCCTGGTGCAGCGACTGGCAATTGCGGCGGCCGCCTATGAGCTCCACACGTTGCCCATGATTCAGGGACCCGAGCCGGTCCGGCTCAACCAACAGCGCTGCTTGTCCCTGCTCGACGAACTCGCATTCGTCGCTGAACGCCTTGACGATCCGCTCGCCGCCACAACGGCACAGGCGATCCAGGACTACATCGCGGTTCGCGTGCGGCGGCCCATCTGGGCTGGTGACGTGACCTTCGAAGGGAACTGACGGGCGCCGTGAGCCCAGCCGCTGGTCAATCCAGAGCAGACCGCGCGCGGGCGCGCGCCCGCGCCTTCAACTCGCGGCGAACCGCCTCCTCGGCGTCGTCCTGCTGTCCGACATCGGAAATCGGGATGGCGTACCGGGCAACATCGAAATCCGCGCTGGCATCCCACAGTTCTCGGCGCGCTGCTTCGTGGGTTCGCTCCAGGAGCCCGCAGGTCGTTTCGAGCACGTAGATCAGGTCGTCGTCGGACAGCGCGCCATTCTCGTTGTCGATCAGCGCGTCGATGGCACGCAGACGGATTCGCTGATAGTGGTCATCCACGATTACAGGGTAGGGCGATCGGCATCGATCACCGTGGGCAAGCTCGCCTCCTTACTCCGACCCGATCGGACCGCACCTGGTCGCCACGGTCGCTTGGAAGGTCAGCCCACGTTGAGCCACGACGTCATGGCGTCGGGCGGGACATCTCCATCTCGAAACAGGGCCGCAAGTTCTCCAAGCACCTTGTCGAGCTCGGCGACTCGCTCGAGATCGTAGTGCTTTGAGACCAACCAGCCGTCCGCCACACGGCCAGCATCAAGGTCCAGCTCACCGGTTTCCCAGACGATCACGGACGCGAGCCAATCGGTCCCAACGAACTCGGCCAGGGTGACGGGCTTGCCGTAGTTCGGCGAAATCGGCTTGATCGTCACCTCGTAGGCGAGCGCAGCCCACTCAGGATCCAGGGCACGAACGCGAGGCTCGAAGCCGCTGAGGTCAATCGCCATGGCTTCATGATCGCCCAACCGACCCGCCCCGGCGGATCCTTGATCGCGATTCTTGCCACGCATCTGCCACGCACGAGGCACTAACAGGCCTCTGACCTGCGCAAACGCGCTGAATCAGTAGTACCAGGGGAACGGTGACCAGTCCGGCTCGCGCTTCTCAAGGAACTGGTCGCGACCCTCCTGCGCCTCGTCGGTCATGTAGGCCAGCCGCGTGGTCTCGCCCGCGAAGAGCTGCTGCCCGACCAGGCCGTCGTCGATCATGTTGAACGAGTACTTCAGCATCCGCTGCGAGGTCGGGGACTTGCCGTTGATCTTGCGGCCCCACTCCAGCGCCACCTTCTCCAGGTCGGCGTGCGGCACGACCCGGTTGACCGCGCCCATCTGGTACATCTCCTGGGCGTCGTACTCCTCGGCGAGGAAGAAGATCTCGCGGGCGAACTTCTGCCCCACCTGGCGGGCCAGGTACGCCGACCCGAAGCCGCCGTCGAAGGACCCCACGTCGGCGTCGGTCTGCTTGAAGCGTGCGTGCTCCGCGCTGGCGATCGTCAGGTCGGCCACCACGTGCAGCGAGTGGCCCCCACCGGCGGCCCAGCCCGGCACCACGCAGATCACGATCTTGGGCATGAAGCGGATCAGCCGCTGGCACTCCAGGATGTGCAGGCGGGCCAGCTTGGCCTGGTCGATCGGGTTGGGCGGGGCGCCGGCCTCGACGTGCCCGTCGGTCTCGTACTGGTAGCCGGCCTTGCCGCGGATCCGCTGGTCGCCGCCGGTGCAGAAGGCCCACTTGCCGTTCTTGTCGCTGGGGCCGTTGCCGGTCAGCAGCACGCAGCCCACGTCGCCGGAGGTGCGGGCGTGCTCCAGGGTGCGCAGCAGCTCGTCGACGGTGTGCGGACGGAACGCGTTGAGCACGTCGGGGCGGTCGAAGGCGATCCGGACCGTGCCGTGGGCCTTGGCCCGGTGGTAGGTCAGGTCGGTCAGGTCCTCGAAGCCGGGGACCGGGTCCCAGTCGCTCGGGTCGAAGATCTCGGAGACGCCATCGATCGCACTCATGGGCGTGAGGCTACCCGTGCTGGGGACCGCGAACGCCGGGGGTCTTGTGCCCCACCCGCGATGGGAGTTTGCTGGCTCCATGGCGGACAGGACCGGCCAGCGAGCCACTCATCGGGCCACCCAGCACGACCTCTGCATGGCCGAGCCGGACCGCATCCGCAACGTCGTCCTGGTGGGCCCTCCCACCGGCGGCAAGACCTCGTTGGTGGAGGCCCTGGCCCTGCACACCGGCGCCGTCACCCGCGCCGGCCGCGTCGAGGACGGCACCACCCTGTCCGACTTCGAGGAGTTCGAGCGGGTGCACCAGCGCTCGGCCGCGATGTCCGTCGTACCGGTGGTGCACGGCGGCACCAAGATCAACCTCATCGACACCCCCGGGTACGTCGACTTCGCCGGGGAGGTGCGGGCCGGCCTCCGGGCCGCCGACGCGGCGCTCCTGGTGGTGCCGGCGAACGCCGCCACCGACGGCTCGTTGGACGAGGCGACGCGACAGATGATGCGCGAGGGTGTCGAGGCGGCGGTGCCCTCGGCGGTCGTGGTGACCAAGCTCGACCACGCGCGGGCCGACCTCGACCTCGTCGTCGCGGCCGTGAGCGAGGAGCTCGGCGACCGGGTGCTGCCGCTCTTCGCGCTGACCACCGAGCACGCCGAGGTCACCGGGCTGACCCACCTGCTCGCCCACGAGGCTGCGTCCGAAGAGGCCCGGGCCGCGCACGCCCGCCTCGTCGAGGCGATCGTCGAGGAGGCCGAGGACGAGCAGCTGATGGACGACTACCTCGAGGGGGCCGAGGTCGGCGAGGAGGCACTGGTCGCCGATGTCGCCGAGGCGATGCGGCACGGACTGTTCCACCCGGTGGTGCCGGTCTGCGCGGCCACCGGCGTCGGGCTGACCGAGCTGCTGGACCTCGTGGTCGCCGGGTTCCCGGCACCCGCCTCGCACCCCTCTCCCGAGGTCTTCACCCCCGCGGGGAAGACGGCCCCACCCCTGACCGCCGACCCGTCCGGCCCCCTGGTCGCCCAGGTGATCGGAACCACCAGCGACCCCTACGTGGGGCGGCTCAGCATGGTGCGGGTCTTCTCCGGCACGCTCCGTCCCGACCAGAACCTGCACGTCTCCGGGCACGCCTCCTCCTTCTTCGGCGACGCTAGCGGTCACGAGGACCACGACGCCGACGAGCGGACCGGCGCGCTGTCCCACCCCTTCGGGGCGGCCTCGGTGCCCGCCCCCGAGCTCGTGGCCGGCGACATCGGCTGCGTGAGCCGGCTGACCACCGCGGAGACCGGGGACACCCTGAGCACCCCCGAGGAGCCCCGGGTCCTGAAGCCCTGGACGGCGCCGGACCCCCAGCTGCCGGTGGCCGTTGAGGCCGCCACCCGCTCGGACGAGGACAAGCTCTCCGGCGCCCTGGCCCGGCTCGCCGCCGAGGACCCCAGCCTGCGGGTGGAGCGCAACGCCGAGACCCACCAGGTGGTGCTGTGGGTGCTGGGTGAGGCCCACGCCGAGCTGGCGCTGGAGCGGCTGAGGTCGCACGGGGTCGAGGTGGCGGTCAGCGACGTGGTCGTGCCGCTGCGCGAGCGGCTGACCGGGGCCGCCAAGGGGCACGGACGGCACGTGAAGCAGTCCGGCGGCCACGGTCAGTACGCCGTCTGCGACGTCGAGGTCGAGCCGCTGCCCGGTGGCGCCGGGTTCGAGTTCGCCGACCGGGTCGTCGGCGGCGCGGTGCCGCGCCAGTTCGTCGCCTCGGTGGAGAAGGGGGTGCGGGCGCAGATGGAGCTGGGGGTGCGCCTGGGCTACCCCTTGGTCGACCTGCGGGCCAACCTGACCGACGGCAAGGCGCACAGCGTGGACAGCTCGGACATGGCCTTCCAGGCCGCGGGCGCCCTGGCGCTGAGGGAGGCCGCGGAGAGCGTCGGCGTGGTGCTGCTCGAGCCCTACGACAAAGTCTCGGTGCTGGTCCAGGACGCCCTGGTGGGCGAGACGATGAGCGACCTGTCAGCCCGCCGGGGCCGCCTGCTCGGCACCGACCAGGTCGGGTCGGACCGGACCCTGGTGCACGCGGTGGTGCCGCAGACCGAGCTGGTCCGCTACGCCGTCGACCTGAGGGCGGCCACCCACGGCGTCGGCACCTTCACCCGGGAGTTCGCCCACTACGAGCCGATGCCCGAGGAACTGGCGGCCAAGGTGCCCCGGCGGACGCGCTGACGGGAACCGAGAGCACCATCTGCCGGGCCGGAACGGTGCCCTGGCTTCCCGTCACGGGCGTACGGCGGCGCGGCGCGACGCGAGCACGATCAACGCCTCGGCCGCGGCCCGGCCCCCGCCGGCAGCCGCGAACGACGCCGCGATGCGTCCGGCCGCCGCCCCCAGGTCGGGGTCGGTGAGCACCAGCCCGATCGCCGACCTCAGCTCGTCGGGGCGCACCCGGGCGAACCGCACCCGCACCCCCGCGCCGGCGGCCACCACCTGCTCGGCCACCACCGGCTGGTCGTCGCGGATCGGCGCCAGCACCAGCGGCAGACCCGCGGCCAAGGACTCGCAGACCGTGTTGTGCCCGGCGTGGGAGACCACGGCGTCCACCCGGCGCAGCAACGACAGCTGCGGCACCCGGGTCCGCACCAGCACGTTGGGCGGCGGGTCCGGCACCAGCTCGGCCGGTGCTACGAAGACCGCCTGCCACGGCTGGTCGCGGCACGCCTCCGCGGCCACCCGCCAGAAGCGGCCCCCGGCGTCGGCGTTCAGGGTGCCGAGCGAGACCAGCACGATGGGCAGGTCATGGCACAGCAGCTCCCAGGGGAAGTCGTCGGCCTCGGGCCGTCCCAGGGTCGCAGGACCGACGAAGCAGACCGGCGTACTGATCGTCGGTGGACCGACCAGCGTCTGGGTCGTGTAGGCCAGCACCAGGTGCTCGGAGACCCGGAGGTCGCCGGTGGTCGCCACCTCCTCCGGTACGCCGTGCCTGAGCTGCAGCTCCACCCGCCGGGCGTGCATCTGCTCGGCGACCAGGGGCAGGGCGGCCAGCGGGTCGACCAGCTCGGCCGACGTGGTCGCCGACGTGGCCCACGGCAGTCCCCGGCGGCGGGCCACCACGGCCCCGGCGAGCGCCTGCTGGTCCACCACGAGCACGTCGGCGCCGAACGCGTCCACCGCCGCGTCGACCCCGTCGATCATCGCCTCGGCCAGCGGCAGCAGCACCTCCTCCTGGAGGAACTTGAACGCCGCCGCGCCCCGCAGGTCCGGGCGCCGCTCGCCGGCGCTCGCGACGTACTCGGCGACGTCGGTCGAGGTGGCCGGGAAGAACGTCGAGCCGGCCGGCAGCAGCGGGTCGACCAGGCCCGGCAGGCCGGTCCAGGCGACGTCGTGACCGCGGGTCATCAGGGCGGTGGCCACCGGGATGGTCGGGTTGACGTGCCCGGTGAAGGGCGGCACCACGAACAGGAAGCGCGTCACGCTCAGGCCCCTACCGGCGCCGTGGTGAACGCCGCGATCCACTCCAGGGCACGCTCGCGGACCAGCTCGCTGCGCTCGGTGAGCAGGGAGTGGGTGGTGCCCTCCACGATCTCCAGGCGACAGTCCGGCAACTGGGTCTCCAGCTCCCGGGCCAGGTGCAGGATGTCGGACTCGCTGCCGTACATCGCGTGCACCGGGCACCCGATCTGGGGCAGGAAGCCGATCGGCTGCTCGGCCTTGAGGTCGTCGATCAGCGAGGTCTCCATCAGGA
Organism: Nocardioides sp. 616; assembly: GCF_002930065.1. NCBI lineage: Bacteria > Bacillati > Actinomycetota > Actinomycetes > Propionibacteriales > Nocardioidaceae > Nocardioides > Nocardioides sp. 616. The sequence goes on along the minus strand of NZ_POAG01000024.1, from coordinate 183,987 downwards.
ACTTCTCGCTGCGCCGCGCCACCCGGGTGAGCTTGCGGTCGGGGTTGGTCGCCATCCAGTCCTGGACGGCGTCCTCGTCGAGGCCGAACGCCGCCAGCGCCAGGCTGCCGGCCATGTGCTCGGCCCAGCCCTCGACCGCGAAGTGCGCCTCGATCAGGAACAGGCTGGCCACCCGCTCGGGGTGCCGGTGGGCGAAGGCCAGCGCGACCACCCCGCCGAAGCTGTTGCCGAACAGGTGCACCGGCTCGTCGATGCCCCACAGGTCCAGCAGCGCCACCAGGTCGTCGACGTTGGAGGCCACCGAGTAGCCGGTCGGCGGCATCTCGCTGCGGCCGTGGCCACGCAGGTCGAACAGGTGCACGTCGGAGCTCAGCGCCAGGGGGTGCGCGATCGTGTAGAACCAGCTCGACAGGTTGTCGATCACCAGACCGTGCAGCATCACCACCGGGGGCCGGTGCGCACCGGACCCGGGTGCGCTGCCGTCGTCGTGGCGGATCACCTGCACGTGGAACGACAGACCGTTGGCCTCCACCTGGGGCACGGCGTCAGCTCCGGACCGAGGTGACGACGAAGTCGATGACCTGACCGACGCTCAGGCCCACGATCTCGTCGAGCTGCATGCCGGCCATCCAGGAGACGAAGTCGACCTTCTCGCCGTAGGTGGCGAGCAGCTGGTCGGCCAGGGCCACGAACTCGATGCTCTCCAGCTGCAGGTCGGCGTCGAAGGAGGTCTCCGGGGTCAGCGGCCCGTCGAGCAGCAGGTCGTCGCCGACCACCACGGTCAGGATCCGCTCCAGCTCGGCGAGCACGCTCTCGGGCGTGATCTGCGCGGTCTCAGTCATGGTGGGGTCCTCCGTCGGGTTGTGCGACAGTCCAGGCAACGACGTACTCCTGCGGTGCGTGCGGCTCCATGGCGGAGCTCGCGGGTGACATCTGGGGTGGATGGTGCAGCGAGGTGGTGGCGACCCACTGGTCGCCGACCTGCAGGTGTTCGCCAACGACCTGGACCACCTCGAAGTCACGGGGGCGGCCCTGGAGCCCGGTGCCGCGGCACTTCGCGGCGGCCTCCTTGGCGGCCCACCAGCGGGTCAGCTCGCGGTCGCGGTCCTTGGTGCGGACCCGCCGCTCGAAGAGCGCGTGCTCGCTGCTGCTGAGCGAGGCCGACTCGAAGATGGCCGACCGGGGCGCGACCAGCTCCACGTCGATCCCCACCGGGCGACCGACCTCGGCCATCGCCACGCCCAGCCCCTGGCTGTGGGCGATGGACACCCGCACGTCCTCCGCGGCCGGCGTACGCACCACCGGCTGGCCGCTCTCGAGGTTGGCGACCGCCACCTCGATCGGGAACATCGGCCCCGCGCCACGGTCCGTGAGCAACCGGCGTACGGCGTCCTTGACCGCGATCCGGCCCAGCAGCCAGGTGCGCTGGGCGCGGGGGTTGCGGCCCTGGTACTCGGCGCGCTCGGCGGCGCCGAGGAAGCGGCGCATCACCACGTCGCGGGACGCCGAGTCCGGCCAGCCCTCGCGCACCAGCACCCAGCCGCCGGGCTGGGGCTCGGCCAGGAGTCGCTCGCTCGGCGTGCGCAGCAGCAGGAAGAGCCGGTCGTCGCTCTGGAAGCGGCGGTCCTCCCACCCGTCGATGCGGCACCACAGCACGCCGTCCACGGTGAGCTCGAGGTCGGCCCGGACCGTCTTGTCGGTGAGCGAGGTGCAGTTGACCACGCAGTGCACCGGGGTGCCGGGCACCGGGTGCGGGGAGTAGAACGAGATCCGGTCGATCGAGGTGGGCAGCACCAGGCGGTCCTGGTCGACCGCGGTCGCCATCCAGTAGCCGAACAGCTGACCGGCGTTGTCGAGCAGGGCGCCCGGCGCGCGCTGGCTCTCCAACCAGCCGCTGACCCCGTCGGTGCCGAAGACGTCCACCGACCGCAGCCCCTGGTACTCGGGTCCGTGGAACAGGTGCCCCTCGGCGTAGATGCGGTCCACCGGGACCGGGATCTGCAGGCTCCCGTTGACCGGCCGGCCCGCCGGCGCCGGCGCGTCGGGGTGCCGGGGGGCGAGGTGGACCACCGCGCGGGCGTGGCCGTCCACGCTGCACCGCACCACCGTCGTACCGGGGGGAGCGGCCGCGGTCGCGGCCGCGTCGATCGCGGCACGCACGGTGACCTCCACCGCCGGCTCCACCGCGAGCCACTTGAACGCCCGCACCGACTCGATCGCCACCGTCACCGTGCCGGGCACCAGCGCCTCGGCCTCGTCGGAGGCCATCTCCAGGATCGCGGTCATCGGGACCAGCGGGAACTCGTCCTCCAGGCAGTCCCAGCCCGGCGGCTGCTTGTAGAAGGCGTGGTCGCCCCACCACGGCTGGTTCGCGACCGAGAGGCGCAGCACGCTCTGCCGGCTGGTGGCCCCGGGGGCGGTGCGGGGGGCCGGGACGGGTGCGGCCGGGTTGTCGGAAACCCCGCCTAGGCGGGGTTCCCGACGGTTAGTGGCCTTTGCAACCCCCTCGAACCGAGGGGATACCCGCCTAGGCGGGGTTTCCGCAGCCACCGTGAGCACCTGCTGGGCGGCAGCCGCCGCCTCCCGCACGGCGGCCTGGAACTCGGTGAGGACCGGCTCCGCCCCCGTCGGTACGACGGCCGGGGACGGCGCGCCGGCGGCCGGCAGGTCGAGCGGGGTCAGCCGCCGCACCAGCGGGGAGCCCATCGGCAGGGGCCGGGCGCCCTTGCTCGCCGGAGCGCTCGCCGGAGCGGAGGTCGGCGAGGCAGCCGAGGCAGGCGCAGCGGAGCCCCCCCGCCGGCCCGCGGGGGCGTGACCCAGCGGCGCGAAGTCCACGGTGGCCCCGGCGCTCCACAGTGCGGCCGCGACCCGGCGCAGCTGGCCGACCCCGCTCTGCTTGGCGCTGTTGGCCGAGACCGTCAGCACGTCCTGCTCGCGCAGGGAGTCGTCGAGGAACCCGGTCAGGCTGCCGGTGCCGACCTGGATGAAGGCCCGCACCCCGTCTGCGTACAACGCGTGCGCGAGCTGGCGGAAGCGCACCGGCTCCACCAGGTGGCGCAGCGCCAGCTCGCCGATGGCGGCGGCGTCGTCGGGGTAGGGCGCCAGCGAGGTGGCCGACCACAGCGGCACCCGGGCGGGCACCAGGGGAAGGCTGCCGAACTGCTCGCGCATCGAGTCGATCAGCGGCGCGAAGAGCGGGGAGTGGAAGCCGGAGCGGAAGGGCAGCTCCTGGGCGAGCACCTTGCGGGCCCGGGCCCGGGCGGTCACCTGCTCGATCACCCCGGCAGGGGCGCAGACCACCGACTGGTGCGGGCAGTTGTCGTGGGAGACGTGGGCGTCGTCGAGCCCGGACACCAGCTCGGCGGCGACCTCGGCGCCGCAGCCCAGGGCCAGGAAGACCACGTCGGAGACGGAGATGGAGTCGGGACGCAGGTTGCCCAGGAAGTCGTCGATGTGCTCGGCGGGGATCATCCCCGACACGATCTGGCCGGTCCACTCGCCCAGGCTGTGCCCGGCCATCAGGTCGGGGCGGATCCCGAGGATCCCCAGCGCGTCGGAGAGCAGGCGACCGACGGCGACGATGCCTCGCCCCTGCTCCTGCAGCCCGCTGCCGCCGGAGAGCCCCTCCCACTCCAGGCCGAGCTGGGCGACGATGTCGTCGACCTTGGGGTCGAACTCCGGCTCCACACCGGGGAAGAGGAAGCCCACCTTGCCCCCGTCGGTCAGCAGGCCGATGGGGTCGAACCAGACGTCGTTGCGGCCCCGGAACGGCGTACCCCGCTCGAGCACCCTGCGCGCCAGGGTGAGGCGCCGCTCGTCGGGGGCGACGATCGCGAGGCGGGCGGGCCCGCCGGTGGGCACCGCGAAGTCGCCCGGCGTCCAGCCGTCGAGCTGGGTCAGCAGGTCGGCGGCGTCGCGGCCCGCGAGCAGCAGCACCTCCTCGGTCGCCGGCGGCACAGCCCGCGCCCCGACGTACGCCGGCTCGCCGCTGCTGCGGGCGCCGGGCGTCTCGCCGAGCACCACGTGGGCGTTGATGCCGCCGAAGCCGAACGCGTTGACCCCGGCCAGCCGGGGGCCGGCGGACTCCCAGGGCTCGGTCCCCGCGATCAGCCGGAACCGGGTGTCCGCGAGGGCTTCGTGCGGCTCCTGGGCGTGCAGCGTGGGGGGCAGCACGCCGTGGTGCACGGCCAGTGCGGCCTTGATCAGTCCGGCGGCACCGGCGGCGGGCATGGCGTGCCCGATCATCGACTTCACCGACCCCAACCCGGCTCGGGGCCGGGAGTCGGGGGCGCCGAAGACGGCGCGCAGGGTCTCCAGCTCGGTACGGTCGCCCAGCGGGGTCGCGGTGCCGTGGGCCTCGATCAGGCCCACGTCGGCCGGGTCGAGCCCGCTGGCGCGCCACGCCGCCTCGACCGCCAGCACCTGGCCCTCGGGGCGGGGGCTCATCAGGCTGGAGGCACGGCCGTCGCTGGAGACCCCGGTGCCGCGGATCACCGCGTAGACCCGGTCGCCGTCGCGCTCGGCGTCGGCCAGTCGGCGCAGCGCCAGCAGCCCGGTGCCCTCCCCGATCAGGATGCCGTCGGCGGCGCCGCTGAAGGGCCGGATGCCGCCGCTGGGGGACAGGGCGCGGAGCTGGGAGAAGACGCTCCACAGGGTCAGGTCGTGGCAGTGGTGCACACCGCCGGCCAGCACCAGGTCCGAGCGCCCGGAGCGCAGCAGGTCGGTGGCCTGGTCCACCGCGATCAGCGAGCTCGCGCAGGCGGCGTCCACGGTGTACGCCGGACCCTGGAAGTCGAACCGGTTCGCGATCCGGGAGGCCGCGAGGTTGGGCACCAGGCCGATGGAGCTCTCGGGCCGCTCCGGGCCGAGGGAGTCCTGGAACTCCGCCTTCACCTGCGCCAGCCGGTCCTCCTCGATGCCGGGCACCAGGGTGCGCAGCACCTCCACCAGCTGCTGCGCGGTCCGGACCCGCTGGTCCAGCCGGGCCACGCCGTCGCCGACGTACCCGCCGCGGCCGAGCAGCACCGCGACCCGGGTGGGGTCCAGCCGCTCGTGCACGTCACCCGCATCGGCCAGGCAGGCCGCGGCAGCCGAGAGCGCCAGCAGCTGGTCGGGCTCGGCCGCCTCCATCGCCACCGGCATGATGCCGAAGGCCAACGGGTCGAAGGTGGCCACGTCGTCGACGAAGCCGCCGCGTCGGGTGTAGAACCGGTCCGCGCTCTTGGCGTCGGCGTCGAAGAAGACCGGGTCCCACCGCGAGGCCGGCGCGTCGGTGATCGAGTCCACCCCACCGAGCACGTTGGACCAGTACGTCGACGCGTCGGCCGCACCGGGGAAGATGCCGGCGACACCGACGATGGCGATGCCGTCGTCGGTGTCGTCGGGGCGCGGGGACAGGTCAGTCACGGCTGCGCGAGTCCTGGAGCAGCTCTTCACCCAGCGAGGAGTGGTCCACCGGCGGGGCGAACGCCTCGGGGTTACCGCGCATCACCACCACCTGCGACCCGCCGTGGCCTCCTGCCACCTCGTGCAGCAGCGCGCGCACCCCGTCGGTCGGGTCGACCAGGCCGATGCCGCGCCGGGCGTACTCCCGCTCCAGCTCGGCCGAGACCATCCCGCCGCCGGCCCACGGGCCCCAGTCCAGGCTCACCACGCGGCAGCCGTGCACGCCGTCGTGGGTCCGGGCCAAGGTGTCCAGGGCGTCGTTGGCCGAGGCGTAGTCGCACTGGCCCTTGTTGCCGAAGACGCCGCTGACGGAGCCGAACAGCACCACGAAGCGCATCCCGAGGTGCTGGCGCTCCAGGATGGCGCGCGCCCCGTCGACCTTGGTGCCGTAGACCCGGTCGAAGCCCTCGGCGGTCTTGTCGACCACGAGCCGGTCGTCCAGCACACCGGCGCCGTGGATGACGGCGTCGATGCGGCCGAACTGGGCGTGCAGCGCGTCGAGCAGCGCCCCGAACGCCGGTGAGCGGACGTCCATCGGGACGTAGTCGACCTCCGCGGCCACGCTCTTGAGCGTGGCCAGGGTGGCGCGCATCTCGCGGGCCGCCTCGATCCGGGCACAGGCGGCCTCGATCTCGGCGGGCGTGCGCAGCTCGCCGATCTCCAGCAGCGCGCGGCGCAGGGACACGGTGTCCTGGGCGGCCGCGGTGCGCGGGTCCTCGTCCTCGGTCGGGAACGGCGAGCGACCCACCAGCACCACCCGGCAGGGGGCGGTGCGGGCCAGGCCCTCGGCGACCCGGGCGGTGATGCCGCGAGCGCCTCCGGTGACCACGACGACCGACTCCGGGGTCAGGTCCAGGCTCGGGTAGTCGGCAGGCACCTCGCGCGGGGCCCGGACCACCCGGCTGGTCCGCTGGCCGCCGGCCCAGGAGACCGCCGCGGGGGCGTCCAGGTCGAGCAGCTCGTCGACCAGGGTGACCGCCAGCGGTGCCAGGTTGTGGATCAGGTCGTGCCGCAGGTCGGCGGTCTCGATCTCCACCGAGCGCAGCAGCACGTCGGTGCGCTCCCGGGCCAGCGCCCGCATCAGGCCCGGCACCCCGGTCGGGGTGCCGTCGGCGTGCAGCGGCACGGTGACCGCGAGCACCCGGCGTACCTTGCCGAGCAGGGCGGGTCGTACGGCGGCGAAGACGCCGCGGGCGTCCACCGAGGGGTCCCCGGCGGTGGCGGTCAGGTCGACCAGGGCGTCCACCCCGGAGAGCGCGTCGGCGTGCGAGGACGCGGCCGTGGCGGGCAGCCGCAGCACCCGGGCACCGCGCTCGGCCAGAGCGGCCTCGACGTGGCCGGTGAGCTGGGCGTGGCCCTCCAGCAGCGCCACCTCGGCGCCGCGCAGGTCGCCGAGCGCCACCGTCGGCCCGAGGGGCTCGATGGCGACGTCGAAGAGCTGGGTGCCGACCGGGAGGTGGACCTCCGGCTCGCTCACCGTCGCCGCCGCCGCGGCGGGGGCCGGGGCCGGGACGGGGGCCGGGGCGGCGGGCGATGCCGTGGGCGCCGCGGTCACGCCCTCGATCCACTCCACGATCGCGCGCAGCGTCTTGTGGCTGGACAGCTCCTCGACCACGCTCTCGTCGAGCTCGTCCGCACCGCCGCTGGACAGGGCAGCCAGGCCGATCCGCTCGGCCAGCTCGCCGACGATCTCGATGCGCTTGATGGAGTCGATGCTCAGGTCTGCCTCGAGGTCGAGGTCGGGCTCCAGCATCTCGATCGGGTAGCCGGTGCGGTCGCTGACCACGCTCTGCACGGCGCGCAGCAGCTCCGCCCCGCTGAGGCTCGGGGTGGCCAGGGGTTCGGGTGCTGCGACAGCCGCCGCGGGTACGGCGTCCGGCACCGCGGCGGGGGCCGGTGCGGCGGGTACGGGGGCGGACTGCAGAGCCTCGACCCACTCCACGATGGAGCGCAGCGTCTTGTGCCGGGAGAGCTCCTCGACGGCCGCCTCGTCCAGCCCGGACTCGTCCAGTCCACCCAGGCCGATCCGCTCGGCGAGCTCGCCGACGATCTCGATGCGCTTGATGGAGTCGATGCTCAGGTCTGCCTCGAGGTCGAGGTCGGGTTCCAGCATCTCGATCGGGTAGCCGGTGCGGTCGCTGACCACGCCCTGCACCGTCTGCATCAGGGCGGCGCCGGAGAGCGCGGGAGTGGCAGCCGGGGCCGGGATGGCCGGGGCCGGGGCGGCCGGGGTCGGGGTCACGGGTGCGGGCATCGGGGCCGGTGCCGGGGCCGGCGCTGCTGGCGTGGCGGCGGTGTCGGGATACCCGCCTAGGCGGGGTTCCCTACGGTTAGTGGCCTCTGCAACCCCCTCGAACCCGATGTTTCCCCGCCTAGGCGGGGTTTCCGCAGCCACCTCACGCACCGGGGGGGCGTACGTCGACTCGTCGAAGGCGCCGCTCACCGGGACGGCCGAGCCGAGGTAGCGCAGCACCACGTCCCGCTCGGCGGCCACGATCTGGCGCACGCTGCGCAGGTACTCGTGCACGATGCTGGTCGCACCGTCGCCGTGCTGGACCGGCGCGAGGGGAGCGGGTGCCGCGGCCAGGGGTGCCTGCGGGACCGGGCTCGGCTGAGCAGGAGCGGACACCGGTGCCGCCTGGCTCGCCGCCGGGACCTCGGCCGCCGGGGTCGCCGGGACCGCGGGGGCCGCCGGGATCGCCCGGACTTCGGCCGCCGGGGTCGCGGGCTCGGCCTCTGCCTGGACGACGGGGCCGCTCGCTGCGTAGATCACAGGGTCTCCTTCGGGACCCCGGGGCGCGAGGTCGGGGGCCGGCATGGTGTTCGCCGGCTGGTAGCTGTTCGGGAGCGGGGTGCCGTCGGCACGGCGGACGAACGCGCCGTCCACGGTCCACGCCGGCGCGGCGACGGGCAGGGCGTGCAGGTCCAGCGGGGTGGCCCGGCCGGCGAACAGGCCGGTGGGGTCCACGGGCACGCCGAGGGTGGCGAGCTCGGCGAGGGCGGTCAGGAAGCGGCGCAGCCCGGGCTCTCCGCCCGACTCGCAGGCCACCACGTGGTGCGGCCGGTCGCCCAGGATCTTGGCGACCTGCTGGCTGAGCACGCGTCCGGGACCGGCTTCGACGAACACCCGCACGCCGGCGGCGTACATCGACTCGACCTGGTCGACGAAGCGGACCCCGGCGGTGACCTGCTCGGTGAGCAGCCGCCGTACGGCGTCGGGGTCGTCGGCCGGGTAGGGCTCGGCGGTGGTGTTGGACCACACCGGGAACCGCGGGGCCGCGACGGGCAGGTCGGCCAGGCGCTCGCCGAGGATCTCGCCCGCAGCCGCCACCAGCGGGGAGTGGAAGGCGCACGCCACCGGGATGACCGTGGCGCGGACGCCGTCGGCGGCCAGGGCCGCGACGGCCTCGTGGACCGCCTCGGTGGGCCCGGAGACCACGACCTGCTTGGGTCCGTTGTGGTTGGCGACCACCAGGGTCGGCCAGGCGGCGAGCCGCTCGGTCACCTCGGCCAGCGGCAGCGCGATGGCGGCCATGGTGCCCGGGTCGCCCCCGGAGCGCTCGATGGCTCCGAGCACCGCACCGCCGCGGGCGGCGCTGAGCTCGAGCAGCGTGGCGTCGTCGAAGGACCCGGCGGCGGCCAGCGCGGCCAGCTCGCCGTAGCTGTGGCCGCCGGCTACGTCGGGCTCCACGCCGAAGCGGCGCAGCAGCCGGGTCATCGCCAGCGACGCGATGCCCAGTGTCGGCTGGGCCACGTCGGTGGCGGTGATGGCCGCCTGCTGGGCGGCCTTCTCCTCCCGGCTGAACGCGGTGGGCGGGAACATCGTGTCGGTCCAGCGGGCGCCCAGGCGCAGCAGGTCGTCGAGGCCTGAGAAGGTGACGAAGAGGTCGTTGAGCATGCCCGGGCGCTGGCTGCCCTGGCCGGGGTAGAGGAACCCGACCTTGGGTGCCTGCGACCCGGCCTCGGGGTCGGCGACGAAGACGCCGTGGCGGGCGTCGGTGCCGCCGGCCACCCGGCCCAGTCCGGTGGCGAGGTCGTCGAGCGAGGAGGCCACCAGGGCGACCCGCACCGGACCGCGGCCGGCGCGGGAGACGGTCGCCGCCAGGTCGCGGAGCGGGTGACGCTGGCCCTCGGGGTCCGACTCCAGGATCTGGGCCACCGTGCCGGCGAGCTCGGTGCAGGTGCGCGCGGCGTCCTCGGCGCTGGTGCCGCGCACCAGGAACAGCTCGTGCCCCCACTGCGTCAGGCCGTACGCCGGCCGGTCGCCGCCGTCGTAGGAGGAGACCAGGGCGTGGAAGTTGGTCCCGCCGAAGCCGAACGCGCTCACCCCGGCACGGCGCTTCTCCGCCGGCCACGGGCGGGCGGTGTCGTGGAAGCGGAACGGGCTGCGCTCGGCGTCGTAGTAGGGGTTGGGGTCGACCAGGTTGATCGTCGGCGGCAGCACCCCGTGGTGCACCGCCTTGGCGACCTTGATCAGGCCGGCCAGGCCCGCGGCGCACTTGGTGTGGCCGATCTGGGACTTCACCGAACCGAGCACCACCGAGCCCGGTGCCACCCCGGCCTCGGCGAACAGCTCGGTGAGGGTGGCCATCTCGGTCCGGTCGCCGACCACGGTCCCGGTGCCGTGAGCCTCCACCAGCCCGACCTCGCCGATGTCTGTGCCGGCCTGGGCGAGCGCCCGGACCACCGCCCGCTGCTGGCCCTCCTTGCGCGGGGCGGTCAGGCCGAGGTGGCGCCCGTCGCTGGACCCGGAGACGGCGTCGATCACGGCGTAGATCCGGTCGCCGTCGCGCTCGGCGTCGACGCGGCGCTTGAGCACCACGCAGGCGATGCCCTCGCCCAGCGCGATGCCGTCGGCACCGGCGTCGAAGGTGCGGCAGCGCCCGGTCGGGGACAGGGCGTGCACGGAGGAGAACATCAGGTAGTCGTTGAGACCGTTGTGCAGGTCGGCCCCGCCGGCCAGGACCAGGTCGGACTGGCCGGTCACCAGCTCCTTGCAGGCCGCGTCCAGGGCCGCGAGCGAGCTGGCGCAGGCGGCGTCCACGGTGTAGTTGACCCCGCCCAGGTCGAGCCGGTTGGCGATGCGGCCGGCGATCACGTTGGCCAGCACGCCGGGGAAGGAGTCCTCGGTCAGGGTGGGCAGCCACTGGTCGAGCTCGGGCGGCACGGAGCCGAAGAGCTGCGGCAGGAACGCCCGGGCGCCGTACGCGCCGCCGAGCTCGTTGCCCGACTCGGCGCCGAAGATCACCGAGGCGCGCTCGCGGTCGAAGTGGCGTCGGGCATAGCCGGCGTCGGCCAGCGCCCGGGAGGCGACCTCGAGGCTGAGCAGCTGGACCGGCTCGATCGCGGCCAGGGAGGCCGGCGGGATGCCGTAGGCCAGCGGGTTGAAGCCGATGCGGCGCAGGAAGCCGCCCCACTTGGACGGGGTCTTGGCCCCGGCGTCCTTCGCGAACGCGTCGGGGCTGTAGTAGAGGTCGGTGTCCCAGCGTTCCGCCGAGACCTCGGTGACCTGGTCGGTGGCGGCCACGATCTGGGACCAGAACTCCTCGGCGCCCACCGCGCCGGGGAAGAAGGAGTCCATCCCGATGATGGCGACGTCGAGGGGGTGGCCCTGGGGCTCGGCGACCTCCAGCGCGGGCGCGGCGTGCTCCCGCGCCCACGCGGCACTGCCCGCGCTGACCTCGGCGTGCAGGGTGGCGACGGTGGTGACCTCGGAGCGCAGGGTGGCGACCTCGCCGATCATGTACATGCCCTCGGCCCGCTGCCGGTCCTCGGCCACGTGACCCAGCCCGGCCGCGCCGCGCTCCAGCCCCTTGGCGGCGATCCGCAGCCGGCCCAGGTTGAGCTGCTCCAGCTCGGCCCAGCGGGCGCCCGGCTCCACGCCGGCGGCCTCGAGCTCGGCCTTGCGGGAGGCGAAGGCTCGGACGAAGTCGGTCTCCACGCAGCGGGTGGCGTGCCCGGGCGCGGTCTCGAGCAGCACCGTGGTGTCGCACTCGAGGGCGACGTCCTGGAAGGCGGGCTGGATGGCCCCGCCCGCCACCGCCTCGGCGGTGAAGAGGTACGCCGTACCCATCAGCACGCCGACCTGCGCACCCTTGGCGGCGAGCGGGGCCAGCGCGGCGGCGGCCATCGCGGCCGACCGGGCGTCGTGGATGCCGCCGGCGAGCATGACCTTGAGGCTCGCCGCGTCCTCGACCTCGAGCAGCCGCTCGATCTGGGCGTCCCAGAGGGCGAAGCTGGAGCGCGGACCGACGTGGCCGCCGCACTCGCGGCCCTCGAAGATGAAGGAGCGGGCGCCGTCCTTGAGGAAGCGGTCGAGCAGCCCGGGGGAGGGCACGTGCAGGTAGGTCGCGATGCCGGCCTCCTCCAGGGAGACGGCCTGGGACGGACGGCCGCCCGCGATCAGCGCCACCGGCGGAGCGATCTCGTGGACCACCGCGAGCTGCTCGGCGCGCAGCTCGGCGGGGACGAAGCCGAGGATGCCGACGCCCCAGGGGCGGTCGCCGAGCAGGTCGCGGGTCTCGGTGAGCAGGGCCCGGACCTCCTCGCCGGGCAGCAGGGCGAGCGCCAGGAACGGCAGGCCGCCGCCCTCGGCGACCGAGGCGGCGAAGGCGGCGCGGTCGCTGACCCGGGTCATCGGGCCCTGGGCGATCGGGTAGCGGGTGCCGTGGGCGGCGCTGACACCGGCGCCGGGAGCCAGCGGCGGGGCGGCGGCGGCCGCGGCGAGGTGGTCGGTGATGGCGGCGCGCAGCGCCTGGACCACGCCGCCGACGGTGTGGTGGCGCTCGGCGAGCCCGGCGGCGAAGCCGCTGTCCTGACCGAAGGGGACCAGCTGGGTGCGCAGGTCGGGGCCGAGCAGCGCCGCCACGGTCGCCCGGTCGGTGTCTGGCGCCAGGGAGTGCGCCGGGAGGTCGGGACGGGTGTAGAAGCGGATGCCGGCCACCACGCGGGTCTCGCTGCCGTCCATCGCGGCCAGCGCCTGACGGGCGTCGTGGTCCAGCGAGGACTCGCGCAGCAGGCCCAGCTGGGTGTCCACGACGACGCCGGCGCCGCCGCCGGCGATCACCGCGGCGGCGGTGTGCAGGCCGATGCCGCCACGGAGCCAGACCGGCACGCCCAGGTCCACGACCTGCTGGAACAGTACGAACGCCTCGGTGGGCCCCACGACGCCGCCGGCCTCGGAGCCGGAGGCGAGGAGCCCGTGCACGCCTGCCGCGACTGCCGCCTCGGCCTCGGCCCGCGAGGTCACCTGCGCCACCACGCGTCGCGATCCCCCTGCGGACCAGCCGGCCACCAGGGCCGGGAGATCGGCGCCGGGACGCATCGACAGGGCCAGCACCGCCACGGGGAACCCGGCGGCGTCGGACCCCAGGTCGGCCGCGGCGGCGTCGAGCTCGGGCGCCGGGCGCAGCCAGCAGCCCAGGGCGTCGCGCCGGCGGAGGTCGACGCGGAGCCGATCGAGCTGGTCGGAGTCGCGGATGTCGAGCAGTCCGGTGCCTCCGGCGCGCCCGGCGGCAGCGACCAGCGCGGGGTTCTCGACACCGCACGGGTCGGCCGCGATGATCTGCTCGGCATCGTGCTGGTGGCGTGCATGCAGCATCGTCGTCGCTCCCTCGCCTCGGCTGGTGACCGCCCCTCCCAGGACGTTGCGCTGGCTCTTCCTGTTGTTACCAGCTAGTCACCTTTCGATGTTCCGGCACCTTAGGACGCCCGCAACCTACGCCACAGTAAGTGTGACGTAGGTCACATCTCATGTCTGGACAGCGGACTTCGGAGTGTCCGATTGACGGGACGAATCCGGTGACTCGACCTCGGGGGCCGTGTCATGCTCGCCGCCAGCCCGGCGTGGGGAGCGCCGGTCTGACACCCGCCGCCGGCGATCCGGCGCAACGCCTGGAGGGGGCGCAACCATGCACCGACTCGTCGGCAGCGACGCCGGGTTCCTGTTCATCGAGAGCGAGACCCAGACCTCGACCTGCGTCGACCTGGTGGTGCTGGGCGCCCCACCGCAGGGACGCGGGCCCTGGTCGCTGGCGGACCTGCGGGGTCACTTGAGCGCCCGGCTCTCGGGCACACCCGCGCTGCGCCGACGCCTGGCGCACGTGCCGCTGGGGCTCGGACACCCGCTCCTGGTCGACGATCCGGAGTTCGATCTGGACGCCCACCTGAGCCAGGTCCGGCTCCCGGCGCCCGGCGGGGACGAGCAGCTGAACGCCGCGGTCGCCGAGGTGCTGCCGACCCTGCTGGACCAGGGCCGCCCGCTGTGGCGGGTGGTGCTGGTCGACGGGCTGGCCGGGGACCGGCAGGCGCTGGTCTTCGCCTTCCACCACGCCCTGGCCGACGGTGCCGGACTGGCCAACACCCTCGCCCAGCTCATCGACGACCGGAGGCACGCCGCGCGCCCCGCGCTCCCGGCCGCCCCGGCCCCCGCGCCGCGCCGCGCCGTGCTGTTCGCCGGCACCTTCGGCCGCCAGCTGCTGGCCTGGTGCGCCTTCCCGCTGCTCCTGGTCCGGACGTTGCGCCGGTTCCGTGCCGTCGACCGGCACCGCGCGGGCCAGGAGCTCGCCCCGCCCCCGGCCATGGGCGGCGCTCCCCGCACCCTGCTCAATCGGTCCGCCGACGCCCGGCGCGGCTACGCCCGCACCGACCTCCCCCTGGCCGACGTACGACGGGTGCGCGCCGCCGCGGGCACCACGCTGAGCGAGGTGGTGCTGGCGGTCGTCGCCGGCGCCCTGCGGGACTACCTCGCCCAGCGCGACGCGCTGCCGGACACCCCGCTGGTGGTCAACGTGCCCATCGGCAACGACGCCCCCGGTGAGGTCACGCGCACCACCGGCAACGTCTTCGCCAACTACCTGGCGCACCTGGCCACCGACGAGCCCGACCCCCGGCGCCGGCTGGCCGCGGTCGCCGCCGCCAACGCGGCCGCCCGCACCCAGCTCGACGTGCTGGGCCGGGACACCCTGACCGCCTGGCTGGACCGGATTCCGCCGGCCCTGGCCCGGCCGGCCGCGGCCCGGATGGCGGCCAAGCAGCGCAGCGGCGAGGCCGAGCCCGACTTCAACGTGCTGGTCTCCAACATGCGGCTGCCCGGCAGCCCCTGGACGATGGCGGGCCGCACGGTGGAGACGGTGGTGATGTCGGGTCCGGCCGCCGACGGCGCCGGGCTCAACATCACCCTCACCGGGTACGGCGACCGGCTCGGGCTGGCGATCGTGGCGAACCCCAGCGCGGTCGACGCGCCCGAGGAGCTGGCCGGCCGCCTGCGCGCCTCCCTCGACGAGCTGCTGGCGGCGTACACCGACCCGGCGGCGACGCGACCGGACGTGGTGGCCTGATGCGCCGGCTCAACGGCGAGGACGCCGGGTTCCTCTACATGGACCTGCCCCAGCAGGCGATGTGCTCGATGGCGCTGGGGGTGCTGGGCGGCGACGGGCCCCCGCTGTCCCTGGCCGACGTACGCCGGCACGTCGAGGCGCGGCTGGACCACCTGCCGTCGTGGCGCTGGCGCATCGTCCGGGTGCCACTCGGCCTGCACCATCCGGTGGCGGTCCGCGATCCCCACTTCGACCTGGACCAGCACCTGCAGGCGATCACCATCGAGGGGGACGCCGCCCTGGACGCGGCGTTCGCGTCCCTGGCCGAGGAGCACCTCGACCCGGACCGTCCGCTGTGGCAGGTCACCCTGGTCGACGGCCTCGACGACGGCCGTCAGGCGCTGATCACCAAGTACCACCACTGCCTGGCCGACGGCGTCGCCGGACTGACCACCTTCGCCCGGATCTACAGCGACGAGGAGTTCGAGCCGCTGCCCGATGCCGAACCCGACGTGGCTGAGCGGATCCCCGGCAAGGCGCGCCTGGTGGGGGCGGCGCTGCTGGCCCACCTGCGCGCCCTGGTCACCATCGTCGGGCTGGTGCTCGGTACCGTGCGCGGCACCGCCCGGGTGCGGGCCCGCCGCCGGGTCGCGCCGGTGCAGCTGCCCGCGTTCAGCGGGGCGGCCCCGTGGACGGTGCTCAACGATGCCTTCACCCCGGCCCGCACCTATGCCCGGGCCGCGCTGCCGCTGGCCGGGATCAAGCGGGTCAAGGAGGTCGCCGGGGTCACCGTCAACGACGTGGTGCTCGGCGTGATGGCCGGGGCGCTGGTGCGATACCTGGCCCGGGTCTCCGAGGTCCCGGAGCGACCCCTGCTGACCACGGTGCCGGTCTCCTCGGAGCCTCCAGGTGCCCCGGTGCGTCAGGCGCACAACCGGTTCTGGAGCTTCACCACGTCGCTGGCCACCGACGTCGCCGACCCCTGGGAGCGCCTGGCCCGGATCAGTGCGTACGCCGGGGAGGGCAAGCGGCAGCTCGACCTGTTCGGCGTGGACCTGATGCCGTCCTGGCTGGACGTGGTGCCGCCGCTGCTCGCCGAGCCGGGGGCCCGCAAGCTTCCCGAGCGGCTGCGCGAGGCGACCACGGACGTGGACGCCAACATCCTGATCTCCAACGTCCGCGGCCCGGCGCGCCCGCTGCGCCTGCTGGGCCGCACCGTGGAGGACCTCTACGTCGACGGCCCACCGAGCAACGGGGTGGGCTGCAACGTGATGCTCTGGAGCTACGGGGACCGGATGCTGCTGGGCATCCTGGCCTTCGCCGACGCGCTCACCGACCCCTCGGGGCTGTGCACGGCGATCGAGGAGAGCTACGCCGAGCTGGTCGCCCTGGCCGAGGAGCACGCGACACTGGCGACCACCGCGTAGCAGGCCGGCGTCGCGGAGTGCCGTCCTCAGCCCCCGGCGCCCGGAGGCGGGGGACTGAGCGGGTTGAGCGAGGCGCTGGGCGGCAGGTCGGGCGACTGGGGCAGGCCCGCCTCTCCGAGCACCCCGGCCTGCGCCTGGGTCAGGGCCTGGACCTGGGCGATGCTGGTGGCGAGCCCGACCAGATGACCCATCCGTGCCAGCTCGGAGTCCAGGAACTCCGGTCCGCCGCGGCGCGCCAGGAGATAGACGTCGTCGCCGACCGGCACCCCGCACAGCACCAGGTTGTCGTCAGCGCTGATCAGCCTGCTGGGGACCCCGATGTCGACCCACTCCACGCTCTCCGGTGCCGCTTCGGTGCGCTCCAGGATCCGGGCGCCCAACCCGTCCTGCGTGGCGCGCACCGCCCAGTCGAGCCGGAAGGTCAGCGGCATCAGGGCGAGCAGCCGCTGGTGCGCCTCGCCCGGGTGCTCGGTGAGGTCCTCGACGGCCTCGAGGTCGAGGAAGAGGTTGCCGCCGCCGGCGTACCGGCTGACCCACAGCACGTGCACCCCGGGCAGCGAGCTGCACGCCGAGACGATGGAGTCGGGCATCATCCCGGGGGCGAGCTCGAGGAGCACGTCGTCGACCGCGGTGCCGTGGCCGGTCTTCTCCACGATCTCGATCGCCTCGATGTCGCCACCGGCCTCACCGATCGTGCTGGCGACGCGGCCCAGTGATCCGGGCACGTCGGGCAACTCCACACGCAGCAGGAACGGCATTCGGCAAACTCCAGATGTCCGGCTCGCCTCGTGCGCGAGTCTGTAGGCGTTCTGACCCATGACAGTAACGAAAAGTTATGACGGCTGCGTTTCCCCGACTCCCGGCCCGGGCGGGTCGGGCCGTCTCCGGGGCGCCCTCCGGTGAGCGCCCCAGCGGCCTCAGGAGCCGGCGAGGCGGACGGCGAGCCCGGTGGCGCGCTGGGCGCGTCGGGTGATCGCGGCCCGTACCTCCGCCTCCGAGCCCACCACCCGCACCCGGGACCGGGCCCGGGTGACCGCGGTGTAGAAGAGCTCGCGCGAGAGCAGCCGGGAGTCCTCGGGGGGCAGCAGCACCGTGACCACGTCGGCCTGGCTGCCCTGGCTCTTGTGGATCGTCATCGCGTGCATCGTCTCCACGTCCCCCAGGCGGGAGGGGGCGAGGTCGAGCGGACCGGTGCTCGCGTCCACCGCGACCCGGCGGGCCTGGCCGGTGTCGACCACCACCGCGGTGTCACCGTTGTAGACGCCCAGGGCGTAGTCGTTGGCGGTCACCAGCAGCGGCCGCCCGACGTACGCCGACTCGTACAGCGGGTCGCCCGTCTCGGCGGTGATCCACGCCTCCACCCGGCGGTTCCAGTGCCGTACGCCGTACGGCCCCTCGCGGTGCGCGCAGAGCAGCCGGTGCTGCTCGAGCGCCGCGAGCGCCGCGTCGGGCCGGTTGGCGGCCGCGGCGTCGCGCACCGCGAGCGCCGCGGGCAGCGCGGTGTCCCGGATCCGGGCGGACGGGTCCTCCTCGCGCACCCACTCGACCTCGTCGTGCCCGGCGGACAGCACCGCGACCGCCGCGTCGGCGTCGCCGGTGCGCAGCGCCTCGGCGAGCTCGGCGATCTCCTGGCCGAACCGGTGGGTGGTGCTCAGGGCGACCACCGGCGAGTCGCTGCGCCCGGCGTAGCCGCGCACCAGGTCGCTCAGCACCGCGCCCGCCTCGATGGAGGAGAGCTGGAAGGGGTCGCCCACCAGGATCAGCCGGGCGTCGGGGCGTACCGCCTCGAGCAGCCGCGCCATCATGGTCAGCGACACCATCGAGGTCTCGTCGACCACGACCACGTCGTGCGGCAGCCGGTTGCCGCGGTCGTGGCGGAACCGGGTGCGGTTGCCCGGGTGCGGGCGCAGCAACCGGTGCAGGGTGGAGGCCTGCAGCCCGGCCAGCCGGTCCCGGTCGTGGGCCGAGAACGTGCCCGCCTCCCGATGCACCGACTGCTGCAGCCGGGCCGCGGCCTTGCCGGTGGGCGCGGCCAGCGCGATCCGGACCGTCTCGCCGCGGGCCGCGAACTGCTCGTGCAGCCCCACCAGGAGCCCGGCCACCGCGGTGGTCTTGCCGGTGCCGGGACCGCCGGTGATGACGGTGGTCCACTGTCCGGCCGCCCGCAGACAGGCCGCGCGCTGCTCGTCGTACCCGGTGGCGGCGAAGACCCGGTCCAGGGAGGCTGCCATCAGGGCGGGATCGTGCGGCGGGGTGGTGGCGGCCCGCTGCCCCAGGTCGGCCAGGACCTGGCTCTCCTGCTCGTGGTAGCGGTCCAGGTAGAGCAGGCCGTCGACCCAGTGCAGCACCCCGAGGCGCAGCAGCGGGCTGGCGGTCAGCGCCTCGTCCCAGGCCGTGGGGTCGGGCCAGGGCAGGTCGACCTCCACGGGGGTGTCGCGCACCCGGTCGAGCTCGAGGCAGACCGACCCGGCGCGCACCGCGCGGCAGGTCAGGGCGATCGCCAGCAGCACCGACTCGTCCGACTCCTGGCCCAGCTCGCCCAGGGTGCGGGCCACGTGGACGTCGCCGGAGGTGATGACCCCGGCCTGGTTGAAGGTCGCCAGCAGGCCAGTGGCGCGCAGCGCCAGGTGGGCGTCGCGGGGGTCGCCGATCTCGAAGAGGTCGCTCATGCCTTCTCTCCGTCCAGCAGGGCCGAGAGCTCCTCGACCAGCGCGACCGGAGGCGCCCAGGAGAAGATCCCGCAGGGGAGGCCGTCGACCCGCGGCGTCTGGGGTCCGCACATGCCGCGGAGGTAGAGGTAGAGGACCCCGCCGAGGTGCTGGTGCGGGTCGTAGCCGGGCATCCGCCACCGCAGGTAGCGGTGCAGCACCACGGTGTAGAGCAGCGCCTGGAGCGGATAGTCGGAGTGGCCCATCGCCTGGTCGAGCATCGCCGGACGGTAGTCGTGCGCGGTCAGCGGCCCGCCCATCTCGCCGAGCCAGTTGGTCTTGTAGTCGATGGTGAGGAAGCGCTGACGGCCCTCGACCGGGACCCGCACCACCACGTCGATGGAGCCCGCGAGGTAGCCGCGCAGCAGCTGGCGCGCGAGCTCCGGGTCGGAGTCCAGGGTCTCGGCGTAGCCCCGCAGCGGGTCGCCCGCGCCCAGGTGGCGGCGCAGCAGCGGCGCCAGGTCGCCGAGCCGCACCGCGCCGGCGTCGTAGGAGGCGTCGTCGCCACCGGCCAGCGGCAGCTCGAAGTCGAGCTCGGTGAGGCGGTCCGCGACCGCCACGTCCATCAGGGTCGCCTCGCCGGCCAGCGGCCCCAGCGGGCTGGCGCACACGGTCACCAGGGCGTCGGCCAGGGCCTCGGAGTCCACCTCGACCGGCCACCACACCCGCTGCTCCTCGATGTGTCCCAGGAGCTCGGCACGGAAGTCGGGTGCGGCAGGGTCGGCGTGCTCGAGGACCGCGTGCACCAGGGAGCCGAACGTGGCGCCCACCGGCAGGTCGGCCATCGGGGAGGCCACGGCGGTCAGCTCGAGGTGGTCGGGCTCGGTGCTCAGCACCGGCACCGCCTCGTCCCCGGTCTCGGGCACGTCCTCGGGCTCGGAGAGGCTGCGCTCGGCGCCGGCGTGCTGGAGCGCCGCCGCCGACAGGGCGGAGTACGACGTACGCCGCCAGCTGGTGTCGACCTCCCGGGTGAAGCGACGCACCGAGAGCGGGTCGCGCGAGGGCTGCAGCGGCGTCGGGTCGGGCGCGGCGTGCGCGGCCAGCTCCGGCCAGAAGCCGCCCGCGTCGCGCCAGTGCCCGAAGATCTCCATCGCCCGGTCGTCCTCCACGAGCGCCTGCTCCGCCGGCACCGCGGCCATGCCGGGGCGGCGGCCGAACAGCATCCGGTGCAGCGGCGAGCCGGTAGTGTTCTTGCCGGTGGGGGCGTACCAGGCCACCACCTGGGAGCGGGCGCGGGTCAGCGTGACGTAGAGCAGCCGCAGCGACTCCCCGGCGTCCTCGCTCCAGTGCCGGCTCACGTGCTCGGCGCGGTAGGGACTGGGGCCGCCCACGTCGCGGCACCGGGCGCCCTGCTCGTCGTGGAACAGGGGCACCTCAGGGTCCCGCCCGGTGTAGCGGTTCCACAAGGTGGGGGCGTAGACGATCGGGTACTCCAGCCCCTTGCTGCCGTGGATGGTGACCAGCTGCACCGCGGCCGCGTCGGAGTCCAGGCGCCGGGTCCGCTCGGAGGCGACCTCGATCTTGTCGTCGGCCACCTGGCTGCGCAGCCAGCCCAGCAGCCCGACCGCACCCAGGCGCTGCTCCACCGAGATCTTGTGCAGCGCCTCTCCGATGTGACGGATGTCGGTCAGGGTGCGCTCGCCGCCCAGGGTGCCGAGCACCCGCGCGGTCAGCCCGCCGACCACGGCGTACTCGAGCACGGCGGCCACGCCGCGGGTGTTGAGCAGGTCGGCCAGGGTGCGCACCTGGTCGCTGAGCCGGTCGGTGCCGGCGTCGCCGTCGGCGTCCAGCTGGGTCGCGGAGACCCCGAGGAAGCAGGTCAGGGCGGCGGCGCGCACCCGGTCGGTGCGGTGCGGCTGCTCGAGGGCCTCCAGGAAGGTCAGCCACTCGGTGGCCGCCGGGGTGTGGAAGACCGAGCCGCCGGCGTTGATCACCGCCGGCACCCCGACCTCGGCGAGCGCGAGCTGCGCGGCCTGCAGGTCGGCCCGCCGGGCCGCGAGCACGGCCACGTCCCCGGGGCGCACCGGCCGGCCCTCGAAGGTCGCGTCACCGGTGAGCAGCAGCTTGATGTCGCGCGCCATGTCGGTGATGACGTGGCTGCGCCAGGCGTCCACGCCGGGCTTGGCCCGCGGACCGGCCCCGAGCTCGGTGCGGCGGACCAGGCGCATCCGGAACGCCGGGCCCGCACCCTGCAGCCGCGAGGTCTGGTGGTGCGCCTCGACCGGGTGCACCACGATCTCGGGGTCGCCCAGCTCGGCCCCCTCCAGCACCGCGTGCAGCGAGTCCAGCAGGGGCTTGTCGGCCCGCCAGTTGACCCCCAGGGTCTGACGGGTGGTGGCGCGCTCCGCGGCGTTCAGGTAGGTGACGATGTCCCCGCCGCGGAAGGCGTAGATCGCCTGCTTGGGGTCGCCGATCAGCACCAGGGTGGCGACCTGGTCGAAGGCCCGCTCGAAGACCTGCCACTGCACCGGGTCGGTGTCCTGGAACTCGTCGATCAGGGCGATCTTCCAGCGGTGGCGCATCCGGGACCGGGCCGGAGCGGCGGGATCGGCCAGGGCGTCGGCGAGCTGTCCGAGCAGGTCGTCGTAGCTGAGGATGCCGAGCATCCGCTTGCGGCGCTCGATCTCGGCGAGGGCGTCGAGGGCGAAGCGCACCCGGGCGGCGGCCTCGGAGTCCGGCGCCTCGTCCAGGGCGGCGACGGGCTCCACCTGGGCTCGCGGGTCCCCGACCGCCTCCCGGGCCAGGGAGCGCGCCACGTCCCGGCTCCACGGTGGGTGCTGCACCCCGGCGAACCGGGCGAGGTAGAGGTCGTCGACGACCTCGTCGGTGAGCTGCTCGAGGTCCTCGACCAGCGTGGCGCCGGGATCGGTGTCGCCGGCCACGCCCAGGCTGCGCAGCACCAGCTGGCAGAACTGGTGGATGGTGGCGATGGTGGCGGCGTCGAAGGAGGTCAGCGCCGCCGTCAACCGGCCGTGGCGACGGGCCAGCTCGGCCGGGTCCGCGTCGCAGAGCCGGCGGTGCAGGGCGTTGTCGGGGTCGGCGGTCGCCGGGTCGGCGAGCACCCGGGCGGCCTCGTCGAGCTGGGCCCGCACCCGCTCCCGCAGCTCCTGGCTGGCGGCCCGGGTGAAGGTGACCACCAGCAGCTCGTCGAGGGTGGCGACCCCCTCGGCGACGTACCGGGTGACCAGGGCCGCGATGGTCCAGGTCTTGCCGGTGCCGGCGCTCGCCTCCAGCAGCGTGGTGCCGACCGGCAGGTCGCCGGCGATGTCGAAGCGTTCCAGGGCGGTCATCAGATCCCTCGCACCTGTTCGCGGTCGTCGGAGAGCAGCGGGCCCCACACCTGCCAGGCATAGCGGCCCAGCGGGGCCGCGAGGTCGGAGTACGGCGCGTGCTCGCCGAACGCGCGGACGTGCCACGGGTCGGCGTCCTCCCGGGGGAAGCCGGAGTCGTTGAACAGCGGAGTCTCCCACTCCCGCCGGCCCTTGGCGTCCGGGTCGGCGTCGCGGCCCCGGCGCCGGTGCAGCTCCTCCTCGGCGAAGGCCAGCGAGGTCTTGATCGGCAGCGGCAGCGGCTCGCGCATCCCGCGGTCGTAGACCTCGACGAGCTCGCGGAGCCAGGCGATGGCCTCGTACTGGGGCAGGGGAGCGATGATCGAGACCTTGCCGCCGTTGCGGAACTTGCCGATGGTGTGGGCGGTCCAGTTCTCGTCCGGCCGGCTGGCCGCGAGTGCCAGCGCGTCGAGCCAGGCGGCGAGCCGGTGCTTGGCGCCCAGGCTGGAGTAGCTCACCCGGACCAGGTTGTTGCCGAACACGTCGCCCACGGTGCCCGAGAGGCGACGGCCGCCCAGGTCGACGTCGACGTCCAGGGTGCGGGGCGTGCCGGTGCGCAGCGACAGGGCGTGCCGGACCAGGGGCTTGACCCGCTCGACCACGCCCGCCAGCACCCCCGCGCCGAGCTCGTCGGGGGGCAGCAGACCGCGCAGCCGCTCGGCCTCCTCGGCGGCGTGCGCGTCGGCCCCGGCCAGCACGTCGCGGACCAGTCGGTCGCCGACGTCCCACTGCTCCAGGGCGTCCAGGGTGATCGGGATCGCGTCCTTGGGGTCGTCGGCGTCGTACGGCGTGGAGACGTGCAGCCTGCTGCGGAAGAACGCCTTGACCGGGTGGCGGAAGAAGTCGTGCAGGTCGGCCAGCGAGACCTCGGCGGAGACCTCGCGCGCCGGCAAGGGCTCGGGCACCAGCGCTCGCTCCGTGCTCCGGTCGCCCCGTGCCGCGACGGCGCCGGCCAGCGCGGCCCGGTCGAAGGTGAACGGGCGCGGCTCGACGCTCAGCCGGCCCGGCACCAGGTTGGCCTCGTCGAAGGGCTGGAGGGGGTGCTGGACCAGCACCCGGTCCCGCACCCGGGTCGGGGCGGTGGCGGTGCGGTCCAGGGCGTCGATCAGCTCGCCGAGCGGGACCGCGGGGGGCCGCTCCGCACCGGTGTGCTCGCCACGGCCGGTGTAGGTGATGACCAGGGTCTCGGTGGCGGCACCGATCGCGTCGAGCAGCAGCTGTCGGTCCTCGGAGCGGATGTCCCGCTCGCCGGTGCGCGGTCGCCGGGCCAGCACGTCGTCGCCGTCGACTCCTGCGATGCGCGGGAAGACCCCGTCGTCCAGACCGACCAGGCACACCACCCGGTGCGGCACCGACCGCATCGGCACCATCGTGCACACCGTGAGGGTGCCGGTGCGGAAGTTGGACCGGGTGGGCCGCCCGCGCAGCCGCTGCGCCAGCAGGGCGCGCACGTCGGCGTGCCGCAGCCGGGTCTCGCCGTCGCCGACGCCGGCGGCGATGCGGGCCAGCTCGCGGTCGAACTGGGCGACCTGCCAGGCGTCCTCGAGGTCGGTGCTGGTCAGCTCGTGCACCCCCCGGCTCAGCGCCGACATCCACTGCGCCACGGTGGTGGCGGCGTGGGCGCGCACGGTGAAGGAGTGCAGCCGGTCGAGGAACTCGGCGAGCCTGCCGGCCAGCTCCAGGTCGCTGTCCCCCACGTCGTCGAGCGGGAGGGTGCCGACCACGGCGCGGTGCCCCTGCCCCGACATCGCGGCGCCCAGCAGGACCCGGCGCAGACCGGCGACCCAGGTGTTGGCCTCCAGCGCCAGCCCGAACTCCTCGCGGTGGCCACGGTCGAAGCCCCACCTGATCCCGGCGTCGCGGACCCAGGTGGAGATGCGCTCGAGCTGGTCGTCACCGAAGCCGAAGCGGGCCCGGACGGGCTCCGAGGCGGCCAGGTCGAGCACCTGGGTGGCGCTGAGCCGTCCCGCGGAGAGCTCCACGATCGAGGCGGCCACGGCGAGCAGCGGGTTCGTGGCCCCCAGCGAGCGGTCGGCCAGCCGCACCCGCAGCTGGTGGGCCGGGTGGCCGGCGCCGGGCACGGTGACGTCGGCGAGCCCGAACCCGGCCGAGACCAGCGGGGCATAGCTCTCGATGTCCGGGCACATCACCAGGATGTCCCGGGGCTCGAGGGAGGGGTCGTCCTCCAGCAACCCGACCAGCACCTCGCGGAGCACGTCGACCTGCCGCGCCGAGCCGTGACAGGCGTGCACCTGGACCGAGTGGTCGCCCGGGGCCAGCACCCGGGCCTGTCGCTCGGCGGGGTCGGGGGCCCGGTTGGCGCCGAGGTCGTGCTGCAGCCAGCCCAGCAGGCTGGTGGGCGCCGCCGGCTGCCCGGAGGCAGGTGGACCCGCGTGTGGCGTGGTGGGGCCGCCCTCCGTCGGGACCTGCCCCAGGGTCCGCCGCAGCTCCCGGGAGTCCCGCCCCAGGGACGCGAGCAGCGGGTGCCCGACCAGGGTGACGCTGGTGTCGAGGGCCCGCGGGACCGGTCCTTCGGCGGCGCTGGGGGCGAGTGCCTCCCACAGTGCGGGGGAGACCTGGGGCAGCCACAGGTGCACCTCGCGCACCTCGCTCAGGGCGGCGAGCAGCTCCACCTCGGTGGCGGGGAGCCGGGTGTGTCCGAACAGCGAGAGCCGGGGCGGGAGGTCCAGGTCCGTCCCCCCGGCCCGCAGCCGCTCGAGCGTGGTGGCGTGCCGCACGTCCGGCGGCGGCGCGTCCACCCGGGCCAGCAGTCGTCGCCACAGCTCGGCCTGCCAGAGCAGGTCGCGGTCCAGCGGGTCTCCGCTGCCGTCGGTGTCGTGCCCGGCGCGCCAGTCGGTGATCAGCTGGGGACGCTGCACGGCGTACGAGGCGAAGAGGCCGGCGAGCCGGCGCGCCACCGAGAACCGGCGGGCCCGGCGCTGGTCGTCGGTGTCACCGTGGCCGAGGTGGGCCGAGAGGGCCTCGAAGCCCGGGTCGCCGAGCGAGGCATCGATGACCTCGAGCAGTGGCCAGGCCAGCTGGTCGGGGGACCACGGGTCGTCCTGCTCCCGGCCCAGCAGCATCGAGACCAGGGAGCTCGGAGCAAGGAACCGCACTCCGGCGCACACGCCGTCGCCGCCGCGGCCCCCGGTGCCCAGGCGGTGGGAGAGTCGCTGGGTCAGCCACCGCTCCACGCCTCGGGCCGGCACCACCACGACCTCCTGCAGGAACGGGTCCGGCAGCGGGGTGGCCAGCATGCTCGCCAGGTCGTCGGCGAGCAGATCGGTGCGCGTGGCGCGGTGGAGGTGGAGCGGCACGGCGCCGAGCATGCCACGGCCCGCCGACAAAGGGTCGGCGAGCCGTGGCGAGCAAGGGATGTCGCGGGTCTTACGTGAAGAGGCTGACGCCACCGGGGCCGACGAGCAGACCCACGACGATCAGCAGGATCCCGTACATCACGGACCCACGGATCAGGGTGACGATCCCGCTGATCACCAGGATGACAGCGATAATCCACAGTAGAAATTCCATCAGCACTCCTTCTTCATTGAGGCCGCCGTGCGACGGCCTCGTGCGCGACCTCAGTGGTTGCGCAACGCCTTGATGAGCTACAGCACGAAGATGCCGATCGCCAGCATCACCAGCAGGACGAGGAACGCGACGCCGAACATCGCGGTGATGATCAGGGCCCGACCCGACGACTTCGTCGGGTCGACCCGGTCGGGATCCTCCAGGGGCGAGCTCATGCGGGCCTGGTACCCATCAGTACGACGTTGCTAACCATCGGCGGCTCAGCGCTGTGCGGCGAGCTCGCGAAGGCGGGGCAGCACCTCGGCGCCGTACGTGGTGAGCATGTCCCGGTAGTGCCGCCCGATGTTGCCGACGTACAGCTCGTCGAAGCCGGCCTCCACGGCCGGGCGCAGGTAGTCGACGTGGGCGTCGACGTCGGGGCCGCAGGCCAGGCTCTCGGCGGTGGACTCCTTGGTGACCAGCTCGGAGGCCTGCTCGAAGTGCCGGGGCGAGGGCAGCACCTGCGCCAGCTCACCCGGGAGCCCGGAGTTGGCCCACAGCCGGTGGGCCTCCTCGACGCCCTCCTCCTCCGAGTCGGCCCAGCACACCTTCAACCCCACCTGCGCGGGCTTGCCGCCCGACTTCTCCTTGAACTCCCTCAGCGGCCCTGCCTCGGGGGAGGTGGTGATGTAGCCGTCCCCGATGCGGGCGGCCAGGTCGACCGCCTTGGGGCCGAACCCGGAGACGTAGATCGGCGGCGGGGAGTCGGGGAGGGTGTAGATGCGGGCGGTGTCGCTCGTGTAGTACTTGCCCTGGTGGTTGGTGAACTCGCCCTTCCACAGCTCGCGGATCAGCTCGACGGCCTCCTCCAGGCGCTCCAGCCGCACGTCGGCGCTGGGCCACGGCTCACCGTGGATGTGCTCGTTGAGCGCCTCCCCGGAGCCGACGCCGAAGATGAAGCGGCCCTCGAGCATCACCGCGCTGGTCGCCGCCGCCTGGGCCATCACCACCGGGCTGATCCGGTACGTCGGACAGGTGACGGCCGTGGTCACCGGCAGGGAGCACACCTGGGAGATCGCGCCGATCAGGGACCAGACGAACGGGGCCTCGCCCTGCTCGTCGTTCCACGGGTGGAAGTGGTCGGAGATCCACAGGGCGTCGAATCCCGCCTCCTCGGCCAGCTTGGCCTGCTCGACAAGCTCGGCAGGGGTGAACTCCTCGGTGGACAGGAAGTATCCGAATCGCATGAGCGGGCCGTACCCGCCGCCCGGGTCACACAATCGTCCGGTTTCCCACAGCGGGGTCGGGGTAGGAGGGGCCCATGCCCGACGCCGCCACCGGACGTTCTCCCGCCGCCCTGCAACCTCCCGTCGCCTACCTCCCGTGCCGTCTGGACGCCGACGGCCAGGTCGAGGAGGTGATGATGGCCCAGCTCGCCGACGGCCGCATCGCGCTGATGGGCTACACCGCCCTGGACCGCTTCGTCGCCGCGTGCGGCAACGCCCACCCCTGGGTGCTGTGGAAGACCGAGGAGCTGGAGGCGCTGCGCGCGATCAAGCACTACGACGTCGCCTACCTCGACATCCCGATGCCCGCCGAGCTGCGGATCGAGGAGCCGAGCTCATGACGATCAGGCTGAGCGAGGAGACCGAGGCGCAGCTGGCGCGCCTGCACGACGAGGCCGCGAAGGGCATCACCGGACTGGCAGGCGGAGTGCCCACCTCCGTGGACGCCGGCGAAGGCACCTCCGACGTGCTGGCGATCATCGCCGCCGTCGTCGGGACCGCCGACGACATCGCCCTGGTCAACGAGGCTGCCGCGGCCCAGGTGCGCGCGGTGGGTGAGGGCCTGGGCAGCACCGACGGCGCGGTCGCCTCCGGCTTCGACTCCATGGAGGTGGTGGTCGAGTGATCGAGACCAAGATCCAGGGCAGCACCAAGAGCGTCGACAGCGCTGCAACTTGGCTGCGTGACTCCCTCAAGAAGCAGGTCGACGATGCCAGCGAGGACGTCGTCAAGGCCAAGCAGAAGGCCGAGCGGCACTGGGAGGGGCAGTCCGGGACGGCGTACGTCGGCTACGTCAAGGACATCATCAACGTCACCGACGCGCACGTGGAGCGGATCGAGACCGCAGCCTCCAAGCTCGACTCCTACAGCGCGCGCCTGAAGTCGGCCAAGGAGCGGATGAAGACGCTGCGCGACGAGGCCCGGGATGGCGGTCTCACCGTCGCCGGCACCGTCATCGAGACGCCGCCCGACGCCGTGGCGCCGACGCCCCCGGCGGCGGACGCCTCGGACGAGGAGAACAACGCGTTCAAGACCGACATGGGGACCTTCCAGGCCAAGGTCGACAAGATCGAGCTCTACAACCGGATCCTGGCCGACGTCGAGGCCGAGTGGACGAACTTCGTGGAGTGGATCGAGACCAACCTCAAGCCCGTCCCGAAGACGCTCGAGGCCGAGGACGTCGACGCGCTCACGACCTTCGTCAAGGAGAACGTCGGCAACCTCGGCATCGCGTTCGGCCTGACCCTGGGAGAACGGAAGCTGGGGGCCAAGTCGGACGCGCTGCGGGCCGCGGCGAAGGAGCTGCGGGAGGCCAGGCGCTCCGGCAGCCCCGCGCGCCGGGCGCGGGGTACGTCCCCGGATGCCCCGGGACGGATCAAGGACCTGAACAAGTACGCCGACTGGGCGGGCAAGGGCGGCAAGATCCTGGGGCCCGTCGGGGCGGCCTGGGAGGCGTACCAGGCGCTCGAGGGCGAGTCGCCCGGCGGCGGCCTGATCGCCGTCGCGGCGGGTGCCGGGGTCACCGCCCTGGTGATCGCGACCGCACCGGTGAGCGTCCCGACGGCCGTGGTCGTGGCCGGCGCGGTGGTCGTGGGTGCCGGGGTCTCGTGGGCGGTCACCGAGGGGTGGGATGCCCTGCCGGACGACTTCACCGAGCCGGTCGACGAGTGGGTCGGCGACCGCTGGGACGACACCAAGGACGTCGCCAAGGACGGATGGAACACCGTCAAGGGATGGTTCTGATGGCCCGGACGACGGGCAGGGACCCGGCATTGGCCGGACCCGGGAGGTGGCTGGTCGCGGGACTGATCTCCCTGCTGGCGCTCGTGGGGCTGTTCTTCCTCGTAGGCGGCCTGCTCGCGCTCGCCGACGGCCACGAGGAAAGCTGGCTCCCGACCCTGCTGGGGGTGCAGCTCCTGGTCCTGGGGGTGCTCGGGGTGACCGCGATGGTCCCCGCTCGTCGTACCGCCGGGACGGTCGAGGAGGTGGACGGCGGGGTGGCGCTGCCGCTGCGTCGCGGCTACGCGTGGCGCCAGGCGCTGCTGGTGCTGACGCTGGCCTCGGTGCTGCTGCCCGTGGCGGTGGCCGACGACAACGCCGCGATGGTCGTCGTCGGGTCCGTCGTCCTCGCCGCCGGCGCGGCCGCGGCGCTCTGGCTGCTGCTCGGTGGCGCGGACCGGTTCCGGATCCGGCTGGACCCCGAGGGCCTGTGGCTGCCGTCGGGGTGGGGGACGGTCCGCCACGTGACGTGGAGCCAGGTGAAGGGTGCCCAGGCGGTGCCGAAGTGGCAGCCGGTCCTGGTGGTGCTGCCCAAGGACGACCGCGTCGACCTGGGGCTGGTCAAGCTGCTGGCGCAGGGGTGGAGCCCCGAGTCGTTGACCAGGGTGATCGAGCACTACGCCGACCACCCTGCCCAACGCTCGGAGCTCACCTCCGCGGCTGCGGTGGAGCGCTTCGGGGTCAGCCCTTCTTCTTCGGCAGACCCTTCAGCTTGAGCACCACGCCGGCGTGGTCCGAGGGCCACAGGCCGGTGGCCGCGTCCCGGTCCTTGACCTCGTCGCCGGTGACGTCGCCCTTCTTCACCGTCAGCGGCTTGCCGTCGGGGGTGCGGGAGAGCACCAGGTCGATGCGGTGGTCGAAGCCGGCCGCGGTGGCGTCGTTGACCAGCTCGGAGAGACCGAACGTCCAGCCCTTGCGTGCCGGTGCCCACTCCAGCCACTGGTCGGTCAGGCCGGCGTCCTTGGTGAGGTAGTCGTACGCCGCGCTGTTCGCCACGGTGTCTCCGGCCCCGACCTTGTCGTTGCGCGGGTCGGAGTTGCAGTCGCACACCATGATGGTGGTCTTCTTCGGCTTCACCAGCGCGGTGTTGAGCTCGGTCGCCTGGGCGAGGGCCAGGTCCGAGCCGGCGGACTCCAGGTGGGTGTTGATGAACCGGAACTGGCGCTTGCCGGACTGGAAGTCGACGTACTGCCAGCCGCGGTCGAAGTTCATCGGCAGCACGCCACCGAGCTTGACCTCCAGGTTGCTGGTGAAGATCCCGTCGTCGGACTTCAGCACCTTGCCCGCGCCCGCCCGGCGCAGGATCACGTCGCGCATGGTGAGCCGGATGTCGCGCTTGTTCTGGCCTGCCGCGTCCCAGGCGGGTGCCTCCACGTCGGCGCGCTCGCCGACGACCGCGACGCGGTACTTGGCGCCCGAGGCCTTGAGCTCGGCCTTGAGCAGCGCCAGGAAGTCGTAGCTGACGGTGGTGGAGTTGGGCACCGCCAGCGTGGTGCCGAAGCCGGTCTCCACCGGGCCGGTGCGCCACAGGGCGACCTCCTGGAGACCGACCAGGTCGGGCTTGGCGCGCTTGATCTCCTTGGCCAGCAGCTTGGCGCGCAGCCCGAAGTTCGTCTTCTCCACGGTCGCCCAGGTCGAGTCCGCGGAGACCGCGACGGCGTTGAGCACCCCGGGGAGGTCCTTGCCCGCGGCGAGCGCCTCGTTGGCGGCCTGCACCGGGCGGAAGATGTCGCCGCCGAGGTAGATGTTGCGGGTCATCACCGTGACCGGCTTGTCGCCCTTGGCCTTGGTCGGGGCGGGCTTGGCGGCCCGCTGGGTCGGCTCGGCCGAGTGGGCGGGCGCTACGGCGGCGGCGCCGAGCGGCGCCAGCAGCAGCACGGCCAGCGCGCTGCCGACGCGCCTACGGTGGTCAATCCTCATGTGTTCTCTCCCAGGGGTCGTGTGACAGGTGCTGATCTTGCGTCACGAAATCTGTGGTGTCCATCACTGAAGGGACAGATCCTCAGGTGTGGCCGCCCCCGGCCGATGGGAGGGGGGTGAACGGGTCCGGACTGACGCTCGTGCCGGAGTCGATCGACGCCGAGACGACCGATCCGCGGGTGGCTGCCGTGCTCGAGGTGCTCGCCGGCTCCCAGGCTGGCGACGTCGCCCGCCGAGCGGGTGTGGACGTCGCTGTGCTGCACCGCTGGCTGCACGCCTTCGTGGACGCCGGTGCCGCCGCGGTCACCAACCGTCCCGCTCCCGACGCCGCGGCCCAGCGCGACCGGTTCCTCACTGCCTTCGCCCACGAGCTGCGTACGCCGTTGACCGTGGCCCAGGGGTGGGCGGCGCTGCTGGCCGACGAGGACCTGCCCGCAGGCAACGAGCGCACGGTGGACCGGTTGGCCGACGCCCTGAAGCGCCTGGCTCAGCGCGTCCGCGACATGGAGCTGCTGGGTGCCGCCTCCCTGGGACGGCTGCGTACGTCGCCCCGCCGGGTCGCGCTTGCCGACTGCCTGATCGGTCTCCCGGGCCTGGATGCCCACGACGTGCTGGGCCTCGGCCCGGACACCAAGGTGCACGCCGACCCGACGCTGCTCTCCCTGGTGCTGCGCGACCTCCTGACCTCCGCACGCCTGGCGCCCGCACCCCGGTCGGTGTGGCTGGAGGCGCGGGCGGTGCCGGGCTGGGTCGAGGTGCGGGTCGTCCGGGACGCCGACCCGATCGCGCCGCCGGTGCTGCAGGCCCTGTTCGACCCGTTCGACGTCAACGACGACGCCACCGGCGTGACCATCGGGCTCTACCTGGCCCGGGCCCTGGTGGTCGCGCAGGGCGGCACGCTCGGGGTCGACCAGGACGAGGCCGGAGCCGCCTTCTGGGTGCGGGTCCCCAGCGCCGCCGACCGCGCGGACGCAGACCCCAGACGTGATCCGATGATGCTCGACGACGATGGAGAGACCAGATGACCTTCAAGCTCGCCTGCGGTGACGTGATGCCCGGCTGCGCCGCCCGCTTCGAGAACACCTCCCGCGAGGTGCTGCTCGCCGACGTCGCCGCGCACGCGGCGGCCGACCACCAGATCACCGTGCTGACCCCGGAGGTGGTCCAGGCGGTCGAGGCCCGGATCGTGGTCACCGCCTGACCCGCCCACCCGGTCAGCGGAGGCTCGTCCGCACGGTCATGCTCAGCAGGTCCACCGCCACGCACACCGCGATCAGGGCGAGGATGGTGCTCGCCATGCCCGGGTAGTCGAACCCCGCCCGCTGCTGCTCCAGCAGCCGCCCCAGCCCGCCGGCGCCGACGATCCCGACGACCACCGTCTCGCGCACCGTGACCTCCCAGCGGTACAGGCTGTAGGCGATCATCTGGCCGGCCGCCGCGGGCACCGTGGCGTAGGCGAACGAGACCGGCGCGGAGGCGCCGAGGGCGCTCAGCGCCTCTCGGGGACGCGGGTCGAGGTCCTCGACCACCTCCGCGAAGAGCCGGCCCAGGATCCCGAACGTGTAGATGCCGAGCGCCAGGGCCCCGGGCAGCGGACCGGGGAACACCACGAAGAGCACCAGCAGAGCCCATACCGGCGGCGGGATGGCGCGGGTCAGGAGCAGCAGCTGCCGGGCCCCCCAGCCCAGGACCCGGCCCGCCGGCGACCCGCTGGTCCGCGCCGCGACGAGAGAGACGGCCACCCCGAGCACCACCGCCAGGGAGATGGCCACCACCGACATCTGCACGGTCTCCACGGACCGGGACGCCAGCTCCGACCAGCCACCGTCTGGCAGCCGCGGGGGGAGCATCTCGTCGGCCAGCCGGGCGAAGAGGACTCGGGTCCGCTCGGTGACCAGCCCGCCCGGATCGGGTGCCAGGCTCCACCAGGAGGCGACCGCGAGCAGCCCGAAGCCCACCCCGGAGAGCCGCCAGGCGGGGCCGCCCCAGGAGCGGCGCAGCAGAGCTCCCCACCGGTCGACCAGCGCGCCGAGGACGACCAGGGCGAGGATCGAGGTCCACATCTCGCCGTACTGGAGGCCGGCGAAGCTGAGGCTCAGCTGCAGCCCGAGGCCCCCGGCGCCGATCATCCCCAGGATCACCGCCGAGCGGATGGAGCACTCGAACCGGTAGAAGGCGTACGACGTCAGGCCGGGGACCAGGCCGGGCGCGAGACCGTAGGCCATGGCCGTGACGCGCCCGGCGCCCGCGGCGCGCAGCAGGTCGTACGGCGCGTGGTCGGCCTCGTCGAGCATCTCGGCGTACACCTTCGCGGTGATCGCCCCGAACGGGATGGCGATGGCCAGCACCCCCACCAGGGGGTCGCGGCCCAGCACGGTGAGCAGCAGCAGACCCCACACCGCCTCGTGCACGCCGCGGGGCAGCGCCAGGGTCACGCGGGTCAGCAGCAGCCCGGCGCGGCGCAGCACCCGCTCCGGGGTCGAGGCGCCGGCCGGCCGCCACCAGGTCTGGCTCAGCGCCGGTGCCAGCGCCAGGCCCACGGCCACCGACAGCAGGGTGCCGAGCACGGCGAAGGCGAGCGTGGTCAGCGTCGCGTCCCAGGTGGCGCGCAGGAAGTCCGGAGAGGTCTCCGGGGTGAGGGCGTGTGCCCAGAACTCGGTCAGCGCGGCGAGCCCACCGGAGTTGAGCACCCCGTCCCGGTCCGAGACGAAGGAGTGCACCGACCAGATCACCGACAGCACCCAGAGACAGATCCACGCCAGGCGGACCCGGCGCCGCCGTGCGGCGGCGGAGCGCCCGGGGCGGGCCGGCCGTCCCGGACCCGCGGTGGCTTCGAGCGCCGAGACGGCACCCAGATCGACCAGGGTGCGGTCAGGCATCGGCCGCGAGGTCGTAGAGGCGGTCGCGCAGCCCCCGGTCCACGGCCGCCGCCGGCAGGTCGAAGAGCACCCTGCCCTCGCGCAGCCCGACCACCCGGTCGGCGCGGCGCACGGCCAGCTCGAAGTCGTGCAGGCTGACCAGCAGCGTCCGGTCCGGGGTGGCCACGGTCTCGCAGAGCAGCCGCATCACGTCGTCGGCCCGGGCGGGGTCGAGGCTGGAGACGGGTTCGTCGGCCAGCACCAGGTCCGGGTCCTGCACCAGCACCCGGGCCAGGGCCACGCGCTGCTGCTGCCCGCCGGACAGGTCCTCGGTCCGGGCCATCAGCAGGTCGCCGATCCCGGCGCGCTCCAGCGCGGCGCGCGCCTGCTCGACCTCCCGGGGCCGGACCAGGGAGGTCAGCGCGTGCCAGGTGCTCCACCGGCCCAGGTTTCCGCCGTTGACGTTGTGGACCACCGCCAGGCGACCGACCAGGTTCAGGCCTTGGTCGATGGTGCCGATCCGGCGCCGTACCTGTGCCAGCGTCGCGCCGCTGACCCGGTTCAGCGGCTGGCCCAGCACCTCCACCTCCCCGCTGGTGGGCAGCACCCGCCCGGCGCACAGTCCGAGCAGCGTCGACTTGCCCGCCCCGCTGGGGCCTACCAGGGCCACGCGCTCCCCGCTGCGCACCTCCAGGTCGACGCGATCAAGAGCCGGTCGACCGTCGTAGGTCACCGTGGCCCCGCGCAGGGAGACGACGACCTCGGGCATCAGGAGACGAGTCCCAGCTCGCGGGCGATCTCCTCGACCTGGTCGTAGTTGCTCGCCTCGGTGGGGATCACCGACGTCGCGCCGTACCGCAGGAGCACCTCCTTCTCCTGCGCGGTCGAGCCGTCCAGGGCGAGGAGTGCCGCACCGAGCTTGTCGGTGAAGCCCGCACCGAACTGATCGTCGAGGTCGGGACCGGCGATCCAGTGGTAGTCGTGGTACGTCGGGGTGGTGAAGACCACCTGCACCTCGTCCAGGTCCACCGTGCCGGCCGCGGTCCGGGCCTCCCACACCTGGGAGTTGAGCACGCCGGCGTCGTAGGAGCCGGCCTCGACGAGGTCGATCGTCTTGTCGTGGGACCCGGAGAAGCCGGGCTCACCGGCGAAGTCCTCGGCACTGTCCAGCCCGGCCTCGGCCAGCATGTACTCCGGCATCAGCCGCCCGGACGTGGACGACTCGCTGCCGAAGGTGAAGCGGGAGCCCTTCAGGGCCGACAGCCCTGCTACCTCGTCGAAGGGCTCGATGCCGGTGTCCCTCCCGGAGATGAAGACGCTGCGGAACTCCGCGTCGATGTCCCGCTGACCGAGCAGCACCGCGCCCGGGGTCTGGAGCCGAGCCTGCACGCCGGTGAGGCCGCCGTAGAAGACCAGGTCGAGGTCTCCGGCCCGGAACAGGCTGACCGAGGCGGCGTAGTCGGTGACGGGCGCGTACTCCACCGCGACGTCGAGCTCGTTCGCGAGGTAGTCGGCCAGTCCTTCCTCCCGCGCCGCCAGCTCGGACGGCTCCTGGTCCGGGATGGCGCTGATCACCAGCGCCGGCTGGTCGCCGCCGGTGGAGGCGTCGTCGTCGCCGCACGCGGCCAGCAGGGCCAGGGGAGTCACCGCGAGTGCCAGGAAGAGACGGACGTCCATGGGTTCCTCCCGAGTGGATGCTGTTCGACACTCTAGCGATCGGGCCGGATTGCGCCAGGGGCCTCGGAAGGGGCGTGACAGGGTTGTTCCATGCAGGTCACCAGGATCGGGTTCACCCCCCTCAAGGGGGGACGGCACGTCGACCACGAGTCGGTGACGCTGAGTGCCGAGGGACCCGTGGGCGACCGGGTGTTCTGCCTGCTAGACCCCGAACGGGACCGGTGCCTGCGCACGGTCGAGCACCCGACGCTGCTCGCGACCCGGGTGGGGTGGGACGGGACCGTGCTCCGTGCCGAGCTGCCCGGGCGCACCGTGGTCGGCGAGCCCGTGGCGACCGGGGACGTCCGCGAGGTCGACTACTGGGGGCGGCGCGCGTCGGTGGAGCTGGTCGACGGGCCGTGGGCCGCGGCGTACTCGGCGTACCTGGGGCGCGAGGTCGTGCTCGGGCGCGCCGCCCCGGGACAGGTGGTCTACGGGGCGTCGGTGACGATCGTGACGGACGCGTCGCTGGCGAGGCTCGCGGACCAAGTGGGCGCCCCGGTCGACGGCGCCCGCCTGCGCGCCACCTTCCAGCTCGCCGCCGCCGATCGCCGGCCGTTCGCCGAGGACGAGTGGGTCGGCCGTCGGCTGCGGCTGGGCGCGGCCGAGGTCGAGGTCACCGGCCTGGTGGGCCGCTGTGCGGTGCTCGACCTCGACCCCGCCTCCGGCCTCCGGGACCTGCCGGTGCTGAAGGCGCTCGCGGCCCTGCGGGCGGAGACCGGCGGGGTGGACCTCGGCCTGTACGCCGAGGTCGTGGTGCCCGCGCTGGTCCGGACCGGAGACCCGGCCAGCGTGGCGCCACTGGGGTGAGCGGCTACTTGACGGAGATGCTCCTGCTGTCGGTCAGCGGCTCGCCGCCCTCGCCGCCGGACGGGTCGTCCTCGGCGACCTCGATCGTGTAGTCGCCGGCAGGCAGCCTGAGGTCGAAGCTGTACGGCGAGAGCGTCATGCCCTCTGCGGCGGTGGTGAAGCCGGACTTCACCTCCTTGCCCTGCGCGTCCAGCACTCGCCACGGCACCGTCGCCTCGAAGGCGTTGGCCTCGCCCGAGACGGTGAGCGGGCTGCTGGTGGTGGTGCCCTCGGCGGGCGTGTCGATACCGACGAAGGCGCGGATCTCGTCGGCCGGGGTGCGGGTGACCGGCTGGTCCCAGGTGACGGCGCTCCACAGCTCGCCGGCGGGCTCGCCGTCGATCAGCAGCTGGACCCCCAGCTCGTCGCCGTAGAGCTGGGTGACGGTCCACACCAGCTGCTGGACCATCAGCTCCGCGCCCGGGGCACCCACGTCGGCGTCCCGGGCCTCGGCGGAGAGGTCGACGTTGATCACGCCGTCGGCCTCGCTGATGCCGAGGACCTTGGTGGCGGGGTTCCAGGTCGAGGAGTAGTCGGGGTCCTGCGGTCCGCTGATCATGGCCTCCACGGCGCCGACGCCCGCCTCGCCGGTCTCGCGCGGCTCCCTGGCCAGCATCAGCCCGGTGCGGCTCTCGACCGCGTAGTAGACCGGGGTGATGTCGGAGAAGCTGTGCTCGGGGCCCGCCTCCTCGCTGACGCTGACGCTCGGGCTCGGGCTCGGCGTCGGCGTCGGGGTCGCCGGGGCGCTGGTGCTGGCCGAGGGCGTGGGGTCGCTCGCCTCCTCCGGCTCGTCGTCGCCGCACCCGGTGAGGGCGAGGCCGCCGACCAGGAGCAGGGCGAGCGCCGACGTACGGCGTCGGGCTCGGGCGGTCGCGGGCGAGCTGCGGTACGTCGTCATGGCGACATGCTCGCACCCGGTCCCGGCGTGGCCAGGGAGGTGAGCACTACTCGGTGACGGTGTCGCCGTAGGACTCCACGAAGCGTTCCATCAGGACCAGCAGCTGCTCGGAGTCGTGGTCGCCGAGCGTGGCCAGGGCGGTGCCCACGGTCTCCAGCATCAGGGAGACGTCGTTCTCGAACCGTTCCAGACCCTCGGCGGTGAGCTCGACCAGCTGGGCGGAGCGACCCGGCGCGCGGTAGCGCTGGAGCAGGCCGGCGCTGATGGCGGCGTTCACCTGCCGGTTGATCGTGGACTGCTCCAGGGCCAGCGCCTCCGCGATCTCCCGCAGGGTGCGCGCCCGGCCGTCGGTGAAGAGCCACAGCAACCGCTGGTCGGCCGCACGCAGGCTGGAGCGGTGCTCCACGATGCGGCGGTGCCGGTCCAGCAAGACGATCAGCTTGGTCAGCCTCGCCGCGGGTGTGCGGGGACGAGGGGTGCGACGGCTCTCCATGGTGCCCTTTCGCAGTCTGCGCCTGGTGTCGGTAGCATACGCAGGCTTATGTAAGTTACATATTTTGGTCGGAAGGACCTGATGAACACGCCTCGACCGGGGTCCGCCACGGACTCCCTCTCCACGACCGGTGCCAAGCTGGTCGTCCTGGTGCTGTGCCTGGGCAGCCTCAGTGCCGCCCTGACCCAGACTCTGGTGATCCCCATCCAGGGCGAGCTGCCGCAGCTGCTCAACACCTCGGCCAGCAACGCCTCCTGGGTGGTCACCGCGACGCTGCTCGCCGGCGCCGTGGCGATGCCCGTCACCGGCCGGGTCGCCGACATCGTCGGCAAGAAGCCCGTGCTGGTCGTCTCCGCCTCGATCCTGGTGCTCGGCTCCCTGATCTGTGCCATCTCCAGCTCCCTGCCGGTCGTGCTGACCGGACGAGTCCTCCAGGGCCTCGCGATGGGCTTCATCCCGGTGGCCATCAGCCTGGTCCGCGAGGTCGCGCCGGCGCACATGGTCAACACCGCGACCGCCGCCGTCAGCGCGACGATGGGTGTCGGCGGCGCGCTCGGCCTCCCGCTGGCCGCGTGGATCGCT
The DNA here is from genome assembly GCF_002930065.1 of Nocardioides sp. 616. Taxonomy (NCBI): domain Bacteria; kingdom Bacillati; phylum Actinomycetota; class Actinomycetes; order Propionibacteriales; family Nocardioidaceae; genus Nocardioides; species Nocardioides sp. 616. Next base: position 145,870 of record NZ_POAG01000024.1, on the reverse strand, counting down.
CAGAGCTTCGACTGGCACGCCCTGTTCTGGATGTCCGCCGGCCTGGCGCTGCTGATGGCCGTGCTCTCGGTGGTGCTGCTGCCGCACGTCAAGGACGAGCACCCCGCCCGGATGGACTTCGGCGGCGCGATCGGCCTGGCCATCGGTCTGGTCTCCGTCCTGGTCGGTATCTCCAAGGGCACCTCCTGGGGCTGGAGCGACGGCAAGACGATCGGGGCGGTCGTCTTCGGCCTCGTGGTCCTGGTCCTGTGGGGCCTCTACGAGCTGCGGCACCACGACCCGCTGGTCGACCTGCGGACCTCGGCCAAGCGTCCGGTGCTGCTGACCAACATCGCCGCCGTGCTGATCGGCTTCGGCATGATGGCCCAGTCCATCGTCGTGCCTCAGCTGCTGCAGCTGCCCGAGGCCACCGGCTTCGGCCTCGGCCAGTCGATCCTGCAGGCCGGTCTCTGGATGGCGCCGGGCGGCATCATGATGATGCTGTTCGCACCCGTCTCCGCCAAGATGCTCACCCGCTTCGGTGCTCGCATCACCCTGTCCGTGGGCGCGTTCGTCATCGCCGGCGGCTACCTGGTGGGGGTCTTCCTGACCGCCGCTCCGTGGCAGCTGCTGCTGGCCACCTGCGTGATCTGCGCGGGCGTGGGCATTGGCTACGCGGCCATGCCGACGCTGATCCTGGAGAACGTCCCGGTGCACGAGGCCGGCTCCAGCGTGGGCCTCAACGGCCTGATGCGCTCCATGGGTACGACGATCGCCGGCGCCGTGATGGCGGCTGTGCTTAGTGCGCAGACGGTGAGCCTCGCCCCGGGCGTGGCGATCCCCAGCCACGACGCGTTCCGGATCTGCTTCATCATCGGTGCGGCGGCCGCCGCGCTCGGCGCGATCGTGGTGCTGTTCATCCCGCGGAGCGCGCGCGGCGCCTCCGGTCCGGCGGATCTCGGCGTCGACGACGCGGTCGCCGGTACCCGGGTCTGACGCGACCTGTGCGGCGTACCGGCGACCTGTCCCGCTAGTTGAGCGGACGCACGTTGTCCGGTACGCCGCCTCCGCGGAGCACCGCCTCGGTCAGCTCCGCCAGGGCGGTCAGCGCCACCCGCTGCGACAGCGGGCCGTAGGAGACCCGGGCCACGCCCAGCTGCTCCAGCCGCTCCAACGGCAGCGAGCCGGGGAGCCCGATCAGCGTGAGCCGCTGCGGGCCGAAGGCCTCCACCATCTCGGTCACCTGCTTCTCGTCGAACAGGCCCGGCACGAAGACCACGGGTGCGCCCGCCGCCAGGTAGGCCTGGCCGCGCTGGATCGCCTCGGCCATCACCTCGCCGGGGTCGCGGTCCCCGGCCTTGACGAAGGCGTCGGTACGGGCGTTCAGCACGAAGTCGCGCAGCCCCTCGCGCTCGGCGGCGTCCATGGCCGCCTCGACCTGGCGCACGGCCTCGTCCAGGGGCTTCATCTGGTCCTCCAGGTTGGCCCCCACCACCCCGACACCGATCGCCCGACGGATGGTCTCGGCGGCGTCGCCGTACCCGCCCTCGAGGTCGGCGGAGACCGGCAGGGTGGTCGCCGAGGCGATCCGCCCGACCTCCTCGAGCATCTCCTCCAGCGGGATCTTCTCGCCGTCCTCGTAGCCGCGGGAGGCAGCGATCGAGTGACTCGCGGTGGCCAGCGCCGAGGTGCCGGGGACGTCGGCGACGACCTGCGCGGAGATCGAGTCCCAGACGTTCACCACCGTCAGCAGCGTGGGGTCGCTGTGCAGTCGCAACAGCTCGGCGGTCTTCGGCTCGCTGCTCGCGTGCAGTTCCTCAGTCATGGGTTCCCTCTCCTCGGATCTCACAGGATTCACGACTGTAGTGCGCGCCTGCCGGGCGGAGAGTGCCGCAGTGGGTCCGTCGAAAAAGCGTAGGGTGTGAGCGCCCGATCCGTGGACCCCAGACAGGCAGGTGGGAGATGCAGGTGGATGACTCCGATCCGCTCACACCAGTGGTGGTCCGCTCGCTGATGGAGGGCGCCGAGCGCTATCGCTCGCTGTTCACCCACAACCCGCACGCGGTATTCTCCCTCGATCTCCAGGGCTCCTACACCGACGTCAACCTCGCCACCCAGGACCTGACCGGCTACACGCCCGCCGAGATGCGCGGGATGAGCTTTCGCGACGTCGTCGCCCCCGACGAGGTCGAGCGGGTCTCGGCCGAGTTCGCGGCCGTGGTGGCGGGCGAGCCGCGCCGGCTGGAGACCTGCGTGCGGCACCGGGACGGCACCCTCGTCGAGGTCGCCCTGGTCGGCCTGCCGGTGGTCGTCGAGGGCGAGGTGGTCGGGGTGCACGGGGTGGCCGAGGACATCTCCGAGCGCACCCGCATCAGTCGCGAGCTGCGAGAGGCGCGCGAGGCCGCGGACGCCGCGAACGTCGCCAAGTCGATGTTCGTGGCCAACATGAGCCATGAGCTGCGCACCCCGCTGACCACCATCGTGGCGACCGCGGAGCTCCTGGAGGACACCGGGCTCACCGAGCTGCAGGCGCGCTTCGTCCAGGCCATGCTGCGCGGCGGCAAGCGGCTGGCCCGGCTGATCGAGGACATCCTGGACATCTCCCGGATCGAGGCCGGGGTGCTGACCCTGCAGCCGGCGCCCTTCGACCCGCACCTGCTGCTGTACGACGTCTGCGCCTGGGCGCGGGAGCAGGCGACCCGCAAGGGACTGCGCTTCGACCTCGTCGTGGACCCGGGGCTGTGCCGCGAGCTGGTGGGCGACACGCTGAGGCTGCAGCAGGTCCTGACCAACCTGCTGGACAACGCGGTCAAGTTCACCGAGCACGGGTTCGTCGAGCTCAGTGCCCGGTCGGCTGCCGCAGCCCAAGGCGCCACGACGCTGCAGATCGGGGTGCGCGACTCCGGGGTGGGCGTGCCGTCCGAGCTGTGCCAGAGCATCTTCGACCCGTTCTCCCAGGCCGACCCCTCGGCGACCCGGCGCCACGAGGGCGCGGGGCTGGGGCTGGCGATCTGCCGAGAGCTGGTGGACCTGATGGACGGCGAGCTCTCCCTCACCTCGACGCTGGGTGCCGGCACCGACGTCTCGCTCGCGTTCACGCTGCCCACCGCCTCGCCTGCGACTGGCTGAGGTCCGGCAGGACGGCGGCGGTGAGCACCTTGGCAGGATGGTCCGGGGCCGCACACCGGCGGCCTCGGACGAAAGGCGCCAGATGACCGACCCCGCCCCCATCCAGCAGCGGATCGCCTCGGCGCTGGGGGTGGTGCCGGAGATCGAGGCGGCCGCCGAGGCGGAGCGTCGGATCTCGTTCCTCGCCGACTACCTGACCGGGTCCGGCGCGAGCGGCTACGTGCTCGGCATCTCCGGGGGCGTCGACTCCACGGTGGCCGGGCGCCTGACCCAGCTCGCCTGCGAGCGGGCCGGCAAGCGGTTCACCGCGGTGCGCCTGCCGTACGGTGTCCAGGCCGACGAGGCCGACGCGCAGGAGGCGCTGCGGTTCATCGCCGCCGACGAGGTGCTCACCGTGGACATCAAGCCCTCGGTCGACCCGCTGCACGCCGCCACCTCGCCGACCGGCGGCTACCTGGACGCGGCCAAGGCCGACTTCGTGAAGGGCAACATCAAGGCCAGGATCAGGATGACCGCCCAGTACGCCGTCGCCGGGCGGCTGGGAGCGTTGGTGGTCGGCACCGACCACGCCGCCGAGGCGGTGATGGGCTTCTTCACCAAGCACGGTGACGGGGCCGCCGACATCACTCCGCTCGCCGGCCTGACCAAGGGGCAGGTCCGCCAGCTCGGCCGGCACCTCGGCGCCCCGGCCGCACTGGTCTCCAAGGTCCCGACCGCCGACCTGGAGGAGGCCCGCCCGCAGCTGCCCGACGAGACCGCCTACGGCATCACGTACGCCGAGATCGACGGCTACCTGGTCGGCGAGCAGGTCTCCGACGAGGCGAGCAGGGTGATCGAGACGGCGTACGCCAGGACGGCGCACAAGCGCGCGCTGCCCGCCGCGCCGGTCGCCCTGGGCTGACGCCGCGGACCCTTGACACCGAGGACCGTCCTCGGGACGCTGACCACTCGCAGGCCGGCGACGGGCAGGGACCAGGGGGAGTGCCTCGGACACCTTGCCCGCCACGCTTAGGTCGGCCAGGCGCATGGGAGAGTCAGGCCCATCAGAGCTCGTCCGTTTGAGACCGTAGGGGGATGGATGTCCGAGCAGTACCCGCAATATCCGCAGTACCCGCAGTACCCGCAAGGTGAGGCCAAGGGGCCGGCGCAGCTGCCCGAGCGCCCCGCCAGCATCTCCAACGCCGTGAAGCTGATGTACGTCGGCGCCGGCCTGGGCCTGCTGTCCCTGATCATCTCGCTCTTCACCCTGGGCGGGCTCAAGGACACCATCGAGGAGTCGGTGCGCGAGTCCGACCCCAACGCGACCCAGAGCACGATCGACGCCGCCTACGCGGTCTCGCTCACCATGGTCGGCCTCTTCGGCCTGGTCGGGGCGGCGCTGTGGGCGTGGCTCGCCTGGAAGAACGGCCAGGGCCGGTCCTGGGCGCGGATCACCGCGACCGTGCTGGGGGTGCTCAACGTGCTCTCCACCATCCTGACCCTCAACCAGCCGGGCAGCACGACGACGACCCTGGTCTTCAACCTGGTCTCGGTGGTCCTGGCCGTCGTCATCCTGTTCTTCCTCTGGCGCCCGGAGTCCAGCCGCTACTACGAGGCGGTCACCCGGAGCCGACAGCTGCACTGACGGCTACCTCCGGGCAGCGGCGCAGCGATGCTGCCGTTGCCCGGAGCCGACCGATCAGCCGACCCGGGCGACGTACTCCGGGTGGCCGTAGCCGCGGAGCCTGCGGCGCAGGGTGGCCACGACGTAACGGTCGGTGACCCGGCCCAGTCCCGGGACCCCGGCGAGCTTGCGGACCAGCAGCACCCGTCCGATCAGGAACGGCAGCATCGGGGCGGCGCGCAGCTGGTCCGCCCGGCTGACGTGCACGCCCATCCGCTCGGCGCGCTCGTAGTCGCCCTGGAGGAAGGCCTTGACGAAGGTGATCGTGGCGAAGCTGCGCTCGAACCGCTCCGCGGCCCGGCCCCACCGGCCCGCGTCCGGATGGAGCCGGGCTGCCAGCGTCGCGCGGACCAGCGCCCCGCAGGTGTCGTCGTCGAACGAGCTGCGCAGCGTCGCGGCGCGCGCCTTGAAGACGCGGATCACTCCGTGCGGGTCCTCGGGAAGCAGCTCGACCGGCAGGCCGAGCAGGAAGCAGCGGTAACGGGCCAGCTCGATCATTGCCCGCTCACGCGTGTTGAAGTCGTCGCGCCCGTCCTTCACGGTCGCCACCGACATCAGGAAGCTGCTGATCAGCCCGGCCGGCATCTGGTCCACCTGAGGGATCGGCGGCCCGTGGGTGTCGTGGTTCCACCGTCCCGAGCGGGTGGCGTGCACCCGCACCGCCGAGTGCATCAGCCGCACCATGGCCGCGGCCTCGAAACCGGGACCGTTGCGCGCGGTGCCACCGGGCAGCACGGTGGCGGCGAAGAACGCGGCCGTCTCCTTGACCCGACGTGCCGAGGTCTCGCCGGTGAGGGCGCCGGTGATCGCCATCGGCAGCGCGGCGTAGGCGTTGAGGAAGGTGGCCAGGAACGCGCCCCGGATCACGAACGGCGTCAGCAGTGCGGCGTTGATGCGCTCCCAGCGGGCGCCCTCCTCGACCTGGTCCAGGTCGATCCAGTCCGGCCGGTCCTCCATCGCGGCCATGAAGGCTCGCAGCTCGGCCGGGGCGTCCGGCACCGCGTCGACGCCCTTGCGGCACGCGGTCTGCAGCATGTCGATCAGGCCGCGCATCCCGTGCTCGGGCAGGAGCAGGGCGTAGGCGTCCGCCACCGCGTCCCCCAGCCGGGTGGCGGTCACCATCAGGTCCATCAGCTCGGTGTCGGCCAGCAGCTCGGCCCGGTCCACGCCCTTGACGTCGTCGAGGTCGCTGGGGTCGTCCAGGGTCAGGGCGAGCCGTTCCGGCAGGTGCTCGGGGCCGAAGGCGGCGTACATGTCGGGCAGCTGCTCCCGCTGCCGTCGTACCCGGTCCTGCAGTGCTTGGTGACTCATCGTCAGTCCTCCCGACTGGTTGACGCCAGCCTAGGGGGGACCGTCACAGGTGGAGGGAAGCCAAAGCACCGTTTCGTCGGCTCGATCGGTGCTTTCACGTCCCGCCACGTCACGCCCCGGTGTGACTACTTGACCTCGGAGCGGCGCAGGGCGAGCAGCCCGACGACCAGGGGGATGACGATCCAGATCATCGTGGTCGAGCCGAGCATCGCCCACTCCTCACCGGTGTTCGTGGCGCCCTCGAAGAGTGCCACCTGCGTGTAGTTCCAGTCGATCCACGGCTGCAGGTCCAGGAACCATTCCCGCACCGACGCGAGCAGCACCAGGATGCCGGGCAGCACGAGCGAGACCACGAAGTAGCTGACGATCGCTGCGGCCGAGACCCTCAGCACCACGCCGAGCGTGAGGCCGATCGCCATGCCGACCAGGTTGCCGAGCACGATCTGGGTTGCGGTGGACAGCGACACGTCCCAGACGGTGTCGACGCCGGCGAGTGCGGAGCCGGCCACGTTGCCGAGGGTGCCCACAGCGAAGGCGAGGGCCACGGTGCTCGATGCGATCGAGGTCGCACAGTTATCCCTGCCCTAGAGCTTCTTTCAGATCGTCTCGACTCCGGTAGACGAGTAGCCCCTCGACGCCGCGCAGGAAGGTCTCGCAGACGACCTTGGGGCCGGCGAGGCAGCCGGCGGCCATGGCTCCGTCGCGCAGCATGACGAAGTGGCGGGCGGCAGGCTCCGCGTCAGGCTTGCCGGTCTCGGCGAACAGCTCTTCGACCGTGGCCAGGAACCAGTCGCGGTGCTCGATCACCGCGCGGTGCACCGGGTGGGCGGGATCCGGGTACTCGGCGGCTGCGTTGAGGAACGCGCAGCCGCGAAAACCCGGCCGCTGGATGTCCTCGGCGATCGCTGCGGCTACGGCCCGGATCACGTCCTCGGTCGGCTCGCCCGACTCTCGCACGGCGTCAACACGTGAACGAAGGATCTCGTCGCTCTGCGTCAGGTAGGCGACGAGGAGGTCGTCCTTGCTGGGGAAGTGCCGATAGAGCGTCGCCCGGGTCACCCCCGCTGTGGCAATGATCCGATCGATGCCGACGGAGTGCAGCCCCTCGGCGTAGAACAGCCGGCTCGCCGTGCTGAGCAGTCGTGCGCGCGCCTCGGACATCAGCCTTCCTTCTCTTTCGTAGGGATCCGATGTTAACAGATAGAACGGTCGGTCTTGACATCCACGACGTGGTGCCACACCCTGAAGGAGACCGATCGGTCTATCCACTAAGTTCACCCCGAGAAGGAGAATTCGATGTCCCATCACACCGAGGCCGAGGCAGTCACCGCCCGGCCCGCGCCCGCCGCCAGCACCTCGGCGTTGCGCAACCTCTACGCCGCCCGGTTCGCGTTCGCGATCGCCTGGGCAGGCCTGCTCGCCACCAGCGCGTCCGAGCTGAACCCGTTCACCGTCACGCTCCTCGTCCTCTATCCCCTCGTCGACCTCGGCGCCGCCGTCTACGACCTCCGCTCGTCGGGCGCCACGCGAGAGCGGGTCCCGCTCCTCGTGAACATGGCCCTGAGCCTGGCCACCGCCATCGGGCTGGGCGTCGCGATCAATTCTGGGATCCCCGATGTCCTTCGGGTGTGGGGCGCCTGGGCGATTACCGCCGGCGTCGTGCAGCTGATCGTCGCGGTCCAGCGCCGCGGCCTCAGCGGTCAATGGCCGATGATCCTCAGCGGCGGGATCTCGGTCCTCGCCGGCGGCAGCTTCGTCGCCATGGCCTCGAACGGCAGCGCCTCGCTGGCCAGTCTCGCCGGGTATGCGACCCTCGGCGGCATCTTCTTCGCGGTCTCCGCGTTCCGGCTGCACCGCAGCAACGCGAGCGTTGAGCGATGACCGCCACGACTCCGGGTTCCGCCACCGGTGCGGCAGGGGCCCACGAGACGTACGACGTGGTCATCATCGGCGCCGGCCCGGTCGGCGAGAACGTCGCCGACCGGGTGGTGCAGGGCGGCCTGACCGCAGCGATCGTCGAGCGCGAGCTCGTCGGCGGGGAGTGCTCCTACTGGGCCTGCATGCCCACCAAGGCGCTGCTGCGCGACGCCGCCGCCGTCCGTGCCGCCCGAGCGCTCCCGGCCGCCGGTCGGGCCGTCAGTGGCGAGCTGGACGTCGACGCCGTACTGCGTCGCCGCGACCGGTTCGCCTCGGGCTGGAACGACGCCGGTCAGGTCGGCTGGCTCGAAGGGGCGGGGATCACGCTGGTCCGCGGCAACGGGCGCATCGCCGGCAGCCGAAGCGTCACGGTGACCCACGCCGACGGCACGATTACCGTGCTCGCGGCGCGACACGCGGTCGTGATCGCCACCGGCACCTCGGCGCAGGTGCCCCCGATACCAGGTCTGGCCGAGGTGAAGCCGTGGACCAGCCGGGACGCCGCTGCCGTCCGGACGGTGCCGGAGCGGCTGGCGATCATCGGGGGTGGTGTCGTCGGCTCAGAGATGGCCACCGCGTTCAGCGCGCTCGGCTCTCGGGTGACGGTGATATCCCAGACCCGGATGCTCCCGGGCGTCGAGACGTTCGCCGGGGAGCACGTGGCGACAGCTCTCGAGGCGGCTGGGGTCACCCTTCACCTGGAGGCCGAGGCCACCGCGGCCCGTCGTGACGCCGCGGGCGCTGTGCACCTCACCATGGGCGACGGTGGGGTCGTCACGGCCGACGAGGTCCTGGTCGCGACCGGACGCACGCCCAACACCAAGGACCTCGGCCTCGACCACCTCGGCCTTGCCGCGGGCGGCTGGCTCGCCGTCGACGAGTCCCTCGCTGTCGTTGACGAGGCTGGAATGCCGGTCGACGGCGGATGGCTGTACGCCGCGGGCGACGTCAACGCGCGGGCGCTGCTGACCCACCACGGCAAGTACCAGGCGCGTGCTTTGGGCGACGCCATCGCCGCACGGGCGCGCGGCGACCGTCCCGACCTGAGCGCCTGGGGACGGCACGCGGTCACCGCGGACGAACGTGCTGTCACGCAGGTGGTCTTCACCGATCCCGAGGTCGCGGCCGTCGGCCTGTCCGCCGAGACCGCGGCAGCCGCCGGCATCGAGGTACGGATCGCCGACTACGACCTGGGGGCCGTCGCCGGCGCCTCGCTGCACGCAGACGGCTACCGCGGCCAGGCCCGGATGGTCATCGACGCCGAGCGAAACGTCCTGGTCGGCTTCACCGCGGTCGGCCCCGATGTCGCCGAGCTGTTGCACGCGGCCACGATCGCCGTCACCGCCGAGATCCCGCTCGAGCGGCTCTGGCACGCCGTACCGGCGTACCCGACCATCAGCGAGATCTGGCTCCGCCTGCTCGAGACCGACGGTCGCGACCACTGATTCCCCACCCCACTCCGCGCTGAACCGGCGCGCGGAGAGTATTTGGGCCGGTTCTTGAAACGGAGAAGGGCCACTCCCACGGTGGGGAGCGGCCCTGGTGAAACCGTTGCGCAGGTCGTGCGGTGGATCCGATCTGTGCGCCTGTAGGGATTCGAACCCCAAACCTTCTGATCCGTAGTCAGATGCTCTATCCGTTGAGCTACAGGCGCCCGTCCCGCCAAGGCGAGGACTGGAAGAGAGTAGCCGATGGGCTGCCCGGGGGTGAAATCAGGAGGTCTCGCGCAGCTCGTGGAGCCGGTCCTCGGCGTCGCTCCACACCGAGGCGAGGATCTCCCGGCCAGCGGCGAGGAGGGCCGCGATCCCGGGACTGGCGACGGCGTACTCGACGGTGGTGCCGTGGCGGGTGGAGGTGACCAGGCCGGAGCGGCGCAGCACGGCGAGCTGCTGGGAGAGGTTGGAGGACTCCACCGAGATCTCGGCCAGCAGGTCCCTCACCGGCATCGGCTTCTCGCAGAGGAGCTCCAGGACGCGGACCCGCACCGGGTGACCCAGTGTCCGGAAGAGGTCGGCTTTGGCCTCGTAGATGGGTACTGCCATGATGCCCTCACCCTGCCTCTCAGGTTAGTCTCACGACATGTGCAGACTAGCGTAGTTGCGAAACTCTTCAATTAGAGTGTTTTGTGGGTACGAGGGCACGGCAGGCGGACGAAGAGGTCCGGGCACCGGAACTTCCATGACTGAGGGAGCAAGGCACGATGGCAGACGTTGAGGCAGCACTGGACGCCGCTGGGCTGAAGAACCCGCACGTTCTCGAGTACGTTCGTTACTACGCGGAACTGACGGGCGCCGAGCGCATCGAGGTGGTCTCCGCCGCCGACGACGCACGGCTCATCCAGGAGGCCCTGGACGCGGGCGAGCTCGACCCGGCAGGGGAGGGTCTCTACTACTCCCGCAGCTACTACAAGGACACCGCGCGCTCCGAGGAGCGCACGATCGTGGCCACGAACGACCCCAAGGACAAGGGCGTCTACAACAACTGGCGCCCCGCCGACGAGATGAAGCCGCTGCTCCATGACCGGATGCGCGGCGCGTCGCAGGGCAAGACGATGTACGTCATCCCCTACCTGATGTCGCCTCCCGGCAACGACCTCGCCCCGTGGGCGGCCGGTGTCGAGCTGACGGACGCCCGCACCGTCGTGCTGCACATGATCCGCATGTCCCGCGTGGGCGCGCAGTTCCTCAACGACCTCGAGGACCCCAACCAGTTCGTCCGCGCGGTCCACGTGACCGGCGACCTGGAGAACCTGGGCCAGGGCACCCCCGAGGACCAGCGCTACTTCGTCACGGTCGCCGACGAGCGCACGATCCTGCACTTCGGGTCGTCGTACGGCGGCAACGCGCTGCTCGGCAAGATCGCGCACGGCCTGCGCCAGGGTGCGTACGACGGCTGGGCGTCGAAGAAGTTCCTCGCCGAGCAGTACATGCTCATCGGGATCCACGACAAGGAGACCGGCAAGGACTACCACATCTGCGGTGGCTTCCCGAGCGCCTCGGGCAAGACCAACCTCGCGATGATGCTGGCCCCCGACGCCCTGGGCGACCGCTACCACGTCTCCTTCTACGGCGACGACATCGCGTGGCTCTGGGTCAACGAGGCCGACGGCAAGCTCTACGGCATGAACCCGGAGTACGGCGTCTTCGGCGTCGCCAAGGACACCAACGAGGGCACCAACCCCACCGCCCTGGCCTCCATCGCCGAGGGCACGAAGGCGATCTTCACCAACATCGCCTACAACCCCACCACCCAGGAGGTCTGGTGGGAGGGCCGCACGCCGCAGCCGCCCGCCGACAACACCGGCTGGCTGGACTGGAAGGGCAACCCGATCTCGGAGCGCTCCGAGGCCGAGCAGAACGACCCGTGGGCGCACCCGAACAGCCGGTTCACCACCACGCTGGACAACGTCCCCAACATCGCCAAGGACTACGACGCCGCTGCCGGCGTCCCGATCGACGCGATCATCTTCGGTGGCCGCACCCGCGACCGTGAGCCGTTGATCCGCGCGATCCACGACCTCGCCGAGGGCGTCTACGACGGCCTGACGCTGGGTGCCGAGGCGACTGCCGCGGCCGAGGGCAAGGAGGGCGTGCTCCGCTACGACCCCATGTCCAACCGCCCCTTCATGGCCTACGGCGAGGGCGACTACGCCCAGCACTACCTCGACATCGTCGGGGCCGCCAAGGACCAGCCGATCTTCGCCCACGTCAACTGGTTCCAGAAGGACCCGGAGGACGGCCACTTCCTGTGGCCCGGATACCGCGACAACCTGCGCCCGCTGCTGTGGCTGCTCAAGCTCAAGAACGGCGAGGTCAAGGGCAACCGCACCCCGGTCGGGATCATCCCGACCGAGGAGGAGCTCGACCTCGAGGGCATGGACATCAGCGCCAAGGACCTGAAGACGATCCTCACGATCGACAAGGCCCGCTGGCAGCAGGAGATGGGCTACCGCGAGGAGCACCTCAAGCAGTTCGACAACATGCCCGAGGCGATCTGGGAGGCCCACCGCCGGGTCGCGTCCGAGCTGGACAGCGACGAGAGCTGACCCTCACCCCGGTCCACAGCACCGCCCTCGACGGCCCCCGAGCTCGCACGCGAGCACGGGGGCCGTCGTCGCTTTCCACCCGCTTGGAGGCGTGAGCCTGGGCCCCGACTGCGCTGGGGGTGACAAGACCCCGGTCCGGGCTCCGCGCTGTGCGAAGATCATGGCTGCGCGGGCCTGGCCGGGGCCTATCGCTTTTTTCAGGAGGGCGGCGTGGCGCAGTACGGACCCGGGGACCGGGAGCTGTTCGAGCGGGTCTCGACTCCGCTCTACGACGACATCGTCTCCTCGGGCGGCATCTTCGCCGAGGACGCCCGCCTCGAGGACGAGGACCTGCGACGGGGGTTCGACCTGCTGCTGCGGGTCGGGTTGCTGGTGCGCGACGGCCCGCGCTTCGTGGCGGTCGATCCGAGTACCGTCTCCTCGCTCGTGGTCTCGCCGATGGGCCAGCGCGGGGCCGAGCTGATCTCGGAGTCCGCGAGCTGGGCCCAGGCCTTCAACGGGCTGGCCCACACCTGGCGCAAGTCCCCGGGGGTGGCCAGCGGGGCGTTTACCGAGGTCCGGTCGGAGGCGATCAACCCGTTCATCGCCTCGATGGTCGCGGACGCCGAGTACGAGCTGCTCACCGCCCAGCCTCAGACCGGGCGCAGCTCACCGAGCCTGGAGGCGGCCACCCAGCGTGATCTGGCGGCGCTGGACCGCGGCGTACGGATGCGGACCCTCTACCAGCACTCGGCGCGGCGCAGCTCGCACACCCACAAGTACGTCGCCCAGGTGGTGGCACGCGGTGCCGAGGTCAGGACCCTGGACGAGTTCTTCAACCGGATCATCGTGGTGGACCGTCGGGTGGCACTGATCCCCGGGCACGAGGGGTTGGCCGTGGCACTGGCGATCCGGGAGCCGTCGTTGGTGGCCTACCTGGTCGACATGTTCGAACGCGTCTGGGAGCGGGGCCGTCCCTACTCCAATCGCGAGACCTCCATGACCCGCTACGTCGCCGCGGAGCAGCGCGCGATGACGATCCGGATGCTGATCGAGGGGTACGCCGACCCCGCGAGCGCCAAGCGTCTGGGGGTGAGTCCCAGGACGTATGCCGCCTACGTCTCGGACCTGAAGGAGGAGTTCGAGGCGCAGACCCGCTTCCAGCTCGGCTACGCCATGGGTCGCCGTGGAGTCACCGGTCAAGAAGTGTTGAAGGACCAGCCGGAGGACTAGCTCCCGAGAGCCGGGTCTGGCGACCCGCGCGGGACGGCCGTCCGAAACGACGAAGACAGCGACCAGATGGTCGCTGCCTTCGTCTTGCGAGACTCGCCTTGGCGGAGGCTCCCGAGATCCGGTCGGCGGGGGGTCCGAACGGTCCCGTGTCTCGCGGGTCTGGTTGTGAGCGGTCAGCGCCCGACGCTGTATCCCCAGCTGGTGTCCCGCGCCTGGGCGGGAGCCGTCGAGAGGACACCGAGGCTGAGCAGGGTCGTGGCAACGACAACGGCAACGGGTCGGACAAACTTCATGCTGGCCACCTTCAGGTCTGGGGCTTCGGGGAAGCCCTCGGAGTCCATTCTCAACCGCATACCGGGCGTACGTCACCGTTATGGACCTGCAGGTTGTTGCGTTGCAGATTGCTGCAGAAATTGGTCGTGGCTGGGCCCCTGGCCGTGCTCGGTGGGAGAAAAGGTCCGGCCCCCGTCGCGTGCAACGGGGGCCGGACACACTGCGGAGGCGGAGGGATTTGAACCCTCGATGGGGTTTTAGCCCCAAACCCGCTTAGCAGGCGGGCGCCATAGACCGGACTAGGCGACGCCTCCCGACAGCGAGGACAGGCTACAAGGCGCGAGCCGCAAGTGCCGAATCACCCCCGGAATGGCCACGCGGGTCACAGCCGACGGTGCCCCTGACCGTGGGCCAGGCGCTCCTGCAGTTCCCGGGCGAAGGCCTCGCGGTCGACGTTCAGCGTCTCCACCGGGATGGTCGTGGTCCGGCCGTCGCGCAGGCGCAGCACCACGCACGGGGAGCCGTGGACGTGGGTGGTGACCGCGTCCTCCACGTCCTTCCAGTGCGCCGCCGGTACGCCGGCCCCGCGGATCCGGCGGACCTGGTAGCCGTCCTCGGTGAGCCGCACGACGTACCCGTTGCTCCAGGCCATCATCGAGACCAGCACCGCGAGCACGAGCAGTGCGGGGATCAGCAGCACCACGGTGTGCAGGTCCCAGTAGGCCACGGCCACCGTGGCCAGCAGGACCACGACGGCCGAGGCCACCAGGGTCAGGCCGAGGAGGCGGGCGGTCAGTGTGGGGGCGAACCGGTAGTCGGCGGGGGTGGGGGTTGGCACCCCCCGATTGAACACAACGTCGCGACCCGAAGCCAATCAACTCTTGTCACAACGCACGAGGGGCGTCAGACTCAGAGCCGAATCATCTCCCACTCCCCGGGGAGGACGCCCTATGACGCCCACCGTTACCGCCGCCGACGAGGTGGCCCACGCCGCCGTGCTCCGACTGGAGCACGTGCTCGAGCACTATGCGCACAGCACCCCGCTCAGCGTGTGGCGCTGGGCGGTGCTGCAACGGATGAATGCAGTGCGCGAGCTGCTGGTCAGCGAGACCGAGGTCCCTCCGGACCTTCTACAGGCGCGCCGGTCCTCGGCCCTGCGGGAGCGCAACACCCTGCTCGACCGGATGACGGTGCTCAGGTTCCGGGTGCTCGCCGACTGCGACGTGGACCGCGCGAACTACGAGCTGCGGCGGCTGATGGTCGACCTGCGGCACCACCTGCAGCGCCTCAACGACATCGCCTACGACGAGGTGGAGGGCGAGACGGGCGGATCCGATTGAGCCGGCTCGCGCCGCCGCTGTCCGGTCCCGGCCGTGACGGCGGGTGCGGGACCTCCTAGACTGCCTCCACGCGCGCGTGTCGGGCGTGGAGGGGTGCCGGAGCGGCCGATCGGAACCGCCTTGAAAGCGGTCGTAGGGAGACCTACCGCGGGTTCGAATCCCGCCCCCTCTGCCAATCTTCTGCATGAGCTCTGGACCCAAGGCGGCTGCACAGAGCTGGACCGCTGGGCGGTCGGGCTCCGGCCCGGCGCCGGATCGAGCCGGGCCGGGCCGGGTTGCCTAGTCCTCCTCGACCGAGGCCTCGTCCAGGAAGTCCGCGGCGACGCGGAGCAGCTGGCCCGCGACCTCCGGGTCCAGGCCGGCGATCATGATCTTCAGCCCCATGTCGGCGGTGGTGTCCAGCTCCCACTCGTCGTCCTCGGGAGCGTCGGTCAGGTCGACCAGCTCCAGGTGGATCCCGGGACGGTCACCGCTGATCGTGGCGTCGTGGGTGATCTCGGGGTCGGCGATCAGTTGCGCGGCGACGCTGAGGGTCGCGTCCTCTTCGGTGCTCATTGGTTCTCCCTGTCGTCTGGTGGCCACGAGCCTAGCCCCGCAGCGCCTAGAGTTCGCGTCATGCCCCGCGCCACGCCCCATGCCTGGTTCAGCTCGCCCGCAGACGCCGCGAACAGGCTGGAGGCGACCGGCTATCTCACCGACCGGACGACCGCCACCACCGCCCACCTCGCGGGAGCGCTGGAGAAGCCGCTGCTGATCGAGGGCCCGGCCGGGGTGGGCAAGACCGAGCTGGCCAAGGCCGTCGCCAAGGCCACCGGCGCCGAGCTGGTGCGACTGCAGTGCTACGAGGGCCTCGACGAGGCGCGCGCGCTGTACGAGTGGAACTACAAGAAGCAGCTGCTGCGCATCCAGGCCGCGGGGAGCCAGGAGTGGAGCAGCACCCACGACGACATCTTCACCGAGGAGTTCCTCCTCACCCGTCCACTGCTCACCGCCATCCGCCGCGCGGAGCCCACGGTGCTGCTGATCGACGAGGTCGACAAGACCGACGTCGAGGTGGAGGGCCTGCTGCTGGAGGTGCTCTCGGACTTCCAGGTCACCATCCCTGAGCTCGGCACCCTGGCCGCCGTACGCCGGCCGTTCGTGGTGCTCACCTCGAACGCCACCCGGGAGCTCTCCGAGGCGGTCAAGCGTCGCTGCCTCTACCTCTACCTCGACTATCCCGACGCCGAGCGGGAGCGGGACATCGTGCTCAGCCAGGTGCCCGGCATCGACGACCGGATCGCCGCCCAGCTGGTCGACATGGTGGGCCGGATGCGCGACCTGGACCTGAAGAAGTCGCCCTCGATCGCCGAGACCATCGACTGGGCGCGCACCCTGATCGCCCTGGAGATCAACGACCTCGACGAGGCGGCGGTGGAGTCGACGCTGGGCGTGGTGCTCAAGCACGCCTCCGACCATGCCCGTGCCGTCCGCGAGCTCAAGCTGAGGCGGTGACCCGGGCATGAGCGAGCAGCCGGCCGGCACCGGCTCGGGCCTGCTCGCCAGGCACATCGGCTTCCTGGAGGCGCTGCGTGAGGCCGGGCTCAGCGTCTCCCTCGCCGAAGGTCTCGACGCCGTCTCGGCCGCCTCGGTGCTGGGCTGGGAGTCCCGGGAGCTCTTCCGCACCGGGTACGCCGCGACGCTGGTGAAGCGGCAGTCCCAGCGCCCGACGTTCGAGGCGCTGTTTGACCTCTACTTCCCGCGCCTGCTCGGCGACGGCGTGGATGCCGGCGACTGGGAGGACGAGCACGGCCTGCGCGACTCCGCCGACGCCCTGGCCGAGTTCCGCGAGCGCCTCGCCGCTGCTCTGGCGGGCGCGGCGGAAGGGACCGACCCCGGTCCGGAGGACGGTGAGCTCGACGGCGGGTCCGGCCAGGAGCCCTCGGCCCTGCTCGACCTGGCCGTGGAGGCCGTGGCGAGGTTCGGTGAGATGCCGGGCCGGTCACCGGGTCAGTCCGGATGGTCGGCGTACACGACGTTGCGCCGGGTCACGCCGCAGGACCTGGTGGCCCGGATCGTCACGGCGCTCCAGGCTCGCGGGCGCAGCGAGGAGGAGGCGGAGCGGGGGGCCGCCCGCCGGATCGGCGCCTTCAGCCGGCTGGTCGAGGAGGATGCCCGGCGCCGCATCGCCGCCCAGCGCGACCCGGCCGACATCGCGCGCCTCACCGTGCGGCCCACGGTCGACCGGCTCGAGTTCACATCCGCCCGACGGGCCGACCTGGAGGAGATGCGGCGCCAGCTCTACCCGCTCTCGCGGCGGCTGGCGGCCCGGCTCACCAAGGAGCGCCATGCTCAGCGCCGGGGCACCCTCGACTTCCGGCGCACGGTCCGGGCCTCCATGTCCACCGGTGGGGTCCCGCTCACCACCCACCACCGGCCCAAGCGGCCGCACCGCACCGAGCTGGTGGTGCTGTGCGACGTGAGCGGCTCGGTCGCCAACTTCGCCCAGTTCACCCTGATGCTGGTCTTCGCGCTGCGCGAGCAGTTCACCAAGGTGCGCGCCTTCACCTTCGTCGACGACGTGCACGAGGTGACCGACGCGTTCCGCCCCGGCGCCGACCCGGGCGAGGTGATGGCCCAGCTGGCGGCTCGCGCCGCCCACGCCTCACGCTTCGGCCGGACCAACTACGGTCAGGCGTTCGCGCGCTTCGCCGAGCTGCACTCCGACGCCCTGGGACCCAAGGCGTCGCTGCTGATCCTGGGCGATGCTCGCTCGAACTACAGCGACCTGGGCGAGGACGCGCTGCGCGGGCTCGCCCAGGCGGCCCGCCAAGGCTGGTGGCTCAACCCTGAGCACCGTCGCAACTGGGGCACCGGCGACTCTGCTGCGCAGGTCTACGGCGAGATCGTGCCGATGTTCGAGTGCCGCAACCTGAGCCAGCTGGGGGAGTTCGTGCACGACCTCGTCTGAGGTGCGCTGCGATCCGGTTCAGCCGGAGAGGAACCCCAGCGACCGCATCCGGGACACCGCGGCCACCAGCTCCGGGTGGGAAGAGGCGTCCGCGGCGCGGGCGCCTTGCACGAAGGCCTCCGCACCGTCAGCCCCGCGCCCGTCGTAGGCGACGGTGAGGCGGTTGGGCACCCCGTGGTTGATCAGGGAGCCCAGCAGCGCCACCGGGTCGCTGCGCTCCTCCAGGGAGAGCACCTGACAGGCCTCGGGGATCACCGGGACCTGGGACGCGGGCGAGTCGGCGGTGACCACCTGGTCGATGACGAACTTGGTGGACCGGGACCCGGCAGCGATCTCCGCGGCCGTCGCACCACCCTGGGCGGTGCCGACGAGCATCACCCGGGCCTGGCTGCTCTCTCCCACGGCCTTCTCGATGGCCTTGACCACCTGGCGGGCATACATCGAGTGGTCGCCGCTGACCAGACGCACCCGGGGCGTGGTGACGTTCTCCCGGGCGCCGGTGGGGCCGGGGAGGTAGGCGATGAAGCGGTCGGGGCCGACCTCCTGCACCGCGACGCCCGAGCCGGTGCTGGTCAGGGTGTCCATCAGCTCGCCGAGCCCGCGGGGCGCCGCGCCGGAGACCGGGTCCGCCGACACCTCGGTGTCGGGGCCGGTCGCCTCGGAGATGAAGGCCCCGATGGAGTCGCGGAGCGCGGACGCCGCATCCAGCCCGAACGGCTGCACGCCGAGGGCCCGGAGGCCACCGCGCGCCACCGACTTCCCACGTTCCCCCGCCAGCACGCCGGCAGTGAGCAGGGAGCGCATCTGGAGACCGTCCAGCAGTCCGCCGCCGCCGGAGATGTGGTCCATCAGCTCCGGGTTGTTCTCGGCGAGGTCGTTCAGGTACGCCGTCACCCCGTCGCGGTCCAGGCTGTCGGTCTCGATCAGGCCGGCCGAGACGATGGCGCCGCCCAGGGCCACCTCCGGCGCCAGGTACCCGATCGCGCGGCCCGCTATCGAGCCCAGCGTCTGGTACGCGGCGTTCTGCAGCTCATCGATCCAGCGGTAGGTCAGCACGGTGGCGCGCACGACCAGCCCATCGGCGTCGAGCTCGACCGAGCGCGTCAGCAGGCCGTTCTTGCCGGTGGTGGCGGCCCGGATGTCGCTCTCGGCCTCGGCGTACGTGGCCGGGGAGAGCGCCGCGGAGGCGACGATCTCCGGGTCCGAGAGCACCGCAACCCCCAGCCGGGCCCGGCCGCGCATCTCCTCCCCGGATGAGTCGAACAGGTCGGCCAGGGCCAGCATCTCGTGGTACTTGTCGGCCGCCATCGCCGCCTCCGTGCGGGGCGGGGCGCTGCCGGCTGCCGCGATCTGGGCACCGAGGTCGCTCATGCGTTCACCTCCGCGAGCACCGGAGCAAGGGTGGCGGGCAGGTCCTGCGGGGTGACGCGCCGGACCTCGAGGCGGGGGGCGGCGACGTCGTGGTGCGGCAGCAGGGCGTGCCAGCCGTCGGCCAGCAGGGTCCAGGAGACGACGCCGACCGCCGTGGACCCCGTCTCCTCGATCCGGGCGGCGAGCAGGCGCAGCCTGCCCTGCGCCTCCTGGTGCAGAGCAGCCACGGCCGCGCCGGCCGCGGCGTCCTCGATCGGGTCGCCGTCGCCGTCGACGACGGAGCCGTCGGCCTGGGCCACCAGCACCTGGACGAGGTCAGACCGGTGCGAGCGCAGCGCCTCTCCGACCGAGTCCGCCAGTGAGTAGGGCATGGTGAACGCGGCCGGCACCGCGGAGTCGTGCAGCGTGACCTCCTCGGGCACCACCGCGACCCGGGCCAGCTCGCCCGCCCACTGGTCGGCGCCGAACCAGGCCAGCTCGAAGACCAGGCCGTCCACGGTGGCCAGCGTGGCCACCGCGCCCGCCGACTCGCGGTGCCACGCCTTGACGTGACTGCTGGCCGTCGCGATGTCGATCTCCAGGGCCAGCTCGGGGACGGCCAGCAGTCCCACGGCTCCGAGCAGGCCGGGCTCCACGACGCCGCCGTCCAGCAGGCCGCGGCGGGTCAGCGAGTCCTCCGCCCCGTGCAAGGAGGCCAGGGCGGCGGCGTAGGCCGCCTCCTCGCCCGACACGCTCGTGGTGCCCAGACGGGCGTTGAGCGGGCTCGGCACGTCCGCCACGGAGACGTCGAACGGCAGCGGGGCGTCACCGGCGTGCTGGGCCACCAGGCGCAGCTCGGGCAGGGTCAGGGCGAGGCGGCGGGGCACCCCGTCGAGCACCTTGGCCGTGCGGGGCGGCGGCGCCGCCGTCAGGTCGATCGTCGCCACGTCAGAGTCCCGGCAGCTCGACGTCGAGCCAGTCCTTGTGACCGGGCGGGGGCATCACGAAGGCCAGCAACGTGGCGTCCTCGTCGTCCACGTCGCCGCCCTGGGGGGAGCCGGCGAGCCGGGCCTGGCGGGTCCGGGCGTCGGCGACCAGGGAGGCGACCTTGCGCTCGATGGTCACGATGGCGTCCTGCAGCCGGTCCACCTCGTGCACGTGGTGGTCCAGGGAGTCCGCGGCACTCTCGTGCAGGCCGGCGGCGTCGCGCAGGTGGGAGGCGCGGTCCTGGATGCGCAGGCGCATGGACTCGGCGGCGCGTCCGTGCCACGGCACGCTCTCAGCCTGGGCCACCAGTCGGTCCGCCACCCGGCGGATCTCCGATCCCTGCTCCCTCAGCTGGCTGACGCGTCGTCGCATCATCGCCGTCTCGCCGTACATCGCACCGCCCTTCGCTGCGTGAGTGGCATACCCCGTGTCCACAGGCCGAAACCTCGACGCCAATCATTGCGTACGCCGATCGCGTGGTGGTCACCGATACGATTCGCCCAGCACACCAACCCGAGGAGACAGGTGACCTTCGACGTCCACCAGCTCGACACGTTCCTGCTGGTCGGATCCGGGGTGACTCTGCTGGCCATCCTCGCGGTGCGGTTCTCCGCGGGTCTGGGGCTGCCCAGCCTGCTGATCTACCTGCTGATGGGCGTCGCCCTGGGCGAGGCCGGACTGGGGATCGAGTTCCAGGACGCCTCCCTGGCCCACGCCCTGGGGTTCGGGGCCCTGGCCATCATCCTGGCCGAAGGTGGACTCACCACCAGTTGGGCCGCCGTACGCCCGGCGATGCGGTTCGGCGTCGCCCTGGCCACCCTGGGCGTCGCCATCTCGGTGGGGCTGATGGCCGTGGGCGCCCACTACCTGCTCGGCCTGCCCTGGGAGCTGGCGATCCTGCTGGGCGCGGTCTGCTCGCCCACCGACGCGGCGGCGGTGTTCTCGGTGCTGCGGGTGGTGCCGCTGCCCAAGCGGCTCACCGGGGTGCTGGAGGCGGAGTCGGGGCTCAACGACGCCCCGACGGTCGTCCTCGTCACCCTGGTCTCCAGCGGTGCCGCCCTCGACGACGGTCCGCTCGCGGTGCTCGGGATCATCTCCTTCGAGCTGGCTGTCGGCGTGCTGTCGGGCTACGTCTTCGGGGCCGGCGGCGCCTGGATGATGCGCCGCATCGCGCTCCCGTCCTCGGGCCTGTACCCGTTGGCCGTGATCTGCCTGACCTTCCTTGCCTACGGCGCGGCCGCCTACGTGCACGCCTCCGGCTTCGCCGCGGTGTACGTCGCCGCGCTGATCCTGGGCAACTCCGAGCTGCCGCACCGGGTGGCCACCCGGTCCTTCGCCGAGGGGATCGCCTGGCTGGCCCAGATCGGGCTCTTCGTGATGCTCGGGCTGCTGCTCTCGCCGAACCGGATCACCGGGGAGACCGTCTTCCTCGCCGTCACCGCCGGGCTCATGCTGACCTTCGTGGCGCGCCCGATCTCGGTGCTGGTCAGCTCGCTGCTGCAGGGACGACCTCGATTGGCCCTGCGCGAGCTCACCTTCATCTCGTGGGCCGGGCTGCGCGGCGCCGTGCCGATCGTGCTCACCACCATCCCGCTGGCCGGAGGCGTGGAGTCGTCGGAGGACCTTTTCGACATCGTGTTCGTGATGGTCGTCATCTACACCGTGCTGACCGGACCGACCCTGCCCCTGGTGGCCAGGGTGCTGCGGGTCGCGCGGCGCTCCGAGCCGCGCGGGCTGGACGTGGAGGCCGCTCCCCTGGAGAAGGTGGCCGCGGACCTGCTCCAGGTGGCGATCAGCCCCGGGTCGCGGATGCACGGGGTCGAGGTGGGGGAGCTGCGGTTGCCACGCGGAGCCTCGGTGTCGCTGGTCATCCGGGACGGCGAGGCCGTGGTGCCGGAACGACGTACCGTGCTGCGCAACGGCGACGAGCTGCTGGTGGTGACCCCGCGCAGGCAGCGCGACGCGACCGAGCAACGGCTTCGGGCGGTCTCGTCCCACGGACGTCTGGCCCAGTGGGCCGAGGGGTGAGCCCGAGGGTGAGGGCGGGTCAGCTGCCCGGCGGGCTGCACACCGTGGCCGCAGCCTGGACGTCGACCGAGGGCGGCGCGGCCTTGGCCGGCCGCAGCGACTGGTAGCCGTCGCCCACGACGACCACGACGCCCACACCCAGCTGCGGCCCCGTCCTGACCTCGGCGCTGCGGAAGTGCTGCTTGACCAGGGAGACCGCCGGGTTGTCGACGTCTCCCCAGATCTGCACCCCCCGCACCTGCGTGCCGTCGGGGGCGTTGCCGGTGTCGGCGGGCACGAAGCCGCGCCCCTCCAGCTGGTTCAGGGTCTTGCTGGCCAGCCCGTTGCGGGAGCTGGCGTTGAACACGCTCACCGCCACCTGGTCGGGGAACAGGATCTCCCCGGAGACCAGGTCGGTGTCCACGCACAGCTCGGTGGTGATGATCTGGGGGAGCGGCGCGGTCGCCGACCTCCACCCGACCAGGGCGGCCAGGACCAGAAGCAGGCACAGGGTGCCCAGGGTCAGGGCCGAGCGGAGTCGTGGAGTCAGCGTCACCGGGTCTCCTTGCCAGCGGTCGGGCCGGACGAGGACTCGTCCCCCGAGCCGCCGGTCTCGCCGTCCGCGGCGCCGTCGGGCATGTCGTAGACCCGGGCATGGAGCACGTTGCGCTGGTGCAGCGCGGCCCGCAGCGCGCGGTGCAGCCCGTCCTCCAGGTAGAGCTCACCGCGCCACCGCACCACGTGCGCGAACAGGTCGCCGAAGAACGTGGAGTCCTCGTCGAGCAGCGCCATCAGGTGCAGGGTGTCCTTGGTGGTCACCAGCTGGTCCAGGCGCACCTGGCTGGGCGGGATCTCCGCCCAGGACCGAGAGGAAAGGTCGTGGGGAGGGTAGGGACGTCCCTCGCCTACCCGCTTGAAGATCACCCGGCGACTATATCGACGTCCGCGGCAACGGCTGCCAGATCACTGAGGTCTGGCCTCCGCAGCCGCCGCTACGAGCCGGTCGGACTCACATCGTCGGCTCGGTCCACGCGAGCTGGACGACCTCGGTGCCCCGGTCCCGGGTGACCATCCGGGCCCGCCCGGGCTCGGCCTGCTGCGGGCGCACGTTGCCGATCAGCACGCCCTCGTCACGGGGACCCGAGAGCATGATGCCCGGCATCGCCAGGTCCCGCAGCGACTGGATCACCGGCTCGTACAGTGCGCGGGACGCACCACCCGCGCGTCGGGCCACGACCACGTGCAGCCCGGTGTCCCGCGCCTGGGCCAGCAGTGGCTGCAGCACCTGGGCGGGCGAGTTCTGCGAGGTGGCGACCAGGTCGTAGTCGTCGATCACCACGAAGACCTCGGCGCCGGTCCACCAGGTGCGGGTGCGCAGCTGCTCCGGGGTGACGTCGGGGCCGGGGAGCCGGTTCTGCAGGTACGCCGCCAGGTCGGTCAGCGCGGGCGCCGCCTGGGTGGCGCTGGTGAGGTAGTTGAGCAGGTACTCCTCGGGAACCTCGCCCAGCAGCGCTCGCCGGTAGTCCACGACGACGATCTGCGCCTCCTTGGGGGTCCGGGTGCGCATGACCTCCTGCAGGTAGTTGCGCAGCAGCGCGCTCTTGCCGGACTGGCCGTCGCCGAAGATGAGCAGGTGCTGCTCGGCGTCGGTGTCCAGGGTGACCGGGGCCAGCTCCTTCTCGTTGATGCCCAGGATGAGCTCGCGGCCCACCTGGCCGCGCCGGGCCGCGTCCTCGCGGATCTGGTCCAGGGTGATGCGCTCGGGGAGCAGACGCAGCTTGGGTCCGGCCGGGCCGTGCCAGGCGGCGGTGACGCGCTCGATCAGGTGGTCGACCCCGGGGCCCAGGGAGTCCGGGGACGGCTTGCCGTCGATCCTGGGCAACGCGCCCAGGAAGTGCAGCTTGCCCGGCACCAGGCCTCGGCCGGGGCGTCCGGCCGGCACCAGGGCGGCGACCTTGCGGTCGATCTCGGAGTCGAGCGGGTCGCCGAGGCGCAGCTCGAGCCGTGAGCCGAGGATGTCGCGCATCGCGGCGCGGAAGTCGGCCCACCGGCTGGCGGCGGTGACCAGGTGCAGGCCGAAGGTCAGCCCGCGGCCGGCCAGCTGCTGGATCTCCATCTCCAGGTCGTCGAACTCAGCACGCAACGTGCCCCAGCCGTCGATGACCAGGTAGACGTCGCCGTAGCCGTCGTCCGCTGCGCCCTGGGCCCGTCGGTCGCGGTAGGTCTCGATCGAGTCGATGCCCTGCTCGCGGAAGTAGGCCTCGCGTCGGTCCACGATGCCGCTGACCTCGGCCATGATCCGGCGTACGACGTCCGGCTCGGCGCGCGAGCCGACCCCGGAGACGTGGGGCAGCCGGGCCAGCGGGGCGAACGTGCCGCCACCGAAGTCGAGGACGAAGAACTGCGACTCCAGGGGAGTGGTGGTCAGCGACAGGCTGGTGACGATCGAGCGCAGCATCGTGCTCTTGCCCGTGCGCGGTCCACCGACCACAGCCACGTGACCGGCGGCGCCGGTGAGGTTCAGGGTCAGGGTGTCGCGGCGCTGCTCGCGCGGCCGGTCGACCGTGCCCAGCGGCACCACGAGGCCCTTGATGCCCCGCCAGTGCGGCGAGACCAGACCCAGCTGCGGGTCCTCGACCAGGTCGGGCATCAGGTCGTCGAGGGTGTCGGGCACGTCCAGCGGCGGCAGCCACACCTGGTGGGCCGGGGAGCCGTGGCCCACCATCCGCTCGACCGCGATGTCGAGCAGCGACGGCGCCTCGCCCTGCTGGCTCTTGGGGGCCGGGGCCTCCTCGACCTCGGCCTCCAGCGGCTCCAGGGCCTGCACCTCGGCGATCGAGAAGGGCAGGATGCCGCGGACGTGGCCGCCCTCGTCCCGGATCACCCGGGTGCGCCCGGCCGGCGGGCCGGAGACGTAGGCGGCCTTGAAGCGCAGCAGCGTGGACTGGTCGGGCTTGAGGTAGCCCAGACCCGGCACCGCCGGCAGCTCGTAGGCGTCGGGGACGCCCAGGACGGTGCGGGACTCCCCGGCGGAGAAGGTGCGCAGACCCACCCGGTAGGACAGGTGGGACTCCAGGCCCCGCAGCCGTCCCTCCTCCAGGCGCTGGGAGGCCAGGAGCAGGTGGATGCCCATGGAGCGGCCCAGGCGGCCGATGGCCACGAACAGGTCGATGAACTCCGGCTTGGCGGTGAGCATCTCGGAGAACTCGTCGACGCAGATGAACAGCGACGGCAGGGGAGCGAGGTCCTCACCGGCGGCCCGGGCCTTCTCGTAGTCGCGGATCGAGGCGTAGTTGCCGGCGGCGCGGAGCAGCTCCTGGCGGCGCACCATCTCACCGGACAGGGCGTCCTGCATGCGGTCGACGAGGGTGAGCTCCTCGGAGAGGTTGGTGATCACCGCGGAGACGTGCGGCATCTCCGACATGCCCGCGAAGGTCGCCCCGCCCTTGAAGTCGACGAGCACCATGTTGAGCTGCTCCGGCGGGTGCGTCATGGCGAGGCCGAGCACCAGGGTGCGCAGGAACTCCGACTTGCCGGACCCGGTGGCGCCGATCACCAGCCCATGCGGGCCCATGCCCTGCTGGGCGGACTCCTTGATGTCCATGTGGATCAGCGAGCCACCGTCGCCCAGGCCGATCGGCACCCGCAGCCGGTCGCGGGCCGGGCGGGGGCGCCACGACGTGGTGGGGTCGAAGGTGTGGACGTCGCCCATCCCGAGCAGCTCCATGAAGTCCGACGGGCCGCTGATGTCGGTGCTGCCCTCGTCCGAGCCGGTGGAGACCACGTGCAGGGGTGAGAGACGACGGGCGAACGCCTCGGCGGTCGCCAGGTCGCACTGGTCGACCAGCGCCTTGACCGGCTCCTCGCGCAGCCGCAGGGCCAGCACCGGGCACTTGTCCTGCGAGGTCGGGGCGTCGGTGAACTCCAGCCGCAGCCGGCTGGCGTCCTCGAGCTCGTCCCAGCGCGCGGGCAGGTCGAGCAGCGTCACGCCGTGCAGCCCGTCGGGCGGCACCACGTGGTTGCCGGGCGGGAGGTGGCCGCCGTCGATGACCAGCAGGATGTGCGGGGTCGCCGGGCGCTCGTCGGCGCCGAACCGGGGACGGTCGTTGAGGTCCGGCGGCAGCAGCGCGCCGAGGTCCTCCAGCGAGGTGCTGACCATGCGCATCGGTCCGACCGCGTCGGACTCCTGGGCGCTCTGGGCGTGCGGCAGCCACTTGACCCAGTCCCAGTGGGTCAGGTTGGGCTCGGAGCACAGCACCGCCACGATCAGCTGCTCGGGGTTGTGGAAGGCGGTGGCGGAGCAGATCATCGCCCGGGCCGCGGACCGAGCCTCGTCCTCGGGGCCACAGACCTCCACGCGGTCGAAGGCGCGCAGGTCCAGCGAGGCCGGGAGGTTGGGCTGGGTGCGGTGCACCACCAGCAGCCGGTGCAGCGCGGAGGCTGCGGCCGGGTCGACCTGGTCGACCGGGGCGCTCTCCGGCGGGATCAGCTCCAGCGACAACGGCTGGGCGCAGAGCCCGTAGCGCACGTGCAGGAAGTGCGGATCTCCCGGACCGTGCTCCCAGACCCGGGTGCGCTCCTCGGCCAGCGAGGGCAGCGCGGTGGGCTCGGGGTGGTTCCAGGTGAGCGCGCGGCGCTGCTGGGCCGCGGCGTCGCGGGCCACCTTGCGGATCCCGGAGAGGTAGCGCAGGTACTCGGTGCGCGAGCCGGTGACCTGCTGGGCCCGCTGCTTCCGCTGCCGGTCGATCTGGACGACGATGAACCCCAGGGTGGCGAAGAGGAACATGCCGGCGGCCAGGAAGCTGCGTCCCCGGCCGGCACCGCCGCCGCCCATGGTGGCCACGAGCACGATCGAGCCGAGGCTGCCGAGCATCGGGATGGCGTTCATCAGGACGCCCGAGGCCCCCTCGTTGACCTGCAGTTCCGGCGGCGGCTGCAGCACGATCTGGCCGCCGGGCATCTCCGGGGCCTCCAGTCGGTGCCCGTTGCGCAGTGCGGTGCTCAAGCGTCCCCCTCGTCGACCCGTGTCGTGGTCGCGATGATGATAGGCGGACTTGACGACCCCCGTGCCACCTGCGGCAAGGCCGGTGAGCGACTACCCTGCGGTGCGGACGAGGCGAGGGGGCCAGATGAGCGAGACCAGGGCGGGCCTGGAGCAGGCGCGCACGATCCTGCTGAGCGTCCACGGCCCCGTCGGCGTGCTCGACCTGGTCGTGCCCTCGGGTGCCACCGCGCACGACGTCGCCCGCGCCTACGCCACGGAGGCCAGGCTGCCGGCCATCCCGCTGATCCAGACCGCCCTGGGCGAGCTCGTGGTCGCGGACCGGCCGCTGGCCGACGTCGGGCTGGAGTCCGGCGACGTGGTCATCGCCGTCACCGGGTTCC
This sequence comes from Nocardioides sp. 616, assembly GCF_002930065.1. NCBI lineage: Bacteria > Bacillati > Actinomycetota > Actinomycetes > Propionibacteriales > Nocardioidaceae > Nocardioides > Nocardioides sp. 616. The sequence goes on along the minus strand of NZ_POAG01000024.1, from coordinate 118,322 downwards.
ACCGGGGGCGGGCGGCCCAGGCCGGCGAGCGGTCACCGTTCGACTCCGACCGGCCGGGCCCGGGTGCGGTGGCCGGAGCGGTCGCCGCGGCGCTCGCGGCCGTCCTGGCCGGGTGGTTCGGTGGCCACGCCGAGTCGGAGGACCTGCGGTACGCCGTCGCCGCGGTGCTGCTCGTCTCCGGGCTGCTCGCCTCGTTCCCCGGCGGGCGGAGGGCGCGTCACCGCCAGGTCGCCGCGCCGGCGTTCGGGGCCGGTGCTGCCTGGGCGCTGCTGGCCGGCGAGGGCATCTACCAGGCGCCGGCGGTGCTCGCGGCGTGCGCGCTGGCCGCCGTCGCGCTGGCCGCCGTCTCCCGGGCCCTGGGCGAGGACGAGGACCAGGAGCTGGTGGTCTGGATGGTGGCCGGGGTGATGGTCACGTGCGTGTGCGGCGCCGTACCGCTGCTGGAGCTGGACGCCCGGGTGGCCTGGGCGGTGCTGGTGGTGCTGGCCATGCTGGCCGCCCGCGCGGCGCCGTCGTTCGCGATCGACGTACCCGACCAGGCGCTGCTGGACCTGGACAAGCTCGCGGTGACCGCCTGGTCCGCCCGGGACCGGGGCGGCAAGGGTCGCCGCGGCCGCATGGTGGTGCCGGACTCCGCGGTCAAGGTGCTGGTCGGGCGGGGTACCCGCACCGTGACCGCGGCGGCGGCCGCCGTCCTGGTGGTGCTGGTGGTCGCGGCGCCCCAGCTGCTCCAGACCGCGGTGGTCGACGTCGACCTGATCGGTGCCCGGGTGCTGCTGCTGTGCGCGGGCGGTGCGATCCTCTTCGCCGCCCGCAGCTACCGGCACCGCACGGCGCAGGCGCTGCTGCGGCTGGCCGGCCTGTGGTGCCTGGGCCTGTTCGCGGTCGAGGTGCTCGGCGCCGCGAGCCCGGGCTGGCTGGTGACCGTGGTGGTGCTCAGCGTGCTGCTCGGGGCGATCACCCTGACCGCCGCGGTGGCGACCGGCCGTGGGTGGCGCTCGGTGTGGTGGGCGCGCAAGGCCGAGGTGGCCGAGACGCTGTGCGGTTCCTTCGGGATCGCCGCCTTGGTCGTCGCCTCGGGGCTCTTCCGATTCTTCTGGGAAATGAACTCTTGATGTTTACCGCGTCTGCCCCGGGGTAGATCAGCGTTGTCCGGGGGGTCGGGACGTCTCCCCGAGAACCAGGCGGGAGGCCACAAGGCCTGCCATCCACAAGAAGCTTTGCGGCGAGAACCGCAGAGGGGGAAGGAAAGTCATGTCTGAATCTTCGGGGCTCTCAGCCCGCGAAAGGTCCTTGATCGACGCAGCGACGGCCGTGAACTCGGCCCGCAGCGAGGTCACGCAGCTCTGCAAGGGTCTGAGTGACCGCATCGCCGGGATGGGGCAGCAGTGGGGCGGCCAGGGAGCCACCGCGTTCCACCAGCTGCACACCGCCTGGCAGGAGAAGCAGAACAAGATCGTCAGCGCGCTCGACAACTTCGAGCAGTCCCTGCAGCAGACGGACAAGGACAACAAGGCCACTGACGAGGCCCAGGCCCAGGCTTCCTCCAACCTCATGAACCGCCTCGGCTGACGCCGAGAGACCAGGGAGAACAGACATGTCTTTCGACGGCATCCGCGTCAACCACGGCATCCTCGAGCAGGCTGCGGCCGACCTCAAGACCTACGCCGGCAAGATCGACAACCGCCTCAACGACCTCGAGGGCCAGCTCAAGCCCCTCCAGTCGGACTGGACCGGTTCGGCCAAGGAGTCCTACCACGTGGCGAAGACCCAGTGGGACAAGGCGATCGCCGAGATGATCCAGCTCCTCGAGCAGGTCTCGGTCGCCGTGGGCGAGTCCAACACCGAGTACAAGAACGCCGACGCCCGAGGCGCCGGTCGCTTCGCCTGATCAGCCACACAAAGGAGGCCGACCGTCCGTAGGGGCGGTCGGCCTCCTTGTGTCCGTCGGTGCCCTTATGGTTGGCCCGAACGTCAGCGGGTTGTGGATCGACGAGTGGGGATGACGAGATGAGCCAGACGGCAGCCAGCACCTCAGGACTGGTGCGCGTGACGGTGACCTCGGGGTCCAGGCGGGTCGACCTGGTGCTGCCCTCGGCCGTCCCGGTGGCCGAGCTGGTGCCGGAGCTGGCCCGCAGCGTCGGGCTGCTGGACGCCTCCACCGTCTACGGCGGCTACCGCCTGGTCACCCAGGACGGGCGCCAGCTCAGCAACGACGCGGGCCTCTCCATCCAGGGCGTGGAGGACGGCGGGGTGCTGGCGGTGGCCGCCGGCTACCGCGACGAGCCACAGCGCGTGTACGACGACGTGGTCGAGGCGATGGCGGACGTCGTGGAGCACGAGCTGAGCCCGTGGGAGCCCGCCGCTGGCCGCCGTACCGCCCTGTGGGCGGCCTCGCTGCTCCTCGTGCTGGGCGCGGTCGCGCTGCTCATGCACGGCGACACCCTGCTGGGCGGGGTCGCGGCAGCCGTGATCGCCGGCCTGATGGTCACCGGCGCGGTGGTCCTGGCCCGGGCCCAGGACGAGCCCCAGGCGGCCGTCACGGTCGCGCTGCTCGCGTGCGTGTACGCCGCGGTGGCCGGTCTGGTGCTCGCGCCCGACGACCTCGGGTCGTGGCAGTGGCCGCTGCCGGACGGCCTCCTCGGCCTGCCCCTGGTGTGCGCCGGCGTCGCCGTGCTGGCCACGGGCGCGGTCGCCGCGGTCGGTCTGGACGAGGGTCGTGTCCTGATCATCCCGGCCGTGGTGCTCGGCGCGCTCGTCGCCGCCGCCGGCACGGTGATCATGCTGCTCGACGCCGACCCGGCCGTGGTCATGACCGTGATGCTCACCGTCGTGGTGGTCCTGGGCAACGTCTTCCCCTGGCTGGCGCTGGGCGCCACCGGCACCAAGGTCGAGCAGATCTACACCCTCGCCGACGTGACCGCGGGCCCCGACGAGATCGACCGCGACCGGGTCGCCGCCGACGCCCGGGTCGCGCACGAGATCCTGCTGGCCGTCGCCGCCACGGTGGGCGCCCTGCTGGTGCTGGTGGCGCCGCTGGCGGTCGGCCTGGGGATCTCCGGGACCCTCCTGGTGGTGATGAGCTCGGTGGCCGTGATGCTCCGCACCCGTCAGTACCGCACCGGCTCCGAGGTGCTGGCCGGTCTGGTCTCGGGCATCGCGGGCCTGGTCGCGGTCGCGGTCTCGGTGCTGTTCCTGCACTCCGACTGGCGCGCCGCCTCGGCCATCGTGCTGGCGGTGGTGGGTGCGGTGCTGCTGGTGATGACCCTGGCCCCGCCGTCCGCCTCGGTGCGCCGCGGCCGGATCGGCGACGTGGTGGAGAGCGTCGCGCTGCTCTCGCTGCTGCCGCTGCTGGTGCTGGCCGTGGGCCTCTTCGAGCGGATCAGGGGCTGAGTCGTGGCCACGAAGAAGGAGCTCGTCGAGGCCTACCAGTTCAGCCGTCGCCGGCTGGTCACCGCCTTCCTCAGTGGCGCCCCGGGCGGGCGCGAGGTCGAGCCGACGAAGCCCACCAAGAGCCTGGTCGGCGGGGTCGCGCTGGCGGTGCTGCTGTGCGCCGGCGGCGGAGTGGCCGGGTTCCTGGGCGGGCGTCCGGACTCCAACTGGAAGTCCGAGGGCAGCTTCATCATCTCCAAGGACACCGGCGACCAGTACGTCGTGCTCAGCGGTGGGGACGACGCCGCCATCCAGCGCGTCCCCAACTTCATCTCCGGCCAGCTGCTCCTGGGCACCGCCGAGCCCGAGGTCTTCTCGGTCAAGGACAAGTACATCCGCTCGGTCGCGCTCGGCTCCGACCTCGGGATCGAGAGCGCGCCGGCCGGGCTTCCCCCCGGGGATGCCTTGATCCAGACCGGCTGGACCGCCTGCACCGCCGAGGGCCGTGGGGTGAAGATCAACGTCGCTGCCGAGCCCGACGTCACCGAGCGCAGCGGCGGAGCGTTCGTGGTGCGCACCGGCGACCGGCTCACCTGGCTGATCGCCCAGAGCCCCGGCGGCCCGGCGTACCGGTTCGAGCTGCCCGCCAACCCGACCGCGCAGTCGACGCTGCTCGACGCCCTGGGGTTCGGGGCCAGCTCCCTGGCGCCCGAGGTCAGCGACGAGTGGCTCAACCTCTTCCCGCTCGGCCCGGCGCTGACCCGGCAGGCCTTCGGCGTCGCCGACACCGGCCGGGCGGCGACCTACCCCGGCCTGCGCACCGACCTCACCGGCTTCCTCGTCGGTGACCTGGTGCAGACCCCCGAGGGCGGCTACTACCTGCTCGGGGACGACTCCCCGCAGCGGCTGAGCGAGTTCCCCGCGCTGGTCTACTCAGCCCTGGTGGCACCCCCCAAGGAGCTCTCCTCCGCGCTCTCGGCCGACTTCGACCCGCCCGACCACCCGGTCGAGTGGCCGAGCCTGCGCCCGACGCCGGTGACGGACGGCGAGATGTGCGGCCTGCTCCAGGAGGAGGACGGCGCCAGCTTCGTGGTGCTGGCAGACCAGCCGGGCGAGGACGCGAGCGCCGAGAGCCTGCGGCCAGGCAGCAAGGACGTGGACGTGGAGCCCTCGGGTGGCGCCTACGTCCTCTCCGGCGCGGACCTGACCACAGACTCCGGGTCGCCGTTCGTGGTGGACGCCAAGGGCGCCAAGTACGCGCTCGTCGGGCCCTCGGTCGCCGAGTTCATCGGTTACGGCGAGGTGGACGCCCCCGTGGTCCCGGACTCGTGGATGAGCTTCTTCTCCGACGGTGTCGAGCTCTCGGTCAACGCTGCGCGGCGGCTGCCCGAGGACGCCAGCGACGACGCGGCGGTCCAGTGATGGCTCCGGCGCCCAGGCGCTGGGTTGCGGGCTCGGCGGCGCTGGTGCTGGCCGGGCTGGGGTCCGTCTGGCTCGCGCCGGCCGCGTCGGCCACCGACGAGGGCGAGAACCCGTGCGACCCGCAGATCGTGATGGCGACACCACGGAGCATCGACACCGTGGCAGAGCAGAGCGCGCCGGCGGTGCGGATGCACGTGGCCCAGGCGCACCGCATCACCCGGGGCGCCGGCGTCACCGTCGCGGTGGTCGACAGCGGCGTGGGGGCCGGGCTGGGGATGGACGTGGTGCAGGAGTCCGTCCCGGGCTTCGGCGGCCCGCTGCTGTCGGGGCACGGCTCCATCGTGGCGGGGCTGATCGCCGGCGAGCACGGTGTCGCGCCCGACGCACGCATCCTGTCGATGCGGGTGCTGGACAAGAACGACCCCGACGTCGAGGAGGGCGAGCGCCCGGTCACCTCCACCTCCCTGGCCGCCGGCCTCAACCGGCTCGCCGACCTGCACGGGCGGATCCCCTTCCGGGTCGTCAACATCTCGCTCACCATGCCCCTGCCGGACCCTGTCCTGAAGGCGGCGATCAAGCGCCTGCAGAAGCGGGACGTCGTGGTGGTGGCAGCAGCCGGGAACGCGCCGGCCGAGGAGAGCAGCGCCTATCCGGGCACCCTCGACAGCGACGCGGAGGTCTACCCCGCCGACTACCCGGGCGTGCTGGGCGTCAGCGCGGTCGGTCCCGGCGGCGACACCGACCTGCGCCCCTACGTCCGGCCCAACAAGCAGACCGACGTGGCCGCCCCCACCCTCGGTGCCCTCTCGATCAACCTCAACGGCCAGAAGTGCCAGGTCAGTGAGGAGATCGCCACCTCCTACGCCGCCGCGCAGGTCAGCGGCGTGGTCGCCCTGCTGCGCGCCCGCTTCCCACGGGAGACCGCCAAGCAGGTCGTGGCGCGCCTGGTCCGCACCGCCGAGGGATCCGACCTGCGACCCAACCCGTGGACCGGGGCGGGCGTGGTCCAGGCAGCCGACGCCCTGACCCACCAGCTGGCGCCCCGCCGCAACGGACGGCTTTCCCGGAGCGAGGCGGAGCCACGGTCCGACGCCACGGCACCTCCGGCGCCGGTGCGGGAGGACGTGCACGGCCCGTCGCGCCACATGCTGCTCTGGTTCGCCCTGGTGCTGGGGGCCGTGGTCGCCCTGGCATTCGTGACGCGTCCCCTGCTGCGCCGGCTGTCCTGAGACGAGGGGTTTCCAACTCCGGTACTTGGGGGTAACACTCCTGGGCGGGGTCACCCTTAGAGGAAGCAGGCACCATGAGAAGCACCATCGGGATCATCGTCGTCGTATGGCTCGTCATCGGCTGCATCGCCGCCTTCCAGCGCGGCTACTTCGGCGACGACCGCGACGTGAGCTGCAAGTCCGCGGGTGACACCGCCCTCACGATCGTGGCGGGGCCACTGAACTACCTGGGCGCCAACCCCAAGATCAAGTGCGACGACGTGAAGCTGCCGCAGCCCTCGAAGTGACCCCGGCCGGTCACTCGGCGGGAGTCGAGGCCTGAACCGTCTTCACGGCGTTGCGGGTCACGGTCTTCTTCCGGGCGACCTGCTTGGCGGGTGCCTGCTCGCCGGCCTCGGCTGCTGAGGGAGCAGCCGGGGCCGTGCTGGGCTCGGCGCTGACCGCGTCGGGCTTGGCCGCGGCCCTCTTGGTCGTGCGGCTGGAGGCGGCGCGCTTGCGCGCGGTCTTCTTGGCCGGCGGTGCCGTTGCCTCCGGTGCCTGTGCCGGGGCCTCGGCGTCGGGGGTGGCCTCGGGGGTGGGGTCTGGAGCGGTCACGGGTGCGGACTCGGCGGACGGCGCGCCTGCCTGGCGGCTGGCCGACTTGCGGGTGCGGGTCTTGCGGGTGGGCGTCGTCGGGGCGGAGTCGGCCTCGGGGGCCGGCACCTCGACCGGGGTGCTGGCGGGGGTGCTCGAGGCGCCGACCGAGGCCTGCTCCGGGGCGCTGGTGGACTCGCTGGCAGGTGCCGCAGGTGCGTCCTCGGCGTGCCCACGTCGCGACGACCGGCTCGACCGGGTGGCGGGCTTCTCGCTCGCCCGCTCTGCCTGGGGCTCGTTCTTCTCGGACCGGTCCTGCTTGTCCGACCTGTCGGCCTGACGCTCCCGAACCCGGACCTGCTGGCCGGCGATGCGCTGCACCTCGAAGAGACCGATCTCGCTGATCAGGTCGACCAGCTTGCTGTAGCCCCAGTTGCGGGAGTCGAAGTCCGGCGCCTGCTTGGCCACGTGCGAGCCCACGCCGCCCAGTGCGGCCCAGCCGTCGTCGTCGGAGTTGGCGTCGATGCCGTCGCGCAGCAGCTGCACGAGCTTGCGGTCCTTGTGCAGCTCGTTGGGGCTGCGGCGCTTGGGGGCGGCGGGGGAGGAGGAGGAGCCGGCCTCGGGCTGCTGGGCCTTCTCCTTGGTGCGCAGGACGTCGAGGTAGACGAACTTGTCGCAGGCGGCCACCAGGGGCTTGGGGGTCTTGGGCTCGCCGAATCCGTAGACGGTCATCCCGGACTCGCGCAGCCGGGAGGCGAGCTTGGTGAAGTCGCTGTCGGAGGAGACCAGGCAGAAGCCGTCGAGGTTGCCGGTGTAGAGCAGGTCCATCGCGTCGATGATCAGCGCACTGTCGGTGGCGTTCTTGCCGGTGGTGTAGCTGAACTGCTGCATGGGCTGGATCGCGTGGGAGTTGTTCGCGTCCTTCCATCCGGACAGCCGCGGCGTCGTCCAGTCGCCGTACGCCCGCTTGACGGTCGCAGTGCCGTACTTCGCGATCTCCGCCAACAGGTCGGCGATGATCGAGGGAGTCGTGTTGTCGGCATCGATGAGCACCGCGAGCTTCGGGGAATTTGTTCCAGCCATTCTGGGAGCGTAATCCCCAGGCGCCTCGACCCTGGCAATAGGCGGTGTTCGCGGCCCGGGCGGCACTAGGGCTCCGGCTCCGATGGGCGAGCTGGTCTAGCCGACGGTACGCCGGTCCGCCAGCAGTGCGTTGACCAGCTCGACCGCCCCCTCGGGACGGTCCACCGTCACCGCGAACTCGGAGCCGGTGCGCAGCGTGAGCACCAGGCCCGATCCCCGACGGACCACGGCCGCGCGGCCCCGGGTGCTCACCCGGTAGCCCCAGCCACCCCAGCGCAATGGCTCGATCTGCTCGATCCTCGCGCCGGCGAGGGTGTCCAGCGGCAGCCGGTGGCGCAGGAAGCGGAGGGGTCCCCAGGTGACGGTCACCGCCTCCCGGTCCACGCGCACCGTCAGGTAGTGCATGAGCGAGAGCAGCAGTGCCACGCCGAGAGTGGTCAGGCCGGCGAAGGAGGACCAGATCGTCAGGACGGCGCCAGCGGTCGCGGCCACCGAGGCGAGACCGAGCAGCACCCGCGAGCGCGCCTGCCCGACCCAGACGACCCGCTCGTCCTCGCCCAGGGTGAGGCTCGAGTGCGGAGGTCCGACCGGGACCTCACCGCTCTGGCGGGGGAGGAGCCACCAGATGGCGGCCGCGGCCGCCACTGGAACGACCAGCACCACGGCCACCCACTGGTAGCCCAGGTGCACTTCGCCCGCCGAGGTCGCGCCGCGGGCGTTGACCATCACCGTGAGGTAGACGCTCGGCAGCAGCCAGGCCAGCCAGCCGGCGGCCACGGCGACCTCGGTGATCCGCAGGTGGGCGCGGGCTGCGAGCACGGCCAGACCGACCAGCGAGCCGACCGTCGCGACTCCGCCCGCGCCCAGGGTGAACGCCGTCAGGGACGTGGTGCCGTCGACCTCGTCGGTGCCGTCCCAGTGCGTGGGCACCGGGTCCGGCACCGCGTTCGCGTACCGGATCCACAGGAACAGGACCGCGAGCGGGGCGGCCAGGAGGATCGTCGCCGCCACCGCGACGCGCGGGGTCTTGGTCATGGTTGGACCTTTCGGATCTCGTCGATGAGCTGCTCGCGGGACAGGCCCATGCGAGCGGCGCTGCGCACCAGCTCGTGCACCTGCTCCAGCAGCTGGGCGCCGAGCTGGACGCCGGGGGTCGTGCTCTCGGTGGGCCCGGCGTCGGTGCGGACGTGGACCCCCCGGCCCCGTCGTACCTCCAGCAGTCCCTCGTCCCGCAGGACGGCGTAGGCCCGCAGCACGGTGTGCATGTTGACGTCGAGTCCGGCGGCCAGCTCCCGGGCCGGTGGCAGCTTCTCGCCCGGTGCGAGTCCACCGGTGGCGATGGCGCGGCGTACCTGCCCGGCGATCTGGTCGGCGAGACCCGCACTGCTGTGCGGGTCGAGACGGATCAACATAGTTTGCATCGTACTAGAACAAACGATTCAGGGATAGGTGGGTGGCCCCCCGTGCCGCCGAGATGGGACACAACTTTCCCGACATGCTGCGAGTCTCATGTCCGAGGGGCCCACGAGGCCGCATCGAACGACACACACGGAGGAAGTCTCATGAAACTCACCACCACGCTGGCCGCGCTCGTCGTGGCTGCGATGCCACTGTCCGTGGCAGCCACCCTTTCCGCCGGCGCCGAGGTAGCGCCCCGCGCCGCAGCCACGTACAAGGTGAAGGCCTCGATCAGCTCCTCGACCGCCGTCGCCAAGGAGGACGTCATCAAGGTCTCGGGCAAGGTCACCCCGAAGGCCGCCGGCCAGAAGATCATTCTTCAGCAGCGTCTGGACGGCAGGACCACGTGGAAGAAGACGGACGACGTCAAGGTCAAGAAGAACGGGCGCTTCCTGCTCTCCGACGACCCGGGCACCCCGGGGCTCCGTTTCTATCGCGTGGTGAAGCCGGCCTCCGGCAACGTCAAGGCGGGAGTCAGCAAGGAGCTCGAGGTCACCGTCTACCGCTGGGAGAAGCTCGTCCAGCGGACTTCCGGTCCCAAGGTGAACATCGACGGCAACACAGGCGCGATGGTCGGTGCTGAGTACTACTCGGCGAGCCTGACCACCGAGACGCCCGGCACGCCCGCGTACGTCGAGTACACCCTCGGCAGGAAGTGCAAGAGCCTCTCGGCCACCTACGCGCTCACCGACGGCTCCGAGACGGGCGCCACTGGCACGGTGTCGCTGACCGTGGACGGGGTCGTCAAGGTCAACGAGTCGCTCGCCATCGGCACCCTCAAGAAGCTGGTCACCGACGTGTCCGACGGCTTCCGGATCCGTTTCGACCAGACCTCTAGCTCCACCCCCGGCGGGGTCCCGACCGCG
>NZ_POAG01000024.1:99073-108028 GCF_002930065.1 Nocardioides sp. 616 | reverse complement strand
AACGCCGGTCCGAGCCACTGGGGCTCGGACCGGCGTTCTTGCAGGTCATGGACCTGTACCCGGCGGAGGATAGGGGATTCGAACCCCTGAGGGCTTTCACACCCAACCCGCTTTCCAAGCGAGCGCCATAGGCCACTAGGCGAATCCTCCGCCGAGGAGGCTACCTGCAGCCCGGCCGTGGCGAGAAATCGCCCTCCATCCCAGCCGTGCGCTTCCCCGCTTTGTGGCCCTGCCCGCACCTCCCCTAGACTCTGCGGCAACCCCCCGTGCGGCGGCATCTCGTCGAATCCCCCAGGGCCGGAAGGCAGCAAGGGCAGATGAGCTCTGTCGGGTGCACGGGGGGCCTTTTCGTCCCACCACGCTGGTGGTGGGCTCCGGCAGTGGTCCCTGTCGGAACCGGTGGTTAGGGTTCACACGTGGACTCACCCCTCGCTCTCTATCGCCGCTACCGGCCGGAGACGTTCGCCCAGGTCATCGGCCAGGACCACGTCACCGATCCGCTGCGCAACGCGCTGGCGAACGACCGGGTCAACCACGCCTACCTCTTCTCCGGTCCCCGCGGCTGCGGCAAGACGACGTCGGCCCGGATCCTGGCCCGCACCCTGAACTGCGCGGCCGCGCCGGTGGCCGAGCCGTGCGGGGTGTGTGACAGCTGCGTGGACCTGGCCACCGGCGGCAGCGGGTCGATCGACGTGATCGAGATCGACGCGGCCTCGCACGGCGGTGTCGACGACGCCCGTGACCTGCGGGAGAAGGCCTTCTTCGCCCCGGTCCGCGACCGCTACAAGATCTACATCATCGACGAGGCCCACATGGTCTCCAACCAGGGCTTCAACGCCCTGCTCAAGCTGGTGGAGGAGCCGCCGCCGCACCTGCGGTTCATCTTCGCCACCACCGAGCCCGAGAAGGTCATCCCGACCATCCGCTCGCGCACCCACCACTACCCCTTCCGGCTGATCCCGCCGCGGATGCTCAGCGACTACGTCGTCGAGCTCTGCGGCCGCGAGGGTGTGGCGATCGAGGCTGCTGCCGTCCCGCTGGTGGTCCGGGCCGGCGCCGGCTCGGCCCGCGACACCCTCTCGGTGCTCGACCAGCTGATCGGCGGCTCCGGCCCCGAGGGCGTCACCCACCAGCTCGCGGTGGCGCTGCTCGGGTTCACCCCCGACTCGCTGCTCGACGAGGTCGTCGACGCCTTCGCGGCCTCCGACGGGGCTGCGGTCTTCGGCGTGGTGGACAAGGTGATCGAGTCCGGCCAGGACCCACGCCGGTTCGCCGAGGACCTGCTCCGCCGGCTGCGCGACCTGGTGATCGTCGCGGCGGTGCCGGACGCCCCCGCGACCGGACTGATCGACTGCTCCCAGGACCAGGGCGAGCGCCTGGTGGCGCAGGCCGCCAGGTTCGGTGCCGCGGACCTCTCCCGGGCCGCGGACCTGGTGGCCGGTGGCCTGATGGACATGAAGGGCGCGATCTCGCCCCGGCTGCTGCTGGAGCTCATCTGTGCCCGGGTGCTGCTGCCCGGCGCCGACCACTCCACCGACGGCGTCCAGGCTCGCCTGGACCGGATGGAGAAGCGGTTCGCGATCGTCGGGCCTCCGGCGGCGGCCCCCGCCCAGGCCGCCCCGGTCCAGCCGCCGGTCCCGGCCCCCGCCCAGCCCGCACCCGTCCAGCCGCCGGCCCCCGCTCAGCCCGCACCGGTCCAGCCGCCGACCCCCGCCCCCGCTCCGACCCCGACGGCGCCGCCCTCTGCCGCCCCAGCGAGCCAGCCCGAGACGCCGGAACAGCCGAACCAGACGCCTGCCCCTGCCGCAGCCCCGACCCCCGTCGAGGCCGCACCGCCCGCACCGCCCGCACCGCCCGCTCCGGTCGAGCCCGCAGGTTGGGCGACCCCGGCCCCCGCGCCCCCCGTCCCGGAGGCCGGGCAGCCGGACCGGCCCAGCGACGTGCCCGTGGACCCGCCCGGTGCTCCCGTCGGGGGGCTCTCGCTGGTCGACGTACGACGGCTCTGGCCGGACGTCGTCGAGGCGGTCAAGAGCCGGCGTCGGCTCGCCTGGATCCTGCTCACCCAGAACGCCCAGGTCACCGGGGTTGACGCCAAGACCCTGACGCTGGGGTTCAGCAACGCCGGCGCGCGCGAGTCCTTCGTCAGTGGCGGCAACGACGAGATCCTGCGCCAGGCAGCCATCGACGCGGTCGGTGCCGACTGGCGCGTGGAGTGCGTCGTGGACCCGGGCGCCATCCCGACCGCGTCGGCGGCCGCCTCCCACACCGTGACCGCTCCGGCGACGAGCTCGACGCCGGACCCGGGCGCGGCGCCGTCGGCCCCGGGGGCGCCGGACGGCCCGCCGGACTGGGCGCAGGACCAGACCGCTCCGCAGGACGACGAGCAGCAGCCGCCGGCCGAGGCGTCCCGCGGCACCGACCCCCAGGCCCTCGCCGCGGCCCGCGGCGCGATCCAGCAGACCCGCACCGGCGACATGCCGCCGCAGGTCGACCACGGCGCGCTCGCCGACGCCGCGGCCAGCCGCGACGACCCGGACGCGGAGTCCCAGGGCCTGGACAGCGCCGAGCTGCTGAAGCGCACCCTGGGAGCCCAGATCATCGAGGAGATCAAACACTCGTGACCGTCCCACCCAGTCCTGTCACCACCACCGCGCACCGACCAAGGAGCCCACGATGACCCAGAACCCCTTTGACGCCCTCGGCGGCGCCGGCGGCTTCGACATGAACGCCCTGCTGGAGCAGGCGCAGCAGATGCAGCAGCAGCTGGAGTCCGCCCAGGCCCAGCTCGCCGAGACCCGGGTCGAGGGCACGGTGGCCGGCGGCTCGGTCAACGTGACCGTGACCGGCACCGGCGACCTGGTCCAGGTCTCCATCAAGGCCGGCGAGTTCGACGGCAACGAGCCGGACGAGCTCGAGGACCTCGGGGACATGATCGTGGCCGCGTTCCGCGACGCCAAGGCCAAGGCCGACGCGCTGGCCGGTGAGGCCCTCGGGCCGCTGGCCGGTGGCGGCGGCCTGCCCGGACTGGGCTGAGGGACCTTGTACGAGGGCGTTGTCCAAGACCTGATCGACGAGCTCGGTCGGCTGCCGGGAGTCGGTCCCAAGGGTGCGCAGCGCATCGCGTTCCACCTGCTGCAGGCCGAGCCCGCCGAGGTACGACGGCTGGCCGACGTGCTGATCGAGGTCAAGGCCAAGGTGAAGTTCTGCTCGGTCTGCTTCAACGTCTCCGAGGACGACAAGTGCCGGATCTGCCGTGACCCGCGGCGCGACCCCACGGTGCTGTGCTGCGTGGAGGAGTACAAGGACGTGGTCGCCATCGAGCGCACCCGTGAGTTCCGCGGGCGCTACCACGTGCTCGGCGGCGCCATCTCCCCGATCGACGGCATCGGCCCCGACCAGCTGCGGATCCGCGAGCTGATGATGCGGCTCGCCGACGGCACCGTCACCGAGGTGATCCTGGCCACCGACCCCAACCTCGAGGGCGAGGCGACAGCGACGTACCTCACACGGATGCTCAAGCCCTTGGGGTTGCGCGTGACCCGCCTGGCGAGTGGACTGCCGGTAGGTGGCGACCTCGAGTACGCCGACGAGGTCACCTTGGGCAGGGCGTTCGCAGGAAGGCGGTCGGCAGATGACTAACCCCAGGAGCAACGAGCTCGAGGAGTTCGCGGGGCAGATCTGCGACCAGGTCGAGTCCTTCCTGGTGGCCCTCAAGGCTGTCGCGCAGGAGGCCGACGCGGGGCGCGCCATCTCGCTGCTGCTGCTCGAGGTGAGCCAGATCTCGCTGGCCGGGGCCCGGCTGGGCGCCCAGGTCGACTTCCACCCCAGCGGGGAGTACCAGCCCGACGTGGGTCCGGAGGCCGACATCGACGAGCTGCGGCTGCGGCTGGCCGACATCCTCGGCCCGATCGACACCTACAGCTTCGTCTTCGACCCCTACGTCCCCGAGGTGGTGGAGAGCCAGCTCTCCGACGACCTGACCAGCATCGCCAGCGACCTGGAGAACGGCCTGCGCCACTACAGCTGCGGCAACTACGCCGAGGCGCTGTGGTGGTGGCAGTTCTCCTACGTCTCCTCCTGGGGCAACCTGGCCGGGGCCGCCCTCAACGCGCTGTGGTCGGTGGTGCACCACGACCGGCTGGACACCGACTTCACCAGCGAGGAGGCCCAGGTGGCGGCGGCGAATGAGATGTTGGGCGTGGCCGTTCAGAGCCACAGTTAGACTCGATCGCTGAGCCGACGTCGACGTCGGCCCTCTGCCCTGCAGGGCGTGACAGCATTCAGCGAGCAAGTCAGGTGGTTTCAGGCGTGGGCATTGTCGTGCAGAAGTACGGCGGCTCGTCGGTCGCCGACGCGGACGGCATCAAGCGGGTCGCCCAGCGGATCGTGGCGACCAAGAAGGCAGGGCACGACGTGGTCGTGGTGGTCTCCGCGATGGGGGACGCCACCGACGACCTGCGTGACCTCGCCGAGCAGGTCACGCCGCTGCCGCCGCCGCGCGAGCTGGACATGCTGCTCACCGCCGGGGAGCGGATCTCCATGGCGCTGGTCGCCATGGCGATCGCCGCGCTGGGGCACAAGGCCCAGTCCTTCACCGGCTCGCAGGCCGGGGTCATCACCGACTCCGTCCACGGCAGGGCCAAGATCATCGACATCACTCCCGGCCGGATCGAGCAGGCCATCGCCGGTGGTGCGATCGCCATCGTGGCCGGCTTCCAGGGCGTCTCCCAGGACACCAAGGACGTGACCACCCTGGGTCGCGGCGCCTCGGACACCACCGCGGTGGCCCTGGCCGCAGCACTGGGCGCCGAGGTCTGCGAGATCTACAGCGACGTCGACGGCGTCTTCACCGCCGACCCGCGGATCGTGCCGACCGCCCGCAAGCTCGACCGCATCTCCCACGAGGAGATGCTCGAGATGGCCGCCTCCGGCGCCAAGATCCTGCACCTGCGCTGCGTCGAGTACGCGCGCCGCTACAACATGCCCGTCCACGTCCGTTCCTCCTTCTCCCAGAAGGAGGGGACGTGGGTCCTGGATGCCCCCACCCCCGACAGCCCCGAGGGAATCGCAATGGAACAGGCCATCATCGCCGGCGTCGCCCACGACCGCAGCGAAGCCAAGATCACCGTGGTCGGCGTGCCCGACAAGATCGGCGAAGCCGCCCGGATCTTCGAGGCGCTCGCGACCAGCGAGGTCAACCTCGACATGGTGGTGCAGAACGTCTCGGCGGCCACCACCAGCCGCACCGACATCTCCTTCACGCTGCCCCGCGAGGACGGCCAGGCTGCGATGTCGGCACTGGCCCGGCTCCAGGACGAGGTCGGCTACGACAAGCTGCTCTTCGACGACCGCATCGGCAAGGTCTCGCTGATCGGCGCCGGCATGCGCTCGCACCCCGGCATCACCGCCAAGTTCTTCGCCGCGCTGGCGTCGGCAGGGGTCAACATCGAGATGATCTCCACCTCCGAGATCCGGATCTCGGTGATCGTGGACGAGTCGCAGGTCGACACCGCCGTCCAGGCCACGCACACCGCGTTCGACCTGGACGCCGCCGAGGTCGAGGCCGTGGTCTACGGCGGGACCGGCCGATGACCCGCGTCGGGATCGTGGGCGCCACCGGTCAGGTGGGCGTCGCGATGCGGCAGATCCTCGAGGAGCGCGACTTCCCCGCGACCGAGGTGCGGTTCTTCGCCTCCGCCCGCTCCGCGGGCACCGTGCTGCCGTTCGCGGGCCGCGAGATCACCGTCGAGGACGCTGCCACCGCCGACCCGGCGGGCCTGGACATCGCGCTCTTCTCCGCGGGAGCCACCACCTCCCGCGCGCTCGCGCAGAAGTTCGTGGACGCCGGGGTGATCGTGATCGACAACTCCTCGGCCTTCCGCAAGGACCCCGCGATCCCGCTGGTCGTCTCCGAGGTCAACCCCGAGGCGATGGACGCCGTGATCGCCGCCGGGCGCGGGATCGTGGCCAACCCCAACTGCACCACCATGGCCGCGATGCCGGTCCTCAAGCCGCTGCACGACGAGGCCGGGCTGGTCCGGCTCATCGCCTCCACCTACCAGGCCGTCTCCGGGTCCGGTATCGCCGGCGTCGACGAGCTGGACACCCAGGTCGCCTCTGCCGGCGACAAGGCCCGCGAGCTGGCCTACGACGGCGAGGCCGTGACCTTCCCCGAGCCGGTCAAGTACGCCCGCAACATCGCCTACAACGTGGTCCCGCTCGCGGGCGCCATCGTCGACGACGGGCTCAACGAGACCGACGAGGAGCAGAAGCTGCGCAACGAGTCGCGCAAGATCCTCGGCATCCCCGACCTGCGGGTCTCCGGGATCTGCGTGCGGGTGCCCGTGTTCACCGGCCACTCGCTGGCGATCAACGCCGAGTTCGCCTCCGCCCTGACCCCGCAGCGCGCTGCCGAGCTGCTGGCCGAGGCCCCCGGTGTCGAGCTCGCCGAGATCCCCAACCCGCTGGCCGCCGCCGGCAAGGACCCGTCGTACGTCGGGCGGATCCGGCAGGACCCGGGGGTCGACGGCGACCGCGGCCTGGCGCTGTTCATCAGCAACGACAACCTGCGCAAGGGTGCGGCCCTCAACACGGTGCAGCTCGCGGAGATCATCGCCGCACGCTGAAGCGTCAGCGCGGGGACGGGCGTCGCGCCCGGCGTTCGTCCACCGCTCACCCGTTCGTCGCCTCGCCGGGCGGCGCAGTTCGCCCGGACGCGTCAGCCTGCTGGCATGACCTCAACAGGCACTCGGGTGCACCGACTGATCGGTCTCGCCCTTCTCACCGCCACCACGTCCACCGTCGCCACCTCCACCGCGGCGCCCGCGGTCGCGGCTTCCGCCTCCCCACCGGGGCACGGGCGGCACGTCCAGACCAGGCTGGAGCCCACCCTGGAGGCCCGGGCCACGCTGTCCGCGGACTTCCAGGCCCCCGGGCCGCCGTCCGGAGCACTGGCCTCCCCGGGCAACGGCCGCACCGGCCCGTTCCCCGGCCAGGTCATCCCCGGCTTCTCCGCGATGGTGGAGAACCCCGACGGCACCTTCTGGGCGCAACCGGACAACGGCTTCGGCACCAAGGCCAACTCGGCCGACTTCCTGCTGCGCATCTATCGGATCCGCCCCCGCTGGGAGACCGCCCGCGGTGGCGCCGGTCGCATCGAGGTGGGCCGCTTCATCTCCCTGCGGGACCCGCTGCACCGCATCCCGTTCCCGATCGTCCGCGGGGACACCCGTGAACGGCTGCTCACCGGCGCCGACTTCGACATCGAGTCCCTGGTCCGCGCCCGTGACGGGTCCTTCTGGATCGGGGAGGAGTTCGGCCCCTACCTGCTGCACGTGAGCAGCGACGGCACCGTGCTCGAGGCACCCGTCCCCTTCGCTGGCGGCAAGTCGCCGCAGAACCCCACCCTCGGAGACGAGCAGCCCCGGGTGCCGGCCAGCCGGGGGTTCGAGGCGATGGGCTCCTCGGCCAACGGTCGCTACCTCTACCCGGTCGTGGAGGGGGCCTACCTCGACGACCCCGACCAGCGACGTCGTTACGTCCACGAGTTCGACACCCGGCGGCGGGCCTACACCGGGAGGACCTGGCAGTACCAGGTTGACGAGGCCGCCAACGTGGTCGGTGACGCCTTCACCGTGCGCGACGGTCGGATGCTGCTCATCGAGCGCGACAACCTCGACGGCCCCGCCGCGGTCACCAAGCGGCTCTACGAGATCGACCTGCGCCGCACCGATGCGGAGGGCTTCGTGGAGAAGGAGCTGGTGGTCGACCTGCTCGGCGTCGCCAACCCCGACGGCATCGGGACGGACACCGACCCGGGCGCCTACGGCGTCGGTGACCGGTTCAGCTTCCCGATGGTCTCGGTCGAGGTGGTCGTCGAGCTCAGGGACGGCCGCATCCTGGTGGGCAACGACAACAACTACCCCGGCGACGACGCCCGGGTCCCCGGCACCCCGGACGACACCGAGATGATCGTGCTGGACCTGCGCCGGACCCGCGCGCCCCGTCCCCACGACACGCTCGTGATCGGGCACCGCGGCTCCAGCGGCACCCGTCCCGAGCACACGCTCGCCTCCTACGAGCAGGCGATCCTGGGGTGCGCGGACTACATCGAGCCCGACCTGGTCTCCACCGCAGACGGCGTCCTGGTCGCCCGGCACGAGAACGAGATCGGTGGCACCACCGACGTCGCAGCCAGGCCCGAGTTCGCCGACCGGCGGACCACCCGGACCGTGGACGGGGTTGCGCTCACGGGTTGGTTCACCGAGGACTTCACCCTTGCGGAGCTCAAGACCCTGCGCGCGGTCGAGCGCATCCCCGGCGTGCGCCCCGGCAACACCGCCTACAACGGCAAGTACGCCGTGCCCACGCTCGACGAGGTGCTCGACCTGGCCCGGCACTCCCGCACCTGCGCGGGCGGACCCGTGGGGGTCTACCCCGAGACCAAGCACCCGACGTACTTCGACGGGATCGGGCTCTCCCTGGAGGAGCCGCTGCTGGCCACCCTGGCCGCCGACGGCTACGACGGCCGGGACCCGGTCTACCTGCAGAGCTTCGAGACGACCAACCTCGCCGAGCTGGACCGGCGCAGCGACTTCCGCCTGACCCAGCTCACCGGCTGCAGCGGGGCGCCGCACGACCTGGTCGCCGCAGGCGATCCGCGCAGCTACGCCGACCTGGTCTCCGCGGACGGGCTGCGTGACGTCGCCGAGTACGCCGACGGGCTCGGAGCCTGCAAGGACCAGCTGATCCCGCGAGCCGCCGACGGCAGGCTGCTGCAGCCCACGGCGGTGATCGGCGACGCCCACGCCGCCGGGCTGGTGGTCCACCCGTACACGTTCCGGGTGGAGAACCAGTACCAGCCGACGCAGTTCCGGCGGGGGACGGAGCCCACCGCCCCCGGCGACCTGGCCGGCGAGATCGCGGCGTTCGTCCGGGCGGGCGTCGACGGGGTCT
>NZ_POAG01000024.1:55048-98776 GCF_002930065.1 Nocardioides sp. 616 | reverse complement strand
GGCCCGAACCCACTTCCGTGGGTTCGGGCCTCTCGATGTCGTGAAGACATCACACTGTCGGGCTGACAGGATTTGAACCTGCGGCCTCCTCGTCCCGAACGAGGCGCGCTACCAAGCTGCGCCACAGCCCGACGATCGCAAGGATCGAGACCCTCACGAGCACCGCGAGCATACCCGAGCAGGATGGGCCCCCCGAAATCGCCCCGCGTGGTGGGACCGACGGTGGCCGAGCGGGCTCAGGTGCGGGCGACCAGGGTCAGCAGGGTCGCCTCGGGACGGCACGCGACCCGGACCCGGACATAGGGGTTGGTGCCCAGCCCGGCGGAGACGTGCAGCCAGGACGAACCGGGCTCGCCGGGGGAGGAGTCCGCCGGGTGCCGGTGCAGACCCCGGGCGCGGGCGGGATCGAGGTCGCAGTTGGTGGTCAGCGCGCGGCCGCCGGGCAGGCAGACCTGGCCGCCGTGGGTGTGGCCGGCGATGATCGCGTCGTAGCCGTCCCGGGCGAACTGGTCCAGGACCCGCAGGTACGGCGCGTGGCAGACCGCGAGCCGCAGGTCGGCGTCGGGGTCGGCGGGACCGGCCACCCGCGACAGGTCGTCGTACTCCAGGTGCGGGTCGTCCACGCCGGCGAAGCTGATCCTGGTCCCGTTGACCACCAGCGACCCGAACCCGTTGGTCAGGTCCAGCCAGCCGGCCTCGTCGAACCCGGCCTTGAGGTCGGGCCAGGGCAGCTGGGGGACGTCGGTGTGCCGGCGGCCGTCATCGGGCAGGAGGTAGCGCAGCGGGTTGCGCAGGCTGGGGGAGTAGTAGTCGTTGGAGCCCAGCACGTAGGCGCCGGGGACGCCCAGCAGGCCGGAGAGGGCCTCCAGCACCACCGGCACCGAGCGCCGGTGGGCGAGGTTGTCCCCGGTGTTGATCACCAGGTCCGGCTCCAGGGCGGCCAGGCCGGCCAGCCACTCCTGCTTGGCCCGCTGGTCCGGCGTCATGTGGATGTCGGAGAGGTGGAGCACCCGCAGGTCGGGGCTGCCGGCGGGAAGCACCGGCACAGTCACCTCGCGCAGGGTGTAGGCGCGGGCCTCCCAGACGCCGTACGCGGCCAGTCCGAGGCCCGCGCCCACGCCCGCACCGAGGCCAACGCCGGCGAGGCGGGGGAGGATCCGGGTGGGGGTCACGCGGCAAGGCTGCCACACTGGGGCCCATGAGCAGCCTCAAGGACCGCCTCCGCACCGACCTGACCGCATCGATGAAGGCCCGGGACGAGCTGCGCTCCTCGACCCTGCGGATGGTGCTCACCGCCATCACCAACGCCGAGGTGGCCGGCAAGGTGCAGCGCGAGCTCACCGACGACGACGTCATCGGCGTCCTCTCTTCCGAGGCCAAGAAGCGCCGCGAGGCCGCGGCGGCCTTCTTCGAGGCGGGCCGGACCGAGATGGCGCAGAAGGAGACCGACGAGGCGGCCGTGATCGCGGACTACCTGCCCGCTCCCCTGACCGACGCCGAGGTCGCGGAGCTGGTCCGCGCCGCCATCGAGCAGACTGGCGCCGCGGGTGAGGGCATGAAGGCCATGGGCAAGGTCATGGGCGTGGTGACGCCGCAGGTCAAGGGCCGCGCCGACGGCGGGGCCGTGGCGGCCGAGGTGCGCCGCCAGCTGGCCTGAGCCTGGGCTCAGCCCCGTCCGCGTCCGCCGCGGCCCCGGCCCTTCTTGCCCTTGCCCTTGCGGGGCTCGGCCGGCACGTAGCCGGTGGAGGGGTAGATCACCACGGTGTCGCCGCTGCTCAGCGAGGCGCCGGCGCCCGGTGCGCTGTAGGCGATGGCGCCCGAGGTCACCTCGGAGTTGACGTAGCTGCCCACCGACGGGGTGAAGCCGGCGTCGGTGAGCACCTGCTGCGCCTGCTCCAGCGGCATGCCGCTCACGCTGGGCACGGTGGTGAGCACGCCGGCGATCTCGGTGCCGTT
Source organism: Nocardioides sp. 616 (assembly GCF_002930065.1). NCBI lineage: Bacteria > Bacillati > Actinomycetota > Actinomycetes > Propionibacteriales > Nocardioidaceae > Nocardioides > Nocardioides sp. 616. Next base: position 96,820 of record NZ_POAG01000024.1, on the reverse strand, counting down.
GGGCCGCTGGAAGTCCTCCTCGGGCAGCGTGGGCGCGACGACGTCCATGGCGTCACCCCACATCGGTCCCGCGACCCCGGAGCCCGAGGCGGCACTGATGTAGGTGCCACCGACGGTCTGGCCGCCGAGCTCGATCGGCTCCCCGAACTGGTTGGCGCCGGCGATCATCGAGGCCGCCGCCAAGGTCGGGGTGTAGCCGACGAACCACACCGCACGACCACTCTGGGTGGTGCCGGTCTTGCCCGCGGAGACCCGGGCGGAGGGGGCGATGTACTGGCCGAACCCGCCCGGCTCCATCACGCCGCGCAGCACGTCGTTGACGGCGTCGGCGACAGCACCGGGAAGCACCTGCTGGCACTTCTCGGGATAGCTCTTGAGCAGGTTGCCCTGGGCGTCCTCGATCGCGGTGACCGGGCGCGAGTCGCAGTGCAGGCCACGGCCGGCGAAGGTGGCGTACGCCTCGGCCATCTCCAGCGGGCTGGTGTCGGGGACACCGAGGGTGAAGGAGGCGACCCGCTCGGCGCCGCGGCCGTACTCGTCGCCCTCGGGGTTGTCGAGCTGGATGCCCATCTTCTTGGCCAGGTTGTAGGGCTCGCAGAGGCCGGTCTCGCGCATCAGCTGGGCGTAGAAGGTGTTCACCGACTCCCGGGTCCCGGTGTACATGTTCTTGCTGCCCGACGTGGTGGAGTTGCTCACCGGCCACGGGCCATAGTCGTACGGCTTGCCGTCGCAGTCGATGTAGTCCTCCTTGCGGAGCACCAGCGACTCCGGGGAGTAGATCGTCTGGGTCATCGGGATGCCCTGCTTGACCGCCGCGGCCAGCACGAACGCCTTGAACGTGGAGCCGGCCTGGAACCCCTTGGAGTCGCCGTACTTCTCGGGGACGACGTAGTTGAGGTAGGTCTGGCCCTCGTTCTTCTTGGCGCCCATCGGCCGCGACTGGGCCAGCGCCTTGACGTTGCCGGTGCGGGGCTCGACCATCGCCAGCCCGCCGATGGCCTGGTCGGTCGGGTAGACGTGGGACTGGACCGACTCGTCGGCCGCCTTCTGGTAGTTCAGGTCGATCGAGGTGCGCACCGTCAGGCCGCCGGAGCGCAGCAGCTGCTTGCGCTCGGCCTTGGTCTCACCCAGGGCGCGGTCCTCGAGCAGGTAGTTGTAGACGTAGTCGCAGAAGAACGGCGCGGGGGAGTTCACGCAGCCGTTGGCCGCGACCTGGACGTCGAGCCCGAGCCCCTTGCCCTTGACCTCCTCGGCCTTCTCGCGGGTGATCACGTTGAGCTCGGCCATCCGGTCCAGCACCACGTTGCGCCGGGCCAGGGCTCGCTCGGGGTAGTTCGTCGGGTCGTAGCCGGTGGGGTTCTTGACCAGGCCGGCCAGCAGCGCCGACTGCTTGAGGTTGAGCCGGCTGGCGTTCTTGTTGAAGAAGTGCTTGGCCGCGGACTGGATGCCGTAGGTGCCGTCGCCGAAGTAGGCGATGTTGAGGTAGCGCTCCAGGATCCAGTCCTTGGAGTAGTTCTGCTCGAAGGCGATCGCGTAACGCAGCTCGCGCAGCTTGCGCGCGTAGGTGTCGTCGGTGGCGGCGATCTTCTCCTTCTTGGTCTTGGCCTGGTCCAGCAGGGTGAGCTTGACCATCTGCTGGGTGATGGAGGATCCACCCTGGACCATGCCGGAGTTGGCCTGGTTGGTGACCAGCGCGCGAAGGGTGCCCTTGAGGTCCATCGCGCCGTGGCGGTAGAAGCGGTAGTCCTCGATCGACACGATGGACTCCACCATCGTGCGAGAGATCTGGTCCAGGCCGACGCTGATCCGGTTCTCGTCGTAGAGCGAGGCGATCAGGTTGCCCTGGCCGTCGACAATGGAGGTCTTCTCGGCCAGGGGACGGGTCTCGAGCTCGGCCGGCAGGTCGTCCATGCCCTCGGACACGTCCTTGACCGCGGCCCCGACCACGGCGACGAACGGCAGCGCGAGGCCGGCGGTGAGCAGGCCCAGGACCATGGCGACCGCAGCCATCACGCCCAGGTGAGTCAGGACAACACGAGACCGAGGGCGCTCGTCGGCAGGCGTGGACATGCGCACCAATGTACGCCGAGGGCGCGAATGCCCCGAATGCCTCGTCCGGCGGCGGGACCGGGTGGTCCCTACCGACTAGTCACCTATGACTAGTCGATGTGGGCTAAAGGTGTCTGTCGGCATCCCGGATCCATACCTACATTTGGTAATGCATGAACGTGGAGTGGAAATCATGGGGATGTCCACCCGCATTTTGAGGATCTTGGGAGTAACCATGTGGGTCGAGGAGTGGACGTCGAAGGCGGCCTGTCGGGAATCAGCACCCGACCAGCTGTTCGTGCGCGGCGCCGAGCAGAACAAGGCCAAGCAGCTGTGCAGCGGCTGCCCTGTCCGTACCGAGTGCCTCGCGGAGGCCCTCGACAACCAGATCGAGTGGGGAGTCTGGGGCGGGATGACCGAGCGTGAGCGCCGGGCGCTGCTCCGTCGCCGCCCCGGCGCCAGCTGGCGCACCGTCCTGGAGACCGCCCGCGAGGAGCACACCCGCAGCGCCATCCCGGTCGAGGTCCCGAGCGAGACCGCCCCGGCCCTGAACTGATCCGTCGGCGACGTCCGGGGAAGCCTCAGGCGTCGCCCGCGAGCAGGGCGCCGATCTGCCGGAGCCCGTCCAGGTCGTGCACGTCGGTGGGCAGTGCTCGCACCACCACCGTCGGCACGCTGGGGTGAGCTGCCGCGAACCTGCTGCGCAACCGGTGTTCCCGAGACGCCATGCGCACCCGGTCCGCGTGCAGCCGCAACAGCCCCCCGGTCACCGAGTCGGCGCTCGCGCGCTGCAGCCGCTCGGCTGCGGCAGCGGCCTCGTCGGAGCTGAGGTCGCCGTCGGTCTCCGGGCTCGCCCGGTTGACCACCAGGCCGGCCAGGGGCATGTCGTCCTCGTTGAGGCGCTCCACGAAGTACGCCGCCTCGCGCAGGGCGTCCTCCTCCGGGGCCGCGACCACCACGAATGCGGTCTGGTCGTCCTGGAGCAGCGCGAACGTCTTCTCCGCGCGTGCCCGGAAGCCCCCGAAGAGGGTGTCGAACGCGGCGACGAACAGCTGCATGTCGCGCAGCACCTGGGTCCCCAGGATCTTGGTCAGCGCGCCGGTGACGATGCCGAGCCCCGCTGACATCAGGCGGGCCGGCCCGCGGGCCGGAGCCAGCAGGATCCGGATGAACCGGCCGTCGAGGAAGCTGGAGAGCCGCTCGGGTGCGTCCAGGAAGTCCAGCGCCGAGCGCGAGGGCGGGGTGTCCACCACGATCAGGTCGTAGGACCCGTCCTGGCGGGCCTGGCGGTGGATCTGGCCCAGCTTCTCCATCGCCATGTACTCCTGGGTGCCCGCGAACGAGCTGGACAGGGCGATGTAGAAGGGGTTCTCCAGGATCTGCTTCGCCTTCTCCGGGGTGGCCTGGCTGGTGACCACCTCGTCGAAGGTGCGCTTCATGTCCAGCATCATCGCGTCCAGCGAGCCGGTGCCGTCGGGGTCCGCGGGGACCAGGCCGGAGACCGGGCGGGGCACGTTGTCGAGCCGCTCGATGCCCATCGCCTGCGCCAGGCGCCGGGCGGGGTCGATGGTCAGCACGACCACGTTGCGTCCGCGCTCGGCGGCGCGCAGCGCCAGTGCCGCCGCCGTCGTGGTCTTGCCCACGCCCCCGGAGCCGCAGCACACCACGATGCCGATGCGGCGGTCGTCGATCAGCTCGTCGAGGTTGAGCGCCGGCGCCTCCACCGGCTCGGCGGCCAACGGCCCGACCCGGGTCCTGCTCATCGTCCCAGCCCCTGTTCCTTGAGTGCGGCGGCCAGCTCGTAGAGCCCGCCGAGGTCCACGCCGCCGGCCAGCAGCGGCAGCTCGTACGTCGGTCGGTCGAGGTCGGCGACCAGCGCCCGCTGGGTGTCCTCGAGGTTGCGCCGCGCGGCGTGCTCGCAGCCCTCGGTCACCAGCTCCTCGACCAGCGCGTCGCTGACCTCGATCCCCACGGACTCCAGGTCGGCCTCGATGGCGGCGCGGTCCAGCCCGCCCCCGCAGGCGGCGTCGAGCGCCTCCTGGTCCAGGTCGTGCGGCCGGACCAGGTTCACCACGACCCCGCCGACGGGGAGGTCGGCCTTGCCCAGCTCGACGATGCCGTCGGCAGTCTCCTGCACCGGCATCTCCTCCAGCAGGGTCACCAGGTGCACCGCGGTGCGCGCGGAGCGGAACAGGGTCATCACGGTGTCGGCCTGGGTCTTGATCGGGCCGACCTTGGCCAGGCCGGCCAGCTCGCCGTTGACGTTGAGGAACTGGGTGATCCGGCCCGTGGGCGGGGCGTCCAGCACGACGGCGTCGTAGTGCCGGGCCTTCTTGTTGCGGGCGTTGCGCTGCACCGCCTCGTAGACCTTGCCGGTCAGCAGCACGTCCCGCACGCCCGGGGCGATGGTGGTGGCGAACTCCACCACCCCGAAGCGGTCCAGGGCCTTCCCGGCCCGGCCCAGCTTGTAGTACATCGCCAGATACTCCAGCAGCGCGGACTCCGGGTCCACGTGCAGGGCGTAGACGGTCCCGGCCCGGCCCTGGGCGTCGGCCAGTCCGCGGGCGATCCGGGTCTCGGCGTAGGGCAGCGGGTCGACGTCGAACATGCGGGCGATGCCCTGGCGACCCTCGACCTCGCACAGGAGCACGTTGCGTCCCGAGGAGGCGAGCGCCAGGGCCAGGGCCGCGGCGACCGTGGACTTGCCCGTGCCGCCCTTGCCGGTGACGACGTGCAGCTCCACACCCGACCAGTCCGCTGCTGAGGTCTGAGAAGTCACCTTCGCAGGATAGGCACACGGACCAGAGGTGCGCGGAATAGGATCCGTGACGGCGGCCACACCGGCCGTCTCGCGTGCGCACCTGTGGCGCCCGGTGAGAGGAGCCCGATGGACAAGGTCGTTGCCAGCGCCGCGGAGGCCGTGGCTGACATCGGGAGCGGAGCCACGCTGGCGGTCGGCGGCTTCGGGTTGTGCGGCATCCCCTCGGTGCTGATCGACGCGCTGCTGGAGGCCGGAGTCGGTGACCTCGAGGCGGTCTCGAACAACTGCGGCGTCGACGACTGGGGACTGGGCAAGCTGCTGATGGCCAAGCGGCTGCGGCGGATGATCTCTTCCTACGTGGGGGAGAACAAGGAGTTCGCCCGCCAGTATCTCTCCGGGGAGCTGGAGGTCGAGCTCACCCCCCAGGGGACCCTGGCGGAGCGGATGCGGGCCGGCGGCTCCGGCATCCCGGCGTTCTTCACCGCCACCGGGGGCGGCACCCAGGTCGCCGAGGGCGGCCTGCCCTGGCGGTACGACGACGCCGGCAACGTGGTGGTCGCCTCCCCGGCCAAGGAGACCCGGGACTTCGGCGGCCGGGAGTACGTGCTGGAGGAGGCGATCGTGGCCGACTTCGGCCTGGTCCGTGCCTGGAAGGGCGACCGGCACGGCAACCTCGTCTACCGCGACTCCGCACGCAACTTCAACCCGCTCGCCGCGATGTGCGGGCGGCTCACCATCGCCGAGGTCGAGCACCTGGTCGAGCCCGGCGAGCTGGACCCCAACGACGTGCACACCCCGGGTGTCTACGTGCAGCGCGTGGTGGCGCTGACGCCTGCGCAGGCGAACGAGAAGCGGATCGAGAAGCGGACGGTGAGGACCCGATGAGCTGGACCCGTGAGGAGATGGCCGCCCGCGCGGCCGCTGAGCTGTCGGACGGCTCCTACGTCAACCTCGGCATCGGGCTGCCGACCCTGGTGCCCAACTACGTCCCCGACGACGTCGAGCTGGTGCTGCAGTCGGAGAACGGGATCCTGGGCGTGGGGGCCTACCCGTTCGAGGGCGAGGAGGACCCCGACCTGATCAACGCCGGGAAGGAGACCGTGACCTTGCGGCGCGGGGCGTCGTTCTTCGACTCCGCGACGTCGTTCGGGATGATCCGCGGCGGCAAGATCGACGCCGCCATCCTCGGCGCGATGCAGGTCTCGGCCGCCGGCGACATCGCCAACTGGATGATCCCCGGCAAGATGGTCAAGGGGATGGGCGGCGCGATGGACCTGGTGCACGGCGCCAAGCGGGTGATCGTGCTGATGGAGCACGTGGCTCGCGACGGCTCCTACAAGATCGTCCAGGAGTGCTCCCTGCCCTACACCGGCCGGGCGGTGGTCGAGCGGATCATCACCGACCTCTGCGTGCTCGACGTGACCCCCGACGGCCTGGTGCTGGTCGAGCTCGCGCCGGGAGTGTCCATGGACGAGGTGCGGGAGAAGACGGAGCCGGCGATCCGGGCATAGCCTCGCGGGATGACCCTTGCCCACACCCTCCTCCGGCGAGCCATCGCCGTGCTGGCCGTCCCCATGGTGGGAGCGGGCCTGCTCGCCGCCCCCGTCGCGGCGGCGCCGACCGAGCCCGTCGTGGTGGTCCCGCTCCTCGAGACGCTGCCGCTCGGCGCCCCGGTCGCAGGGCCGCACCTCGAGGGCCGGCGCACCCTGGTCGACGGCAACGTCCGGATCAGCGTCCCGGCGCACGTCTGGGTCGTCGGGCGCGCCGCGGGTCGCGGCTACGTGGTCGAGGCCTGGCGCGGCCGGCTGGCCGACGTCCTGCGCGTCGAGCGCGACGGGACGCGCCGGGTGCTGGCCCGGGGCGTCGACGGCTCGCAGCTCTCCGCCGACGGCCGGCTGCTGGTGACCAGCAAGGTGGTCAGGTTCCGGACCGAGCTGCGGGTGCTCCGCGCGCGGACCGGCAAGGTGCTCGCCTCGCGCACGCTCAACGACGCGGTGTATGCCCTCGACGTGGACCGCGACCGCGTCCTGGTGGGCGGGGTCGGGGGAGCGAGTGGCGGCACCCACCTGTGGCAGCACCGGACCGGCAGGGTCGCGCGGTTGAGCAACCAGAGCGCCTACGTCGGCGATCTCGACCTCGGGATCTACGCCCGCTTCACCGACGACGCCGACCAGTACAACGGCGGGTGCACGGTCCTCGCCCGGATCGACTCGGGCAGGCAGCTGTGGCGCAACTGCGGCGAGTCCGTCTCCGGCTTCTCGCCGGACGGTCGGTCGGTGCTCGTCGTCGGCAACGGAGGAGTGTCTGCCCGGGTGCGCACCCTGGCCGGCAAGCCGGTGATCCGCTACCGGGTGGCGTCCCCACAGACGTTCGAGGACGTCGAGTGGGACGCCGACGGCCGGGTCCTGGTGTCCCTCTACGGCGAGGACCAGGTCACCCACCTGGCCGCCTGCTCCGGGGCCGAGTGCACCCGGGTGCCCGAAGTCACGACCTCCAGCGCCGGGACCTCCTGAGCCCGGCGGCCGCGGGCGCTCAGCGGCGTACGGCGTCCGACGCGGTCCGGCTCGCGGCGACCACCGCACCCGCCGAGCAGACGATCGCGACCAGGTAGACCGCGACGAAGGCGTCCGCCCCGGCCGCCTCGGTGCGGGCGAAGACCACGCCGGTGATCGCGAGCGCCAGCGCGGCGCTGAGCGAGTCCGCAGCGGCCAGCGCCGAGGAGTTGGCGCCGCGGTCCCGGTCGGAGGAGTGCTGGAGCATGGCCACTCCGAGCCGCGGGAAGGCGAACCCCATGCCCGCCCCGGCCAGCACGTACGCCGCCATCGCCACAGGTGCCGGCGCCTCGAGCCGGACCACCAGCGTCAGCAGGGTGACGCCGAGGAGCACCACCGAGGTGCCGGTGACCAGGACGCGGGTGTGGGAGACCTTGGGCAGCCGGGCCTGGGCCTGGCTGCCCAGGGCCCAGACCACGCCGACGGCGGTCAGCGCGAGCCCGGCGGTGGCGGCAGCGATGCCCCACTTCTCCTGGAGCACGAAGACGATGTAGGCCTCGGCGCAGAAGAAGCCCGCGCTCAACAGGCCGCGGGTGGCGATCACCGAGGGCAGGCCGCGACCTAGCCGCATGGTGCCGGTGGGCATCAGCCGCGAGAGGCCGAACAGCACGACGACCAGGCAGCCGCCGGCCAGCCACAGCGAGGAGTCGAGCAGCTTCACGCCGAGCGCGCCGGCGCCGGCTGCGACCGCCCACCACAGCCGCGACAGCTGGGGCGGGTCGGCGTCCTCGACACCCTTGGGGGCGGTCCGCAGCGTCGGAGCCAGGACGAGCAGGGACAGGGCGATCAGGGCGACCACGCTGAGGAAGACCCAGCGCCAGCCGAACGCGTCGGCCACCAGGGCCGCGAGGTAGGGACCGAACAGCGCCGGCAGCACCCAGGCCGCGGCGAAGCTGGCCAGGATCGAGGGCTGCAGCCGGGTCGGGTAGACCAGCCCGACGATCACGTAGAGGACGACGGTGGCCCCGCCACCGCCCAGTCCCTGGAGCACCCGGCCGGCGACCAGCACCTCCATCGACGGCGCCGTGCCGCAGACCACGAGGCCGGCGGAGAGGGCGACCAGTGCCGCGACCAGCGGCAGCGCCGGGCCGCTCCGGTCGCTCCACATCCCGGCGAGCACCATGCCGACCACGCCGCTGGCCAGGGGGGCGGCGAAGGCCAGGGCGTAGAGGCCGACGCCGCCCAGCTCCTCGGCCACGCCCGGCATCACCGTGGTCACCGCGAGCGACTCGAAGGCGACGATCGCGATCAGCGAGAAGGCGGCCGCGGTCGTGGCGAGGTAGGCCGGGGAGAGGATCCCCCCTGACTCGACGGGGGGACGGTTGCTCACCGGCCGAGACTATGCGCTGCCCGGGCCGCCAGGATCAGCGGGCGATGTCGGCGTACGACGCGGAGAGCAGCGCGACCAGGTCGTCGGGAGCGAGCTCGACGTCGAGGCCCCGCTTGCCGCCGGAGACCAGGATCGTCTCGTGCAGCACCGCGGTCTCGTCGACGACCGTGGGCAGCAGCGTCCGCTGGCCGATCGGGGAGATCCCGCCCACGACGTACCCGGTGGCGCGGGCGGCCGCGGCGGGGTCGGCCATCACCGCCCTCTTGGCGCCCAGTGCGCCGGCCAGAGCCTTGAGGTCGAGGCGGCCCGTCACCGGCACCACGCCAACGGCCAGCTGGGGCGAGGTGCTCCCGATGTCGACCAGCAGGGTCTTGAACACCCGGTCCGGGTCGACCCCCAGCGCCTGAGCCGCCTCCATCCCGTACGACGTCACCCGCGGGTCGTGCTCGTAGGCCCGCAGCGCGAAGGGCACACCGGCCGCCTGCAGCGCGTCGGTCGCGGGGGTGCCGCCGCCAGCCTTCCTCGCCATGGCCGAAGGGTAGCCAGCAGCCTCGGTCGGCGCTGAGTCAGTCGGCAGTGAGACCGAGGGCGTAGCCGACCTGGCCGACGTGCTGGGTGACGTCGTTGACGACGCTGACCAGCCGCACCCCCAGGGTCACCGGCGGGTCCCAGCTCTCGTCGACCACCCGGTCCAGGCTGTCGTCGGCCAACCCACGCACGATGGCCGTCGTGCGTTCCTGCACGGCGTCGGCGTACCCCAGGAGCAGGGCGGGCTCCACGGTGAAGGCGCCCACCTCGGCGCTGCTCATGCCGTAGCCGGTGGCGTCGGCGGCGTAGGGGAGGCCCAGCTGGTCGGCCCACCCCTCGTGCCACACCTGCGACCGGCTCGCCAGGTCGGCGAGGTGGTCGTCCTGGACCCGCAGCGCGTGCCAGGTGATCCAGCCGGGTGAGTTGGCCTCCGGAGTGGGCCGCCGCTCCAGGTGCGCCGCGTCGAGGCCGTCCAGCAGGTCGTGCCAGGAGTCGTGGGTGCGGTCGAAGAGGTCGGTGACGAGTGCGGTCCACATCCCCCCAAGGCTAGCGCCGTCACTGCGGCGACGGCTACGGCGACGGCGACGATGGCCGCCAGGGCCGTACCAAGATCCTCAGACCCGGGCCGGAGGCGATGCTTCGACGCCGAGGGCTTCCGGTTCACCCGCGAGTTCGCCGGCCACCGGCTCGACGGGGTGCGCGCCGCGGGCACACGTCGAGACGCCGTGGGCCAGGGCGAGGGCGACGATGACGCTCGTCGGGTCCCAGCGCTCGGCGTTGTGAGGCTCGAAGAGGAAGGGCAGCACCAGGCAGCCGAACCCGATTGCGATCAGCACCGCATTGCGGGTGAAGACGAGCAGCAGCACGACGGTCGCTAGGGCGACGAGGCCAAGGACCACGAACGGCCACGTCTCGGGAGCGGCGAACAGCTTCTCCTGCTGGCCGTCGTTGCCCAGCCAGCCGGTGAGCCACCGCGAGGAGTACGTCGTGTAGTTGCGCAGCCAGTGGAGGATGCCCTCCCAGTAGTCCGGGTTGAAGATGCTCAGGTAGAGCTTGTGGTACTCAACCCGGACGGCGTAGCCGGTGCCGAAGAGGGTGCCCAGAGTGGCGCCGCTCGGGACCGCCATCGCCACGCCCAGCGCGATCGCCTTGCGCCGCGTCGTGCCGGCCCAGCGCGGCTTGGCCATCGCGAGCACTGCCCACGGGGTCAGGCCGAACGCCAGCACGAGCATGTACTGGAAGTGCCACACCGCCAGCAGGGTAGTGGCCACGGCGATGCCTGCCAGTCGCCAGCTCAGTCCCGTATCGGCCCGGTGGTACAGCAGGACGAGGACCGTGACGAGCACGAACAACGTGAGGCCGATCCAGTCCTCCTCGGCTCGGGCGGAGAGCGTGCGGAGCGCCGGCGAGGTGCCGACGTAGCCGAGGGCGACGGCCGCCGAGAGCGGCCCCGCGCCGGTCCGCCACGACACCATGAGCAGAAGCAGCGCGATCCCCGTGACGGCGGCGACCAGCAACAGCGCCCACGCCTGGTTCAGGTTCACCGTCGACGAGCCGTCCCACAGGCAGATGTACTGCTGGATCAGCGCGTTGCCGAGCGGATGAGCAGTGTCGCCCATGCCAGCGAGGATCCACGGCTTTCCGCAGTTGCCGGGCGCCTGGCCGATGAGGGTGTCGGTGTCGAAGTCGGGCACAGGGTGGTGCCAGATCAATGACCAGTGCGAGACGATCGCCACGAGGCCGATGACCGCGACGTAGATGTACAAGCGGTCCCACGAGCGCAACAACGGATTCATCTGCCTGTTTCCCCGTAACTTCTCGTCCTGCGAGTGCGAGCGCGAGTCTGCTACAGAACGGGCACCGACGCGCGCTGTCTCAGCCGAACATCATCGGCCCCGTCATGAACGCCGCCCGTCGGGGCGTCCCGGAGAGGACGGCGCTGCTCCCGCTTCCAGCCGGTCACTCCATCGCCAGCCCCGCGGCCGGCGCCACCCGCGCCGCCCGGCGCGCGGGCAGCACGGAGGCCGCCAGCCCGGCGAGCGCGGCCACCAGCACCACCAGCACCAGCTGGCCCAGCGGCAGCGTCATCGCCGTCCCACCGACGACGTCGGCGACCATCACCTCGACCCCGACCCAGGCGAAGGCGACGCCCAGGGCGGTGCCGACCAGAGTCGCGACCAGGGAGAGCAGCAGTCCCTCGATCGCCATCGCCCGGCGCAGCTGGGTGCGGGTCAGTCCCATCGCCCGCAGCAGGGCGTTCTCCCGGCTCCGCTCCAGCACCGAGAGGCCCAGGGTGTTGCCGATGCCGATCAGGGCGATCACCACCGCGATGCCCAGCAGCCCGACCACCGAGCCGGTGAGGATGTCGACCTGCAGCTCGACCCAGGCGCGTTCCTGGTGGCCGCCGGCGATCGCGGCGCCGGCAGGTCCGGCGAGCGCCGCGAGGTCGCCGCGCAGGTCCTCGGGGTCGGCGTCGTCGGTGGCCCGCACCCAGACCGCGGTCGGGACCGGATCGGTGCTCAGGGCTGCCAGGGTCTGCGCGGAGACCAGTCCGGCGGTGCCCCAGCCGCCGCCCTCCTCGACCTGCAGGGTCCGCACCCGGTCGCCCACCACGACGTCCAGGGTGCCGTCGTCGGCCCACTGGCGGCGCGACTTCTCGCCCAGGTCCTTGGTCACGACCCCGGGCAGGCGGATCACCCCGTCGGTGGGGGCCAGGTCGTCGGTGCCGCGCACCACTGCGGGGCGCTCCCCGACCCCGATCAGCGGCACGACCTGGTCGCCGATCCGGGCCAGGGCGCCGTCGAGCGCGACCGCGTCCGCCACGCCCTCGACGGCGCGGACCCGGGTCACCAGGTCGGCCGGGAGCGGCTCCTCGAGCGCGGTCAGGGAGGCGTCGAGGGGGTTGGACTCGTCCATCTCCTCGGCCAGCGCGGAGCGGGAGGTCGCCAGCCCGGTGAGCACCGCGGTGGTCAGGGTGACGCCCACCAGCAGCGAGGCGGCCGTGGTGGCGGTGCGCCGTGGGTTGCGCACCGCGTTGCCGGTCGCCAGCCGTCGTACCGGACCGTCGCCCAGCAGCCGTCCGGCCACGCGGATCAGCGCCGGCACCAGCAACGGACCCAGCAGCAGCACCCCACCGAAGACCGTGATGCCGCCGGCCACCATCAGCAGCATGGTGGCGCCGACCTCGTCGCCGGCGACGGCCGCGGCGAGCACCCCGGTGCCGAGCACGAGCAGGGTCACCGCGGACCCGATCCGCAGGCGTCCCGCGGCCGAGCGCACCTCCACCCCGGTGTCCGGGCGCAGCGCGGCCAGCGGAGTCACCCGGGTCACCGCACGGGTCGGCAGCCAGGCCGCCGCGAGGGTCACCAGGGTGCCCAGCACCAGCGCGCCGACGATCCAGGAGGCGCCGAACGAGACCTCGCCGATGTCGTCGAACCAGATTCCCACCAGCCGGGTCAGCCCGAGCCCGCCGAGCATCCCCACCAGCACGCCGAGCGCCGAGGAGACCAGCCCGAGGAGCAGGGCCTCCAGCCGCACCGACCTGCGCAGCTGACGACGGGTGACGCCCACGCAGCGCAGCAGCGCAAAGTCGCGCATCCGCTGGGCGAAGAGGATGGAGAAGGTGTTGGCGATGACCATCACCGCCACGAAGAGGGCGATCGCCACGAAGAGGAGCGCCATGATCGCCAGGTAGTCCACCCCGCGGGCGATGTCGGCCTGGCGCTGGGCGACGTACGCCTCGGTGTCGGTGAGCGTCGCCTCGGGCGCGAGCCGGCGGGCCAGGTCGGCGCCGCCGCCCCAGGCGACGGCCTCGATCCACAGCGAGTCCTTCAGCCGGCGCAGGTCGGGCCAGGTGAGGTAGACCGAGCTGCCGCTGGACGCGGGACTGTCCACCAGACCGACCAGCTCGACCTCGACGGCGTCCGTGCCGGTGCCGAGCGCCAGCCGGTCACCGATCTCGGCACCGTTGCTCTTGGCCGCGTTGTGGTCCACCACCGCCTCGCCCGGCCCGGTCGGGAGCCGGCCCGCGGTCAGCGTCTGCCACTGCATCGCCGGGTCGGTGGCGACCTCGCCGACGTCGGCGGAGGAGCTGAGCTCGATCCCGTCCCGCGAGACGGGCGCCACCGCGTAGCCGCTGATGCCGGCCGGGAAGCCGTCCTCGGCGGCCCGCGCCATCAGGGCGACCGCCTCGTCCTCGGTCGGGAACTCCAGCACCAGGTCCACCGCCTGGTACGGCGCGCCGGCGTCGCGGGTGAGCCCGTCCCGGGTGGCGTTGGAGAGGCCGTTGGTGACCATCACGAAGGCCACGCCGATGACCACCGCGATCGTGGAGGCGACGTAGCGCCGGGTGTTGCGCCGCAGCGAGGCCAGCAGCACCGTCCCCATGCCTCTCACGACGTCGCCACCGTGCGGCGCAGGGCGACGACCAGCTCGTCGTGGGTGGGCTCGGTCAGGTGGGCACTGATCGCGCCGTCGTGGATGACCACCACGTCGTCGGCGTACGCCGCGGCGTCCAGCTCGTGGGTCACCATCACCACGGTCATCCCGAGCTCGCGCACCGAGCGCCGCAGGTGGCCCAGCACTTCGGCGCTGGCCTCGCTGTCCAGGTTGCCGGTGGGCTCGTCGGCGAAGACGATGGCGGGCTGGGTGACCAGCGCACGGGCGATCGCCACCCGCTGCTGCTGGCCGCCGGAGAGCTGGCTGGGCAGGTGGCCGAGGCGGTCGGCGAGGCCGAGGACGGCGACCACCGAGTCGTAGCGCTCCCGGTCGACCGGGCGACCGGAGAGCTCCAGCGGGAGCAGGATGTTCTGCCCCGCGGTGAGCATCGGCAGCAGGTTGAAGGCCTGGAAGACGAACCCGATGTGCTCGCGCCGGAACAGCGTCAGGGCGGTGTCGTCCATCCCCGCGAGGTCCCGTCCGGCCACCGAGATGCTGCCGCTGGTCGCGGCGTCCAGCCCGGCCAGGCAGTGCATCAGCGTGGACTTGCCGGAGCCCGAGGGCCCCATGATGGCGGTGAAGCGGCCGGCGGGGACGTCCAGGTCGACGCCGCGCAACGCGTGCACGACGTTGTCGTCGTGGCCGTAGGTCTTGGTCAGGCCGCGAGCGCTGGCGGCGACGTCGGTCCGGGTGGTCCCGGCAAGGTCAGGAGTGGTGGTCATGGTGACCAGGCTTCCGGGTCGCGCGGGGGTTTCCGTCGGCCCCGGGACGGAACCCGGCGTACGTCGACGGGTGGAGTCGGGCGCTCGACGTACGACCTGGGGAGGACGGCCCGCACTGGGGCGGCTCGTTAGTCTCGGCTCCATGTTGAGCCGTTCCGATCTCGTCATGGCCCTCGGCGCCGGAGCCGCCACCCTGGTGGACCCCCGGCGTCTCTCCCCGCGGATGCGCCGCGGCTACCGGCTCGGTCTCACCGCGCTGAGCGCCGCCGGGGCCTACCAGGTCGCCGCGCAGCCGCAGAAGGACGAGGACGGCGGTGAGGTGGTGCTGCCCCCCGTCGCCCGGGGAGCGATCGCCGCCGGGGTGGCCGCGACGGTCTATGGCAGCGTCCGGTTGGGCGAACGGCTGGACGCCGCCTCCTTCGACTGGCTGACGCGGCACGGGGTGAAGCACCCCCGCGTCGTGCTGGCGGTCGGCGGTGCCGTGCTCACCCTCGCGATGAACGTCCTGGAGAAGCGGCAGGAGAAGAGCGACGCCGTCCGGGCCGACCCTGAGGACCTGGTCCAGGTGACGCCGGACCCGCTCAGCGGTCAGGACTCATGACCGCGGTGGCCGCGACGGCCAGCACGAACGCCCAGCCGCCCGTCAGTCGGCGTCGGCCGGGCGCTGGGGGGTCCAGCAGTCCGGCAGGTCCGCCCAGCACGAGGTAGCCGAGCGCGCCCAGGGGGCCGGTGAGCAGGACCAGCCAGGTCCACGCGACCCTCGTGGCCCGCTGGGGTGCCGCCGGTTGCAGCAGGACCAGCACCAACGTGCCGAGCCAGAAGACGAGCAGCACCGAGAACGACACCATCGGGGTCTTCCAGCCGTAGAACGTGCCGTAGCCGGACTGCCGGACCATCTCGACGATCCGCACGTCAGGGTCGAGGCCGGCGAGCCGCTCGCGGAGCCCGGGCTCGACGACGGGGTACGGCGCGCCCGTCCAGGAGCGCTGCGACCGCACGGCCTCTCGGGTCATCCGGCCGGGTGACGCCTCCACGGCCGTCGCCTCGTGCCGGGTCCAGCCGGAGCGCCAGCGCAGGTCGACGGGCGAGTAGCCCTGAGAGTCGGGGGACTGGAGCCCGCCCCTCACCTCGAGCGTCTCGACCTCCCTGGCCCGCAGCTGCGTCTCGAGGTCCGCAAGCGTGGCCGGCCGGCTCGCCGCCAGGCTGAGCCAGAGCAGGGTCGACACGAGGCAGGCGAGCAGCAGGCGCGCCGTCCAGTGCACCCACCGGTCGGCCGGGACCCGCTCCGGACGGACCGGAGCCGGGGCCGGCAGCGCGAGGCTCACGCAGAGACCAGCCCGGACTCATACGCCAGCACCACCAGCTGTACCCGGTCCCGGGAGCCGGTCTTGGCCAGGATCCGGCCGATGTGGGTCTTCACGGTCGTCTCGGCGACCACCAGGTCCGCGGCGATCTCGGGGTTGGTGCGACCGCGGGCGACCAGGGTGAGCACCTCGCGCTCGCGCTCGGTCAGCACCGAGAGCCGGCCGTCCGTGGGTGCTGCCCCGGGGGCAGGCAGGGCTGCGAAGTGGTCCAGCAGGCGCCGGGTGGTGCTGGGGGCGACCACCGAGTCGCCGGCGTGCACGGACCGGATGGCGCCGAGCAGGTCCGGTGGGGTGGCGTCCTTGAGCAGGAAGGCCGAGGCGCCGGCCCGGATCGCCTCGAAAGCGTACTCGTCGAGGTCGAAGGTGGTCAGCACGATGACCCGGGGCGGCGTGCTGGTGGCCTGGAGCCGCCGCGTCGCCTCGACGCCGTCCATCCGCGGCATCCGGACGTCCATCAGCACCACGTCGGCCGCGGTCACCGCGAGCTGCTGCAGCGCCTCGCCGCCGTCGCCGGCGTCCCCGACCACGACCATGTCGTCCTGGGACTCCACCAGCATCCGGAAGCCGGCGCGCACCATCTGCTGGTCGTCGACGAGGAAGACCCGGATGGGTTCGGGCGCGGTCACCGGGGGATCCTCGCAGAGACGGCGTACCCGCCGCCGGCGACCGGCCCTGATCTCATGGTGCCGCCGTGCGCAGCGGCCCGCTCCCGCATCCCGACCAGCCCGTGCCCGCGGCCGTCGTCGGTCGCCGCCGAGCCCCGGCCGTCGTCGGCCACCTCGATGGCGACCTCCGTCCCGACCCGCACCTCCAGCCGCACGCTGGCGTCGGGACCGGCGTGCTTGCGCACGTTGGTCAGCGCCTCCTGCACGATCCGGTACGCCGCCAGCCCGACGCCCTCGGGGACCTCGGCCCCAGGGTCCGGCAGCTCGGCGGCCACCTCGGTCCCCGCCGCCCTCGCCTCCGCCACCAGGTGCGGCAGGTCGGCCAGCGTCGGCTGCGGGCGTACGCCGGTGTCGCCGGTGCGCAGCAGGCCCAGCATGCGACGCATCTCCGTCAGCGCCTCCCGGCCGGTGACGCCGATGGTCTCCAAGGTCGTCACCGCGACGTCCGGGTCCTTGGCGGCGGCGTACCGGGCGCCGTCGGCCTGCACCACGATCACCGAGAGCCCGTGGGCCACCACGTCGTGCATCTCGCGGGCGATCCGGGCCCGCTCGTCCTGGGCGGCGAGCTCGACCTCGCGCTGGGCGATCCGCTCGGCCTGCTCGGCCCGGTCCACCAGGGTGCCGATGTGCGCCTCCCGGACCCGGCCCATGGTGCCCAGTGCCCAGGAGGTGACCACGAGGGCGCTGATGGTGCCGAAGTTCGGCACCAGTCCGGTCCAGCCCTGGCCCAGGGAGCCGGTCCAGTCGACGGTGGCGACCGCCGCGGCCACGATGCCCACCCCGAGCGCCACCCAGGCCCGGACGCCCGTGCCGAAGCGAGCCACCGAGTAGACCGCGACGGGGAACGCCACCTGTCCCCAGATGGGGGTGTCCAGCAGCAGCACCTGGGCGGCCGAGGCCACCGCGACCGCGGCGAAGACCGCCGTGGGGTGCCCGCGTCGCCAGGCCAGCGGGAGGATCTGGGCGCTGGCCAGGATCGTCCACGCGGGGTCGGCGCCAGACAGCAGGAGGGCGACCACCGGGAGCATCAGGCCGGCGACCAGGAGCAGGTCGAACCGCTGGCGCCAACGCGGCCCCAGCTGCCACGGCACCGACGCCTGGGCTGCAACGCGGGCACCGGTCATGCCCGCCAAGGTAGTCCGCGTCGGGCCGGCAGACGTCCGACCAGGGGAGGATCTGTGCCGGAGTAGGGTCCCCCCATGACTAAGTGGGAGTACTTCACGGCACCGATCCTCAACCACGCCGCCAAGCAGATCCTGGACAACTTCGGCCACGACGGCTGGGAGCTGATCCAGCTGATGCCCGGACAGACCCCTGACAACTACGTCGGCTTCTTCAAGCGGCCGCTGGCGGGCTGATGCACCCCGAGGAGAGGCTCGCCGAGCTCGGGCTGAGCGTGCCGGAGGTCGCAGCTCCGGTGGCGGCCTACGTGCCTGCGGTGCGTTCGGGGAACCACGTGTTCACCTCCGGCCAGCTGCCGATGCGCGCCGGCGAGCTGATGCTGGCCGGCAAGGTCGGTGGCGAGGTGTCCCTGGAGGAGGCGGTGGAGTGCGCGCGTCAGTGCGCCCTCAACGCCCTCGCCGCGGTGAAGGCCCAGATCGACGACCTCTCCGCGATCCGACGGGTGGTCAAGGTGGTGTGCTTCGTGGCGAGCACCCCCGACTTCACCGGCCAGCCGCAGGTCGCCAACGGGGTCTCGGAGCTGCTGGGCGAGATCTTCGGCGAGGCCGGGGCGCACGCGCGCTCGGCCGTCGGGGTGAGCGTGCTGCCGCTGGACGCCCCCGTCGAGGTCGAGCTCGTCGTGGAGGTGTGAGTGTGCAACGGCTTCCGCTGCCCCACCACCTGATCGAGGCCGCCCGCGCGTTCGCCGACGGTCACGCCGAGCCGGCCGAGCCGCGGGACGCGGCCACCGTCGTGCTGATGCGTCCCGGAGCGGACGAGCCCGACCTCTACCTCCTGCGCCGGCAGACGTCGATGGCCTTCGCCGGCGGCATGTGCGTCTTCCCCGGGGGCGGGGTCGACCCCCGCGACGACGACCCCGCGGTGGCGTGGGCCGGTCCGTCGCCGACCGAGTGGGCCGAGCGCCTGGGCACCGGCGAGGACAAGGCGCGCGCCCTGGTGTGTGCCGCGGTGCGCGAAACCTTCGAGGAGTCCGGGGTGCTGCTGGCCGGCCCGTCAGCGTCCACCCTGGTCGACGACACCTCGGGCGACGACTGGGAGGCCGACCGGGTCGCCCTGGAGTCGCGGGAGCTGCACTTCAGCGACTTCCTGGTGCGCCGGGGCCTGGTGCTGCGCACCGACCTGCTGGGCGCGTGGTCGGGTTGGCTGACGCCGATCTTCGAGCCGCGCCGCTACCGGACCTGGTTCTTCGTGGCCGCCATGCCCGAGGGGCAGGTCACCCGGCACGTGGGCACCGAGGCCTCCTCGGTGCGCTGGGTGCCCGCCGCCGAGGCGGTACGCCGGGCCGAGGCGCAGGAGATCGGGATGCTGCCGCCGACCTGGCTCACCTGCCTGGAGATCTCCGGCTTCGAGACCCCCGACGCGGTGCTGGCAGCAGCCGCAGACCGCAGGGTGGAGATGTTCATGCCCGAGGTGGTCGAGGACGCCGACGGGCACCTGCTGTCCACGCCTCCGGCGTACGTCGAGCTGCTGCTGGAGCGCGAGGGGTCGTGACCACCTGGCAGGGCGGGACCTTCGGGGACCGGGCGCGGTGCGTGCTCGCGCCCAACGCGAACCTGATGACGCTGGACGGCACCAACACCTGGGTGCTCCGCGAGCCCGGCGCGCGACGCTCCGTGGTGGTGGACCCCGGTCCGTCGATCCTGAGCCACCTCGACTCCGTCGCCGCGCACGCCGAGGAGGTCGCGGTGGTCCTGCTCACCCACCACCACCTCGACCACTCCGAGGCGGCGGCGGAGTTCGCGCAGCGGATGGGCTGCGGGGTGCGCGCCCTGGATCCCGGCCACCGGCTCGGTGGCGAAGGACTCGGCGACGGCGACGTGGTGGAGGTCGACGGCCTGGAGGTGCACGTGGTGGCGACGCCTGGACACACCGCCGACTCTCTCTCCTTCCTGCTGCCCGCCGACCGGGCGATCCTCACCGGCGACACGGTGCTGGGTCGCGGCACCACCGTGGTCGCCCATCCCGACGGTCAGCTCGGCGCCTACCTGGACTCCCTGGACCGGCTGCACGCGCTGGCCGAGGCCCGCGAGGCGCAGACCATCTGGCCCGGTCACGGCCCGGTGATCGAGGACGCGCTGGGCGCCCTGGACTTCTACATCGCGCACCGGCACGAGCGCCTGGCCCAGGTCGAGCAGGCGGTGCTGGACCTGTCCGACCAGCCGACCCTCGCGGCCGCCCTCACCGAGCTGGACCTCGCACCGGGCAGCGGAGCCACGCTCACCCCGCACACCGTCGTGGAGCGCGTCTACGCCGACGTCGACCCGGTGCTGTGGGGTGCCGCGGAGCTCTCGGTCCGGGCCCAGCTGGCGCACCTCGCCGGGGCGCGCGGGGACCTGGGATAATCGCGTGGTGAACTCTCGGATCACCGACCCCGTGCTGCTGTCCCGCGTGATGAGCGCCGCGGAGGCGGTGCAGCACATCCAGCCGGGCGACAACGTCGGGATGAGCGGCTTCACCGGTGCCGGCTACCCCAAGGAGGTGCCGACCGCGCTGGGCCGGCGGGTGGTCGCGGCGCACGAGCGCGGCGAGGAGTTCCAGATCGGGCTGTGGACCGGAGCCTCGACCGCACCCGATGCCGACGGCGTGCTCGCCGAGGCGCGCGCCATCTCCAGCCGGATGCCCTACAACTCCGACCCCACGCTGCGGGCCCTGATCAACGCCGGTGAGGTCGACTACGTCGACGCGCACCTGAGCCACTCCGCCCCGCACATGTGGTTCGGCTTCTACGGCCGCCTCAACGTCGCCGTGGTGGAGGTGACCGCCGTGCTGCCGGGCGGGATGCTGGTGCCCAGCAGCTCCATCGGCAACAACAAGACCTGGCTCGACCAGGCCGACAAGGTGATCCTCGAGGTCAACCACTGGCAGCCCCGGGAGTTCGAGGGCTTCCACGACGTCTACTACAAGACCGCGCTGCCGCCCCACCGGGTGCCGATCCCGCTCGACGACCCCACCGACCGCATCGGCGACCCCTACCTGAGGGTGGACCCCGCCAAGGTGGTCGCCGTCGTGGAGACCCGGGCGCCGGACCGCAACAGCGACTTCACCGCCCCCGACGCGGTCTCCGAGGCCATCGCCGGGCACGTGCTGGACTTCCTGCGCCACGAGGTCGCGGCCGGGCGGATGCCCCCGGAGCTGCTCCCCATCCAGTCCGGGGTCGGCAACGTCGCCAACGCGGTGCTCGCGGGGCTCGGCAGCAGCGAGTTCACCGACCTGGTGGCCTTCACCGAGGTGATCCAGGACGGCATGCTCGACCTGCTCGACGACGGCACCCTGCGCTTCGCCTCCGCCACCTCCTTCGGCCTCTCCAGCGCCGGGGTCAAGCGGTTCATGGACGGCATCGACGGCTACAAGGGCCGAATCCTGCTGCGCAGCGAGGAGATCTCCAACCACCCCGAGCTGGTGCGCCGGCTCGGCGTGATCGCGATGAACGGGATGATCGAGGCCGACATCTACGGCCACGTGAACTCCACCCACGTGATGGGCTCGGCGGTGATGAACGGGATCGGCGGCAGCGGCGACTTCGCCCGCAATGCCTACCTGAACTTCTTCGTCTCACCCTCGACGGCCAAGAACGGCGCCATCTCCTCGATCGTGCCGATGGCCAGCCACGTCGACCACACCGAGCACGACGTGCACGTGATCGTGACCGAGCGGGGGCTCGCCGACCTGCGCGGGCTCTCGCCGCACGACCGGGCCCGCAGGGTGATCGCCAGCTGCGCGCACCCGTCGTACGCCGACCGGCTCACCGACTACCTGGACCGGGCGATCGCCGCGCGGCCCACCGCGCGGCACACCCCGCACCTGCTGGGCGAGGCGCTCAGCTGGCACCAGAGGTACCTGGACACCGGGAGCATGTGAGCCCGAGACGAGTCTCCGTCAGCGGGCGCGACGCCCCAGGCGGTCGACGTCCATGATCACCACGGAGCGGGGCTCCAGGCGGATCCAGCCGCGCGAGGCGAAGTCGGCCAGCGCCTTGTTGACGGTCTCCCGCGAGGCGCCGACCAGCTGGGCGAGCTCCTCCTGGGTGAGGTCGTGGTGCACGTGCACCCCGTCGTCGGCGGTCCGGCCGAAGCGCTCGGCCAGGTCGAGCAGGGCCTTGGCCACGCGGCCGGGGACGTCGGAGAAGACCAGGTCGGAGACCACGTCGTTGGACTTGCGCAGCCGGGCGGCCAGCTGCGACAGCAGGCTGCGGGCCACCATCGGGCGGCCCTCCAGCCACAGCAGCAGGTCGTCGTGGGAGAGCGAGGCGAACCCCGCGTCGGTGACCGCGGTGACGGTGGCCGAGCGCGGGCCCGGGTCGAAGAGGGAGAGCTCGCCGAACATCTGTCCGGGTCCCATCACCGCGAGCAGGTTCTCCCGGCCGTCGGCGGCCGAGCGGCCCAGCTTCACCTTGCCGTCGGTCACGATGTAGAGCCGGTCGCCGGAGTCGCCCTCGTGGAAGAGGACCTCGCCGCGTCGCAGCTTCGTCTCGGCCATCGAGTTGCGCAGGGCGGCGGCGGCCTCGTCGTCGAGTGCGCTGAAGAGCGGTGCCTGCCGAAGCACGTCGGTGTCCACATGTCCTCCAGTCGTCGCAAAGCCCCCGAGACAGACGGGAACACTCTGATCTTAACCAGTGGCCTTGCTCACAAGGACATTTCGGGGTCAAACAAAGGCAGTTCGGCGCCTGAGACACCCTCCACCCTGGGCAGGGCGGTGGGTGCTCCACCGTAGGCTGGCCCGGTGCCCGTAGCCCCCCGTCCCAGCCGCGTGGTCGTCCCCGCGCCGCCTGACACCTCGCTGGTGCGGCGAGCCCGCAAGATCAACCGGGTGCTCGCCGAGACCTATCCCGACGCGCGTTGCGAGCTGGACTTCGACGACCCGTTCCAGCTGCTCGTGGTCACCGTCCTCAGCGCCCAGACCACCGACCGGCGGGTCAACGCGGTGCGCCCGACGCTGTTCGCGGCGTACCCGGACCCCGCGGCGATGGCCGCGGCACCGCGGGAGAGCCTGGAGCAGATCGTCGGACCGCTGGGGTTCTTCCGGGCCAAGACCGAGTCGCTGCTCAAGCTGAGCGCCGCGCTGGTCGAGCGGTACGACGGCCAGGTGCCGGGCCGGCTGGAGGACCTGGTGACCTTGCCCGGGGTGGGACGCAAGACGGCCAACGTGGTGCTCGGCAACGCCTTCGGCGTCCCCGGGATCACCGTCGACACGCACTTCGGCCGGCTGGTGCGCCGCTTCGGCTGGACCGAGGAGACCGATCCGGTCAAGGTCGAGCACGAGATCGGCGCGCTGTTCCCCAAGAAGGACTGGACGATGCTCAGCCACCACGTCATCTGGCACGGGCGCCGGCGCTGCCACGCCAAGAAGCCGGCCTGCGGCGCGTGCCCGGTCGCGCAGTGGTGCCCGTCGTACGGCGCGGGGCCGACCGACCCCGTGGTCGCGGCAGCCCTGGTCAAGACCCAGGGTCCGGCATGAGGCGGGCGCTGGTGCTGCTGCTGCTGGCCGCGGTGGTGCTCACCGGATGTCGCGGGGGCGACTCGGACGCCAAGCCAGGTGCGGTCGCGCTGCCCGCGCCGCTGCCCTCGGTCGAGCTGGCCTCGTTCACCGGCGGGGAGCCGGTCGACCTGGCCACGCTCCGCGGGCCCATGGTGGTCAATCTCTGGGCGTCGTGGTGCGGCCCGTGCCGCCAGGAGATGCCGGTGCTGGAGAAGTTCGCCGCCGCCTACGACGGTCGGGTCGAGGTGCTCGGGGTGGACTACCAGGACCCCCAGGTCGACGAGGCGCGCACGCTGGTGCGCCAGACCGGGGTGACCTACCGGTTGCTGAGCGACCCCGACGGCGAGCTGGACCGGCTCGGGCCCTTCCCCCACCTGCGGGGGCTGCCCTTCCTGGCCTTCGTCGACGCCGAGGGCCAGGTGGTGGCCTGGGAGTTCGCCGTCATCGAGGACGTCGCCGAGCTCGAGGCTCTGGTGCACAAGCACCTGGGGGTCTGAGTGATCGAGCTCCCCGAGTGGCTGCAGCCGGTGGCCGAAGGCGCCCGGACCATCACCGCCGACCACCTCACCCGCTTCGTCCCCCCGCCGGACGCCCAGACCCGCAAGGGCGCGGTGCTGATGCTCTTCGCTGAGTCCGTGAGCGGGGAGCCCGAGCTGCTGCTCACCGAGCGCGCGCACCACATGCGGTCCCACCCCGGCCAGGTCTCCTTTCCCGGCGGTCACATCGATCCCGGGGAGAGCGTGCTCCAGGCGGCGCTGCGCGAGGCGTGGGAGGAGATCGGGCTGGTCTCCGAGGAGATCGAGGTCTTCGGGGAGCTCCCCGAGCTGTGGCTGCCGCCGACCAACATGGCGGTCACCCCGGTGCTGGGCTACTGGCAGCACCGCGGCGAGGTGAGCGCGAGTCCGGCGGAGGTGCACGCCATCCACCACGTCGCGCTCGCCGAGCTGCTCGACCCGGCCAACCGGATCACGGTGCGGCACCCCTCGGGATGGCTGGGCCCGGGCTTCCTGATCGGCGAGGACCACGACCTGATCCTGTGGGGCTTCACCGCCGGCATCATCTCCCGGCTCTTCGACTACCTCGGCTGGGGCACGGAGTGGGAAGCGGGCGAGGTGCGCGATCTGCCCGCCTACATGCTGCAGGGTGAGCACACGCGCGCGGACCTCGCGCCCAACACCAAGCTTCGGGAGTAGACATCCGGTGAACCTGCTCGACTGGGTGCTCGTGGCCGTCGCCGGGATCTACGCCCTGTCCGGCTACTGGCAGGGCTTCGTGACCGGCGCCTTCGCGACCGCTGGGCTGCTGATCGGCGGGCTGGTCGGGGTCTGGCTGGCGCCGACCGCGCTCGGGGACGCCGAGCCGTCCCTGCTGGTCTCCCTCGGGGCCCTGTTCATCGTCATCGTCTCCGCCTCGCTGGGCCAGGCGTTCCTGCAGTACGTCGGCGCCCGGATTCGGGACCGCATCACCTGGCAGCCGGCCCGCGCGGTGGACGCCCTGGGCGGCGCGGCCCTCAGTGCGGTCGCGGTGCTGCTGGTCGCCTGGGCGCTCGGGGTGGCGATCTCGGGATCCCGGATCAGCGGCATCACGTCGCTGGTGCGCAGCTCGGCGGTGCTGGCGGCGGTGGACGAGCGCCTGCCGGGACGCGCCGACCAGGTGCTGCAGGCGTTCAACAACGTCGTCGGCTCGACCTTCTTCCCGCGCTACCTCGAGCCCTTCGCCCCCGAGCGGATCGTGGAGGTCGACGCCGGGGACCAGCGGATGCTCACCGACCCCGACGTGACGGCGGCGCAGACCAGCGTCCTGAAGATCACCGGCTCCAACGACTGCGGCCGCGGCGTGGAGGGCACGGGCTTCCTGTTCGCCCCCGACCGGGTCATGACGAACGCCCACGTGGTCGCGGGCATGGACGAGCCCGAGGTCCAGCTCGCCGACGGCGCGGTCCCGGCCAAGGTGGTGCTCTACGACCCCGACCTGGACGTGGCGGTGCTGTCCCTGGACGCCGGGGGGCTGCCCTCCCTGGGCTTCGACGAGGACGCGCAGCCCAAGGAGGCCGTCGCGGTGCTCGGCTATCCGCTGGACGGGCCCTTCGACGTACAGTCCGGGCGCATCCGTGCCGAGCAGCGGCTCCGTTCACCCGACATCTACGGCCAGGGCACGGTGATCCGCGAGGTGTTCTCACTGCGCGCGCTGGTCCGCCCGGGCAACTCCGGCGGCCCCGTGGTCTCCTCCGAGGGCCGCGTGGTGGGCCTGGTCTTCGCCGCCTCGGTCACCGACGACGAGACCGGCTACGCGCTGACCGCCGAGCAGGTGGCCGAGAGCGCGGCTGTGGGGCAGCGGGTCAGTCGCGCGGTGGACACCGGCGACTGCGCCGGCTGAGCGCGCGACTTACCCGTTCCCGGCGCTCGTGGCGCTGGGTCAGCCGCGCTTGAGCAGGTGCGAGGTCTCCTGCGCCTGGTGGATGGCCCGCTGCGGGGCGCGCACCTGACGGACCTTGCGGTAGCCGACGAACCCGAGCAGCGCGGCGACCAGGAGGTAGGCCAGCATCACGATCAGGAACGCCCAGTGCAGGTCGAGCCCGCTGCCGTTCCAGTGGATGAGGTAGGCGATGCCCACCGAGCCCATGATCACGGCGAGCAGTGCCATGAATCCCGCGCCGGCGAACAGTCCCAGACCGGTGCCCCCGGCCTTCACGCTGACCTTCAGCTCGGACTTGGCGAGCTGGATCTCCTTGTTGATCAGCGTCGAGATGTCACGCGTCGCATCGGTGACCAGTCGGCCGATGGTCGGATCCGCGTCCTTGACCGGTTCGGTTGCCATGCAGCGACCCTACACAAGTGGCGCCCGGCACGTCGCGGGGCCGTTGCTAGGGTGATACCTGGTGTGCCGGGAAGTCTGGTCGGCTCGTCGCTGGACCAGCGACGGTGTTCGAGATGCGCCTGCGCCGACGATGCGCGCAGGGCGACTCCGATGAAGGGCCTCCCCGTGACTGCGAAGACTCCCCAGGACCCCGGCACCGCTCGTCGTGCCCGGATCGCCTTGGACAAGCTGTGGACCACCGGGCCCACCTACCTGGTCAGCGACCGAGCGCTGGCGCGCCTGGTCGCGCGACCGGTGCGGGAGTTCCTGCGCATCGAGGCTGCCGGCTCGCTGCTGCTGCTGCTCGCCACGGCCGCCGCGCTGATCTGGGCGAACTCGGCGTGGTCGGGGTCCTACGACTCGTTCTGGCACACCGAGATCAGTCTCGACCTGGGCGTGGTCGAGCTCTCCGAGAGCCTCCAGCACTGGGTGAACGACGCCCTGATGGTGATCTTCTTCTTCGTCGTCGGACTGGAGATCAAGTACGAGCTGGTCAAGGGCGACCTGCGGGACCCCAAGACGGCGGCGCTGCCCATCGTGGCCGCCGTCGGCGGCATGGTCGTGCCCGCCGGCATCTACTTCCTGATCGCCGGTGGTGGAGAGGGCTCCTCGGGCTGGGGGATCCCGATGGCCACCGACATCGCCTTCGCGGTGGGGGTGCTGGGCCTGCTCGGCCGGCGCATCCCCTCGGCGGCCCGGCTGTTCCTGCTGACCCTGGCGATCGTGGACGACATCGGCGCCATCGTGGTGATCGCGGTCTTCTACACCGACGACCTGTCGCTGTCGTGGCTGGCCGCGGCCCTCGGGCTGCTGGCGCTGATGGTGGTGATGAGGGTGCTGAAGATCTGGACCGTGTGGGCCTACATCGTGGTCGGGGTGCTGCTCTGGTTCGCACTGCTTCAGTCCGGGGTGCACGCCACGCTCGCCGGCGTTGCCATCGGCCTGCTGACCCCGGCCGTGGCGCTGCTCAAGGAGGACGTGGCGCGCTCCTACGCCTCTCAGGCGCTCGCCGACCGCCAGCTGGACCCGGACGAGATCGAGAGGCTGCGCTTCCTGATCAACGAGTCGGTGCCGGTGGTGGAGCGCCTGCAGTCCCGGCTGCACCCGCTCTCGGCCTACCTGGTGCTCCCGGTCTTCGCGCTCGCCAACGCCGGGGTCCACCTCGGAGGCGGAGTGCTGGGCGAGGCCCTCGACTCGAGCATCGCGCTGGGGATCGCCGCGGGCCTGGTGATCGGCAAGCCCGTGGGCATCCTGCTGGCCTGCTTCATCGCCATCAGGCTGGGCCTGGGCCGGCTGCCCCAGGGCACCTCGTGGCCGATGATCGGCGGCCTCGGCGCCGTGGCGGGCATCGGCTTCACCGTCAGCCTCTTCATCGCAGGCCTGTCGTTCCCGGCCGCGGAGCTGCTCACCGAGGAAGCCAAGGTCGGCATCCTCGGTGCCTCGGTGATCGCGGCGGCCCTCGGAGTCGTCGTACTGCTGGTGAGCGCCAAGGACCCTGGCGGGGACGAGGACGCGGACTCCGGCACCGAGCCCGAGCCCGTGGAGCAGAGCCCCGACCCCGCCGAACGCAGCTAGCGCAGGGCTCAGGCGTCGTCGCCGGCGGAGCCGGACTCCTTCTGCTTGATCATGTCCATCACCGTGGAGTCGGCGAGGGTGGTGACGTCGCCGACCTCGCGGTTCTCGGCCACGTCCTTGAGCAGGCGCCGCATGATCTTGCCCGAGCGGGTCTTCGGCAGCTCCGGCACGATCATGATCTGCCGGGGCTTGGCGATGGCGCCGATCTCGTGGGCCACGTGGTTGCGCAGCTCGGCCACGATGTCCTCGCCGCCGTCGCCAGCGGCGTCGCGCAGGATCACGAAGGCGCAGACCGCCTGGCCGGTCGTGTCGTCGGCCGCGCCGACCACCGCCGCCTCGGCGACCTTGGGGTGGGAGACCAGCGCCGACTCGATCTCGGTGGTGGACAGGCGGTGGCCGGACACGTTCATCACGTCGTCCACCCGACCGAGCAGCCAGATGTCGCCGTCCTCGTCCTTCTTCGCGCCGTCACCGGCGAAGTACAGCCCTTCCCAGCGGGACCAGTAGGTGTCCTTGAACCGCTGGTCGTCGCCCCAGATGGTGCGCAGCATCGCCGGCCACGGCTCCTTGAGCACCAGGTAGCCGCCCGAGCCGTTGGGCACCGAGCGCGCCTCGTCGTCCACCACGTCGGCGGAGATGCCGGGCAGGGCCTTCATCGCCGAGCCCGGCTTGCCGGCGGTCACCCCGGGCAGCGGCGAGATCATGATCTGGCCGGTCTCGGTCTGCCACCAGGTGTCGACGATGGGTGCGCTGCTCGCGCCGATGTGTTCCCGGTACCACATGTAGGCCTCGGGGTTGATCGACTCACCGACCGACCCGAGCAGCCGGATCGAGGAGAGGTCGAACTTCGCGGGGATGTCGTCGCCCTGCTTCATGAAGGTCCGGATCGCGGTGGGCGCGGTGTAGAAGATCGTCACGCCGTACTTCTCGATGATCTCCCACCAGCGACCCTTGTGCGGGGAGTCGGGCGTGCCCTCGTACATCACCTGGGTGGCGCCGTTGGCGAGCGGCCCGTAGACCAGGTAGGAGTGGCCCGTCACCCAGCCCACGTCCGCGGTGCACCAGTAGACGTCGGTGTCGGGCTTGAGGTCGAAGACCGACCAGTGGGTGTACGACGTACCGGTCAGGTAGCCGCCGGTGGTGTGCAGGATGCCCTTGGGCTTGCCGGTGGTGCCGGAGGTGTACATGACGTAGAGCGGGTGCTCGGCGTCATGCAGCTCGGCGGTGTGCTCGCTCGAGGCGCTGTCCACGGCCTCGTGCCACCAGACGTCGCGGTCGGGGTTCCAGGCCACGTCCTGGCCGGTACGCCGTACCACCAGCACCTTCTCCACGCGCTGCCCGTTCTGGGCGGCCTTCTCGCAGGCCTCGTCGACGGCCGGCTTGAGGGCGGACGCCGAGCCGCGCCGGTAGCCGCCGTCCGCGGTGATGATGACCTTCGCCTCGCAGTCGCTCACCCGGGAGGCCAGTGCGTCGGCGGAGAAGCCGCCGAAGACCACCGTGTGCGGGGCCCCGAGCCGGGCACAGGCCAGCATCGCGACCACCGTCTCGGGGATCATCGGCATGTAGATCGCCACTCGGTCGCCCTTGCGGACGCCCAGGTCGGTCAGCACGTTGGACGCCCGGCAGACCTCCTCGGCCAGGTCGGCGTACGTCAGGTCCCGGGTGTCGTCCGCGGGCTCGCCGACCCAGTGGATGGCCACCTTGTCGCCGTTGCCGGCCGCCACGTGCCGGTCCACGCAGTTGACGGCTGCGTTGAGCGTGCCGCCGGTGAACCACTTCGCGAACGGCGGGTTGCTCCAGTCGAGCACCTGGTCCCAGCGCTGACCCCACTCGAGCCGGTCGGCCGCCTCGGCCCAGAACCCCTCGCGGTCAGCGTCCGCCCGCGCATAGGCCTCCTCGGTGACGTTGGCGTGCTCGGCCAGGTCGGCGGGCGGGGCGAACGTCCGGGTCTCGTGCAACAGGTTGGACAGTGTTTCGTCGGCCATGGAAGAAGGCTCCTGGGGTTGTCGAGTGTGACGTAAATCTACTGCCTCGGTGGCGTCCGCCCCTCAGGTACGCCGCTCAGTGCTGCACCGCCCCCTCCGCGCCCGCCCCGGTCAGGGCCCGGACCTCCAGCTCGGTGTAGCGCTCGGCCGCGTCGGGCTCCTTGGACGTGATCGACCCGATGAAGCCGAGCAGGAAGCCGATCGGGATGGAGACGATGCCCGGGTTCTGCAGCGGGAACCAGGCGAAGTCGGCGTCGGGGAACAACGCCGTCTCGCTGCCGGAGAAGACCGGGGAGAAGATGACGAGCCCCACCGCGGAGACCAGGCCCCCGTAGATGCTCCACACCGCGCCCCGGGTGTTGAAGCCGCGCCAGAACATGTTGAACAGGATCGCCGGCAGGTTCGCCGAGGCGGCCACCGCGAAGGCCAGGGCGACCAGGAAGGCGATGTTGAGGGACTGGGCCGGGATGGCCAGCAGGATCGCGATCAGCCCGATGACCCCCGCTGCGATCCGGGAGACCTTCATCTCCTCCGCCTCCGTGGCCTGGCCCTTCTTGACCACCGGGTTCCACACGTCGTGGGCCACCGACATCGACGACGTCAGCGTCAGGCCGGCGACCACGGCGAGGATGGTGGCGAAGGCGACCGCCGCGATGAGCGCCAGCAGGATGGCGCCGCCGGTGGAGTCGACCCCGCCGCCGACCACCTCGGCGAGCTTGGGCGCGGCCAGGTTGCCGGCCGCGTCGAGGTCCCCGGGGTTGATCAGCGCCGCGGCACCGAAGCCCAGCACCAGGGTGAACAGGTAGAAGGTGCCGATCAGGCCGATCGCCCAGAGCACCGACTTGCGGGCGTCCCGCGAGGTGGGGACGGTGTAGAACCGGATCAGGATGTGCGGCAGCCCCGCGGTGCCGAAGACCAGGGCGATGGCCAGCGAGATGAAGTCCAGCTTGCTCGTCAGGTCGGCGCCGTAGCGCAGCCCCGGCTCCAGGAAGGCCTGCCCCGCGCCGCTGTTGGTGGCGGCCGCCCCGAGCAGCTCGGAGAGGTTGAAGTCGAACTTGGCCAGCACCAGCACCACGATCAGGGCCGAGCCGGTCATCAGCATCACGGCCTTGACGATCTGCACCCAGGTGGTGCCCTTCATCCCGCCGACGGTGACGTAGAAGATCATCAGCGCCCCGACCGCGAAGATGGTGAGGTTCTTGACCGCGCCGGACTCCACGTCGAGCAGCAGCGCGACCAGGGCGCCGGCGCCCACCATCTGGGCCAGCAGGTAGAAGATCGAGACCGCCACCGTGCTGATCGCGGCCGCGGTGCGGACCGGGCGCTGCCGCATCCGGTAGGCGAGCTGGTCGGCCATCGTGTAGCGGCCGGAGTTGCGCAGCACCTCGGCGACCAGCAGCAGGGCCACCAGCCAGGCCACGAGGAAGCCGATGGAGTAGAGGAAGCCGTCGTAGCCGTAGAGCGCGATGGCACCCGAGATGCCCAGGAACGACGCGGCCGACATGTAGTCGCCGCCGATGGCGAGGCCGTTCTGGAAGCCGGAGAACCCGCGGCCGCCGGCGTAGTAGTCGGCCGCCCCACGGGTCTGGCGGCTGGCCCAGAAGGTGATGGCCACGGTGAGCGCGACGACGGCGAGGAAGAGGCCGGCGGTGAGGATCTGGTTGCCGTCCATGTCAGTGGTCCTTCCGGCCGGTGCGGTCGGCGTCGTACTCGTCGTTGAGCAGCTTGGCCAGCGGGTCCAGGTGCTTGTTGGAGTACTGGCTGTAGAGGTAGGCGATGCCGAACGTGGTCACGAACTGCAGCAGTCCGAACACCAGGGCCACGTTGATCCGACCGAACAGCACGTGGTTCATGAAGTCGGGGGCGAACATCGACATCACGACGTACAGGCCGTACCAGCCGAGGAAGACGGCCGTGGCGGGGATGATGAAGCGTCGGTACTGGTGGCGGAGCAGGGCGAACTCCGGCTTCGCGGCGAGGTGGTCGTAGATCGGATCGTGCCTGGCGGCCTGGTCGTGCGGCGTCTGGGTCACGGCGGTTCCCTCTTCTCGGCAGGTCGGTCGAGATCAACGTGGCGCAGATCACACCCGGCGGGCGAGAGGGCGTCCCGGGTACGTCGCCCAGCGGGGCCCGCGACTCGTCCAGCGGTCGTCCTGGCGCGACGAACGGTCAGCCGCGGTCCAGCGGGAGCGCCTCCGGGGTGTGCAGCCGCACCATGAAGCGCCGCGCGTCCACCGGTGCGCTGGCCCGCGTCGCCCGGCTGACCAGCACCATGGTGACGAAGGCCGCCGGCACGCTCCACGCCGCCGGCTGCCCCAGGAGTACGGCGGTCCACCCCGTGGTCGCGGAGGTGAACAGCGTCCACGCC
The DNA here is from genome assembly GCF_002930065.1 of Nocardioides sp. 616. Classification (NCBI taxonomy): domain Bacteria; kingdom Bacillati; phylum Actinomycetota; class Actinomycetes; order Propionibacteriales; family Nocardioidaceae; genus Nocardioides; species Nocardioides sp. 616. Next base: position 64,971 of record NZ_POAG01000024.1, on the reverse strand, counting down.
ACGGCGAACCCCGAGCCCACGCCGCCGACGACCAGCCCGGCGATCGCCCCGGGCGCGGTCAGCCCGTGCCACCAGATCCCCAGCACCAGCAGCGGGCAGAAGGTGGAGGCCGCCACTGCGAACGCCAGTCCCACCACCCGGGCGATGCCGACGTCCATCGAGGTCAGGGCCAGCGCCCCCGGCAGCGCCACCGCCAGCGCCGCGCCCACCCGGAAGGCCGCCACTCCGGCCAGCCGCCTGGTGCCGAAGCGCCGCCCGGTCAGGTCTTGGGCCAGCACCCCGGCCACCGCGATGGTCAGGCCCGAGGCGGTGGACAGGAAGGCGGCGAACGCGCCGGCGGTCAGCAGGCCGGTGAGCACCTCTCCGCCCATCCCCGGCAGCATCACCCGGGGCAGCGCCAGCACCAGGGAGTCGGCCTGGTCGCTCGCGGCCAGGTCCGCGGCGTACACCCGGCCCAGGGCGCCGTAGACCGGCGGCAGCAGGTAGAAGGCGCCGAGCAGCGCCAGCACCACCAGCGTGGTGCGCCGCGCCGCCCGGCCGTCGGGGTTGGTGTAGAAGCGGACCACCACGTGCGGCAGGCCCATCGTGCCCAGGAAGGTGGCCACGATCAGCGAGTAGGTGACGTACAGCCCCTGCCCGCCGCCCTCGCCCAGCGGGATGGACCAGCCGCCGGCGCCGTGCGGGGAGCTGGCGTCGGCGGGGTTGGCGGCGCCGTCGCCGAGCCAGACCACCAGCAGCACCGCCGCGGGCACCAGCATCGCGAACAGCTTGAACCAGTACTGGAAGGCCTGGACGAAGGTGATGGAGCGCATCCCGCCGGAGGTGACGTTGGCCAGCACCACCAGGGTCACCACCACGGTGCCGACCCAGGCGGGGGCGCCGATGGCGGTGCGCAGGGTGAGGCCCGCGCCCTGGAACTGGGGCAGCAGGTAGAGCCAGCCGATGGCCACCACCAGCATCGAGCACACCGCCCGCACCCCGCGCGAGCGGAGCCGGGCCTCGGCGAAGTCGGGCAGCGTGTAGGCCCCCGAACGGCGCAGCGGCGCCGCCACCAGCACCAGCAGCACCAGGTAGCCCGCGGTCCAGCCCACGGGGTACCAGAGCATGTCGGCGCCGAAGGTGAGCACCAGGCCGGCCACCCCGAGGAAGGACGCCGCGGAGAGGTACTCACCGCCGATCGCGGAGGCGTTGAGGCGCGGGCGCACGGTGCGCGAGGCCACCATGAAGTCGCTGGTGGTGCGGGATATGCGCAGCCCCCAGGTGCCGATCGCCAGGGTGGCGGCCACCACCAGCACCACCCCCACCACCCCGGCGAGGGAGTCGGTCACGGCTCCTCGCCCTCGGGCAGCACCTCGGCGAGCAGCTCGGAGAAGGCCCGCTCGTTGGCCTCCGCACGGCGCACGAACACCCAGCCCAGGCCCCCGAACAGCGGGTAGACCACGAACCCGAGCAGCAGCCAGGCCAACGGCATGCCCAGCACCCGCAGGTTCGAGAGGCCGGGGAAGAGGTGGAAGACCAGGGGCCAGGAGCAGACGGTGAGCAGCAGCGTGGCAAGCACCCAGCCCGCGAGTCGCCGCTGCTCGGCCAGCAGGCTGCCCATCAGGATCGCCCCCACGCGGGTGCCCGCGTCGATGTCGCCGGTGCCGGGGCGCAGCGCCCGCCCGTGCCGCCGCGGCGGTCCGGTCACCCGGACCCGCTGCGGCTCGGGCTGCTCCATGGACGCCGAGTGTGGGTCAGGACGTACGGCGGGTCAACAGGTCCCGCAGCTCCCGGGTGTGGCGGCGGCTCACCGCGAGGTCGCGGCCGGCGACCACCACCGTGCACCGGCCGCCCTCCATCCGGACCTGGTCGATGTGGGCCACCGAGACCAGCAGGGACCGGTGGATCCGCACGAACCCGGCTCCGGCCCACTCGGCCTCCAGGGTGGACAGCGGGGTGCGGACCAGGTGCGACCCGGCGGCGGTGTGCAGCCGGGCGTAGTCGCCCTGGGCCTCCACGTGGCTGATGTCGGCTCGGCTGATGAACCGGGTCACGCCGGCCCGCTCCACCGCGATCTGCTCCCGCGCAGCGGCCGCGGGGGAGCCGCCGCGCTCGACCACCCGGCGTACCGCCTCGGCCAGCCGCTCCTCGCGCACCGGCTTGAGCACGTAGTCGACCGCCCGCAGCTCGAAGGCCTCCACGGCGTGCTGCTCGTGCGCGGTGACGAAGACGACGGGGGGAGGGATCTTGAACCGGGCCAGCACCTGCGCCATCTCCAGCCCGGTCAGGCCCGGCATGGAGATGTCGAGGAAGACCGCGTCCACCTCGTGCTCCCGCAGCAGCCTCAGGGCCTCGGTGGCCGAGTCGCAGGTCAGCACCTCGCCCACCCGGGCGTCGCGGGCCAGCAGCCAGGAGAGCTCGTCGAGGGCGGGCCGCTCGTCGTCGACGACGAGCACCCTCAGCCCGGTGGCGGTCTGGCTCATGGGTGCACTCCCGGGGCGAACTTGGGCACGCGCACGATCACCTTCGTGCCGGCGCCCGGGGCGGTCTCGACCACGAGACCGTAGCCGTCCCCGAACGCGTTGCGCAGCCGTGCGTCGACGTTCCCGAGACCGACCGAGTCCCCGGAGTCGTCGCCCGCCAGTGCCCGCCGCACCCGCTCGGGGTCCTCCCCGACCCCGTTGTCCTCGACCTCGATCACGCACTCCTGGTCCAGGTCACGCGCCACGATCCGCAGGTGGCCCACCCCCTCGACGGCCTCCAGCCCGTGGCGTACGGCGTTCTCCACCAGGGGCTGCACGCACAGGAAGGGCACCGTCACCGCGAGCACCTCCGGCGCCACCTGCAGGGTGACCCGCAGCCGGTCGCCGAACCGGGCCTGCTCCAGCATCAGGTAGCGCTCGATGGAGCGCAGCTCCTCGGCCAGCGTGGTGAACTCGCCGTGGCTGCGGAAGGAGTAGCGGGTGAAGTCGGCGAACTCCAGCAGCAGCTCGCGGGCCCGGTCGGGGTCGGTGCGCACGAAGCTGGCGATGGCGCCCAGGGAGTTGTAGATGAAGTGCGGGCTGATCTGGGCCCGCAGCGCCCGCACCTCGGCCTCCATCGCGCGGGTGCGCTGGGCGTCGAGCTCCGCGAGCTCGAGCTGGCCGCTGACCCAGCGGGCGACCTCGTGGGTGGCCAGCACCAGCCCCGCGGCCGGTTGCGGGGCGAAGGCCAGCAGCATCCCGACGGTGCGCTCCTCCACCACCAGCGGGGTGGCGATCGCGTGCCGCACCGGGCAGCCCGGGTCGACGCAGGGCAGGTCGGCGGCCTCGGTGGCGCGAGTGGTGTCGTGCTCGAGGGCGGAGGCGACCAGGTCGGGAACCTGGGGGACATGGTGGCTGCCGACACCGTCCCAGGCCAGGACCCCGGCGGTGTCGGTCAGCGCCACCGCCGGGACGCCCAGCAGGGCCCGCAGGTGCTTGACCGACCGCTGGGCGCTGGCGGTGGTCAGCCCCTCCCGCAGCGCCGGGGAGGCCAGGGACGCGGTGTGCAGGGTGTGGAAGGTCGCCCGGTCGGCCTCCGTGCCGAGATGGGTACGCCGCCAGGGACGCCAGGACGCCATGGGCGCACGTTACCCATCTCGGCGGCTGTCGAGGGCCGAGGCGCTCAGCGCTTCTCGCAGCGCTTGCGGCGCTCGGTGCGGCAGGTGTCCTTGCCCTTGCGTCCGTCGGCCTTGTCGCGGCCCGATCCGCCGAAGAGCTTGTCCTTGCCGGGACCCCCGATGAGGCGGTCGTCGCCGGAGCCGCCGAGGAACTTCGACCGCTCGGTGCAGGTCAGCCCCGGCACTTCCACGCGCCGGAGCACGTCACCGCGGGCCCGGCCGAACGCCTGGGCCTTGCAGCCGCCCACCTTGAGGGTGTTGCGGTTCGCGTCCCCGCGGACCACGGCCCGGTCGGCCAGGACCGTGGCGTCGGAGAAGAGGCTGACGATCGCAGCCGCGCTGCCGTCGGCTCCCGTCGGACCGTGGTCGAGCCGACCCTTGAGGAGATCGAGGGTGAGGTGCTCGGCGGGGGAGGAGACCACGAAGGTGTTGCGGCCGCCGCCACCGTCGTAGCGGGCGCCGCCAGCGGCCTGGGGCGGTGCCACGACGGTGTCGTTGCCCTCACCCATCAGCACCGTGACAGGACCGACCGGGCTCCCGCCCGGCTCGCTGTAGTCGAGCCGCTCGTTGCTGGGCGAGCCCACGAACCGGAACGCCCCCTGGGTCGGGGTGAGGTCGAACTGCTCGAACGCCGTCCAGCGGTGGCGGCGCTGCCCCAGGCGACGGGCCACCCCGAGGTTGTTGTTGATCACCCAGGTGGCGGTTCCGGAGAGGTCCAGCACCAGCTCGTCGCTGCCCGAGCCGCCGGAGAGGGTGCCCGCCTGGGAGCCGGTGGCCCCGCGCACCTCGAGGCGGTCGTTGCCGTCCCCGAGGTCCACCGTGTCGGGGTTGAGCTCACCGGCGGCGCCGCTGCTCACCACGTCGTTCCCGCCTCCGGTGAGGATGACGTCGGCGTGCTCGTCGGGCACCAGGTCGGCGCCGTGGGTTCCGACGGTGTCGGCGCCCTCGCCGCCCTCGAAGCGGTCGGCGCCCGGACCGAGGTAGACCTGCACGGCCGCTCCGCCGGCGCTGATGGTGTCGACCGTGTCGTTGCCCGTGGCGGTGTCGACGTACGCCGTCCCGCCGGTGACGCAGACCAGGTCGTCGCCGCCCAGGGTGCTGACCGCCGTGGCGCCGTTGGTCACCACCACGTCGGCGGTCGGGGTGCCCGTCAACGGCACGCCGGGAGTTCCCTCGACCGTGGCCGCGACGCCCCGGCAGGTGGAGGCGGCCGCACTGGCGCCGGTCGGCACGCCCAGGACGACCGCGGTCAGGCCCCCCGCGCACAGCCCGGCGAGCAGCCGGGTCCGGGCACGGGACGACGTGGAGAGGCTCTTGGTCAGGTGCATCTGTTCCCCCGCATGGTTGATGAGGGTTCGAGCCTTCCGCGTCACCCGGCTCGGCAAACCTTCAGCGGAAGTCGATGAGCAGCATGTCGGTGTCCGTGCCGTCGGAGAGGAAGCTGCCGGCGACGGCGGCGTCCTCGGGCTCCGGCAGCTCGCCCAGCGCTCCGCCGTCGGCGAAGAGACCGGGCTGGTGGACCACCTGGGTGCGGTGGCCGCGCACCAGGTACGGCAGCTGCATGCCGTCCATGCCGCGGCCGAACTCGTCGTAGAAGGCGACGACCTCGGCGAGCGCCTGGTCCAGCTCGTCCTCGTCACAGCCGCCCAGGTGCGACCGGGCCAGGTCAACCACGGTCTCGCGGTTGACGTCCTGCCAGGACTTGAAGGAGCCCTCCTCCACGAAGCTGAACAGCGTGGAGTGCACCAGCACCTCGTGGGTGGAGCCGGGCTCGTCGGCCGCGCGCCGCGCGGTGGTGCCCAGCAGCCGGCCCAGCCGGCGTACCCAGGGGATGCGCTCGTCCCGCTCGTGGTGGGCCACCGCGAGGTGTCCGCCGGGCTTGAGCACCCGGGCGATCTCCGGCAGTGCCTGCTCGTGGTCCAGCGACTCGAAGGCGTCCACGCAGACGACCACGTCGACCGACCGGTCCGCAGCGGGGAGGTCCCCGCCGGACCAGGTGCTGGCGCGGACTCCGGGGAGGGTGTCGCGCAGCACCTCCAGCATCGCCTCATCCGCGTCGCAGGCGTGCACGTCGTGACCGGTGGCCAGCAGCACCCGCGTCAGCTTGCCGGTGCCGGCGCCGAGCTCCAGGACGGTGCGGGCCTGGCCGGCCACCAGCCAGTCCGCTGCCGCGCGGGGGAACTCGGGACGGCCCCGCTCGTGCGACCGGGCCAGGACGCGCGTGCCGGCGCGCGCCCCGACGCCTGCCCCGACGACGGGGGAGTGGTCCGGCGATCGGGTCGGGTCCGGGGGCTGCTCGTCGGTCATCGGTCCGAGGCTACTAGCGTTGCTGTCGTGATGACGGATCCCCTGGCGTGGTTGTCCGGCCTGGAGGGTGTCTCCTCGGCCTACGCCGCCACTCGGGACGGCATCGACGTGATGCTGCGGGACCGGGGTCTGCGCCGCACGTCGCCGGAGATGACGGCGGAGTCGCTGCTCCGGGGAGCGCACGCCAGCGCCGTGCTCGAGGGATCCGGGTCGACCCTGGCCCAGGTGCGCGAGGGCGAGGGTGACGCGATCGCGGAGGACGCCGTACGGCTCTCGGCCGTCGAGCTCTCCCTGGCCCCGCTGATGAAGCAGGCGCCGATGCAGGCACTGGCCCGGCTGCACAGCGTCGTGGCGGCGACGTCGCTGCCCGCCGAGGAGCTCGGCCGCCCGCGGGACGGCGCCTCGGCCCAGCGGCTCCGCGGCGTCACCGACCTGCTGCTCGCCGACACCGGCGCGCCGGCGCTCCTGGTGGCCGCGATGGTCCACGCCGACCTGGCCACCGCCCTGCCGTTCGCCTCCCACAACGGGATCGTGGCCCGGGCCGCGGAGCGGCTGGTCCTGGTCTCCCGGGGTGTGGACGCCAAGTCGCTGGTGGTCCCGGAGGCCGGCCACCTGGCGCTGCGGCCGCAGTACGAGTCCAACCTGCGCGCCTACCGCGACGGTGGCGAGCGGGGGGTGCAGTCCTGGGCGCTGTACGCCGCGGAGGCCTACACCGCCGGAGCCGAGGCCAGCCCGCTGCGCCGCCCCGCCGGCTGATCCCCGACTGATCCCCGACTGATCCGCAGCATGCGAGCGGCACCCGACCCCGGAGGGTGCGGATGCCGCCGCTGACACGTGACTCCCGGTTACCAAGCGTGCACCAGATTGTGGTGGGCGGAACTGAATCCGCCTCACCAGCGGCCCTTTCGAAGGGTTGATCGCCGCGTGGGTGCCTGGATCACGTGCTGCTCTGTGGAGTTCTGCACTCCTGTCTACGCCCCCCGGCCACCCCCTTCAAGGGTTGACTTTGCGCACCTGATCTGACGGCCGGACAGACGCGCGCGACGGGTTCGGTGACCGGTGAGCCGGGCATGCCCCGCGGCCCCTCAGCCGGAGTGCGGACGCCGGCGCGCGTTGGCCCAGACGTACCCGCCGACGGCGAAGGCGCCGCCCACCGCGAGCGCGGCCAGCGTGGGACCCTGCGGCAGGCTGGCCCGGCTGCGCAGCGCCACCGGACGGTTGAAGACCAGCACCGGCCAGCCCCGCTCGACGGCCGTGCGACGCAGCTGCTTGTCCGGGTTCACCGCATAGGGGTGCCCCACGGCCTCGAGCATGTGGACGTCGGTCACGGAGTCGCTGTAGGCGAACGACTCGTCCAGGTCGTAGTCCATCTCCTCGGCGAGCCGACGGATCGCGTTGGCCTTCTCCTCGGCGTAGGCGTAGTACTCGATCTCGCCGGAGTACTTCCCGTCCACGATCTTCAGCCGGGTGGCGACCACGCGGTCGGCGCCCAGCATGGCGCCGATCGGCTCGACCACCTCGGAGCCACTGGTGGAGACGATGACGACGTCGCGGCCCTCGCGCTTGTGCTCGTCGATGAGGCTGACCGCCTCGGCGTAGACCAGCGGGTCGACGACGTTGTGCAGGGTGTCGGCGACGATCTCGCGGACCGTGGCCACGTCCCAGCCGGCGCACAGCTGCGACATGAACTGCCGCATCTTCTCCATCTGGTCGTGGTCGGCGCCGCCGACCGCGTAGACGAACTGTGCGTACGCCGATCGCAGCATCGCCCGGCGCGTGATCAGCCCACCCGCCTGGAACGGGCGCGAGAAGGCCAGGGTGCTCGATCGGGCGATGATCGTCTTGTCGAGGTCGAAGAAGGCCGCGGACGGGCGGGACATGTCCCCATCGTAGGTCGACCACTCCTGGGCCGGGACAGAACGTCGCCCCTGCACCTTCCCAGCCGCGAATCCTGCACAGCCCGGGCGTGCCCCTGACCGGCAGCGCGGTTGTCCACAGGGGCCGGCGTCCTCGCCGGCGCCGGGCGGCCGGGTGCGGGAGCGTCGTGCCATGACGGATCCAGGGTTCACGGTGTTGCTGGTCTCGCGGGACGACGGGCTGCTCGACGAGGTGCAGCGGCTGGCCGCAGCGGCGGGAGTGGTGCCCGAGGTGGCGGGACAGGAGGCGGTGGCGCTACGGGCGTGGGGCCGGGCCGAGGTGGTCCTGGTGGGGGCGGACCTGGCCGACGGACTGGCCCTGCTCCGGCCGCCTCGTCGGGCGGGCGTGCACGTGGTGAGCCGCGGCGAGGCGGAGGGGTGGCTGTTCCGCAGTGCCGTGGTGCTCGGGGCCGAGTCCGTGCTGGAGCTGGCGGCGGCGGCAGACTGGCTGGGACAGCTCTTCTCCGAGCTCGGCGATCCCAGGCCGCCGGGCCGGGTGCTGGCGGTGATGCCCGGCTCCGGGGGAGCCGGCGCCACCACCCTGGCCTGCGCACTCGCTCAGGTCGGGTCCGCCCACGGACCGGTGCTCCTGATGGACACCGACCCGTTGGGCCCGGGTGCCGATCGGGTCCTGGGGCTGGACGGCGTGCCCGGCCTGCGCTGGGACGCCCTGGCCGGCACCTCCGGCCGCCTCAGCGGGGCGTCGCTGCGGGACTCCGTCCCGCGGCGCGGCCAGCTCGGGGTCCTCACCTGGGGCGGCCCGCTCGAGGTCGAGCCGTCGGCCGGGGTGCTGCGCGAGACCTTGGAGGCCGCCCGGCGCGCCCACGACCTGGTGGTGGTCGACCTCCCGCGCCGCGCCGGCCCCGCGACCTCCGAGCTGCTGACCAGGTGCGACCGGCTGCTGGTGGTGGTGCGACCGACGCTGACCGGGGTGGCTGCGGCGACCCGCCAGGTGGCCGCGCTCGAGGGGCGAGGCGCCCTGGTGGTCCGTGGCCGGGGCCTGTCGCCGGAGACGGTGGCACGAGCCGTGGGTGCCGAGGTGCTGGCGGAGGTGCCCGAGCAGCGCGGGATGGAGGAGTCGGTGGACCTGGGCCTGGGTCCGGTGCGCGGCGGCAGAGGCGCCCTGGGACGGGCCGCGGCGCGGCTGCTGAGCACGGTCGACCGGGGGTGGGCGGCATGATCACAGGGGGCGTCGCCCAGATGCCGGGCCCGGCTCCGGAGCTGGTCGAGGCGGTGCGCGACCAGCTGGCCCGGGAGCACGGGGAGGTCACTCCCCACCGGGTGGCGGAGGTGCTGCGCAGCCGGGGCCTGCCCCTGGGCGCCGAGGAGGTGCGGGCCGTGCACGCGGTGCTGCGCAGCACCGCGTTCGGTGTCGGGGTCCTGGAGCCGCTGATGGGGGACCGGGAGGTGACCGACGTGCTGGTGAACGGGCCGGGCCCGGTATGGGTGGACCGCGGCGACGGCCTGGAGCAGACCGAGGTGGTGCTGGGCAGCGAGGAGGAGGTACGCCGGCTGGCTCAGCGGCTGGCCGGCCTGGGCGGCCGACGTCTCGACGACGCGACTCCGTGCTGCGACGTGCGCCTGCCCGACGGCACCCGCTTCCACGCGGTGCTCGCACCGGTGGCCCGTCCCGGCACCCTGGTCTCCCTGCGCGTGCCGCGGGCGCGTGCGTTCGGGCTCGAGGACCTGGTGGCCGCCGGCACCCTGACCGGGCCTGGCGCGCGACTGCTCCGAGACGTGGTGGCGGGACGGCTGGCCTACCTGATCAGCGGGGGCACCGGCTCCGGCAAGACGACCCTGCTGGCCACGATGCTCGGACTGGTGCCGCCGCATGAGCGGATCGTGCTGGTCGAGGACTCCTCCGAGCTACGACCGGTGCATCCCCACGTCGTGGCCCTGGAGGCGCGTCCTCCCAACATCGAGGGCAAGGGGGGACTCGACCTGCGCACCTTGGTGCGCCAGGCACTGCGGATGCGTCCTGACCGGCTGGTCGTCGGCGAGGTCCGCGGTGCCGAGGTGGTCGACCTGCTGGCCGCGATGAACACCGGGCACGAGGGCGGCGCGGGCACGCTGCACGCCAA
>NZ_POAG01000024.1:34215-54775 GCF_002930065.1 Nocardioides sp. 616 | reverse complement strand
TCGCCGCGGCGGCCGGACTGGGCCGGGCAGCCGCGGCGAGCCAGCTCGCCGCCGCCGTGGACCTGGTGCTGCACGTGGTCCGAGGCCGCGACGGGATACGCCGACTCGCCCAGGTGGCGCTGCCCTCGCCGACGAGCGAGGGAGGTCGGATGCGCTGCGCCCTGGACTTCACCGCCGACGGCCGGCTCGTGGAGGGCCCGGCCGCCGACGACCTTGCCCGGAGGCTGGGATGACCGTCGCTCTGGCGGCGGCCTCGACCGCGGTGTCGGCGGGTTGCGCTGCCGCGCTGCTGCTGCCTCCTCGCCCCGCGGTCGCCGGCGCCGACTCGGACGGGCGTCGGGTTCCGGTGGCGAGCATGGTGGCGGTGGTCGCCGCGGCGCTGGTGCTCCTGGCGGTGTGGGGCCCGGGCGGCATCCTGGTGCCCGCCGTGCTGGCCGCCGTCGGTCGAGGGGTCCTGGTCCTGGTTCGCCAGCGCCGGGCCCGCGCCGCGGCGCTGTCCGCGGCGGACCGGGTGCTCGAGGGCTGCACCGTGCTGGCCGACGAGCTCGCCGCCGGGCGGACCCCGGAGTCCGCGCTGGAGCTCGCGGCCCGGGCTTGTCCCGAGCTCACGCCCGCCGTGCGGGCGAGCCGGTTCGGAGCCGACGTACCCGCGGCGTTGCGGGGTGCCGGACATCCGGACCTGCGCCTGGTGGCTGCGGCGTGGCAGGTGGCCCACCGCAGTGGCGAGGGACTCGGCGAGGCGTTGGCCAAGGTTGCGGCCGGGTTGCGCGCGGCCCGCTCGACCCGACGGGTGGTGGCCTCAGAGCTGGCCTCGGCCCGGGCGACCGCGCGGCTGCTGGTGGCGTTGCCCGGGCTGGCGCTGCTGGCCGGCTCGGGTGCCGGCACCGCGCCGTGGACGTTCCTCCTGGGGACCCCGGTCGGGGGCGGCTGCCTGGTCGGCGGTCTGGGCCTGGCGTTCCTGGGCACGTGGTGGATCGAGGCCATCGCCGAGGGCGTGGAGCGGCACGCATGATCACCGCCGCGCTGCTCGCCGGTCTGACGGCGGCGTTGCTCGTCGGTCCGGGCCCGGAGACCGGGTCTCGGGTGCCAGATCGCCAGTCGGAGACCGGTGCCCGCCCGTCCGGGCGCAGGTCCGCGATCACGGTCGCCTCCGCGCTGGCGGGACTCGGTGTCCAGCTGTTCGTGGGTGGTCCGGCCGGTACGGTGCTGGGCGTCGCTGCGGCGATCGGCTGCTGGCGGGTGCTGCGCGCCGTCGAGCCAGCCGCCGTACGCCGGGCGCGGGAGCAGACCGCACGGGACCTTCCGCACCTCGTCGGCCTGCTCGCGGCGGGACTGCGGTCCGGCGCACCGCCCGGCGCCGCACTCGGCGCCGCTTGCACGGCCCTGCCCGGCGCCGCGGCGGACGCCTTCGCCGACACTCGGTCGCGGCTCCAGCTGGGCGTCGACCCGGCCCTGGTGTGGGCGGACCTGGGCCAGGATCCCGGGGTGGGGCCACTGGGCCGGGCGCTGGCCCGGGCCCACCAGACGGGAGCCTCGGTGCTGGTGGCCGTGGAGGCGCTGGCGACGGCGCTGGCGGAGGAGGAGCGGGCCGGGATCGAGGACCGGGCGCGTGCCGTGGGGGTGCGGGCTGCGCTGCCGCTCGGGCTGTTCCTGCTCCCTGCGTTCCTGCTCCTCGGCATCGTCCCGCTGGTGGCCGGCCTGGTCTCCCAGCTGGCGTGGGAGTGAGTCGTAGAACGGCGGTCCGCCGGACTAGACCATTGACACCTCTTGCCCGGGTGCCCGACAGTGAGGGGCCCGTTCCCGGGTGTCCGCAAGATGTCCGTGTGTTCGGGGAACCCGGTTGGGAGGCAGGGTTATGCGCACCACACATCTAGGCGCGGCTCACGTGCGCCCCGGTGTCGTCACCGCATGGGTGCCGACACCTGGTTGCGTTCGCGCCGTACGAGGGGCACCGCCGGACGCGCGGCCCCTGACCGAGGACCAGGAGAGTCATCTCCTGGCCAGTGCCGGAGCCTCGTACCTGGATCCGGCCGAGGCGCCGTGGATCGGCTTCTCCGTCGTCCTGACGGCGCCGACCAGCACGTCGGTGGCCGCGGCCCTGGCCAGCTTCTTCGACCGGCACGAGAGCCTGCGCTGCGACTACGTCCCCGACGGCGAGCGGCACCGCAGGCGGCTGGCGTCGCCCGGCACGGTCGAGTTCGAGCCGCTGCCGGTCGGGCACTACAGCGGAGTCCAGGAGACGCACGCCGCCGTGGTCGAGCACCTGGCCTCGCATGCGCAGCCGCACGTGTGGCCGCGCGCCGGATTCGTCACCGTCGAGAGCGAGGCGGGGCTGACGCTCTACGCGGCGTTCGACCACGTGACGTTCGACGTGCAGTCGATGTACGCGGCGGCCGACGAGCTGCCGCTGCTGCACCACGCGTACTCCGCGGCAGACGCCCCCGACCCCTGCCTGGCGCGGCCGGGCAGTCACCTGGACCACGCGCAGGAGGAGGCGGACCGACTGCGGGAGGTGGGCCCGGACGACCCGCGGCTGGCGGGGTGGCGCGCCCTGCTGGAGGACGGGCCGGCTGTGCCGGCTCCACCGAGCTCGGGGGTCCGAAGCGGTGAACGGTGGGGGCACGAGCTGACCACGATGCCGGTGGCCACCCCCGGCGAGGTCCGGGAGCTCGACGAGCTGAGCCGCTCCTGGGGCAGCAGCCTGGAGCGGATCTTCCTCGCGCTCCTCCTCTCCTCCATCGCGGGTCTGGAGCCGGGACCCAACCGGCTACGTGCCCTGGTGGCGGTGCCCGGGCGACCGCCCGGGCAGGAGGGAGCCGTCGGCTGGTTCGCCAAGCTCGGACCCCTCGTCCTCGACCTGGAGCCCGGGCTCGAGCTGGCCACCCTGCTGGCACGCACGACCGCGGTCCTCGACCAGATGACCGAGGCGGCGCAGCTGCCGCTGCCGGTGGTGCGGTCGTTGCTGGACCGACCCGTCGAGCCGGAGCTCGTGCTGGCGGTCGCCGACCACCGCGCGGTGCCGCGACAGGGCTGGCGGACCAGCAAGGCGCACGGGTTCCTGGGGCACGTCCCTGCGGGCGCCCAGGTGCACGCCGCGATCAGCTGCCTGTCCTCCGGCGCGCTGCTGGAGGCCCGGCACCCGGACACGCCCATCTGCTCGGCCTGGATGGCCACGGTGGCGGTGGGGGTGCGCCGAGGGGTTCTGGCCGCGCTCGACCCACGGCCTGCGACGCTCTCCTCCGAGCAGGCCACGGGCTGACGCCGCGCACCCTGGGCGCCCGGCCCGTGGCGCGACACCGAGGAGCCCGGATGGTTGACCCCACCCCGCACGACCTGCAGCAGTTCCTGGACGAGGCGCCCGACCGGCCCTTCGTGATGCTCAACCTCCTCCGGTACGCCGAGGGCGGACGGGAGCTCTACACCGACTACCTCCGCCGTGCCGAGCCTTTCGTCGAGGCGGCGGGAGCGCGGGTGCTGTTCTTCGGCAAGGGCCTGCCGGCCCTCGTCCCGGACCGGGAGCGGTCCTGGGACGCGGTGATGCTGGTCTGGTACCCCTCGCCCGCGGCATTCTGCGCGATGGCCGACGACGAGGCGTACGCCGAGGTCGCCCAGCTGCGGGCCCGGGCGCTGAGCGAGGCCGTGCTCCAGCCCACCACGGTCATCGCCGTGGCCCGTCCGGACTGACCCGCACCGCCCCTCGTTTCGGGCCGGGTGGAGAGGCGGAATCGTCGCCCAGTCCTCCACAGGGGGCACTTCCTGCCCGCCTGTCCACAGGCCGCAGCACTGGCCCCGCTCGGGGGCCCGGTGCGCCCCGAGGCTGGTGTCACCAGGCCACACCACGTGGCTCGACATCGGGAGGTCGCATGAACAGGTTCCACGACGAGCAGGGCAGCACCGGCGAGCAGGGCATCACCACGGCGGAGTACGCCGTCGGCACGGCGGCGGGCGCCGGGCTCGCGGGGGTGCTCTACAAGCTGGTCACCGGCGGGTTCGGTGACAAGCTCCTCAAGACCCTCTTCGACCACGTCCTGTCGTTGCTGGGCATCGGGTGAGACGGCGCTGCGAACGTGGCGCGGTCACCGCCGAGCTCGCCCTGGGGCTGCCTCTCCTGACGGCGCTCACGGTCGGTCTGGTCTGGTTGCTGGCGGTGGCCATGGCCCAGGTCCGCACCGTGGATGCCGCCCGGGAGACCGCGCGCGCGATGGCGCGCGGCGACTCCGAGGCCGCGGCGGTGGCAGCCGGCCGCGCCGTGGCCCCGGACGGGTCCCGGATCGTCGTCTCGCGCAGCAACAGCCACGTGGTGGTCCGGGTCGAGGGACGCCTGGCAGGCCCCGGCGGTCTCTTCGCCCGACTGCCCGGAGCCCGGCTGGAGGCGGAGGCGGTCACCTTGACCGAGGCGCCGTGAGCACGGTCGAACCGGGGCGCGAGCGGGGCCGTGACGAGCCGGGCCGTGACGAGCCGGGCCGTGACGAGCGGGGTGCGGCGTCGATGCTGGTCCTCACCATGGTCTCGGTGCTGGTGCTGGTGGCCGTCGCGCTGAGCACGGCCGCGACCATGGTGCACCGGCACCGGATCGCCCAGTCCGCTGCCGACCTCGGCGCGCTCGCCGGCGCGGCCGTCCTCCAGCAGGGTGGGGACGGCTGCGCCGCAGCCGCGGAGGTGGTGGTCGCCAACGGCGCCACGATGCAGGGCTGCATCGTCTCGGGACAGGAGCTGGTGGTCCAGGTCTCGGTCCAGGGGCCGCGGCTGCGGGGACACGGCGGGGACCTGACGGCTCGCGCCCGCGCTGGCCCCAGCGGCTCCGGTGTCGGCTCCGGGGCCCAAGGTCCCCTGGTTCCAGGATCAGCCCTCGGAGGTGGGGTGCTCCCCGTGGCGCTCACCCTCCACGCGCTCGAGCTTGGCGTGGAGCTCGCGCAGCTCCTTCTGCTCGCGCCGGCTGGCGAGCCCGCGCTTGGTCCCCCACTTCAGGATGCTGAGGCCACAGATCACGCAGGCGCCTGCGGCGACGCCCACCAGGAAGATGGCCAGGGCGCTGAGGTCCATGCCGAGCAGCTCCGCGTTGCCCTCGCTGACGAAGGTGGCCGACAGGATGGCCAGGACGCCGACGGCGACGAAGACCAGACCGAGAATCACCATGAGTAGAACCTACTCGCAGTGCGGCCCGCCGAGAAGGAGCTCCAGCAGCCGCAGGGCACCGGCCTTGTCCAGGGGGTTGTTCTGGTTGCCGCACTTGGGGGACTGGATGCACGAGGGGCACCCTTCGAGGCATTCGCAGGCCGCGATGGTGTCGCGGGTCGCGGTCAGCCAGGCGCGGGCCGCGTGGAACCCGCGCTCGGCGAAACCGGCGCCGCCGGGGTGTCCGTCGTGCACGAAGACGGTGAGCACCCCGGTGTCGGGGTGGCGGGCGGTGGAGACGCCGCCGATGTCCCACCGGTCGCAGGTGGCGAAGAGCGGGAGCAGGCCGATGGAGCAGTGCTCGGCGGCGTGCGCCGCGCCAGGCAGCTCGGCGGTCTCCAGTCCCGCGGCCTCCAGCGCGTGGTCGGGCACGCTCCACCACACCGCGGTGGTGCGCAGGCTCCGCGGGGGCAGGTCCAGCGGCTCCTCCGCCATCACCTCGCCGCTGGGTTGGCGTCGTTTGAGGAAGGAGACCACCTGGTGGGTGACGTCCACCTCGCCCAGCACCAGCCGGCAGTCGCCCCAGCGCTGGTGCTCCCGTTCCGACACCACGCTGATCTCGGTCGTCTCCCGGGCGGAGGTGGAGTAGTCGACGTGGGCACGTCCGATCATCGCGACGTGCTCGTCCAGGTCCAGCTCGGAGACCAACCAGGTCTCGCCCCGGTGCAGGTAGACGGCGCCGGGGTGCGCCGTGCCGTGCGCGCTGCTCGCGTCGACCGTGCCGACCACCCGCCCGCTCTCCTCCTCGACCAGCTGGAAGGCCTGGCCTCCGGTCGATCGGATGTCGGTGAGGTCGCTGGGTCTCCTCCGGTCGGTCCAGAACCAGCCGTGGGGCCGGCGCCGGAGCATGCCGGCGGCGGTGAGGCCGTCGACCGCGATCCGCGCCTGCGGCCCGAAGAGCGGCAGGTCGGCCTCGGTCAGCGGTGACTCGTGGGCCGCCGCGCACAGGTGGGGCGCCAGCACGTAGTGGTTGTCGGGGTCGAAGACCGTCGCCTCCACCGGTGCGCCGAGCAGCATCTGCGGGTGCGAGACGAGGTAGGTGTCCAGGGGGTCGTCACGGGCGACCAGCACCGCGAGCGCGTCCTGCCCGTCGCGCCCGGCCCGGCCGATCTGCTGCCACATCGCGGCACGGGTCCCGGGGAACCCCGCCAGCAGCACCGCGTCCAGCCCGCGGATGTCGATCCCCAGCTCCAGGGCGTTCGTGGCGGCGAGGCCGATCAGGTCGCCCCGGCGCAGCGACGACTCCAGTGCCCGGCGCTCCTCGGGCAGGTATCCGCCGCGATAGGCGGCCACCCGGCCCGGGAGCGATGGGTCCACCTCGGCAAGGAGGTCCGCGGTCCGCACCGCCACCTGCTCGGCGCCGCGCCGGGACCGGATGAAAGCCAGGGTGCGCACTCCCTCCGCCACCAGGTCGGCGAGCAGGTCCGCGGTCTCCGAGGACGCGGCACGGCGTACCGGGGCCCCGTTCTCGCCGGCGAAGGAGGTCAGCGGGGGCTCCCACAGCGCCACCGACACCTCGCCGCGCGGGGAGTGGTCCGCGGTCAGCGGCAGCACGTCCAGACCGGTCAGCCGTCGGGCAGCCTCCTCGGGCTCGGCCACCGTCGCGGAGAGCAGCACGAAGGTCGGCGACGCGCCGTACAGCGCGCACACGCGCCGGAGTCGGCGCAGCACGTGGGCGACGTGCGCCCCGAACACCCCCCGGTAGTGGTGGCACTCGTCGATCACCACGATCTCCAGCTTGGCCAGGAACCGGGCCCAGCGCTGGTGAGCAGGAAGCAGCGAGCGGTGCAGCATGTCCGGGTTGGTCAGGACGTACTCGGCGTGGTCGCGGGCCCAGTCGCGCATCTCCCGGGTGCTGTCGCCGTCGTGCGTCGTGGCGCGGACCCCGGTGTCGAGGGCGAGAAGTCCGGTCAGCTGGTCGTTGGCCAGGGCCTTGGTGGGGGAGAGGTACAGCACCCCGGCACCCCGCTCGTCGCGGGAGCCGCGCCGCGCCAGCACCCGGGAGAGCGCGGGCAGCTGGTAGGCCAGCGACTTGCCCGAGGCCGTGCCCGTCGCGAGCACGACGTGCTGCCCGGCCCACACCGCGTCGGCGGCGGCCACCTGGTGCCGCCAGGGAGTGGTGATCCCGCGGCGCTCGTAGGCCGCCCGCACCACGGGGTGAGTCCAGTCGGGCCACTCCTCGAAGACGGCCTCCCGCCGTGGCAGCGCCTGCACGTGGCGCAGCCTGTCCTCCCGGCCCGGCACGTGCCCAAGGCGCGAGACGACCTCACCCATGTGCGATGCCGTGGTCGAGGCCAGGCCGGTGGTTGCGACTGTCACGTCCACAAGTGTGACAAGTGGCGCCGACATAGGTGCCAGCCGTGGTTTGATATCTTGCGCACCAGGCATGGGGACGTACTGTCCCCGGCATGAACCCCCGGGAAGGTCGAGGAGTAAGCGACGTGGACCTGACTCTTGTGACGCGCGATGTCGACGGCAAGACCGTCGTCGCGGTCGGGGGCGAGATCGACGTCTACACCGCCCCCAAGCTGCGGGACAAGATCACCGAGCTCGTCGCGGCCGGTGTCTACGACATCGTCATCGATCTGGCAGACGTGGAGTTCCTGGACTCCACCGGTCTCGGTGTGCTGGTGGGTGGCCTGAAGAAGGTCCGTGCCCACGACGGCTCGCTGGCGCTGGTGTGCCACCAGGACCGACTGCTGAAGATCTTCCGGATCACCGGCCTGGCCAAGGTCTTCGCGATCCACGACGACCAGCAGAGTGCCCTCGCCGGCTGACCTGCCCGCGACTCTGCGCCGTACCTCGCCGCCTGTCCCTTCGGGACGGGCGGTTCGGTCGTTGTGCTCGACTATCGGCGACCTGATGTGACCCACGTCACATCAGGTCGCGTGAGAGCGCTCACATCTGCGTAGACTCCGCCTCGATCGCTCACCGCGAACCGATGGAGGACGCGCATGCTCGGGACCGTTCCTTTCCTCGCCGAGCCGGAGCTCTCCGGCGGCAATCTCACCCTCGTCGTCGTGGTGCTCGTGATCGCGCTGGCCGCGCTCGCCATGGCAGCGGTGTTCCGCAGGCAGGTGCTGTCCGCAGGCGAGGGGACCGCCCCGATGCGCGCGATCGCCCAGGCGGTCCAGGAGGGCGCGAACGCCTACCTGACGCGGCAGTTCCGGACCTTGGCGGTCTTCGCCGTCATCGCCTTCCTGGCCCTGCTCGCCCTGCCCGCGGACGAGATGTCGGTGCGCGTGGGCAGGTCGATCTTCTTCCTGCTGGGTGCGGGGTTCTCAGCAGCCATCGGGTATCTCGGCATGTCGCTCGCGGTCCGCGCCAACCTCCGGGTCGCCGCCGCCGCCGACAACGAGGGTCGCGAGACCGCGATGACGATCGGCTTCCGGACCGGCGCCTTCGTCGGCATGGCCACGGTGGGCCTCGGCCTGCTCGGCGCCAGCTCGGTGGTGCTGATCTTCCGTGACGAGGCGCCCCACGTGCTGGAGGGGTTCGGCTTCGGTGCCGCCCTGCTGGCGATGTTCATGAGGGTCGGCGGCGGCATCTTCACCAAGGCCGCCGACGTCGGGGCAGACCTGGTCGGCAAGGTCGAGCAGGGCATCCCCGAGGACGACCCGCGCAACGCCGCCACGATCGCCGACAACGTGGGCGACAACGTCGGTGACTGCGCCGGCATGGCCGCCGACCTCTTCGAGTCGTACGCCGTGACCCTGGTGGCCGCGCTCATCCTGGGCTCCCAGGCCTTCGGTGACCAGGGCCTGGTCTACCCGCTGCTGATCCCCGCGATCGGCGCGCTGACCGCGGTGCTCGGTGTCTACATCACCCGCCCCCGCGCCGACGAGAACGGCCTCGCCACCATCAACCGGGCCTTCTACGTCTCCGCCTCCGTGGGCGCGGTCGCATCGGTGGTCCTGTCCTACCTCTACCTGCCCAGCAGCTTCGGCGAGCTGAGCAACGCCACCGGCACGGACATCGCCGGCGCCTCGGGCGACCCTCGGCTGATCGCCTCCGCGGCGGTCGTCATCGGCATCGTGATGGCGGCCGGCATCCTGGCCCTGACCGGCTACTACACCGGCACCGAGCACCGTCCCGTCAAGGACGTCGGCAAGACCTCGCTGACCGGCGCGGCCACCGTCATCCTGTCCGGCCTCTCGGTGGGCTTCGAGTCCGCGGTCTACACCACCCTGGTGATCGGCACGGCCGTCTTCGGGGCCTACCTGCTCGGTGGGGCCACCCTGACCGTCTCGCTGTTCGCGGTCGCACTGGCCGGCTGCGGACTGCTCACCACGGTCGGGGTGATCGTCGCGATGGACACCTTCGGCCCCGTCTCCGACAACGCCCAGGGCATCGCGGAGATGTCGGGCGACGTCAGCCCCGAGGGCGCCCAGATCCTCACCGAGCTGGACGCGGTGGGCAACACCACCAAGGCCATCACCAAGGGGATCGCCATCGCCACCGCGGTGCTGGCGGCGACCGCGCTGTTCGGCTCCTACGCCACCTCGGTGGCCGACGCGCTGGTCGAGGCCAAGCCGACGCTGGACGAGCAGAACCTGCTCAGCTTCGCGGTGTACAACCCCGCGGTCCTGGTCGGGGTGCTGCTCGGAGCCGCGGTGGTCTTCCTGTTCTCCGGGCTGGCGATCAACGCCGTCGGCCGGGCCGCCGGCGCGGTGGTCTACGAGGTGCGCCGCCAGTTCCGCGAGATCCCCGGGATCATGGAGGGCACCGCCCGCCCGGAGTACGGCAAGGTCGTGGACATCGTGACCCGCGACTCCCTGCGGGAGCTGGTCACCCCCGGTCTCCTCGCGGTGCTCGCCCCGGTCGCGGTGGGCTTCGGGCTCGGCGTCACCGCGCTCGCCGGGTTCCTGGCGGGCGCGATCGGCACGGGCACGCTGATGGCTGTCTTCCTGGCCAACGCCGGCGGCGCCTGGGACAACGCCAAGAAGCTGGTCGAGGACGGCCACCACGGCGGCAAGGGCTCCCCGGCCCACGAGGCGACCGTCATCGGCGACACCGTCGGCGACCCGTTCAAGGACACCGCCGGTCCGGCCATCAACCCGCTGATCAAGGTGATGAACCTGGTCTCGCTGCTGATCGCCAGCGCCGTGGTCTCCCTGAGCGTGGGGGAGGACCAGAACGACGTCGCACGCATCGCGATCGCCCTGGTCGCCGTGGCGGTCATCGCGGTCGCGGTGGTGATCTCGGGACGTCGCGAGATCGCCATCAGCGACGACGGGGACGACACCGGATCCTCGGCCTTCGCCCCGCACCACACCGCCTGAGCGATACGGCGGACAATCGCCCAGGGGCTGCCATCGGCTCGACCCAGTCCCTATGATCGGCGCAGCCGGGCGCGCACGATGCCCTGTCCCATCCCTCATTCCAAGGACACTCGATGAAGTCTCGCCCCCGCTTGCTGCTGCTCGTGCCCGCCCTGGCCCTGGTGCTCTCCGCCTGTGGTGGCGACGACGACGACAAGTCGTCCGATTTCAGCGGTGGCGAGGGCACCAGCGACAGCGCCCAGCCGTACGTCGAGGCGATGGCGACCTCGCTCGCGGAGGGCGAGGACTCCCCGATGGACAAGGAGCAGGCCACCTGCTTCAGCGAGGGGTTCGTCGACGTGATCGGGGTGGACCGGCTCGAGAAGGTCGGCACCGCTGAGGAGTGGGCCAAGGAGTCCGAGGGCCTGGAGTTCACCGAGCTGAAGCTCAGCAAGGACGAGGGCGGGGAGATCTACGACAACTTCGAGAAGTGCGGCGTGGACCTCCGCGAGCAGATGCTCGCCGACTTCGCCGACGACGAGTCCATGGACGAGGAGACCAAGAGCTGTGTCTCCGACGCCATGACCGAGGACAACCTGCGCGAGTTCTTCGTCACCGTGATGGTCGAGGGCGAGGAGGCCATGGCCGGCGGCGAGGACGGGCTGTTCAGCGAGCTGACCGCGTGCGTGATGAGCGGCATGGGCAGCGCGACCCCCCAGCCCGGCACCGAGTAGCCACAGCGGGGGGCTCTGCGAGGATGCGCACATGCAGAACAAGGCCACGTCCCTGGCCAGGGACCTCCGCTCGGCCGTGCTCGCGGCCGGCTTCACCTATGACGCGGTCGCCGAGCTCCTCGGGGCACAGGCGCACGCGGCCCTGGGACGCAACGAGACCACCCCGGGGCTGCGGGTCACCGGTGGCGGCTCCCCCCTGGAGACGCTGACCCGGCTCTTCCTGCTGCAGGTGCCGGTCCCCCGGGAGCAGGCTGAGCGGGCCCTGGGTGGGCTGGTCGACCGGATGGCGGTGGCAGGCCTCGTCGAGCAGTCGGTCGGCGAGGTGGCTGCGCGGCTCGACGTACGCCCCTACGCCACCGACGACGGCGACCTCTGGGTCGTCAGCGACCTGACCCCCGGTCTGGACGGCAGCCCCAACCGGGTCGGGACCGACCACGTGCTGGGCATCAGCTCGGCCTCCACCTCGCTGGCCCAGCTGACCGTGCGCGAGCCGGTGGGCCGCTCGCTGGACCTCGGCACCGGGTGCGGGGTCCAGGCGCTGCACCTGGCCCGGCACAGCGACACCGTGGTCGCCACCGACGTGAACACCCGGGCGCTGTGGATGACCCGGTTCAACGCCGAGCTCAACGCCGTCCCCGCCAGCGCGAGCGGTGCGGACCGGATCGACGTACGGGAGGGCTCGTTCTTCGAGCCGGTGGCCGGCGAGCGCTTCGACCTGATCGCCACCAACCCGCCGTTCGTGATCTCCCCGGCGACCGGTGAGCGGCTGGTCTACCGCGACTCCGGGCTGCCCGGGGACCGCGTGGTCGAGGACATCGTGCGCCGGGCCCCGGAGCTGCTCAACGACGGCGGCTGGTGCCAGGTGCTGGCCAACTGGGTCATCACCCGCGACCGCACCTGGGACGAGCGCCTGGCGGAGTGGCTCAGCGAGGACTGTGCGGCGCTGGTGGTCCAGCGGGAGGTGCTGGACCCCGCCTCGTACGTCGAGCTGTGGCTCAAGGACGCCGGGCTGCACGGGGCGCCGGACTACGCCCGCCGCTACGACACCTGGTTGTCGTGGTTCGACGACCAGGGCATCGAGGGTGTGGGCTTCGGCTGGATCAACCTGCACCGGTCGGCGCGCGTGGCCGGGGTGCGGGAGCTGCTGGAGTGGCCCTACGAGGTGGAGCAGCCGATCGCCCCGGCGATCGGGGAGTGGGCCGGGGCGCAGGAGCGGCTCGCGGCCCACGGCGACCTGGCCGAGGTCCGCCTGAGGCTGCGCACCGACGTACGGCAGGAGACCCAGGGCCAGCCGGGGGCCGAGGACCCGGAGACGATCGTGCTGCGTCAGCAGCGTGGGCTGCGCCGGGCCCGACAGGTCGACACCGTCGAGGCGGCGGTCGTCGGTGCCTGCGACGGCGACCTCACCGTGCGACAGATCCTGGACGCCGTCGGCGCGCTGCTGGAGGCAGACCCTCGCGAGCTGCGCCGGACCTACCTGCCGGCCCTGACCGAGATGGTGGCGCAGGGGTTCCTGGAGGTCTGAGCGGAGCCGCGGCCGGGAGTGCGGACCCGCCATCCTCACCCCCGGCCCTGGTGCGCGTCCTGATGCCCCCACACCTCCAGAACGCCCAGCCACGGTACGTACCGTGGCGCGCCCGGGAGAAGGTGCCGATCCCAATATGACCCGACCGGGCCAGACGGGTCTATGTCAGGCTGGGGGTAAGCGGAGCCTGAATCATCAATTCGGCATAGCCCCTATCAGGACCAAGGGGTGCCTGCCTGCGGACGCTCCTGACGGAAACCCGGCCAGGGCGCGCTACCGTGTCGGCGCTGAGTCCCGTCTGGGGCGACCTGAGGAGCTAGGAAACAAGTGGCACACAAGCTGGTCATCGTGGAGTCCCCCGCCAAGGCACGCACCATCGGTGGGTACCTCGGCTCCGGATACGTGGTCGAGTCCTCCATCGGTCACATCCGGGACCTGCCCCAGAGCGCCGCCGACACCCCGGCCAAGATCAAGGACAAGTCCTGGGGACGCCTGGGCGTCGACGTGGAGAACGGCTTCGAGCCCTACTACGTCGTGCCCCGCGACAAGAAGAGCCACATCAGCAAGCTCAAGGGCCTGCTCAAGGACGCCGACGAGCTCTTCCTGGCCACCGATGAGGACCGTGAGGGCGAGGCCATCGCGTGGCACCTCCTCGACGAGCTCAAGCCCAAGGGCATCCCGGTCAAGCGGATGGTCTTCCACGAGATCACCAAGCCGGCGATCCTGGCGGCGGCCGACAACCCGCGCGAGATCGACATGGACCTCGTGGAGGCCCAGGAGGCGCGGCGGATCCTGGACCGCCTCTACGGCTACGAGGTCTCCCCGGTGCTGTGGAAGAAGGTCATGTCCGGCCTCTCCGCCGGTCGGGTGCAGTCGGTGGCCACCCGGCTGGTCGTGGACCGCGAGCGGCTGCGGATGCAGTTCAAGCAGGCCACCTACTGGGACCTCGAGGGCACCTTCGACGCCGGTGCGGAGCACGCGCAGCGGATGTTCCCCGCCCGGTTGCACTCGATCGACGCCAAGCGGGTCGCCCGCGGCTCCGACTTCGGCCCCGACGGCGTGCTCAAGTCCGCCGACTCCGTCGTCCACCTGGACCGCAAGGCGGCCGAGGCGCTCGTCGCCGGCCTGTACGACACCGCGTACACCGTGCGCTCGGTGGAGTCCAAGCCCTACAAGCGCTCGCCGTACGCACCGTTCCGCACCACCACCCTCCAGCAGGAGGCCGGACGGAAGCTCGGGATGACCGCCTCGGTGGCGATGTCGGTGGCGCAGCGGCTGTACGAGAACGGCTTCATCACCTACATGCGTACCGACTCCACCACGTTGTCGGCCGGTGCCATCGGCGCGGCCCGGGACCAGGTCCGCGAGCTGTACGGCGCGGAGTACCTCCCCGACGCGCCCCGCACCTACACCACCAAGGTGAAGAACGCCCAGGAGGCGCACGAGGCGATCCGCCCTGCCGGGGAGTCCTTCCGCACCCCCGCCCAGACGGGTCTCACCGGCGACCAGTTCCGGCTCTACGAGCTGATCTGGATGCGCACCGTGGCCTCGCAGATGAAGGACGCGGTCGGCCAGTCCGTCTCGGTGCGCCTGGGCGGCGCCGCCTCGACCGGCGAGGACGTGGTCTTCGCCGCCAGTGGCCGCGTCATCACCTTTCACGGCTTCCTCAAGGCCTACGTCGAGGGCCTGGACGACTCCGACGCCAAGCGCGACGACCAGGAGACGCGGCTGCCCGCCCTGGTCGAGGGCGCCGGCGTCAGCGCCGCGTCGGTGACCGCCAACGGCCACGAGACCAAGCCTCCCTCGCGCTACACCGAGGCGACGCTGATCAAGGAGCTCGAGGACCGCGAGATCGGTCGCCCCTCGACGTACGCCTCGATCATCAAGACGATCATCGATCGCGGCTACGTCTACAAGAAGGGCACCGCCCTGGTGCCGGCCTGGATCGCCTTCTCGGTGATCCGGCTGCTGGAGGAGCACTTCCCGCGCCACATCTCCTACGAGTTCACCGCCGACATGGAGGACCGCCTCGACGAGATCGCCGCGGGCCGCAAGGACCGGGTCAGCGAGCTGGCCGAGTTCTACTACGGCTCGGACCGCGTCGACGGGCTGCACCCGCTGGTCACCGGGCTGGGCGACATCGACGCCCGCGAGCTGGCGACCTTCCCGATCGGCGGACCCGACTCCGGGGTCAACCTGCGGGTGGGCCGTTACGGGCCCTACATCGAGGGCCCGGGCGACGACGGTGCGCCGGCCGGCAAGCGGGCCAACGTGCCCGACGACCTGCCGCCCGACGAGCTGACCATGGAGAAGGCCCAGGAGCTGCTGGCCAACCCCGCGGGCGAGGAGATCGAGCTGGGCGTGCACCCGGAGACCGGGTTGCAGGTGGTGGCCAAGAACGGTCGCTACGGGCCCTACGTCACCGAGCTGCTGCCCGAGGACGCCCCGAAGTCGGCCAAGCCGCGCACCGGGTCGCTGTTCAAGTCGATGTCGCTGGAGACCGTCACCCTCGACGACGCCGTGAAGCTGCTGTCCCTGCCCCGCGTGGTGGGCGTGGACGCCGACGGCGTGGAGATCACCGCGCAGAACGGTCGCTACGGGCCGTACCTGAAGAAGGGCACCGACTCCCGCACCATCGAGTCGGAGGAGAAGCTGCTCACCATCACCCTGGAGGAGGCCGAGGCGATCTACGCCCAGCCCAAGGCCCGGGGCCGCGGCGCGGCGACGGCACCGCTGAAGGAGCTGGGCAACGACCCGGTCTCCGGACAGCCGGTGGTGGTCAAGGCGGGTCGCTTCGGCGAGTACGTGACCGACGGGGAGTACAACGCCACCCTCCGCAAGGAGGACACGGTGGACGCGATCAC
Source organism: Nocardioides sp. 616 (assembly GCF_002930065.1). Lineage (NCBI taxonomy): Bacteria > Bacillati > Actinomycetota > Actinomycetes > Propionibacteriales > Nocardioidaceae > Nocardioides > Nocardioides sp. 616. Next base: position 39,216 of record NZ_POAG01000024.1, on the reverse strand, counting down.
CCTGGAGCGGGCCGCCGAGCTGCTCGCCGAGCGCCGCGAGCGCGGGCCCGCGAAGAAGGCGGTCAAGAAGGGGGCGAAGAAGGCGCCGGCCAAGAAGGCGACGGCGAAGACGGCCGCCAAGAAGACCACGGCGAAGAAGACGGCCGCCAAGAAGACCACGGCGAAGAAGACCACGAAGGCCACGGCCAAGAAGGCCTGATCAGCGGCCGCGCAGCTTGAAGGCGCTGGAGGTGCCGCTGCCCAGGTCGTCCAGGTCCGCGACGACCCGGAACGTGGTCTTGCCCTTCCACTTCTGCTTGAACTTCAGCAGCGCCTTGCCGGAGCTCTTGGTGTAGCCGTTGGCCCCGGCGACCGAGACCCACTTGGCGCCCTTCTTGCGCTGCAACTGGACCTTGGCGCCGCTGGTGCCGAAGAGGCCACCCGAGGGGCGCTCGTCGGAGACCGTGACGCGCACCTTCACCTGCTTGCCGACCTTCGGCTTCTTCTCCGAGGCCTTGGCCGTGACCTGGGTGGTGGGCAGCCGGAGGTCGAAGGTGAAGGGAGTGATCGCGGTGGCGGGCGTGTTGCCCGACCGCGGCATGACCGTGTAGGTCCCGGTCACCGAGTAGGTGCCCGGGAGCTCGTCCCCGGGGCAGAACTGCTTGGTCTCCACCCCGGTCGTGGGGTCACCCTTGCTGATGTAGGCGCTGCCGGCGCTGGTGCCGTCCGGAGCCTGGAAGACCAGCTGCAACGACCAGGAGTAGGCGTCCAGCGGCGGGGCCACCGAGTAGTTGATCGGGTGGTCGGTGCAACCGTCGTAGAGCACACCCGGACCCACGCTCACGCTGACGGTCGTGGGGTCTGCCTGGACGGGGGCGCCAAGGGCCCCCAGACCGAGCACGGAGGCGACCAGGACGGTGGAGGGACGCAACAACCTAGGCATGGGAGCCCTTTCGGCGACGAGGTGAGTGTCCCGCGTCTACCCCGTCACCGGCGGGTTGAAACCGACGCCGTTCGGGTGGATGTCGCCGCCGAGCAGCAGAGGCGTCGCTGGCCGACCGTAGGCTGTGCCTGTGACCTCACCTGCGCTGCCCGTCTTCGCCAAGAGCGGGGTCTTCGTCTGCTTCGAGGGCGGAGAGGGTGCCGGCAAGTCCACCCAGTCCCGCGCCCTGCGCGACTGGCTGACCGCCCAGGGGTACGCCGTGGTGCTGACCTTCGAGCCGGGCGACACCGCCGTGGGCGGGCAGCTGCGCCGGATCGTGCTCGATCCGGCCACCGGCGACCTGTCCGACCGGACGGAGGCGCTCATCTACGCCGCCGACAAGGCCGAGCACGTCGACACCGTGGTCCTTCCGGCCCTGGCCCGGGGCGAGGTGGTCATCACCGACCGCTACGTCGACTCCGCCCTGGCCTACCAGGGCGCCGGGCGCGACCTGAGCGCCGCCGAGGTCGAGCCGGTGATGCGCTGGGCCACCCACGGACTGCGGCCGCACCTGACGGTCATGCTGGACCTGGCGCCCCAGGTGGGCCTGGGCCGGTTCACCGGGCGGGACCGCATCGAGGGCCAGTCGCTGGAGTTCCACCAGCGGGTGCGTGCGGCCTTCCTGGAGATGGCGCAGGCCGACCCCGAGCACTACCTGGTGCTCGACGCCCGGCTCCCGGTGGCCGACATCGGCGTCGCGATCCTGGAGCGGCTGGCGCCCCTGCTGGACCAGGCGACCCAGACCCGGGCGCCCCAGAGCCAGGCGACCGGGAGCAGGCCATGAGCACCACGACCGTCCCGGCGCCCGGGGCCACCGCGGTGTGGGACACCCTGGTGGGGCAGCGCCACGTGATCGAGCTGCTGAGCCGTGCCGCCGCAGGCGACGGCATGACCCACGCCTGGCTCTTCACCGGCCCGCCGGGGTCGGGTCGGTCCAACGCGGCGCTCGCCTTCGCCGGCGCGCTGCAGTGCGAGCGCGGCGGGTGCGGCGCCTGCCATGCCTGCCACACGGTGCTGAGCAAGACCCATGCCGACGTGACGCTGGTGCAGACCGAGCAGCTCTCCATCGGGGTCGGCCAGGTGCGCGACCTGGTCCGCAAGTCCGCGCTCTCCCCCAACGGTCGGCGCTGGCAGATCATGATCATCGAGGACGCGGACCGGCTCACCGACCAGGCCTGCAACGCGCTGCTGAAGGCCATCGAGGAGCCGAACCCCCGGACCATGTGGCTGCTGTGCGCCCCCACCGCCGAGGACGTGCTGGTCACGATCCGCTCGCGTTGCCGTCTGGTCACCCTGACCACCCCGGTGGCCGCCGACGTGGCGGCGTTCCTGGTCCGCACCGAAGGGGTGCCCGAACCGCTCGCGGCCCACGCCGCGCGCGCCAGCCAGGGACACATCGGTCGGGCCCGGGCGCTGGCGCGCGACGAGGCCACCCGCAACCGGCGCAACGAGATGGTCCGCTGGCCGGCCCGGCTGACCTCGCTCGGCTCGGCCATGAACGCCGCCAGCAACCTGCACGAGCTGGCGAAGGCCGAGGCGGAGGACCTCTGCTCGGTGCTGGACGCGCGGGAGAAGTCCGAGCTGGACCGCTCCTACGGGGTGGAGGGGCGCGGCAAGCGGCCCAAGGAGTACGCCCCCGCCCTGCGCGACCTGGAGAAGGCGCAGAAGACCCGCGCCAAGCGTCGCGTGCTCGACGTGGTCGACCGCGGCCTGATGGACCTGGTCTCGGTCTACCGCGACGCGATCGCGATGAAGGTCGGAGCCCCGGGCTCGCTGGTCAACGAGGAGATCCGCGCCGACATCGCGCTGCTGGCCCGCAAGTCCAGCCCCGAGGAGCACCTGCGGCGCATCGAGGCCATCTTCACCGCGCGTGAGCAGATGCTGGAGTTCAACGTCCCACCCGTGATGGCATTGGAGTCGATGATGGTCGCACTGCGACTGGACGGGAGCAGGTCCTCGTGAAGCGCATCGTCGCGCTGGTCTGCGTCCTCGCCCTGGTGCTCGGCACCGTCCTGGTCAGCCTCTACCTGCTGACCGAGGACGACCAGCAGTCCGAGACGATCGCCGCCCCGCAACGCCCTCCGGCCTCGGAGGCGGACTCCGCAGGGGCCACCGACGCACCCGAGCCGGACCTCGCGCCGTACTACACCCAGCAGGTGGAGTGGTCCGGGTGCGGGCAGGGCTTCGAGTGCGGCTGGCTGAAGGTGCCGATGGACTACGACGAGCCCGGGGGCAAGGAGCTCGACATCGCGCTGCTCAAGGTGCTTGCCGGAGACCAGGAGCGCCGGGTCGGGTCGCTGGTGGTCAACCCCGGCGGTCCCGGTGCCCCCGGCACCGAGTACGCCGCGCAGGCGAGCCTGGTCTTCCGCGAGCCGCTGCGCCGGTACTTCGACATCGTCGGCTTCGACCCCCGCGGCACCGGACGCAGCAACCCGGTGGACTGCCTGAGCGACACCGAGCTGGACGCCTACCTGGCCAGCGACCCGGACCCCGACGAGCCGGCCGAGGAGCAGGAGTTCCTGGACTGGGCCGACAGGCTCGGCCAGGGCTGCGCCAAGCGGTCCGGCGACCTGGCCAACCACGTGAGCACCGTGGAGGCCGCCCGCGACATGGACGTGCTCCGGGCGGCCCTGGGGGAGTCCGAGCTGGACTACTTCGGCGCCTCCTACGGCACCAAGCTGGGCGCCACCTACGCCGAGCTGTTCCCCGAGAGGGTGGGTCGCATGGTGCTCGACGGGGCGGTGGACGTCTCCGCCACCAGCCGCGAGCTGAGCCTGGGACAGGCCGGGGGCTTCGAGCTGGCGATCCGGTCCTACGTCAGCGACTGTGTCGAGAGCGGCGACTGCTTCCTCGGCGACACCGTCGAGCAGGGACTGGCCCGGATCAAGAAGCTGCTCGCGGACATCGACCGCAAGCCGCTGCCCACCTCGGGTGACCGGGAGCTGACCGTGGGCAACGCCTTCTACGGCATCGTCGCGCCGCTCTACAACCGCAGCTACTGGCCGCTGCTCTCCTCCGCGCTGCGGCAGGCCATCGAGGGCCGGGGCGACGCGCTGATGGAGCTCTCGGACCTCTACTCCTCGCGCGGGCCCGACGGCTACACCGACAACTCCTCCGAGGCGATCTACGCCATCAACTGCCTCGACGACCCCTCGTCCGTGCCTGCGGACCAGATCCCCCAGGAGTACGCCGCCTTCGACAAGGTCTCGCCGACCTTCGGGCGGGTCTTCGCCTGGGGCCTGATCGGCTGCGAGGGGTTCGTCGGCGAGCCGGCCGAGCCGTTGGAGATCGACGGGTCCGGGGCGGCGCCGATCCTGGTGATCGGCACGACGCGGGACCCGGCCACCCCGATGGAGTGGGCCGAGACGCTGGCCGACCAGCTCGAGTCCGGCGTCCTGGTGCGGCGCGACGGCGACGGCCACACCGGGTACAACGCCGGCAACTCGTGCGTGGACGAGGTGGTCGAGGACTACCTGCTCGACGACGTGGTGCCCCAGGGCGAGGTCTCCTGCTGAGTTTGGCCGGCGCCCGCGTCGGGCACCGCAGCCCATGCGCTCCTTCCTCGTCTCCTCCGTCCTGTCCGCAGCGGCTGCCGGCGTCGGCAGCCTCGGGGTGAAGACCGACACCCGCTGGTACGCCAAGCTGGACAAGCCGTCCTGGCAGCCGCCCCCGGCTGCCTTCCCGGTGGCCTGGACCCCGCTCTACTCGCTGATCGCGTGGGGCACCGGCCGCGGGCTCGACAAGGCCCGGGACACAGGGGACGACAAGCGTCTGCTGGCACTGACCGTGGCCAACCTGACCCTGAACGCGGGCTGGAACTGGGCGTTCTTCACCCGTCAGTCGCCAGCGGGCGGGCTGGCGGTGATCCTGGCCCTGGACGTGCTCAACGTGGCGCTGGTCTCCGAGACCGCCAAGCACGACAAGCTCGGCGCAGCCGCACTGGTCCCGTACGCCGCCTGGACCGGTTTCGCCACCGCTCTCAACGCCGAGCTGTGGCGTCGCAACCGCTGAGTCGGACCACGGTGCGGGGGATTTCGCTT
>NZ_POAG01000024.1:8388-33960 GCF_002930065.1 Nocardioides sp. 616 | reverse complement strand
GGTGTCCGTATACTTCCCCGGGTTGCCCGAGGAGCTCCTCGGGCAACGCGCCGCCTTAGCTCAGTCGGTAGAGCGAGTCACTCGTAATGACTAGGTCGTCAGTTCGATTCTGACAGGCGGCTCCACGCCCCGGGGACCCGAGACCCCGGGGCGTTTCTGGCTCCTGAGGACCTAGGCTGCGCTCGACATCGTTCGGACACGGCTTACAGGGGGATACACCGATGACTCGACGTCCTTTGCGGCGCCTGGCCACCACGGGACTCGGCAGCGGCGCGCTGGCCCTGTCCCTGCTCGCTCCGATCTCCGGCGCAACCGAGCCGGCGGACGCCACGGCCCGGGCCGGGCAGCGGGTGCAGGCCCCGCGCACCGTGGTGGCCGGGTCAAAGATCGCCGTCAAGGGCAAGGTCGCCACCCGCGGAGGGGTCAAGCGCCCGGTTCGGCTGACCATCAAGAAGGGCAAGAAGTGGAAGGTCGTCGCCAAGACCCGGGCGACGAAGAAGGGCACCTTCCGGATCAGGACCGCCGCGGGCAGCAAGGTGCGCAAGATCAAGCTCCGGCTGGTCGCCCCGCGCCACCGTGGGATGAAGGCGTTCTCCCGGCGCTTCAGCGTGCGGGTGCTGGCCCCCGTGGCACCCAGGAGCGCGACCGGGATCTCCGAGAGCTGGTCCGGCTCACCCGCCGTCCTGGGCGGGCAGGGCCCCACGGTGACCGGCCAGGTCACCGGCTCCGAGGTCGCGGGCCGTTCGGTCGTGGTGCAGCAGCAGCTGGGCACCGAGTGGTTCCCGGTCACCTCGGTGACCTCCGGGGCCGACGGGTCGTTCGTCGCCGCGCTGCCGACCACCTGGTTGCACACCACCCCGGTGCGGGTGGTCGTGGCCGAGACCCCGACCGCGTTGGGTGCCACCGGTGCCGCCACCGGCGTCGCGGTCACGCCCAGCTGGGTGCCTCAGGGGAGCGACGCCAGCGCCTGGACGCACATCGAGCCGGGATACCGCTGGCGCTTCAACCCGTGCGAGACCATCGAGTACCGCACCAACCTGACCGGTGCCCCGGCCGGTGCTCGTGAGGCGCTCGCCTCGGCGCTCACCGAGGTGGCCCAGGCCACGGGGTACGAGTTCGTGCACCTCGGTGACAGCGACGGGATCCAGAAGCCCGCGGCGGGGTACTCGGGGATCCCGGCGGACACGGAGCTGCTGATCGGGTTCCTGCGCGACGAGTGGACCGGCAACGACTACAGCGGCAACGTGATGGGACGTGGTGGCCCGGACAGCGGCTTCCGGGCGCAGGACGCCCTGGGGGCGGTGTACCGCAGCCGCAGTGCCACCGCCTTCCTCGACCTGGACCCCACCCCGATGCCGGGCTGGACGCCGCAGCTGATGAGGTTCGTGTTCATGCACGAGATCACCCACGCCCTGGGGCTGGGTCACTCACCCGACGGCAGCCAGGTCATGGGGCCCTCCAGCGGCAACATCGCTCACCTGGGCGTGGCCGACCTCAACGGCCTCAACCAGCAGGGCCGTCAGACCGGCTGCGTGACCGACGTGCCGCGCCGCGCCACCGGGTCCCTGCTGGTCGAGGCGCCAGTGCCCCTGCCCTGAGCCCAGCAGCAGGGGCAGAGACCCCCGCTGCGGGCGCCGCGACTCAGTCGCAGTTGTCGCACACGCCGGTGGCCGCGGGCGCCTGGTGGCACGTCGGGCACACCGCGATGGGGCGCTCGGCGAACCGGACCTTGCGGGCCCGGTCCCGGGTGGCCGCCACTCGCGGGGTCAGGGCGGCCCGGCCGCCGTCGGCGGGCAGGTCGTCGGCCTCGAAGTGGCGGTAGCAGGCGAGGCGCTCCTTGGCGGCGTGGGCCTCGGGGTCCTCCGGGGTCTCGCCCCGGGCGGCCTGCACGGCGTTGGCGTAGGCCGCGCCGACACTGTCCTGGGAGTTGACGCACAGGGAGACCAGCAGCGGCTCCTCACGCGAGGCGCACTCGGTCGCGATCGGACCGAGCACGTCGCCGATCCAGTAGTGGACCAGACGGGTGGTGGTGATCCCGGTCCGCTCCTGGACCTCCTGCGCGAGCTGCTTGTGGCTGATCACGGCCTGGTAGCGCTTGGCGACGTCGAGCAGCACGGCCCGTCCGGCCTCGGCCCACGCCTCCCGGGCGGCCTCCGGTCCTACCTCCTCAGCGGTGGTCGGGGCATCGGAGTGATCCGTCTGGGGGACTGCGGTGAGCTCGGGCATATGCGAGTGGCCTACGTCTCTGTGCTCCGGGGAGCCGGTCGGGTGGACGGTCTCTTAACGAAGTCCACGCTGTCGACGGTAACCCGCCAGTAAGCACAGTGAGAACTTCTGGCGAATTCCGCGTCGCTCAGGGGGTTGTCAGGCGCACCCAAAGCCCTATTCTCTAGTTAACTACTAGACTTAGGGACGAGGGCTCGCCATGGAACGTGGACTGATGCGGGAGGCCGACTACGACGCGGAGCGGGCGGAGCGGCTGCGCGGGCCACTGACCCGGCGCGGAGTGCTCGGCCTGGGAGCGGCCGCAGCCGGGTTCCTGGCGACCGGGCCGGCCCTGCCTGCGGCCCGGGCCGCCGAGCCGGGGATCGTCAAGCCCGTCCCGCCCGAGCTCTTCACCGTGCGCGGCACCAACGCCGAGATGCGCTGGGAGGCCATGCGCGGCCAGGGCTACCTGACCCCGCACGACCGCTTCTTCGTGCGCAACCACACTTCCACGCCCCGCCTCGACGTCGGCACCTGGCGGCTGCGCGTCCACGGCACCGGGGTGCGCCGCGAGCTCTCCCTGTCCTACGACGACCTGCTGCGGCTGCCGCGCGTCACCCTGACCCGGGCGATCGAGTGCGCCGGGAACGCCCGCAGCCTCTTCGCCACCCAGCAGGGACAGGCCGTCGCCGGCACGACCTGGGGGCTGGGCGCGATCGGCGTGGCCACCTGGACCGGCGTACGGCTGGCCGACGTCCTGGCCCGGGCGGACCTCACCCCCGGTGCGCTGGACGTGATGCCCGTCGGGCTGGACAGCATGGCGGTACGGCGCCCGATCCCGGTGGAGCGCGCGGTGGCCGCCGACACCCTGCTGGTGCTCGGGATGAACGGGCGGACCCTGCCCCCGGACCATGGCTACCCGGTGCGGCTCCTGGTGCCCGGCTGGGTGGGGATCGCCAACGTGAAGTGGGTCGGCGAGCTGGAGGTCTCCGAGACGCCCCTGCTGTCCCAGTGGAACACCACCAGCTACCGGCTCTTCGGCCCCGACTACCCCACCACCCCTCTGGTCACCACCCAGGTGGTCAAGAGCGCCCTGGAGCTGCCGTTCCCGGCGACCCTGGGACGGGGGCCCCAGCTGCTCACCGGGCGGTCCTGGTCGGGGGAGGGGCGCATCACCCGCGTCGAGGTCTCCGTCGACGGCCGGCACTGGCGCCCGGCCCACCTGGACTGGCGTAACGAGGAGCGGGCCTGGCGGCAGTGGTCGTTCCTGTTCCACGCCAGACCGGGGGCACACGAGATCCGGGTCCGGGCCCGCGACGACCGGGGCAACGTGCAGCCGGACCAGGTCCCGTTCAACGAGCAGGGCTACCTCTTCGGAGCCGTGGCGCGACACCCGGTCACTGTCGCCTGATCGGAGGTGATCTAGGGCACACTGGGCAGGCGCCCGCTCGCCGGGACGCATCCGCGGAACTCGGAACCGAGGAGCCCACGTGGTCGTCGTACACACCGTCGTCGCGATCGTCCTGGCCATCGGCCTGATCATCCGGCTCAAGGTCGACCCGGTGATCTCGCTGATCCTCGCCTCCCTCTACCTCGGCCTGGCCGCCGGTGTGGGGTTCACCGGGACGATCGAGGCGATCGCCACCGGCTTCGGCGACATCATGGCCGAGGTCGGCCTGCTGATCGGGTTCGGCGTGCTCATCGGGGCGATGCTGCACGCCAGCGGCACCTTCCGCCGCCTCGTGGAGGTGCTGGTGCGCGTGGTGGGCGCGACCCGGCTTCCCTACACGCTGTCGACGCTGCTCTCCACCGTGCTCCCGGCGATCTACGTCGACGTCCAGGTGGTGCTGGCGGCGCCGGTGGCCCGCTCCGCGGCGGCCAGGCTCGGCCGCAACGGGCTGCCCCTGATGGCCTCGGCCCTGGGCGCGGGGATCTTCGCCGGCTACGTCTTCGTGGTGCCCGGCCTGGCGGCGATCTCCATCGCCGGATTGCTCGACGTCTCCCTGGGCAGGTGGCTGCTCTTCGGCATCGTGATCGGCCCGGCCACCGCCATCGTCACCAGCATCGTGATGCGCCTGCTGCTGCGCAGCGGCTTCTGGAAGCCCGACTCCGACGAGGAGGTCGACGACGCCCTGGCCGCCCAGGAGGCCGACGAGCCCACCGAGGCGGGCACCGCCAAGAGTCGCGCCCTGCCGCTGGTGGTGCTGCTGCTGCCCATCCTGGTGCCGTTGGTGATGATCGCCTTCGGTGCCTTCGCCGACCTGCTGGACTTCTCCACGCCCTTCATCGCCTTTCTCGGCAACGCCAACTTCGCGCTATTCGTCGGCCTGCTGGGCGCTTACCTGCTGTCCCGGGTGACCGCCGGGCTCGAGGCCACCCGCGACTCCATGGACCGGGGGTTCCACACCACCGGCGAGATCCTGCTGATCACCGGCGTCGGGGGCTCCCTGGGCGCGGTGATCACCGAGACCACCCTGGACCGCACGCTGGCGGACTTCTTCTCCGCCGACTCCGGCGCCCCGGTGATCCTGAGCATCGGCCTGGCCTGGTTCATCGCCGCCCTGCTGCACCTGGCGATCGGGTCGGTCTCGGTGGCGGCCATCACCGCCGCCGGCATCATCGCGCCGATCCTCGACTCGCTCAGCGTCTCCCCGGTGGTGATCGGGCTCGCCATCGCCTCCGGCGCGATGTTCGCGCTGCAGGTCAACAGCAACTTCTTCTGGATGTTCAAGGCCCTGCTCGGCCTCTCCACCAAGGGCACGCTCAAGACGCTGACCCTGGCCACCGCACTGGCCTCGGTCATCTCGCTGCCGATGGTGGTGGTGGCCTCGCTGCTGGCCTGACGTGACCTGCCCCTCGCTCGGACGGGGAATGCGGACCTCCGTCGCGGGGTTGCCGCCCTTCGTGACCCAGACGACCGAGCAGACCGCTCCACAGCCCGCCGCACAGCCGCCCGCCCCACCCGCCGGATCCCACAGCCTGGTGATCGGGCTGCTCCTGGCATCGACCTTCGTGGTCGTCCTCAACGAGACCGTGATGAGCGTGGCTATCCCCGAGCTGACCCGGGACCTGGGCGTCACCACGGCGACCGCCCAGTGGCTCACCACGGGCTTCCTGCTCACCATGGCAGTGGTCATCCCGGTCACCGGATTCCTGCTCCAGCGCTTCCACGTGCGCCCGCTCTTCCTGACCGCGATGGCGCTCTTCAGCGCCGGCACGCTCGTCGCGGCCACCGCACCCGGGTTCAGCGCGCTCCTCGCCGGGCGGGTGGTCCAGGCCACCGGTACGGCGATCATGATCCCGCTGCTGTTCACCACGGTGCTGAACCTGGTGCCGGAGCAGCGGCGCGGCCGCACGATGGGCACGATCTCCATCGTCATCTCCGTGGCGCCCGCGCTCGGGCCGACGCTCTCGGGCCTGGTCCTGGACGTGCTGGACTGGCGCTGGCTGTTCTGGCTGGTGCTTCCGATCGCGCTGCTCTCGCTCGCGGTGGGTGCCGCGAAGCTGGCGAACGTCACCAGCCCCGTCCCGGTCCCGATCGACGTGGCCTCGGTGGCTCTCTCCGCGCTGGCCTTCGGTGGTCTGGTCTACGGGCTGAGCAGCATCGGCGAGGCCGCCTCGGGGGACGTGCTGGTCAGTCCCTGGCTCTCGGTCCCGGTCGGCGCCGTGGCGCTGGCGCTCTTCGTGTGGCGCCAGCTGGTGCTGCAGCGCACCGAGCGCGCGCTGCTGGACCTGCGGACCTTCCGCAGCAGCCACTTCTCGATCGCGGTGCTGCTGGTCGCGATCAGCATGATGGCGCTCTTCGGCACCCTGATCCTCATCCCCATCTACCTGCAGGTCGTGCTCGGGTTCGACGTCCTCGACACCGGGCTGCTGCTGCTGCCCGGCGGCCTGGTGATGGGCCTGATGGCCCCGTTCGTGGGACGGGCGTACGACCGGGTCGGTCCGCGGGCCCTGGTGATCGTCGGCTCAGTCGTGGTGAGTGCCGCGATGTGGACGCTGGCGCAGGTCGACGTCGACACCACCCGCTCCTACGTCCAGGCGGCGCACATCCTGCTCAGCATCGGCCTCGGCCTCACCTTCACGCCGCTGTTCAGCTCGGGCCTCGGTGCCCTGGCGCCGCAGCTCTACTCCCACGGCAGCGCGATCGTCAGCACCGTCCAGCAGCTGGCGGGTGCGGTGGGAACCGCACTGTTCATCACCCTGCTGTCGCGCAGCGTCGCCGATGCTGACGCCTCGGCGACCGCCGCTGCCGCGACCGCCGACGGGGTGCACACCGCGCTCCTCGCGGGCGCGATCATCTCCACCGTCGCAGCCCTCGTCGCGCTCCTGGTCCGTCGGCCGCCTGCCGTGGCGCCGGTCGAGGAGCACTGAGCGCCGCCGGCTCGCACCGTCGAGCTCAGTCGCTGCGGTCCTGCTCGTCGGCGATGGCCGCCGCCAGCCCCTCGGGGTCGGCGACGGTGAAGGTGGCGCCCGGGTGCCGGATCGTGCCCGTGGGGTCCAGCACCCGTACCGGCAGCTCGAAGCGGACGCACAGGCCCCGGTCCCCGTTGGTCGCCATGCTGACACCGCGGTCCCTCAGCGACAGGTGCGGGGGACCGACGGTCTTGAGCCACCAGTAGTCCCCGGTCACGTCGGTGGAGACCACGTTGTCGACCGACGTACGCAGCTGCCAGGGCCCGAAGCGTGCTGTGAGGTAGCCGCCGGCGACCTGCACCCATGCCGTGCCCGGGTTGATGCCGAAGGCCCGGGCGGGCAGCCGGTAGGCCGGTGAGAAGGCGAACTCGAAGCGCTGGTTCATTCCTCGACCATAGGGCGGCGCGCCCCGGTTCGTCGGCGGGGGGCACAGTCCTGCCGAGCTCGCCACGGCGGCCGCCCGGCAGCGCTGAGGGATACTTGCCCCATGCGCTTCACCGAGCACGAGCTGACCGTGGCCCTGACCGGGGCGGCCAAGACCATGGTCGCGGCGGGCAACAAGGACGTCCGCAAGGGCCGCACCAGCGTGGACACGGTCTGGGACGAGATGGACCGCTACCAGCGCTACCAGATGCTGGAGGCCATCGGGTCCCAGGTCCTGCCGGTGCTCGTCGCGCTGCCCGACGTCGAGGTGCAGGCCGGCACCCGCCCCGAGTTCAGCACCGAGCAGGTGCTGGCCTGCGTGGAGGAGCAGGTCGGCGACGACGTGGGCCGGATGAAGCGCAAGGTGGTCGTGGCCAGCCGTGCCGCGCTGGTCCGTGCCGCCCTGGACCACCTGCCGCCGCGGCAGGACCCCGACGCCCTGATCGTGCCCGACCACCTCTGAGGCCGCCGCTCCGCGGGGCTGCTCAGCCCAGGGAGCGCACCAGCTGAGCCACCAGCCGCGGCGTGATCAGCCCGTCGCCCAGGCCCAGCTCGACGAGGTCGTCGAAGACCCGCTGGTCGCGCCGCGCCGCCCGGATGCCGGCGTCCACCACCCGCGGCACGCGGATCAGCCGCGAGGCCGACCAGGTGTGCCTCAGGTGCCGCTGCAGCAGCCCGCGCACCGCGCCGCGGTGCCGGGCACCCGCGTCCTGGGGCCGACCGGCGATCACCGCGTTGGCTGCCGCGCGGCCGGCGAGCGCCCCGGTGGCGACGGCGTAGAAGATCCCCTCCCCGGTCATCGGGTTGACCAGCCCGGCCGCGTCGCCGGCGAGCAGCACCGGGCCGTCGGGCTGCTGGGCGCCCCAGCCCCAGCCCGACAGCGGCAGGTGGTGGGCCCGCCACGCCGTGCCGTCCCGGGTGCTCCCGGGCAGCAGCCGCTCCAGCTCCGAGAGCAGCAGCTCGCGGCTCAGCCCGGCCGTCCCCGCGGCCCCGGTCGGGGCGGAGGGGCCGGCGAGCTCGCCGTACCCGACGTTGGAGAGCCCGTCGCCGCGGTCGAACGCCCAGGCGTACGACGGCTGGGGGCGATCCCCGAAGCGGATCACCTGCCGCCCGACGTGGACCGCGGTCGTGGGGGCGTAGCCGCGCAGGGCCAGGGCGTGCCTGCCGTGCCGGGGCGTGCCGAGAACCCCGAGCGCCTCCCGCACCGCCGAGTGCGCCCCGTCCGCCCCGATCACCACCCGGGCGGTGATGGTCTCGTCGAGCACCACCGCGTCCTGCGTGGTGCGCAGCCGCCGCACCCGGTGCCGGGTCACGTCGGCACCGGCCAGGACGGCGCGCCCCAGCAGGCGCGCGTCGAATACCTCGCGCGGGACCACCCACACCGGCCGGGCGAGCCGCCCCTCGACGCCCTGGTCGCCGTGGGACAGGTCGAGCCGGCGCAGCGGCGTCCACCCGTCCACCAGGCCGCGGACGCCCAGCCCGCCGAGGACGTCCAGGACGTGCGGAGCGATCCCGTCGCCGCAGCACTTGTCCCGCGGGAAGGTGGCCCGGTCCACCAGCAGCACCCGCAGGTCGGGGGCGCGGTCCAGGGCCGCGAGGGCCGCGGCGGAGCCGGCCGGGCCGGCGCCGCAGATCACCACGTCCCACCCGGCCTCGGGAGCGGCGCTCACCGGGCGGCCACCAGCAGCACCACGTCCACCAGTGCGATCCCCACGGCGGCGGCGAAGGGGGCCCGGCCGCGCCCCACCAGGGCGGTCGCCGCGAGCGCCGTCACCGCGACCCCCGCCCCCGCCAGCACCACGCCGGGCACGGCCGCGGTGCTGAGCGCGATGACCACCGAGGCGGTGACCAGGACGGCCACCGCGACCACCGGCGTCCACCGGGCGCCGATGCGGTGCGGCAGGCCGCGGATACCGGTCGCCTCGTCGTCGGCCAGGTCGGGCAGGACGTTGACCAGGTGGGCGCCGACGCCCAGCAGCGCCGCCGACACCGGGACCCAGGCCGCGGGCAGCTGGCGAGCCGGCGCGGCCAGGCTCACGAAGACGGTCAGCCCGCCGAAGGCCAGCGCGTAGGGCAGCCACGACCACACCGTCGCCTTGAGCCGCAGGTTGTAGGCCCAGGCAGCGGCGACGCAGCCGAGGTGGACCAGTCCCGGCACTGCGCCGCAGGCCAGGGAGAGCCCGACGCAGGCCAGGACCGCGGCGACGCAGGCGCCCCGCACCAGGCCGGTGCGCAGCTCGCCGGTGGCCAGCGGCTTGTCGCTGCGGCCCACCTGACGGTCGCGGGCGGCGTCCACCAGGTCGTTGGACCAGCCCACGCTCAGCTGGCCGGCGAGCACCGCAGCGGTCACCAGCACCACCCGGCTCGGGGGCATCTCGGTCGCCAGCGCCAGCGCGGCCGCGAGCACGGTGACGGCGAGCGTCGGTCCCGGGTGGGCTGCGCGGACCAGGGCCAGGGCCTCGGCCCCGGCCCCGGCCCCAGTGGAGCCTGGCGCCCGGGTCCGATTGCCGGCCCGGGTGCTGGCCCGGGTGCCGGCCCGGCCGCTCACACCGGCCTCGCCAGCTGGTCCACCGCGGCGCCGAAGAGGCCGGGCAGCCGGTGCGCCGCCCCCACGATCCGACTGCGCACCACCGGGGCCCGGGTGGCGGAGACCAGACCCAGGGTCAGCAGGTCGTGCCGGCGTCCGAGACGCCGCGCCACCGTCTCGTAGTCCGCCGGCCGGCCGGCCACGACCGCGGCGACCGCGGCCTCGGCCTGCGCCAGTCCGACGGCCAGGCCGTCCCCGGTGAGCGCGTCGACGTAGCCGGCGGCGTCGCCGACCAGCAGCACCCGGCCGCTGACCCGGCGCCGCACCCGCTGCCGCAGCGGCCCCGCACCGCGGACCCGGCTCGTCGGGCGACCGGCCACCCGGGCGGCCAGGACGGGGAACTCCGCGAGCAGGTCGAGGAAGGGGCGCCGCTGCGTGGTGAGGATCGCCAGCCCGACCTGGTCCGGCGCCACCGGGGTCACGTAGGCCTCCGCGCAGCCGCCCCAGTGCACCTCGACGTACGGCGTCCAGGGCGGCAGGTCCAGGTGCACGCGCTGGCCGTAGCGGCGCAGCCGGACCGGGACGGACTCCAGCCCGACCAGCCGTCGTACCGGGGAGTGCAGTCCGTCGGCGGCGATGAGGTGACGGGCCGGCTCGCCGTCGACCACCAGGTGGTCGCCGTGCTGGGTCACCTCGCGCACCGCGGGCCCCGTCACCTCGACACCGGCCGCCGAGACCGCCGCCCGCAGCGCCGCGTGCAGGGTGGTACGCCGTACGCCGAGCCCGGTGCCGTGGCGGAAGGGCGCCTCCACCTCGTGCCTCGCGTCGAGGTAGCGGATGCCGGCGAGCCGGTGACCCGTCGGACGCACCCCGAGCAGCGCCAGCCGGTCGACGGCCCCGGGCATCAGCCCTTCGCCGCAGGCCTTGTCCAGCACGCCGGGGCGCGGCTCGCGCACCACCACGTCGAGCCCGGCCCGGGCGGCGTACAGGGCCGCGGCCAGCCCGACCGGTCCGCCGCCCGCCACCACCAGGTCACGCATCGGCGGCGACGTCCGGGTGGCTCGGGCGCCCGTCGGGCAGCGAGGCCAGGGCGGCGCCCTCCACCCGTAGCCGCACCGAGAGCAGGCCTGCGTTGAGCACGGTGAAGCCCAGGGCGGTCCACCAGCACGCGTGCACCAGCGGCAGCGCCACTCCCTCGACGACCACCGCGACGTAGTTGGGGTGGGCCAGGAGCCGGTAGGGACCCGAGCGCACCGGCGGCATCCCCGGCACCACGATCACCCGGGTGTTCCACCGCCGTCCCAGCGTGGCGATGCACCACCAGCGCAGGGCCTGGGCGGCGACGACCAGCGCCAGCATCGACCAGGCCAGCGGCGCCGGGACCACGGGGCGTCGGAGGAACGCCTCGGCCAGCATCGCGACCAGGAAGCCCGAGTGCAGCAGCACCATCACCCGGTAGTGGCCCTGCCCGGTCTCCTGGCCGCCCCGGGCCAGGCTCCAGGCGGTGTTGCGCCGGGAGACCACCAGCTCGGCGAGCCGCTCCACCCCGACCAGCGCGACCAGGACGACGAAGGCGGTCAGCGAGGTCATGCCGGGACCGGCTCGGCCCGGAGCAGCACCAGCTCGGAGCAGAACCCCGGACCCATCGCCATCAGCAGCCCGTAGGAGCCGGGTCGCGGCGGGCGCTGGGCCAGGGTGTCGGCGAAGACGTGGAGCACCGAGGCCGAGGACAGGTTGCCGATGCTCGACAGCGACTGCCGGGTCAGCGCCAGGTCGTGCTCGGTCAGCTCCAGGGCATCCCGCAGGGCGTCGATCACCTTGGGGCCGCCGGGGTGGCAGACCCACCAGCCGATGTCCGCCCGGCTGAGCCCGGCATCGGCCAGGAAGCCGTCGACGTCCTCGCGGACGTAGCGGCCCACGATGGCGGGCACCTGGGCGTCCAGCACGATCCGCAGGCCGGTGCCGCCGACGTCGAACCCCATGGTGCGCATGGAGTCGGGGTAGAGCCGGCTCCGGCTGTCCAGCACCGTGACCGGTCCGCCGCGGGCACCGCCGGCGGCGACGACCGCCGCGGCGCCGTCACCGAAGAGCCCGCTGGCCACCAGGTTCGCGGGAGAGGTGTCGTCGCGCTGCACGGTGAGCGAGCAGAGCTCGACCGCGACCAGCACGGCGACCTGGTCGGGGTGGCCCATCAGGTAGTCGTGCAGCCGGGCCACGCCGGCGGCGCCGGCCACGCAGCCGAGCCCGAACAGTGGCAGTCGCTTGACGTCGGGGCGCAGGCCCACCACCGAGGCGATGCGGGCCTCCAGGGAGGGCACGGCCACCCCGGTGACGGTGGTGGAGATGATCAGGTCCACGTCGCTGGGCACCAGGTCGGCGGCCTTCAGGGCATCCTCCAGCGCCTGGGCGCCGAGGGCCACCGCATGGGTGAGGAACAGGTCGTTGGACTCCCCGAACGAGTCGAGGGCGGCGTACTGAGCCAGCGGGAGCACCAGGTGGCGCTGGGCCACCCCGGCGTTGGCGTGGAAGGTGCGCAGCAGCCGCTCGTCGACGGCGCCCCTGGCGACCACCGACGCGAAGGCGTCGGTGATCTCGGCCTGGTCGTACCGCTGGGGCGGCAGGGCGCCGCGAACCGAGAGGATCTGCATGAAGCACGCTAACCGCGCCCCGTGGCTCCACCACAAGGCCCGGGACGCCAAAAGGCCCCAGCAATTCGCATTTCGCCGAGCCCCGGTTTTCGGCGGCCGGGTGGCACCATGGCCATATGAGCGTGCCACAGCCTTCCGCAGCCACCGCCGAGCACGGCCGGGGCCTCTCCAGCCGCGACCACATCTCGATCACCGAGGACTGGGCCGCGCACAACTACCACCCCCTCGAGGTGGTCGTCAGCTCCGGCGAGGGCGCCTGGGTCACCGACGTGGAGGGCCGCCGCTACCTCGACTGCCTGGCCGGCTACTCGGCGCTGAACTTCGGCCACGGACACCCGCGGGTGCTGGCCGTGGCGCACGCCCAGCTCGACCGGCTCACCCTGACCAGCCGGGCCTACTACAACGACCAGCTGGGGCTCTTCGCCCGCGACCTGGCGCGGCTCACCGGCCACGAGATGGTGCTGCCGATGAACAGTGGCGCCGAGGCCGTGGAGACGGCGCTGAAGGTCAGCCGACGCTGGGGCTACCAGGTCAAGGGCGTGCCGGAGAACCAGGCCACGATCGTGGTGATGGACGGCAACTTCCACGGCCGCACCACCACCATCGTCAGCTTCTCCACCGACGAGGACGCCCGCACCGGCTACGCGCCGTTCACGCCCGGGTTCCGGGTGGTGCCGTACGGCGACGCGGCCGCCCTCGAGGCCGCCATCGACGAGTCGGTGGTCGCGGTCCTGCTGGAGCCGATCCAGGGCGAGAGCGGGGTGGTGATCCCGCCCGAGGGGTTCCTGTCCCAGGTGCGCACGATCTGCGACACCCACCAGGTCCTGATGGTCGCCGACGAGATCCAGTCCGGCCTGGCCCGCACCGGCGAGACGTTCGCCTGCGACCACGAGGGCGTGGTGCCCGACATCTACGTGCTCGGCAAGGCCCTGGGCGCCGGCCTCTACCCGGTCTCCGCGATCACCGCGGACCGCTCCGTGCTCGGCGTGATCACCCCCGGCTCCCACGGCTCGACCTTCGGCGGCAACCCGCTGGCCGCCGCCATCGGCCGCGAGGTGGTGGCGATGCTGGAGACCGGCGAGTTCCAGGAGCGGGCGCGCGAGCGCGGTGAGCAGCTGGCCACCGGTCTGGCCGACCTGGTCGGCCTCGGCCTGCTGCGCGTGCGCAGCCGCGGGCTGTGGGCCGGGCTCGACCTGGACCCGAGGCTGATGACCGGTCGCGAGATGTGCGAGCGGCTGCTGGCCCGCCAGGTGCTGGCCAAGGACACCCACGGCTCCACGATCCGGCTCGCCCCGCCGCTGGTGGCCTCACGGGAGGACATCGAGTTCCTGCTCGACGCCCTCAAGGGAGCGCTCACCAGCGGCTGACCGCCTCAGCCGGCGCGCACCGCCGGGGCGGGAGCAGCCGACGGGGTGGACGCCGGGACCGGAGGCACCGGCCCCTGCCCGGCGCGCAGGAACTGCCCGGTGCGCTCGCGTCCCAGCGGTCCGGCCGGGGCGCCGTCGCGCCACACGGTCCTGCCGCCGACCATCACCAGCGGGACGCACTCGTCGTTCCGGTTGACCATCCGGGACAGGCCGCCGTACTGCTCGCACGGCTCCTCGGCGTACTCCTCCACGCGCGCGTCGAGCCGGGTGGGGTCGAGCAGGAAGAGGTCGGCACGGTCGCCGACCCGCAGGTGGCCGGCGTCGATGTCGTACCAGTCGGCGAGCTCGCCGGTGAGCCGGTGCACCGCCTGCTCGGGGGTCAGGAAGGGCGCCCCTTCCTGCTCCGCGTCCCGGACGTGCTTGAGCAGCCGCAGCCCGAAGTTGTAGAAGGCCATGTTGCGCAGGTGGGCGCCGGCGTCGGAGAACCCCATCTGGACGCCGCGCTCGGCCGCGAGCCGGCGCAGCACCTGTGGCCGGTGCCCGGAGATCGTGGTCCGCCAGCGCAGGTCGGTGCCGTGCTCGACGACCAGGTCGAGGAACGCGTCCACCGGGTGCTGGCCCCCGCGCTCCACCCCGACCTGGCCGAACGACCGGCCGATGACGCTCTCGTCGGGGCAGGCCACGATCTCGGCGTCGAAGAAGTCCCGGTGCCAGACCCGCGGGGTGTACTTGGTCTCGTACTCCTTGCGGAACGCCGCCCGGTACGCCGGGTCACGCATCAGCTCGTCGCGTGCCACCTTCTCGCTCAGGTGCAACGCGGCGGCGCCGGCGCCGAGCTCCTCGAAGATCACCAGGTCGATGCCGTCGGCGTACACCTCGAAAGGCACCGGGAGGTGCTGCCAGCGGAAGTCGGCGCCGAGGCGGTTCACCACCGCCGCCAGGCCGCGCATCAGGTGGATGACGAACGGGATCGCCTTGATGTCCGCAGCCGAGAGCAAGCTGGTCTTCAGCGCTGCCCGGCCCGGCAGGCCGATGGAGCGCAGGGCCTCGAGCACGATGGTGTGCGGGTGTGTGGCGTCCGGACCGGCCTGCAGGGCCCGGCCCCGGCGACGCAGGATCCGCCGCAGACCGCGCATCTCCGCGCCTCCGGCGTAGGTCGAGGGCAGGGTGCGGGACCGGCACACCTCTCCGTCCAGCTTGTCGAAGAGCAGCTGCTGCGCCGACATCCCCAGGAAGCCCGCGTCCAGGGCGTCGGTCAGCATCTGCTGCATCCGGCCACGCTCCGCTGGGGTGGCCCGCACCTCCGGGCGCGTGGCGCGGTCCAGCCCCATCACCGCGGTGCGCACGTCGGAGTGGCCCAGGAACGCGGCCAGGTTGGGACCGAGCGCCAGCTGCTCCAGCGCCTCGACGTAGGAGGAGGCGTCGTGCCAGGTCTTCCCCCGCTCCACGTGGTCGATCACGTGGTGGCGCGGGATCGCCTCCACCCGGCTGAACAGGTCGCCGGCGTCGACCGCCCCGACGTGCACCGTGGACAGGGAGCAGGAGCCGACGAAGACGCAGGTGACGCCGTGCCGCAGGGACTCGCTCAGCGACGGTCCGGCGAGCACCTCGATGTCGTAGTGGGTGTGGATGTCGATCAGCCCGGGCAGCACCCACAGGCCGTGGGCGGGCATCACCTCGGGGCAGCCCGTGGCGTCGAGCGGCTCGGCCGAGACCGCGGCGACCCGTCCGCCGCGCAGGCCTAGGTCACGCACCGCGGAGGGACCGCCCGTGCCGTCGAACCAGCGGGCGCCCCGGATGATCGTGTCGTAGGTCACATGAGATGGCATGGCTCATCGAAGCGCCGGGCGGCGCTGGTGTCAACGATCGAGCTGTACGGCGACCATGGCCACGTCGTCCTCGCGCCGCAGCGGCAGCAGGTGGTCGAGCAGCGCGTCGCACATCGCCTCGAGGTCCAGACCCGAGGAGACCAGGTCTCGCAGGCTGCGTCGCAGCTCCTCGATCCCGTCACCGAGGGACTGTCCGCGCCGCTCCACCAGGCCGTCGGAGTAGAGGAGCACGATGGCGCCCGGGGGCAGCGCGACGACGGTCTCGGAGCGCTCGGTCTCCAGGTCCAGGCCCAGCAGCAGGTCCGGCGAGGACGACCACAGGGGCTCGACGCTGACCTCGCCGTCGGGGCCGGTCACGGCGATCATCGGCGGCGGGTGGCCCGCGTTGGACCAGCGCATCCGGGTGGTGCCCGCGGCCGGGTCGTCCGGAGTCGTGTCGAAGCGGGCCACCACGCAGGTCGCGGTGGTGTCCAGCTCCAGCACCGGCATGGCGTGGTCGAGCCGGCGCAGCACCTCCGCGGGGCCGTCCCCGGTGGTGACGGCGATACCCCGCAGCATCGCCCGCAGCTGTCCCATGGCGGCCGCGGCGTCGGTGTCGTGCCCGACGACGTCCCCGATGACCACGACGGTCGAGCCGTCCGTCTGGTGGAAGGCGTCGTACCAGTCGCCACCGACCTGGGCGATCTCCGCGGCCGGCTCGTAGCGCACCGCCACCTGCAGGCCCTCCTGGACCGGCGGCGCGGTCAGGAGGCTGCGCTGCAGTCCCTCGGCCAGCTCCCGCTGCTCGGCGTAGAGACGGGCGTTGTCCAGCGCGAGGCCGGCGCGGGCGCCCACCTCCTCCAGCGTCCCGATCTCCTCGACGGTGAAGGGACCCTGCTCGGCATCGCGGCCCAGGGTGAGGATGCCCACCGTGCGGCCGCGGCCCCGCACCGGCAGCACCAGCACCGACTCCGGCGCCAGGGTCAGGTAGTGGTCCCGGGCCGGGCCATCGACGAGCACCGCAGCCACCAGGGGAGTGGCGTTCGCCGAAACGTGCGCGGGAGCGTGGGTCCGCAGCACCTGGGCGACGAAGGAGTCGTCGGTCAGGGCGGCGATCCGGTCCTGGCCGTAGGCCTGGACCACCGCCCGTCCCTCCTCGGTGGCGTGCCAGTAGCCGATGTCGCGCAGGTGGCGGCGCCAGTTGCGGTCCGAGAGGGGGTCGGCGTCGTCGACCAGCGTGATCAGGCACCACTGCGCGAGACGGGGCACGATCAGCTGGGCGAGTCGTCCCACCGCCTGCACGGTGTCGAAGGAGTCGGACAGCGAGTCGGAGACCTCCGCCAGCAGGGCGGCGCGTTCCATGCTGCGCGCGAGAGAGGCCTGCGCGGCTCGACGGTCCGTGACGTCGAGGAAGTAGACCGACAGCTCGTCCGGTGTGGGCCAGGCCCTGATCTCGTACCAGGAGTCCAGCGGCGGCGGGTAGTAGGCCTCGAACTGGACCGGCTGACCGGTCCGGACGGCGTGCCGGTAGTTGTCCTCGAACGGGGAGCCGACGGCGTCCGGGAAGAGCTCCCAGATGATCTCCCCGACCATCCCGGACCCGATGGGGGCCAGGATCTTGTCGGCCTCCGCGTTGGCGTAGGTGAAGCGCCACTCGTCGTCGAGCTGGAAGAAGGCGCTCGGCATCGCCTCCAGGATCCGGGCGACCCGGGCCTCGCCCTCCTGCACCAGGGTGGTGTCGAACGCCGCGCCCACCAGCTGGGTGGCGGTGCCGCCCTCGCCGTAGGCCTGCCCCCGGGCCGAGACCCAGCGAACCCCGCGGTCGGGCAGGATGATCCGGTACTCCGCGTTGAAGGCGCCCACCGTGTCGATCGCGCCGCGCAGCGCCTGCGCCACCCGATCCCGGTCCTCGGGGTGCACGAACTCGTTGAAGGCCTCGATGGTGCCGCCGAAGCTCTCCCGGTCGATGCCGAACAGGGCGAGCAGGCGCTCGTCCCAGCGCAGCTCGCCGGTCATCAGGTCCCAGTCGAACGCGCCGACCCCGCCCGCGTCGACCGCGAGCTGCCAGATCCGCCGGTCCTCGGCGTAGCTGGCCTCCAGCACGGCCAGGTGGAGCTCGGAGGCGACGGCCTCGGCCAGCAGCCCCAGCAGGGACAGCTCGGTCTCGTCCCAGTCCCGGGCGTCGGCGCCGTAGGCGCACAGGGCCCCCACCACGTGGCCGCCCGAGGCGAGCGGAACCCCCAGGTAGGAGCGGACGGTGCCGGAGACCACCGGGGGCAGTCCGGCGACCAGGGGGTCGACCGCCGCGTCCCGGACCACCAGGCCGGTGCCGGAGCGCATGGTGACCGCGCACAGGGAGTCCGAGGCAGGCGAGGTCGTGCCCACCAGCGGACGGGACACGCCAGCGCCTCCCACGACCGTCAGGACGTCGGAGACGATGGAGATCTGGGCGGAGCCGGTCGAGAGCAGTCGGGCGGTCAGCTCGCAGAGCCGGTTGAGCCTGGTGGTGTCGAGGTGGTCACCGGCCATCCGGCGGGCGTGCTCCGCCCGCGCCTGCTCGTCGACGAGGCCACCCGTGACGGTGGCCGAACCCGCACGCCCCAGCACCGGCGGGGTCGTTCGTCGGGTGAATTCGGGGTTCAACAATCCTCCGCGGGGGCGCGCTACTCAGACGTGCGACCGCCTCGTCCCGAAGGTCACCTGCCCATCGTCTCACGAGGCGCTGGGGCCGCCTACGCCGGCCCCGCTGCCGGTAAGGCTGCCGGGCGACCCCGCAGATCGTGCGAGTGCTGACCGAACGGGCCCGATCAGGCACACTTACCTGTGTGAACCAGCAACTACCCCCGGACGCCGCGGCGGCCCTGGCGGCCCTTGCCGAGGTCGTCTACGTGAGCCCGGACTACGAGGGCGTGTACGCCGCGATCTGCAAGACCGCGGTGCAGGTCATCCCCAGCTGCGACCACGCCTCCATCAGCACGCTCACGGCCGGCGGCACCCTGACGCCGCACGGCGCCACCGACGAGTATGCGGAGCAGATCGACGGCTTCGAGAGCGCCCTGCGCGACGGCCCCTGCTACGACGCCATCGTCACCGACTCCTACCAGGTCGACGCAGACCTCACGGTCAATCCGACCTGGCCCGAGCTCAGTCGTCTGGTCCTGGCGCACACCCCGGTCCGCGGGATGATCGGCTACCGGGTGCTGGTCGGCCCGCGGAAGGCCGGCTCGCTGAACCTGTTCTCCGACACCCCCGGGGGCTTCGCCGGTGCCTCCGCCGACCTCGGCGTGGTGCTGGCCTCGTTCGCGTCGGTCGCCCTGAGCGCCGCGGCCCAGAACCACCGCGCCGACACCCTGCTCAACGGCCTGCACAGCAACCGCGAGATCGGCAAGGCGATCGGCCTGCTGATGGCCACTCACGACCTGTCCGAGGACGCCGCCCTGGACCTGCTCAAGCGCGCCTCCCAGGACCTCAACCGCAAGCTCGTCGACGTGGCCCGCGAGGTCGTGGACCGGCACCCCAACGGTGCCTGATCCGGCGGTCGGCCCTGCCGGGCGCGTTTCGGCCGGCTCGGGCGTGGGTAGACGCGGCTGAGACCGCAGCACCCCCACCCGGACGGAGACGAGACACGCCATGACACAGGGACCCGACGGCTGGGTCGAGCAGGCGCGGACCGAGAGCCTGCGCCAGCTCGAGAACATCGCGGAGATGCAGCAGCGGCTGGCTGCTGTGTCGGGCGAGGCCGAGTCCGGCCAGGGCAGCGTCCGGGTGCGGGTCACCCCGGCCGGGATGCCCACCGACCTCCAGATCAGCGACCGTGCGATGTCCCTGTCCGGGAGCGAGCTCGCCGCCCTGGTGATGAGCGCCGTGGCGACCGCGACCGTGCGGGCGTCGGAGCAGCTGAAGGCCATTGTGGGACCGGTCATCGGCGAGGAGCAGCTGGACGCGATGATGCGCGGCACCGCCTCGGCCACCGACGTCGCCGACGTCCGCGAGCAGATCGACGTGCTGCGGGGCCAGCGCTGATGGCCGGCGTGTTCCTGGTGCGCTACTCCGTGATGGAGCAGGCGGCCGAGGCGCAGGCCCAGGCCGCGACGTACACCGGCAAGATCGAGCAGGTGCGACAGGAGGCGGTCCTCGTCCCCGGGACGCTGGGCAAGATCCTGCCGTCGGAGGAGATCGTCACCGGGTTCGCCGACGCCACGGAGGCCACCCGGGTCAGCCTCGCGGCCCTGCAGCAGACCTGCGAGGCGCTCTCGGAGACCCTGGAGATGGTCAAGGGCCACTTCAGCCAGGTCGACGAGGCCGTGGCCGACCACTTCACCCAGATGCTGGGGGCCTGACATGGGTGCGTGGGACGAGGCCGAAGGCTGGATGTCGGGTCTCCTGAGCGAGATCTACGGCGTGATGAAGCCGCTGGTCAACCCGCTGGTGGAGAAGTGGGACTCGGTGGTGGGGCAGCCGGAGGCGGTCAACGACGTGGCGGCCCAGTGGCGCGGCATGTCGGAGTCGCTGAGCAACCTGGCGACCTACCAGCGCCAGTCCGTCGCCGGCATCGACGAGGGCTGGCTGGGGGAGACCCAGGAGGCCTACCTGGCGAAGATCGAGGAGGTGGCCGAGGCGATCGCCTCCATGGCCGACCAGGTCAAGGGGGTCGCGGGCTTCCTCGACTCCGCCGCCACCGAGGTGCGCAACGTCGAGCAGCTGGTCAAGGACCTCATCTTCGAGCTCATCGAGTGGGCGGCGATCTCGCTGGCGGTAGGTGCGGCCGGGGCCATCTTCACCTTCGGCGCCAGTGCCGCGGCGGGTGCCGCGGCTGCTGCCGCCAAGGCCGGCGTCACCGGCGCCAAGATCGCCACCCTGCTCACCAAGGTGGCCACGGCGCTGAAGAACATCGCCGCGATGATCAAGGCCTACCAGGCGTGGGTCAAGGCCCTGGGCTTCAAGAAGGCCTTCGCCTTCAAGGCGGCGGTCCAGACCCCGCTGGTCAAGGCGGTCACCGGGCTCGATGCGAAGTGGCGGGACCCGTTGATCGACCTCGGCGAGGTCCACTTCGACAAGAACGTCCCCGCGCCCATCGACGGGGGACGGGTCTAGCCGGGCTCAGGGCGAGCGCCGGCCCCGGATCCAGCGGACGAGGTCCCGGAGCAGACCGACCGCGCCCCACAGCAGGTAGAGGCCGACCAGCAGCACGCCGACGCCGGCGCCGATGAAGAGCCCTGTGACCTCGGCCACCAGATAGCCGATCACCGCGCCCAGCACCACGGGAAGCGCCATGGCCAGCATGTGCTTGGCGTCGTCCCAGAGCATGCCCCCCGCCTGCCGGGAGTCCCTGCGCAGCTGTCCACCCTCGTCATTGCTCACGGCGGCAGACCCTACTGCAGGTGCGGCCGTGCGAGGTTTGCGGAATCACCCTCGGGGTAACTTGGATCGTTCAACAGGTCGCCTCCGGGGCGGCCTGCCGCAGGAGTCGTCAAGGAGAACCCATAGTGCACGTCTGGCCAGGATCCGCCTACCCGCTCGGTGCGACGTTCGACGGCAGTGGCACCAACTTCGCGCTGTTCAGCGAGGTGGCCGAGCGCGTCGAGCTGTGCCTGTTCGACGAGGACCGCAACGAGACGCGGGTCGAGGTCACCGAGGTCGACGCCCACGTGTGGCACTGCTTCCTGCCGCTGGTCCAGCCGGGACAGCGCTACGGCTACCGGGTGCACGGGCCCTACGAGCCGGAGAACGGCCTGAGGTGCAACCCCAACAAGCTGCTGCTCGACCCCTACGCCAAGGCGACGTACGGCGAGATCGAGTGGGACCAGTCGCTCTTCGGCTACAACTTCGGTGACGAGGACAGCCGCAACGACGAGGACTCCGCCGCGCACATGACGCTCGGCGTCGTGGTCAACCCCTTCTTCGACTGGGAGGGCGACCGGCGGCTCGCGGTGCCCTACAACGAGTCCGTCATCTACGAGGCGCACGTCAAGGGCCTGACCCAGCTCCACCCCGAGGTGCCCGAGGAGCAGCGCGGCACCTATGCCGGTCTCGCGCACCCGGCCGTGACCGACCACCTCACCAAGCTCGGGGTGACCGCCATCGAGCTGATGCCGGTGCACCAGTTCGTCCAGGACTCCACGCTCCTCGACAAGGGCCTGCGCAACTACTGGGGCTACAACACCCTCGGTTTCTTCGCCCCGCACGCGGACTACGCCGCCAACCGTCACGCCGGCCAGCAGGTCCAGGAGTTCAAGGGCATGGTCAAGACGATGCATGCCGCCGGCATCGAGGTGATCCTCGACGTGGTCTACAACCACACCGCCGAGGGCAACCACCTGGGCCCGACGCTGAGCATGAAGGGCATCGACAACGCTGCCTACTACCGGCTCGTCGACGACCAGCAGAACTACTACATGGACTACACCGGCACCGGGAACTCGCTCAACGCCGGCAACCCGCACTCGCTGCAGCTGATCATGGACTCGCTGCGCTACTGGGTCACCGAGATGCACGTCGACGGCTTCCGGTTCGACCTGGCCTCCGCGCTGGCGCGAGAGTTCTACGACGTCGACAAGCTGGCGACGTTCTTCGAGCTGGTGCAGCAGGACCCGGTGGTCAGCCAGGTCAAGCTGATCGCGGAGCCCTGGGACGTCGGCCCCGGCGGCTACCAGGTCGGCAACTTCCCGCCCCAGTGGACCGAGTGGAACGGCAAGTACCGCGACACGGTGCGCGACTTCTGGCGCGGCGAGCCCACCCTCGGCGAGTTCGCCAGCCGGATCTCCGGCTCCTCCGACCTCTACGAGCACTCCGGTCGCCGCCCGTTCGCCAGCATCAACTTCGTGACCGCGCACGACGGCTTCACGATGCGCGATCTCGTCTCCTACAACGAGAAGCACAACGAGGCCAACGGCGAGGACAACAACGACGGCGAGAGCCACAACCGGTCGCAGAACTTCGGTGTGGAAGGACCCACCGACGACATCGAGGTGCTCGCCCTGCGCGCGCGGGTGCAGCGCAACCTGATCGCGACGCTGCTGCTCAGCCAGGGCGTGCCGATGATCCTGCACGGTGACGAGATCGGGCGCACCCAGGACGGCAACAACAACACCTACGCCCAGGACTCCGAGATCAGCTGGGTGCACTGGGACCACGCGGACTGGCCGCTGGCGGAGTTCACCGCGGCGGTGGCCAAGCTGCGCGCCAACCACCCGACGTTCCGCCGCAAGAGGTTCTTCACCGGCAACACCGTGCGCACCGGCGACGGGGAACGCCTCAACGACATCATCTGGCTCCACCCCAGCGGCCAGCCGATGGCCGAGGGCGACTGGACCGCGGAGGGTGCCAAGGCGATCGGCATGTACCTCAACGGCCACGGGATCGCAGGCATGAACGCCACCGGCAACCCGGTGGTCGACGACCACTTCCTGCTCTACTTCAACGCCGGAGCCGAGGAGATCGAGGTGACCCTGCCCAGCGAGGAGTACGCCGCTGGCTGGGAGGTGGTCGTGGACACCGCCGCAGCCCGGATCGACAGCGAGGAGCTGTGGCCCGAGTCCACGCTGACGATCGAGGGGCGCAGCCTCGTGGTGCTGTGCGAGTACTCCGAGCCGGAGACCGAGCCGGAGACCTCTGTCGCGGCGTCCCTGGTCGCGCTGGCGGACCCCGCCACCGCCGCCTCGTCCCCCTCGCGCACGGGACTGCGCCCGTGACGGCCGGCTCGCCCCGGGTGCCGAGGAGCACCTACCGGCTGCAGATCACCGAGGACTTCGACCTCCTCCAGGCCGCCCGGACCCTGGCCTACCTCCACGAGCTCGGGGTCGACTGGGTCTACCTGTCGCCGCTGCTGGCCGCGGAGTCCGGCAGCAACCACGGGTACGACGTGGTCGACCACCGCGCGATCGACCCCTCGCGGGGTCGAGCGTCGGGCCTGAGCGCCCTCTCCGCCGAGGCCCGGCGCCTGGGCATGGGCGTGCTCGTCGACATCGTGCCCAACCACGTGGGGGTGGCTCGCCCGTGGGAGAACGAGTGGTGGTGGCACGTGCTCACCTACGGCCCGGAGTCGGCGTACGCCGGGGCGTTCGACATCGACTGGGACGCCGGCGGGGGCCGGCTCCGGATCCCCGTCATCGGCGACGACGACCTCACCGAGACCGAGGCGGGCGGCACCCGGATCGAGAACCTGCGCGTCCTGGGCGGCGAGCTGCACTACCACGACCAGCGGTTCCCGCTGGCGCCCGGAACCGCCCACGACACCGGTCTGGAGGGTGAGGACGCGAACGCCGTCCACGCCCGCCAGCACTACGAGCTGGTGCACTGGAAGCGGGCCGACACCGAGCTGAACTACCGCCGCTTCTTCGCCGTCAACACCCTCGCCGCGATCCGGGTCGAGGAGCCGGAGTGGTTCGAGCGGAGCCACGCCGAGATCAGGCGCTGGTTCGACGAGGGGCTGGTCGACGGGCTGCGGGTGGACCACCCGGACGGCCTGCGCGACCCGGCGAAGTACCTCGACGACCTGGCCGAGCTCACCGGCGGCGCCTA
This sequence comes from Nocardioides sp. 616, assembly GCF_002930065.1. Taxonomy (NCBI): domain Bacteria; kingdom Bacillati; phylum Actinomycetota; class Actinomycetes; order Propionibacteriales; family Nocardioidaceae; genus Nocardioides; species Nocardioides sp. 616. The sequence goes on along the minus strand of NZ_POAG01000024.1, from coordinate 10,046 downwards.
CGTGCTGGTGGAGAAGATCACCGAGCCCGGTGAGGAGCTGCCGCGCTCCTGGGCGACCGCGGGCACCACCGGCTACGACGCGATGGCCCTCGTCGACCGGGTGCTGGTGGACCCGGCCGGAGAAGCCCCGCTGGACGCGCTGGAGACCCGGTTGCGGGGCGCGGCCGTGGACTGGCCGGAGCTGATCCACGGCACCAAGCGCGAGGTCGCCGACGGCATCCTGGGCTCCGAGGTCGCGCGGATCAGCCGCGAGGCGGTGCACGTGCTGACCACCCAGGGCCACACCGCCCCGGCGCTGGACCGGGTCGAGGACGCGATCGCCGAGATCATCGCCTGCTTCCCCGTCTACCGCTCCTACCTCCCCGAGGGACACGAGCACCTGGACCACGCCCTGGCCGGTGCCCGGACGCACCGGCCCGACCTGGCCGAGGTGCTGGACGTGCTCACCCCGGTGCTCTGTGACGGCGCCGCCGACCCGACCAAGCGGTTCCAGCAGACCAGCGGCATGGTGATGGCCAAGGGCGTGGAGGACTGCGCCTTCTACCGCTGGTCGCGGCTGACCTCCCTCAACGAGGTGGGCGGCGACCCGAGCGTGTTCGCGCTCGCGCCGGCGTCGTTCCACGAGGCGATGGCTGCCCGCGCCGAGCACTGGCCGCACGCGATGACGGCCGCCTCCACCCACGACACCAAGCGCGGTGAGGACGTCCGCGCCCGGATCAGCGTGCTCGGCGAGATCCCCGAGGTCTGGGACGCCGCACTGACCCGGCTGCTCGAGCTGGTCCCGGTGCCGGACGCCGGCTTCGCCAGCCTGCTGTGGCAGGCGGTGCTCGGCGCCTGGCCCTCCTCGGTGCAGGGTCCGGTCGAGGAGTCCTACCGGGCCCGGCTGCACGGCTACGCCGAGAAGGCGATGCGCGAGGCCGGGGACAACACCACCTGGACCGCCCCGGAGGCCGAGTTCGAGGCGGCCGTGCACGCCTGTGTGGACGCCGCCTTCGACGACGAGCGGGTGCGAGCGGTCCTCACCGAGCTGCTGGAGGCGGTCGCCGCTGCCGGCTGGGTCAACGCGCTCAGCGCCAAGCTGGTGGGGCTCACCATCCCCGGCGCGCCCGACGTCTACCAGGGCAGCGAGCTGTGGGAGCAGAGCCTGGTCGACCCGGACAACCGGCGCCCGGTCGACTTCGAGGAGCGGATCTCCCGGCTCAAGGAGCTGCGCGCCGGGGTGCGCCCGCACGTCCGCGCCCACACCGACGACGACGGTGCGGTCAAGCTGCTGCTCACCCACCTGGCGCTCACCGCCCGGCGGGACCACCCGGAGTGGTTCGACGGCTACACCGCGCTGACCGCGAGCGGTCCCGCGGCGGACCACGTGCTCGCCTTCGACCGAGGCAGCGAGGGTGGCAGCGAGGGCGGCGGCGCGATCACCGTGGCCACCCGGCTCCCGGTGGGCCTGGTGCGGCGCGGCGGCTGGGCCGAGACCACCCTCGCGGTGCCGCCGGGTCAGTGGCGCGACCTGCTCACCGGCCGCAGGGTCCGCCCCGACAGCGAGGGGCAGGTCGAGGTGGCCCACCTGCTGGCCGACTACCCGGTCGCGCTGCTGGTGCCCGAGGACGAGCAGGGTCGCGGACGCTTCGACGTCTGGGCCCCGCGCGCCGAGACCC
>NZ_POAG01000024.1:0-8136 GCF_002930065.1 Nocardioides sp. 616 | reverse complement strand
GGTGGTCGCGCTCGGCGTCGCCGGCGACGCCGAGCGCACCCGCGTCGTGCCGATGGAGCGGGGCGAGGACGACTGGTGGAGCCCGGTCGGTCCCGAGCCGCTGGGCGAGACCGACTACGGCTACCGGATCGACGGCGCCGACCAGGTGCTGCCCGATCCGAGGTCGCGGCGGCTGCCGCACGGGGTGCACGCGCTCTCGCGCACGTTCGACCCCACGACGTACCGCTGGGACGACGCAGGGTGGACGGGTCGGCAGCTGGCCGGCTCGGTCATCTACGAGCTGCACCTGGGCACCTTCACGCCCGAGGGCACCCTGGACGCGGCCACCACCCGGCTGCCGCACCTGAAGGAGATCGGCGTCGACTTCGTCGAGCTGCTCCCGGTCAACGGCTTCAACGGCGTCCACAACTGGGGGTACGACGGCGTCGCCTGGTTCACCGTCCACGAGGCGTACGGCGGTCCCGCGGCCTACCAGCGCTTCGTCGACGCCTGCCACGCGGCCGGCATCGGCGTCATCCAGGACGTCGTCTACAACCACCTCGGGCCCTCGGGGAACTACCTGCCGCAGTTCGCGCCGTACCTGACCGAGGGTCGCAACACCTGGGGCGACCTGGTCAACCTGGACCGTGAGGGCAGCGACGAGGTGCGGGCCTACATCCTGGACAACCTGGCGATGTGGTTCACCGACTTCCGCGTCGACGGGCTGCGGCTCGACGCCGTGCACGCGCTGGCCGACAGCTCCCCGACGCACCTGCTGGAGGAGATGGCGGTGCTGACCGCCCGGCTGTCGGCGCACCAGCGCCGGCCGCTGACGCTGATCGCGGAGTCCGACCTCAACGACCCCACGCTGATCACCCCCCGTGAGGGTGGCGGCTACGGATTGGACGCGCAGTGGAGCGACGACTTCCACCACGCGGTGCACGTGGCGCTGACCGGGGAGACGACTGGCTACTACGCCGACTTCGAGCCGCTCGCGGCGCTGGCGAAGGTGTGCGAGCGCGGGTTCTTCCACGACGGCTCGTTCTCCTCGTTCCGGGACCGTGATCACGGCAAGCCGATCGACACCGCGCGGATGCCCGCGTGGCGACTGGTGGTGGCCAACCAGAACCACGACCAGATCGGCAACCGGGCGGCGGGCGACCGGCTCACGGCCCACCTGGACTCCGACCAGCTGGCGGTCGCGGCGCTGCTCACGCTGACCGGTCCGTTCACCCCGATGCTGTTCCAGGGTGAGGAGTGGGCGGCCTCGACGCCGTTCGCCTTCTTCACCTCCCACCCGGAGACCGAGCTCGGCCGGATCGTCAGCGAGGGCCGGCTGGAGGAGTTCGTGCGGATGGACTGGGACCCGAGCACCGTCCCGGATCCCCAGGACCCGCAGACGTTCACCTCCTCCAAGCTGGACTGGGACGAGCAGGTACAGGGGCGTCACGCCCGGCTGCTGGGGGTCTACCGGGAGCTGGCGGCGCTGCGCCGGGAGCTGCCGGAGATCACCGACCCGGACATGCGCAGCACCACGTGCTCCTACGACGAGGAGGCGCGCTGGTTCGTGATGCACCGGGGCCGGGTCGCGGTGGTGGTCAACCTCGCTGACGAGGCTCAGACGGTCGACCTGGGCGAGGACCACACGTTGCGCTGGGCGACCCCGGCTGGCGCGACGGTCGTGCCCGGCGGCGTCGAGCTGCCGGCGCATGCGGGTGCGGTGCTGCTGCCGCTGGACTGAGGCCGGGCGTGGGAGGGTCGGCGACGTGACTTCCCGCGTGCACCGGCGCAGCAACCGTGCGGTCGTGGTCGGCAGCGGGCCCAACGGGCTCGCTGCCGCCCTCACCCTGGCCGCCGAGGGACTCGAGGTGGAGGTGCTCGAGGCCGCCGACACCGTCGGCGGCGGCACCCGCAGCAGTGAGCTGACGCTGCCCGGGCTGCTGCACGACGAGTGCTCTGGCTTCCATCCGCTCGCCGTGGACACCCCGCTCGCCCGGCGCTTCGACCTCGGCGCGCACGGCCTGACCTGGCGCTGGCCCGAGGTGCAGTACTCACACCCGCTCGACGGCGGACGCGGTGCCGCCGCCCGGCGCTCGGTCTCCGAGACGGCTGACGGCCTGGGTTCCGACGGCCGGGGCTGGGAGCAGGTATTCGGCCCCCTGACGAGCCGCTTCGACGACATCGCCGAGGACTTCCTGCGGCCGATGCTGCACGTGCCGAGCCACCCGGTGCAGCTGATGAGGTTCGGTGCGCTGTCGGTGCTGCCGGCCGCCGTGCTGGCCAGGCGCTGGCAGGGCGAGGAGGCCCGAGCACTCTTCGCCGGCGTCGCCGCGCACGCCCTGCGTCCCTTCGGCAGCCCGGTCTCCGCGGCGATCGGGATCGCGCTGGGCACTGCCGCCCACCGACACGGCTGGCCGGTCGCGGAGGGCGGTTCGGGTGCCATCGCGGCCGCGATGACCTCGCTGCTCGGCTCGCTGGGCGGCACCGTGCGCACCGGGGCGGAGGTCACCTCCCTGGCCGAGCTCGGGGACGCCGATGTGGTGATGCTCGACGTCGCCCCGGCCGCCGCAGCCCGCATCGTCGGGGACGCCATGCCACGCCGGGTCTCCCGGGCGCTGACCCGCTACCGGCACGGTCCCGGCGTCTTCAAGATCGAGCTGGCAGTGGACGGCGGGGTGCCGTGGACGCACCAGGAGTCCCGCCTCGCCGGCACCGTCCACCTTGGCGGCACCCTCGAGGAGATCGCCGCCGCGGAGCGCGAGGTGCACCTGGGCCGGATGCCGGAGCGGCCCTTCGTGCTGGTCGGGCAGCAGTTCGTCGCCGACCCCCCGCGCGCCATCGGGGACGTCGTACCCGTGTATGCGTATGCGCACGTGCCGGCCGGGTGGACCGGGGACGCGACGGCGGCGATCGAGGCACAGATCGAGCGGTTCGCACCGGGGTTTCGTGACCGGGTGCTGGCCCGGCACGTGCGCTCCGCCGTGCAGATGGAGCAGCACAACCCCAACTACGTCGGGGGCGACGTGGTCACCGGCGCCAACGACCCGTGGCAGCTGGTCTTCCGGCCGCGGCTGGCGCTGGACCCCTACCGGCTGGGCGTGCCCGGGGTCTACCTGTGCTCGGCCGCCACGCCGCCCGGAGCGGGGGCGCACGGCATGTGTGGCTGGAACGCCGCCCGATCCGCCCTGCGCGACCTGCGCTGAGGCAGCTCCGGCGGCGCCGCCTCCCAGGCGTTCTGCCTGCCGAGGGCGGTGGCCGTCCCCGGTCGGCGGCCGGGCCGTGCTCAACCCCGAGACCGGAGGGTGTCGATTTCACCCCTGCTCGTGCGTCATCGTGACGAGGTGCAGGGTGCACCGCCGAGAGGAGCCACGATGAGCACCGAGTACATAGTCCTGCTGCCGGGCGACGAGAGCGTCTGGGAGCGGGCGTCGGAGTCGGAGCGGCTCGCGACCTACGCCAGGCACGAGGAGTTCGCCAAGCTCGTGACCGAGCGGGGGATGCGGATCACGGGTGGCGCCGAGCTGGCGCACTCCCGGGAGGCGAAGGTGGTGCGCGGGCCGCTGGACGAGGTCACGGTGACGGACGGGCCGTACGCCGAGTCGGTCGAGCAGCTCTCGGGCTTCTACCTGGTGGAGACCGACGACCTGGACGCGCTGCTGGCCGTGTGCGGCCTGCTCGCGGCCGACGAGGCGATCGAGGTGCGGGCGACCGTGCCGTCACCGGAGGCCTGATGAGGTACCTGGTGCTCCTGGCGCAGGACGAGCGGGTCTGGCCCACGCTCACCGACGCCGAGCAGGCGGACTACATGCGCGCCCATGTCGACTTCTCCCGGGAGGTCCAGACGCGCGCCACGATGCTGGCCGGCGAGGCGCTGGCCGGTGTCGAGGCCGCCACCACGTTGCGCCACGAGAGGGGTCACGGGGGAGACTGGGCCGTGGTGACCGACGGGCCTTTCGCCGAGACGACTGAGCAGTTGGGCGGCTTCTACCTCCTCGACGCGCCCGACCTGGACACCGTGCTGGAGCTGTGCCGGCTGCTGCCGCACGCCTACACGATCGAGGTGCGGCCCGCGGTCCAGGTCGAGCTGCCCGAGAGCGGGTGAGCGAGCAGGAGGACCTCGAGCTGGCCCTGCGACGGGAGTGGGGCCGGCTCCTGGCGCTGCTGGTCGCCCGCTTCCGCCGCATCGACCTCGCCGAGGACGCCCTGGGGGATGCGTTCGAGGCGGCCGCGCGCACCTGGCCCGTCGACGGTACGCCGGACAACCCGGCTGCCTGGCTGCTCACTGCGGCGCGGCGCCGGGTCCTGGACCGGCTGCGGGCCGAGTCGGTGGCCGCACAGAAGGCGCCGCTGCTGGTGGTGGACCGTGAGCTGGCGGCGGCGGGGGCGCGGGTGATGGCCGACCCCGGAGGGCTGATCGACGACGAGCGGCTGCGCCTGCTGCTACTTTGCGCCCACCCGGCGCTGGCCCCGGAGGCCGCTGCGGCGCTCAGCCTGCGCCTGGTGCTCGGGGTGCCGACCGTCGACATCGCGCGCCTCTTCCACGTGCCGCAGTCGACGATGGCCGCGCGGTTGACCAGGGCGCGGCGCAAGATCGCGCTGGCCGGCATCCCGTTCGCCGTGCCGTCGGGCCGGGAGCGCGACCGGCGCCTGGAGACCGTGGCGTCGGTGGCCTACCTGGCCTTCACCGCCGGCTACGCACCGATGACCGGGGATGCCGTGGTCCGCCTCGACCTCGCCGGTGAGGCCGTCCGCTTGGTGCGGGTGCTCGAGGAGGTAACCGAGGGGGACCCGCTCGTCCGGTCGCTGCTCGCGCTGGTGCTGCTGCAGCACTCGCGGCGCGACGCCCGGACCACGCCGTCCGGCGACCTGGTCCTGCTGCCGGACCAGAACCGCAGCCGCTGGCACCGCGAGGAGATCGACGAGGCGCTCGCCCTGCTGCGGCCGCTGCTCGGCGCCGACCTGACCGGGTCGGCCCGGGAGTACTGCGTCCAGGCGCTCGTCGCGGCGGAGCACGCCCTCGCACCGACCTCCGCGGACACGCGCTGGGACGTGATCGCCGGTCTCTACGCCGAGTTGGAGCAGCTCACCGGGTCGCCGGTCGTGCGGCTCAACCGGGCCGTCGCGGTCGCGGAGGCCGAGGGACCCGCCGCCGGCCTGGCCCTGCTTGAAGGGCTGGACCGGACACTACCGCGCTCCCACCGGCTCCCCGCCGTACGCGCGGAACTGCTGGCCCGCACCGGCGACGTCGCCGGTGCTCGCACCGCGGCCGACCGGGCCCTGGAGCTCTGCGGCAACGAGGCCGAGCGGGAGCACCTCCGCCGGCGGCGTGCGGACCTGGGACCGGCCTAGCCGGAGCGCCGGAGCGCTCTGAGCACGCGCAGGTAACGCCCCATCATCCACAGCTGGACCAGCCGGGTGGCCGGGCGGGCGACGCGCGCGAGCGCCCACTGGGGTCGCGAGGTGGCGGCGACCGTGAAGCGCACCGTGCCGTCGGACTCGAGTCGCACAACGAACACGTCCATGCTGACCATCATGGCCTCAGTGCTGGGTCTCGGGCAGGTACGCCGGCTCCACATCCTCACCAGGGGCCGGGTCCGTGACGCGCTCCATCGCGCCGTCGGGTCCGAAGCGGACCAGCAGCCACTGCCCGTCCTGGTACGCCGGGGCGAGCACGTGGTCGTCGTCCTCCCAGGCGGCGGAGCTCAGGTGAGCCAGGCCCGGCCCGGTGGCCGAGCGGCTCCAGCGCAGCGACCGGGTCTCCAGGTCGTACATCGCGATCTCGTAGTGGCCGACGCCGTCGCCGTAGGACTCCCAGGCCAGCAACGATCCGTGGTCGGGGGAGAAGGAGTCGAACCGGTGCTCGCAGGTCTCGATGAGCCAGCGGCTCTGGCGGGACTGCTCGTCGACGCCGAAGACGCCGGAGCAGGTGCTCAGGTCCTCGCGGACGTCCCGGATGCCGGCTTGGTAGCTCACCCAGCTGGTCTCCTGCGGGTCGCCGGCATCCACCCAGTCGGCCAGGCTGCGGAAGTGGCCCTCGCTGCTGGCGGCGGTGTCGCCGCCGGTCCCCAGCAGCCAGCCCTCGCTCGCCCCGTCCGGCCGAGCGACCGTGCCGAAGGCCGTGCATCCCCCGCTCGGCGCGCCGGGCACCAGCTCGGCGAAGCAGTCAGACCCGGTCAGGTCCACCAGCCGGATCTCCTGCGCGTCCGCTACGGAGCCCAGGGGTCGGGGCCGCTCGGCGCCGGACTGCAGGACCATCACCGCGGGGCCCTCGGGCCAGGCCACCTGTCGGTGGTCCTGGTCGACGACCAGTGACCCGGTGGCCGGGTGGCTGCTCTCCGGGGTTCCGGTGGCGGCCAGCACCTCGATCGAGATGGCGCCCTGCTCAGTGGTCTCCACGACGTACCGCCCGTCGCTGAGCCGCGTCCATGACAGGGGCCGGCCCTCGGTGGGCAGGGGCACCTCGTCGCCGTCCGCGGAGACAGCCACCGGGCGCTCTCCCGTGAGGTCGAGGTAGCCGACCAGCGGACGGGCTCCCATCGGCAGACCCGTGACGTCGAGGGTCTGGTTGCCGGCGAGCGCGTGGTCGGGGGTGACCTGCCCGGTGGGGGGAGTCGCCGGGGAGGGTGCGTCGTCGTCGCTGCTCGGCGCGAGCAGGAGCGCCGTGGGCACCACGACCGCCACGACCGCGGCGACCCCGGCGGCCACCAGCCCGTGGCGCTTTCGGCGGATCCGCCGGGCACGGCCGCGGACCCCGTCGAAGGTGAGCGGAGCGGCCGGCACTGCCTCGGCCCGGTCGTGGAGCGAGGTGGACAGGTCGCGCTCGAGGTCGGTCATGACTGCTCCTCGCGAGGGTCCAGGGACCGCGGCGCCCGCTGCCGCAGGCCTGCCAAGGCCCGGCTCGCCTGTGACTTCACGGTCCCGGAGCTGATGCCCAGCACGGTGGCGATCTCGGCCTCGGACAGGTCCTCGTAGTAGCGGAGCACGATGACGGCGCGTTGCTTGGGGGGAAGCGTCTGCACGAAGGACCACACGGCGGCACCGTGCCCGTCGTCGTACTGCTCGACCACGGGGGAGTCCGGCAGGGTCTCGCTGGGGCGCTCCGAGCGCCGCCAGGGACGCCGCCACAGGGAGTTGTGCTCGTTCACGAGGATCCGACGCACGTAGCCGTCCAGGGACTCCCGGTCCCGGATCCGGTCCCACGACAGGTAGAGCTTGGCGAAGGCGGTCTGGACGAGGTCCTCGGCTTGGGCCCGCTCGCCCGTCAGCAGGTACGCCGTGCGCAGCAGTGACGGCTGCCGGGCAGCCATGTACGCCGAGAAGTCCGCGTCCCGGGCAGCTTCGCGTGCGCCACGGCCCACCGTTCCTCCCGAGCTGACCAGGGTGCCGACCACCGTCCACCTCCACTCATGGTTGCGCATCCCCAGACGCGGGTGGGGGAGCAGAGGTTGCATGTTCGGCGCGGTCTCGTGACAGGCTCAGGAGGGCTCGTGGGAGGGCGGGTCGCCGACGACGAGCAGCACCATCCACAGCAGCACGGCAGCGACCAGGAAGGTCGGGTCGACCTCGCCGGTGCGTCCCCACATGGCGAGGGTGAAGGTGGTGAAGCCTGCCGCCACGGCGTACGCCGCGTTGCGGCACCAAGACTCCAGCTGGTCGTCGCCGAGGTTCCCGTTCATGGTTCGAGGCTGGCCCGATCGGGCCGGCGGCGCGGCAGGTTCGGCGAAAGCGGCGCGAAACGCCCCCCTGCGACATCACGGGCCTGGCCGGCTGTTGTGTCACGTCACCGATGTCCTGCCACGTGACACATCGCATCACCAGTCTGGGCGATAGTCCTCGAACACCTGTTCGAATATGCTGGGGGCTATGACGTTGCCGAGTGCCTGCGGGTCGATCGAGGGGCAGGTGCTCCCTCTCGACGAGCTGGATGCTGCGGGGGTGCTGGAACGGGCCGAGTGTGCGTTGGTGGCGCGGCGGGCGGTGGAGGTGGAGGACCTGCGGCTGGTGGCCCAGTGGGCGCTGCTGCACGGCAGTGACTCCCGTGATGACCCGGGGGCGTCGGGGTGGGACCGGTTGGTCGAGATCGGTGGTGAGGGCACGCCGCGGGTGCGGGACCTGTGCCTGGGAGAGCTGGCGGTGGTACGTCGGGTGCACGGGCTC